>CADEDO010000028.1 GCA_902826115.1 uncultured Nitrosomonas sp.
CAAAATATTAATAAATTCAATCAGCTAGTTATACTTTTTGAGTAAGCTCTAGATAAGGCATATATTTAACGCTAATTCAAATATTTATAATATTACTCCAACATTTCCAAATATTTTTTCGAATCTGTAATCGATCTGTAACATCCCATTAACTAAAATCCTGGTTGTAGTATGAAAGATGTTAAGAAATTAATATTTTAATTAATTTAGAATCATAATATATAAGGGGAAATAAAATGTTTAGATCTATTAAAATAATTTTTGCAGGTTTAGTTTTATTTTTTAGTCAACACGCTTTAGCCGTTGATAGATCACATAATTGTGTTGTAAATGAAGTCGGAGTTTACGATAGAGGGAATGCTATAGATAGAGTTCATATTCGGTGTGCAAATCCTTATTTCGATGGAAATAATATATATTATTTTGCCCTTCCTTTAAATGCGGGGACAGAATCCTCCGCCTTCGCTACGCATCTAATCAATTTAGGAAATACTGCTCTTGCTAATGGTAGGCAATTAACAATTGTTTTTGTCGCAGGGGACACTAGCGGAGCAACTTATGGATGTCAATCTATTAACTGCAGGAAACCACAAGAGTTATGGTTACATTAAAGTAACATTTCAATTATTGATTGTTTTTAAACTGATTCTTCTTACGAAGAATCAGTTTTTTCTAGCCTATTGTTCAGAAAAGACCAAATACGATTTTCGATATTTCTCAAATTTTATTTGCTTCTAGAGGTTATTTTTTGAGAGGTAGCGCCCGGCCCCACGGTCGGGCGAGGATTGAAACTTGATTTCACTTTTTAGCGACTTCAACTTTTCTGTGCAGCAATCGGGCAAAAACTCGGATTTCAGGCGCTCGTCGAACTCTCCCTATGAGTCATCCGGTATAACACCGGCAGCACCAGCAAAGTTAATGCCGTTGACGATAAAATCCCTCCGATCACGACCGTTGCCAGGGGTCTTTGCACTTCTGCGCCAGTACCTGTTGCCAGTGCCATAGGTAGAAACCCGATCGAAGCTACCAATGCAGTCATCAACACTGGTCGGAGTCGGGTCAGTGCGCCGGTTTGAATGGCGTTATCCAAAGACATTCCCTGTTCTCTCAAACCGCGTATAAATGCCAGCATGACCAGACCATTCAACACCGCCACGCCAGACAGAGCAATGAACCCTACCCCGGCTGAGATGGATAATGGAATGTCGCGCAGCCACAAAGCCATTATCCCGCCAGTCAGTGCGAATGGAACACCGGTAAACATCAGAAATCCGTCGCGGAAATTGCCAAACATCGTGTACAGCAATATAAAAATCAATGCGAGAGCGAACGGAATCACAATCTTAAGGCGGTTAGCCGCCGAAATCATTTGCTCAAACTGTCCGCCCCAGATTGTCCAGTACCCCGTTGGAATACGGACCTTTGCTGCGATCAATTGCTCCGCTTCATTGACGAATGAACCGAGATCACGGCCGCGCACATTGGCGGTAATCACGATTCTGCGTTTGCCATTTTCACGACTGACCTGATTAGGACCTTGAGTAATTTCAAAATTGGCAACCTCACCCAGCGTGACAAAAACAGGCACGCCCGGCGCGAGCACTTGCTGAGCCTGTGGAACATTCGCCACGACGCCGGCATTCTGCACCGGGATGCTGATGGGCAAACGCTTCAGCGCTTCGATATCAGACCGCAAATGCTCCGGCAAGCGTATTTGAAGATCAAAGCGCCGGTCACCTTCAAAGATCATTCCCGTACTTCTTCCCCCCACTGACATGGCTACCACGTCCTGAACATCACGGCCATTCAGACCATAGCGCGCCATTTTGGCGCGATCCATCTGAATGGAAAGCACCGGCAAACCGGTAATCTGCTCGGTTCTAACATCGGCAGCACCTGGTACGGATGCCAGCAGTTTTTCTATCTCCTCGCCTAAAGTCAATAAAGTATCCATGTCATCGCCAAACACTTTGACGGCCACATCCGCGCGCACCCCTGAGAGGAGTTCATTGAAACGCATTTGTATCGGTTGGGTGAATTCATAGTTATTACCCGGAACCTTCCTCACAGCCTGTTCCATCGCAGCAATCAACTCTGGTTTAGTACGATGGGCTCCTGTCCATTCCGATTGCGGTTTTAGGATGATAAAAATATCGGCGACACTTGGCGGCATGGGATCGGTTGCGATCTCAGCCGTGCCAATTTTGGAGAACACTCTATCGACTTCTGGAAATTTCTTGATCGTTTCTTCCAATTCATTCTGCATTTCAATTGCCGTGGTCAAGCTGGTTCCCGGAATACGGATAGCGTGCAATGCAATATCCCCTTCGTTAAGACTGGGCACGAATTCACTACCCACGCGCGTCGTCAACAAACTCGACAAAATGACAATAACGATTGCAATCGTGACCGTGAGTTCCCGATTTCTCATGGTCGCAGTCAACATCGGCAGATAGGCTTTTTTGGCCCATTCCATCACCGGACTTTCGGTTTCCTTCACTTTGCCGGATAAAAAGAAAGCAATCGCTGCCGGAACAAAAGTAAGAGACAGAATCATGGCACCAACGAGCGCGGTGACTACCGTCAGCGCCATGGGGTGGAACATTTTTCCTTCCACGCCTGTTAAGGCAAAAATAGGCAGGTAAACGATGATGATGATCAGCTCGCCGTAAATCAATACCCGGCGAGCTTCCCTGGACGCATCAAACACCAGCTCAAGGCGTTCGGTTAGCGTCAATTCGCGCCCCAGCCGCATTTGCTCATGCGCCAATCGCCGGATACTGTTCTCAACGATGACAATCGCGCCATCCACAATAATGCCGAAGTCGATCGCCCCCAAACTCATCAGATTGGCACTCACATGATTGGCCACCATGCCGGTGAAGGTAAACAGCATCGACAGCGGGATCACAAAAGCCGCAATCAGCGCAGCACGCAAATTACCCAAAAACAGCAGCAATACCACGATCACTAAGGCAGCGCCTTCGAGCAAATTGGTCGCCACGGTATGAATGGTTTTTTCCACCAGCGTAGTGCGATCGTAAACCGGCGTTGCCACGATGCCTTCCGGCAAATTACGATTGATTTCTTCTAATTTCCTGGCAGCGGCTTGAGAAACGAGCCGGCTATTCTCTCCGATCAGCATATGTGCGGTTCCCAGCACAACTTCTTTGCCATTCTGTGTGGCCGCACCGGTGCGTAATTCCTTGCCGATCAGGACATCGGCAACATCTTTGACACGAATGGGCGTTCCTTGCCTCGAACCCAGAATAATATTGCCAATCTCTCCCAGGTTAGCAATTTGCCCAGGCAAGCGGACCAGATACTGCTCACCGCTTTTTTCAATATAACCCGCTCCCACATTCAAATTATTCCGCTCCAGCGCACTGACCAGATCCACCAGCGCTAATCCGAAAGAAATCATTTTCTCGGGATAAGGCACCACATGAAATTGCTTTACGTAACCACCCACCGTATTGATTTCTGTGACACCTGTGACCATGCGTAACTGCGGCCTGATGACCCAATCCTGAATTTCGCGCAGATCGGTTGATGTATATTCAGTGCCATCCGGTTTTTTTGCGCCTTTTTGGGCATCTACTGTCCACATGAAAATTTCACCAAGACCTGTGGAAATCGGTCCCATCATCGGCTCAATACCCAGCGGTAAGCGGCCTTTTGCTTCCTGAATGCGCTGACTGACTTGCTGGCGTGCAAAATAAACATCGGTACCGTCCTTGAAAACCACGGTGACCTGCGATAAGCCGTAACGTGAAATTGAGCGGGTATAGTGAAGATTCGGCAAACCCGCCATGATAGTTTCAATTGGAAACGTGATGCGTTGTTCGGCCTCTACCGGTGAGTAACCTGTTGCATTGGTATTGATCTGTACCTGTACATTGGTGATATCAGGTACTGCATCGATAGGCAGTTTCTGGTAGCTGAAAACGCCAATGATCGCCACCAGCAGCACTACCATCAAAACGATGCCGCGTTGATAGATGGACAAATGTAAAATGCGTTCAAACATGATGGAGTACCTCGTTTAGGTCATCAATTTTAATGGTCGTGGCTTGCACCCGCTTTGCCCAACTCCGCTTTGATCGCAAAGCTGTTCCCGCCCGCATACATTTCTCCGGGAACAAGTCCCTTGAGTACCTCAACCATTTCACCATCGCTGCGCCCCAATTCCAAAGGACGCACTTCAAAGTATTGATCATATCGCCCGAAAACCACCGACCAGTCCCGTATTGTTTGAATGGCATTCACTGACACAGCCACAGGAACCTGAATTTCCTCTGCCACCAGCTCTGCGTTGACAAACATGCCGGGACGCCATTTGCCCGCTGCATTATCCAATTCAACCCTGGCGGTTGCAGTGCGCGTTTGTCCACCGATCAATGTAGAAATATAAGTCACGATTCCTTCACTCTCCACATCATAAGCAGTCGCTTTCACCGCGACTTTCTGCCCCTCCCTCACCACGCCCAGATCTTTTGGGTAAACCGTAATCGCCGTCCATACCGTGGATACATCCGCTATGGTATAAATCTCCCTGTCTTCTTTCATCGCTTCCCCCAGCGCGATGGTCTTGGCAATAATGATTCCAGAAATCGGTGAGCGTATTTCATAATTCGACAAACCAGCTTTTAAGTGACTGGATTCGGGTTGCACGCCCAGCGCACGCAGTTTGGTAGCGGCAAGCTCCAAAGCAATCTGGGCTTCATTCCACAGCTCTTCAGCCAGCAAAAATTCCTGCTTGGCGGCGATTTTTTCTTCCCATAATTTTTTTTCTCGCTCATAG
The DNA here is from genome assembly GCA_902826115.1 of uncultured Nitrosomonas sp. GTDB lineage: Bacteria > Pseudomonadota > Gammaproteobacteria > Burkholderiales > Nitrosomonadaceae > Nitrosomonas. Next base: position 4,805 of record CADEDO010000028.1, read on the forward strand.
GTGGCCTTTGCCAGCAGCAAACGCTTTTTAGCAACGTAATATTGACTGCGCAAATCTGCCAGCAGAGGACTTTCCAAGATGGCTAGCACTTCACCCTTTTTGACCAATTGACCATGATGACCATACACGGCTGTCACCATGCCAGGGGCTCGAGGTACGACACGCACAATAGTATGCTCATTAAAGATCACTTCACCGGGCAACTTGAGCTTGGGTTTGATAGCCGCAGGTCCGGCAGTCAATAGCTCAACACCGATTGTTTTCAGCATGTCATCTGGCATTTCTACCCGCCCTTCTACCTGACTAAAATTCCAACGCATCAGTTTGCCATTACGCTCGGCCACAATGGCGATATCAAATGAATGAGGTTCATCAACCACTTGATCTCCCAGCAAATAGTCAGCTTCTGGAGTGAATTTGAACAATTGCGCTGGCGCCCCCAAACGGGTTAATGTAATGGCTACTTTGGCCGCTGCGGGAGGCAGTAACTTTCCTTTCTCATATAAATAAACTCTAAACTGCGGTGGCACGCCTCTTTCAAAAATCGTCAGTTCCAGGCTAAACTCATTTTCAACAAACAACTTGCCACCTTTCGGTCCGATACTGGGTTGATTCTCGCTTTCTTTTTCATTGATTTGCTCAGTCTCCGTCGTAACCACCGATGGCTTATCCAAAGTAAGTATCAACCCGCCCAGTACAATCCCTATAGCAACAACCACAACAATTGGCATCAATCGAGCTTTGTTCATAATTTTTGATCCTTTATCCGTTTCCATTACGTCTAGCGAAAGCTGGTTTCATGATTGGTCATACTGCTATCGATAGGTCCGGCAATCAGACGCTCAATGTCATTGGTCAGCCGCTGGTAATTGGCCAGTGCACGCACATAGAGAAGTTGGTTTTGAAATAAAATACGCTGTGCATCCAGTAATTCGATCAAACCGAACCTTCCCAACTCATATCCTCTGCGGGTTACTTCAAAAGCGCTTTTGGCTCCGGGTAATATTTCATTTTTCAGGATATTAATCTCGTTCCATACCGCAGACATCGTTTCATAAGTCTGTGCCAGCTCTGTTTTGAGTCGTATCTCCGTAGCAACCTGTTCATCCACGGCTTTATCTATCCGATGATAAGCTTCTTTGAGGTTACCTTGATTGCGATCGAAGAGAGGCAATGGCACCATCAAACCCGCTACGGCAGTATTGCCGCCCAGTTGTGCATGATGAACAACACCTGCGTTCAGCGTCAGGTTGGGTATACGGCGTGTTTGCTCAACCTCCAGCAAAGCTTTACGCTGCTCTATGCTCTTTGTGGCACGCAACGCCATCGGATTATCTAAAATGCGCTCTTCCAGCCGCTGAAAATTCGGCGGTGCAATCAGTGCTTCAAGATTGCCCAAAGCTTTATCGAATTGAGGATCAGAACTGTTCCACAACAAAGCCAGTCGCTTGCGTGCGGCTATTAAATCTCGATGCGCCTGTTCGTATTCAATCCGCGTCGTCGATAAGCCTACTTGGGCTCTGGTTTCTTCAATAGGGGGGACTTTTCCCGCTTGCACACGCCCCGTGACCGTACTAACCACATTTTGCGCAAGCCGTCTGGTTTCCTCGGCCAGCCTGAGTCGCTCCTGACCTGCCAACACTTCGGTGAATACATTGGCAACTCTGGCGATAATGTCGACTCGCCTTGCTTCGTAATCTTTAACAGCCAACTCTTCACCCAATAGCGCAGCACTGACACGGGCAGCTCGCTTCCCGCCCAATTCGATCAGTTGACTCATGCGAATGGTCGAGATTTGTTGCACCACTTCTTGCGCTACGGATTCAGCCGAATTGAGATCACCGCGTAGCTTTTGTATATTGCCAACATTCTCGACATTTACAGATAACTCTGGATTTCTCATTAATCCAGCTTGCAGTGTTACCCCTTCCAGTGCGCGCATTTCCTTAGCAAAAGCTGCCAATTCAGGATTGCGCAGTAATGCAAGATTGATTGCGTCACGTAAAGTGAGATCGCTTCTCACTTCAATAACTGTCGAATGGTTTGAATAACTTGCTGCTCCACTTGATAAAGCAGGACGAAAATCATCACTAGCGCTTACCTGTAATGAGAAAACAAGTATGAATAAGATACAACCAAGTAATCGCATGATCCAAAATCGCGATGCCCTCGGACAGCATATTGCCATGAACAGATTGCTTAATTTCATGAAATCCCTCCACATGTGCTTAAGCGTACGTAAATCAGTACAAGATAAAATCCAAGTTAACTTGCTATAGTCGTTATTCCGTGAATTAAGGAATACGAATACGATATGCAAACGACTTAGCTAAGAATCTGAGTTACGTAGATATTTCGAGGAGGTCTGAGAGGTAGATCCGGTATTATTTCGGGAATAACTGCAGAAACGAATACAGTCAGAACTTTGGCCGTTATCTGATTGGGGAGTAGAGGAAAAGAATGAAAGAAAAATGGCTGAAATTGCCCGGCTGAGTGCAAACATAAATGGGTCGCCGCATCAAGATCGACACCATCTTTAGTAACGATATTACGATGCAATTCCAGATGAGTCTCAGGATTGGCAGACAGCGCCTGACGAATATGATCCAGCTCATGAGCAAATACCTCTCCCCTGAAAGATAAACTCAGTCCGTTCGTCAATATGCAGACAATTAGCACAAAGATCACAGGATAAACAGGATATTTCCTCATAAAACCCGTATAGAATCAGTGAAACTTCACTTGTTTGCAATCATTTCACATTCTTCAACTATTTGCAATTTAGAAACCACTGTAAAGAACCCCCAATTCTAGATAACAGCCACTCCTTCATGAGCAAGCATATCAATCAGGGAAATAAGCGGCAATCCAATCAGTGCATTAGGATCATCTCCCGTCATTCGCTCAATGAGTGCAATACCCAAACCTTCCGATTTAGCACTACCCGCACAATGATAGGGCTGTTCCTTGAGCAAATAATTTTCAATCTGCTGATCGCTAAGTTGCCGAAATTTTATGCAAAAAGGAATTACACGCATCTGCAATCGATCAGTAGAGCTATTCAGCAGGCATAAAGCTGTGTAAAAAATGACTTCTTTTCCACGCATCAATCTCAATTGCTCAGTCGCATTACCATGATTCAGCGGCTTACCTAAACGGGTATCTTCCAGTACTGCCACTTGGTCAGAACCAATAATGAGCGCTTGCGGAAAAATCCTGGCAACTTCACGTGCTTTTGCTTCCGCCAAGCGTGCAGCGGTTTCTTCAGGCGATTCATTGTCCAAAGGCATTTCATTAATCTCAGGACTCACAGTTTGAAATGGTATTTGCAACCGCTGAAGTAATTCCTTGCGATAAATTGAACTAGATCCCAATATAATTTTCTGAGCAATAGTTTGTGTTTTCAAAATTTCCTTCTTTATTTTTTGACACTTAAAGGTAAAAAATATAACATGCGCGCCTTATGTCTGTACGATTTGCGATAGACTCTCTTGATTTTGTGCGAAATGCGGGTATACATCATGGTAAAATCCCGCTGCTTGAGCTTTCGCGTCTGCATGATTTTCTTTTTGACAGCGAAGGTGAGTTAATTTATCAAGTTCGTGGTCAATACGATATCCATGGTAAGCCAGGATTATATTTAGAGATTAAAGGAAATATACATCTCATTTGCCAGCGCTGCCTTGGCAAATTGGCGCACACTGTGGATTTGCAGACTTTTCTGTTATTGGTCGAAAATGAAGCGGAACTCGATCAAATTGACGATGACGACGCAGTGGATGCTATTTTAGCAGCAGCTGATACAGATGTATTGAATTTAATTGAGGATGAAATAATTCTCAGCTTGTCAATTTCATCACGTCACCCAGAAGGTGAATGTAAAATACATAAACCAGAATCAAATGAACATAATTTAACTGATAACGCACAATCAGCGCATCCGTTTTCAGCACTGGCAGCATTAAAAAAGACAAATTGAATTCAAGGAGCTAATCTTATGGCAGTCCAACAAAACAAAAAATCCCCATCGAAACGAGGCATGCACCGTTCGCATGATTTTCTGACTAACCCACCACTAGCGATTGAACCCAGCACTGGCGAAGTACATTTACGTCACCATATCAGTCCTAACGGTTATTATCGCGGCAAGAAAGTTGTCAAAACTAAAAACGACTAAACATAACATCGACTGCTACAAGTTACATTAAGTGCATAGTTTTCTCCTGCCATACGAGCACCCAAATTGGATATTACTGTAGCAATAGATTGCATGGGTGGTGATCATGGACCCCATGTGACAGTTCCTTCTGCAGTTGATTATTTGCGGCAAGACCCTGAAGCCAACATTATTCTAGTTGGCATACCCGATGCAATCGAAGCAGAGTTGCATGCAGTCAATGCCAGATTAGGGCCTAGAATTCGGTTACATCCGGCCAGTGAAGTCGTTGGCATGGATGAGTCACCGGCACTCGCCTTGCGCGGAAAGAAAGACTCTTCGATGCGAGTCTCAATTAATCTTGTCAAAACAGGTGAGGCACAAGCTTGCATTAGCGCCGGCAATACAGGCGCATTACTGGCCACTTCACGATTTGTATTAAAAACCATCCCCGGTGTGGATCGCCCGGCGCTGGCAGTAATACTTCCCACCGTTTCTGGTCACACTTATATATTAGATTTGGGTGCCAATGTAGATTGCACCGCAGAGCATTTGTTTCAATTTGGAATCATGGGCGCCTCATTAGTAGCGTCAGTAGAAAACAAATCATCACCTAGTGTCGGATTACTCAATGTCGGTGAAGAAGAAATCAAAGGCAATGAAATCGTAAAGCAAGCTGCTGAATTATTGCGTAATAGCGGACTTAATTTTTATGGTAATGTCGAAGGTAACGATATTTACAAAGGAACAACGGATGTCGTGGTTTGCGATGGCTTCGTTGGCAATATCACTTTAAAAACTTCAGAAGGCCTGGCGCAAATGCTGGCGACCTACTTGCGCGAAGAATTTAAGCGTAACTTGTTGACCAAGCTGGCTGGTGTCATTGCCATGCCAGTCATAAACTCTTTCAAACGCCGCGTTGATCATCGCCGATATAACGGCGCCAGTCTTTTGGGTCTTCGCGGTATTGTTATTAAAAGCCATGGTTCTGCTGACAAATATGCTTTCGGTTTTGCCATTAAACGCGCAGCTGATGAGGTACGTGGTGGAATGCTGCGGCGTATTAGTGAACGAGTAGCAGAACTTTCTCAACATTCTCCAGAGAAATGACAAAATAATGTATTCAAGAATCATTGGAACAGGTAGCTATTTACCAGAAAAGATACTCACCAACCAAGACCTGGAAAGCATGGTCGATACAAGTGATGAATGGATACGAACTCGAACAGGGATAACACAGCGGCATATTGCAGGTGATGATCAAACGGCCAGCGATTTGGCTATGTATGCCAGTCAGAATGCCATGAAAGCAGCTGGTGTAACTAGCAAAGATATTGATCTTATCATTGTCGCCACCACGACGCCGGACATGGTTTTTCCAAGTACCGCCTGCATTCTACAAAACAAATTGGGCATAGAAAATTGCCCTGCATTCGATGTACAAGCCGTTTGTAGTGGCTTTGTTTATGCTTTAGCCACAGCCGATATGTTTGTGAGCTCAGGCAAATGTCGCAATGCTTTGGTAGTCGGTAGCGAAATTTATTCTAAAATTCTCGACTGGAGCGATCGAAGCACTTGTGTTTTGTTTGGTGACGGTGCTGGCGCAGTGGTACTTTCGCAAAGTAATGAACCGGGAATTTTATCCACTCATCTTCACGCCAGTGGTAGTTATAGCAATATCCTATCCGTATCCGGCAATATCAGTGGTGGAAAAATACAAGGTAATCCCTATATCAATATGGAAGGTAACACCGTTTTCAAATTCGCCGTCAAAGTGTTAGAGGAAGTCGTACAGGAAGCTATATCTAAAAATAATTTGCAAATCACCGACATTGACTGGTTAGTCCCTCATCAGGCAAACATACGCATTATACAATCGACCGCCAAGAAGCTTGGAATTCCCATGGATAAGGTCGTTGTCGCTGTTGATAAGCATGGCAATACGTCCGCAGCATCAATCCCACTTGCATTGGACATCGCTGTTCGTGATGGGCGTATTCAATCCGATCAATTGGTTCTATTGGAAGGCGTTGGTGGTGGTTTTACATGGGGAGCAGTTCTACTGCGTTGGTGATTTATGACATTTGCATTTGTTTTTCCAGGTCAAGGTTCACAATCCGTTGGCATGATGCATGGGTATGCAGATTTACCCATCATTCAAGAAACCTTCAAAGAAGCCTCTGACATTCTGAAGCAGGATTTTTGGTCAATGGTCAATACAGGATCTGCCGACGATCTTAATTTAACCATCAATACTCAGCCACTGATGTTGACGGCTGGAGTTGCCGTGTATCGCGCATGGGTCACCTTAGGGGGACCTCAACCTACGCTGTTAGCTGGACACAGCCTAGGTGAATACACCGCACTCGTCGTTGCAGAAGTACTAAGTTTTTCTGAAGCATTAGCCCTGGTGCGCCTACGTGCGCAGGCGATGCAGGACGCTGTACCAGAAGGAATTGGTGGAATGGCTGCAATACTGGGATTGGATGAGCAAACCATCCAATCGATATGCGATGAAATAACGAGTCTCGGCAATGGAGATTTGCTTGAACCAGCAAATTTCAATTCACCGGGGCAGGTAGTCATCGCGGGACACAAAAATGCCATTTTGCGAGGCATCGAACTAGCAAAATCAAAAGGTGCAAAACGCGCCATCATGTTACCCATGAGCATCCCTTCACATTGCTCGCTGATGCAGCCGGCTGCTGAGACAATGCAGAGACAGCTAGCACACTTGACGCTACAAGCACCTAAAATCCCAATTTTGCATAATGTCGACGTAAAAACTCACTCTGATGCAGCATCTATCAAGCAAATTCTGATTCAGCAACTTATCAGTCCTGTCCGGTGGGTAGACACTATTCAGGCTTTTTCTGTCGCTGGTGTAACGAACATCGTCGAGTGCGGTCCTGGTAAAGTATTAGCTGGACTAAACAAACGTATAAATTCAAACTTACAACAATTACCTTTAGCAGACAGTGAAGCAATCAGACAAGCGGTTAATAGCTTAAGTTGAGATAATGACAATGAGCATTTACTACTCTCAGTCATCGCTCTATTGATGGGGATATGATTTTGGAAAATAAAATAACATTGATAACTGGTGCTAGTCGCGGTATTGGTCAAGCAATCGCACTTAAATTGGGTCAACAAGGTGCAATTGTAATAGGGACAGCAACCACAGAAAATGGTGCCAATGCAATCAGCCAATACTTGGAAAAAGCAAACATCAAAGGAATAGGCATCGTTTTGAATGTAAACGATACTGATCAAATTAATGATACGATGAAGATCATTAAAGAAAAATTTGGTGAAATTGACATATTGGTTAATAACGCAGGAATAACACGCGATAACTTATTGGTTCGCATGAAAGACGAAGAATGGGATGAAATTATAGAAACTAATCTAAAATCAGTATTCCGCTTAAGTCGCATTGTTCTGCGCGCTATGATGAAAGCCCGTTATGGACGAATTATCAACATTTCTTCGGTAGTGGGATCAATGGGCAATATGGGTCAAACAAACTATGCTGCTGCCAAGGCAGGTATATTTGGTTTCAGCAAGTCACTGGCACGTGAAGTGGGCAGTCGCAACATCACCGTGAATTGTGTAGCCCCGGGGTTTATTGATACTGACATGACTCGCTCGCTTTCCACTGAACATCAACAAACTTTAATTCAACACGTTCCACTAGGCCGATTGGGGCGTCCTGAAGAAGTTGCTTCAGCAGTAGCATTTCTAGCTTCATCTGCGGCCGGGTATATTACAGGCACTACATTACATGTTAATGGCGGAATGTATATGGATTAGCATGCTCTTTGAAACATTTGAAGAATCAAAAGAAATAAATTGAGAACAGAGTATTATTTTGTGTTACATAACTGAACTCTAGTATCATGCATTCATTAAAACTGCATATAGCAATCATGTTTCAGTTTTGCTAACACTCAAAATTTGTTAAAATAACCAAGTTTTTCTTACCTGAAAGGAAGTACCTAGATGGAAAATATTGAGCAGCGTATTAAAAAAATTGTTGCTGAGCAACTGGGCGTCAATGAAGCAGAAGTTAAAAATGAATCATCTTTTGTAAATGACCTCGGGGCTGATTCACTTGATACGGTCGAACTGGTAATGGCACTGGAAGAAGAATTCGAGTGCGAAATCCCAGATGAACAAGCAGAAAAAATAAATACAGTGCAAGAAGCAATTGACTACGTCACTGCTAACACAAATTAGTATTTTATTTTTAAGTACATGTAATTGGAGTTATTTTGTCCAAACGTAGGGTAGTCGTCACCGGGTTAGGTATTGTGTCACCTGTCGGAAACACAGTATCAGCTGCATGGGAAAATATTATCTCAGGGAAATCTGGTATTACTCGGATTACTCGTTTTGATGCCTCAAATTTTGCTTCGCAAATTGCAGGAGAAGTTAAAGACTTTGATATCCAGCAATATCTGTCAGTCAAAGAAGCCCGACGCATGGATATTTTCATTCATTATGGCATGGCTGCTGCAATCCAAGCTATTAAAGATGCAGGTATTGAAGATGTCACTCATTTTGACTCGGAACGAATAGGTGTCAATATCGGATCGGGGATTGGTGGTTTGCCCATGATCGAAAATACTGATACTGCATACCACGCGGGTGGTCCACGAAAAATATCCCCTTTTTTCATTCCCAGCACGATTATCAACATGATCGCAGGCAACCTATCCATCATGTATGGCTATAAAGGTCCCAATTTAGCGATTGTTACAGCTTGCACCACCGCTACACACAGCATTGGCAATTCGGCCCGAATGATTGAATACGGCGATGCTGATGTTATGGTGTGTGGTGGTGCAGAATCATGTGTAACGCCACTTGCTATTGGAGGCTTTGCAGCAGCGAAAGCTCTATCAGTAAACAATGATAATCCTGCAATAGCTAGTCGCCCATGGGATAAAGATCGTGATGGCTTTGTATTAGGTGAAGGTGCCGGGATATTGGTATTGGAAGAAATAGAACATGCCAAGCGTCGTGGTGCAAAAATCTATGCTGAATTAGCTGGTTTCGGAATGAGTGCTGACGCATTTCATATGACGGCACCTTCTGATGATGGTGAGGGTGCAGCTCGCTGTATGTCTAATGCCCTTAAAAATGCTGGTATTAATACTACGGAAGTCGATTACATCAACGCACATGGCACTTCAACTCCATTAGGCGATATTGCAGAAACAATTGCGGTCAAACGCTGTTTTGGTGATCATGCCTATAAAGTTGCGGTTAATTCTACAAAATCGATGACCGGGCATTTATTAGGTGCTGCTGGCGGTATAGAAGCCATTTTTTCCGCTCTTGCGATCCATCACCAAATTGCTCCTCCCACGATCAATCTTGTCAATCAAGATCCACAGTGCGATCTGGATTATATTCCTAATATAGCAAGAGATATGGATATCAAAGTTGCGCTATCCAATTCCTTCGGTTTTGGAGGAACTAACGGAACCCTTGTTTTCCGCAAAATATAAACACTGCCATTTGGCGCATGCGAACGCTAAAACGCCTACTTCTGATAATATCGTCGATAACCATTCTGCTCATAGGATGGTTTTATCTTCATATTCACTCTAATATCAAACTACCTACAGCAACTTATGAGCTTTCTATCCAACCGGGTAGTAACTTAAAACAAATTTCACAACAACTTGCCAACGCTGGAATTATTCCGAGCCAATGGACATTTATCATCTTAGCGCGTTATCTAAACCACGAATCAGCCATTAAAGCCGGCGATTATGAACTGACTGGCAATCTTTCTCAGATTGCATTATTAGATTATCTGATAAAAGGTAATGCAAAACAAAACGAGATAAAATTTATCGAAGGTTGGACCTTTGCTCAGATTCGAAAAGTCCTGAATGAACATCCAGCAATAGAATACAAAAGTGCCGGTCTGAGCGATCAACAGATCCTGCAGCACATTGGCGCCAGTGAAACAGCAGTTGAAGGAATATTTTTTCCAGATACTTATTATTTTATCAAAGGGAGTAGCGACCTTGATATTCTGCAACGCGCATACAAAACCATGCAAAATCACTTGCAAAATTACTGGTCAGAACGCGTGGAATCTCTGCCTCTGAATACGCCCTATGAAGCGCTCATTCTTGCTTCAATCATTGAGAAAGAAACGGGCGCCGAGAGTGATCGCGCTGAAATAGCAGGTGTTTTTATTAACCGACTGCGTAAAGGCATGAAATTACAAACCGACCCAACCGTGATTTATGGACTTGGTGAACAATTTGATGGAAATCTTCGAAAAAAAGATCTTCTTGCAGATCAAGAATACAATACTTATACTCGCGCTGGCTTACCGCCAACACCGATTTCTTTACCAAGCTTAGCCTCTATTCGCGCAGCTCTTAATCCAGCTGAAACAGACGCGCTATATTTTGTTGCAAAAGGAAATGGAGAATCTGAATTTTCTACCAATTTGGCAGATCATAATAAAGCGGTCAATAAATACCAAAAGCAACAATAACAGTATGCCGTCCATCAACAAGTATCAATTTTAATCTGTGGAACTACATGACTCAATTTTCCATCGTAGTGCCCACGCTGAATGAATCTGAAAATATCGATTTACTCTTATCGCGCCTATTTGCACTTAATCTTGATCCTGATAGTTTTGAGGTTATTTTTGTGGATGACGGTTCCACGGATGGCACCCCCGACAAGATACGGGCCTGGGAAAGTCGATCTAATGTGCGCCTTGTCCAGCGACAAGAAAAACCGGATCTTACCGCATCGATCTTAGCCGGCACAGCTACAGCCAAAAGTGATGTTATTGTCGTCATGGATGCGGATCTGAGTCACCCGCCAGAGCGCTTATCCGCCGTTGTTACCCCTGTACTTGACGGCACGCATGATGTTGTTGTTGGCAGTCGCTATATCGCAGGCGGCAATACAGAAAACTGGCCGCTGCACCGACAATTACTGTCTCGTATTGGGGGCTGGATTGCGCGCCCCATCTGTGATGTCAATGATGCCACATCCGGCTTCTTTGCATTTCGCCGCGAACTGACCGCGAGCATTTCCAATCATGCGCATGGCTACAAAATTCTGCTTGAATTACTCATGGCGAATCAAGGCAAGTTACGTGTCACTGAGGTGCCTATTATTTTTCACGATCGAACACATGGCACGTCGAAATTATCTTTTTCCCATCAACGGGCCTATATTCAACGACTGATCACATTAGCAGGCGGCACAGCCACACTCAATACAGCCGGGCGGTTTGCTGTAGTTGGATTATTTGGCGTATTGATTGACGCCATAATTTTTCAATGGATGATCAATCGTGATGCTGGCTTGGCGCTGGCCCATTTTGTCAGTTTTTTTGTAGCTGCAACCATCAACTACACATTCAATTCACAATGGGCTTTTCGTGAGCATCACGCTGGTTATCTTCAATGGCAGAAATTTGGCCGATTCCTGACCGTAGGATTATTGGCATTATTGCTGCGTGGAGGCGTATTGGCCCTGCTGGTTTATGTTTGGCATGTTCCGCCACTACTGGCAATCTTTCCCGCCATCATTGCCACTGCAGCGGTAAATTATCTGGGCTCGGCATTTTATGTATTCCCCAATGAAAAAGACCTTCCGTCATTGAACATACGCTGGCGTATAGCGGCTATTGGTATCGTATTATTTATCCTATTGTTACGCCTTGTGTATTTCGGTCTGGCACAACTTATTCCAGACGAGGCCTATTATTGGCAATATGCCCAACACATGGATTTGAGTTTTTATGACCATCCCCCCATGGTGGCCTGGTTAATCTGGCTGGGCACCTCAATTCTGGGACACAATGAATTTGGCGTACGCATTGGTGCACTGATCTGTGGCTTGATATCCATGGGCTATTTATACGCACTAACGCAGAATCTATACGACAAATCGACTGCGATGCGTGCTGTGCTTTTATTGACCATTCTGCCATTAGGATTCGCTACGGGTATCTTAATGACACCCGATGCGCCGCTCGTTGCCGCTTGGGCTGCCACACTTTATTACATGGAACGTGCACTGATAGCGAACCAAAAATCAGCTTGGTTAGGCATGGGAATTGCCTTTGGCTTGGGAATGTTGTCCAAATATTCACTCGGACTATTAGGAATTGCCGCATTAGTATTTGTCATCATAGACCCAACAGCCCGCCGTTGGATGCTGCGCCCTCATCCTTATCTAGCCGCATTATTGGCAGTGATATTATTTTCCCCAGTCATCATCTGGAACTACGAAAATAACTGGGCATCTTTTTCATTCCAATCCAATCGTGTACTGGCAGACACTTATGAATTTTCTGTGCATAAATTAATAGCCCATATCATGATTTTACTCACTCCGGTTGGATTTCTTGCAGCTGCACTGGCGTTCTTTCCAGCAAAAATACCTACTGATCAACAACTGGAACAAAGACGCCATTTGTTTGTGCAGGTTTTCGCGGGGATACCCTTATTCATTTGTTTCATACTCAGTACTTTTGACTCACCTCGGTTTCATTGGACCGCTCCGATTTGGCTGGCCATATTTCCGACCATCGCCTGGATGATTGGCCAAACCGATCACTTGAGTGCTATGGCTAAACGCATACAAGCAGCCTGGCGCTTAACAATTATTACTTGCGTATTCGCATACGCATTTGTGTTGCATTATGTAGTATTGGGAATACCTGGCATCCCCTATCAGCTGCTCACAGAACATTATTTCTGGCGTGAAGCCGCCGCTGAAATTAAGCAGATTGTGCAAGAAGTCAGAAGTCAAACCGGTGAAGAGCCGATTGTTGTGGGCATGAGCAAATGGTCAGTAGCCAGTGCTTTAACTTTTTATACCCACAACGATGCAAAGCTGGAAGTTCGCTCACGTAATATGTTTGGCGAAAGTGGTGCCATGTATGAATTCTGGTTCCCTTCAGAGCCGCCCACCCAGCGTCCGATCATCCAGGTTGGAATGAAGCGGCGTCATTTAGAGCAAACTCCTTCAGGTGTCGATGTAAAAACCATGCTTGATCACCCTGGCAACATCGAGTACCGCGTCATAGAGCGATATGGCACACCTGTACGCCGCGTATATTATCGCGTCTCGGAGGGATTCAAGGGAGTCGGTGCGCCCGGCACATAATGAGGGAGATTGACTTACTTGATTGAATATTCCAAGAATTGCCATGCCCCATCCTGATTCTTAGCCAGAATTACTGTTTCCATCGCTAAGCCTTTTTTTACGAACGTTGTATAAAACTGAAGCACAACATATTCTCCGTCAGGATAATCAGACCACGAATCTGCAGAAGCTGCCGTTGCTATATATCTGGCAGTGATTCCCCCGCGAGGGGTTCTGATTGGATCAATAAACTTAAGCCACTGAGACTCAGAAGTTTTTGCTTTAAATAATGGCGACGCATTCTCCCAACTTTGCTTGAATTTTCCAGCATCCACCAATTCAAGCCAGGAACGCGCACTGCTCTCGACTTTCTCAAGTATAGTCGCTTCACTTGCATGCAGAATAGTGGTGTAAAAAAGCAACAACAAAAGCACAGAAAGTTTTTTTATCATTTCATATCCTTATACTCAGAATTAATCACTGCGCCATCCAGCTAAGCATGTGCAAATGTATTTCCCATCAACCAAATGGAAGAAATTCCCAATAAAATCAAGGTAACCTGCTGGACGGTTGCATCTATCTCAGGTCGTTTATGCAATCCAGGAATCAAGTCTGACATGGCCACATAAATCATACTGGCCGAGGCAAGTCCCAATAAAGGCTGCACTAGGAAATTCATATTATGCAGCATGAAATAGGCTAACACTCCCCCGACTAATGTAGCCAGGCTGGATAGCAAATTCATTAGAAATGCCATGCGCCGCGTATAGCCTGAATTCAAAAGAATAATAAAATCACCCGCTTCCTGTGGAATTTCATGAGCAATGATGGCAATGGAGGTCACGATACCCAGTTGCACGTCGACCATAAATGCAGTCGCTATCAAAATACCATCCACAAAGTTATGAAAAGTATCACCCACAATAATCATCATTCCACTTCTTCCATGATCATGCATATGTTCTTGGGCTTTAGCGGTTACCGTCAAACTATGCGAGGGATCATGCGCTTCACAGTCTTCCAAGTGGCAGTGGCGCCACAGTACCAACTTCTCCAGAATAAAAAAGATTAAGATCCCAATCAATACTGTGATGGTCACTTGCGATGGATTGTCAGTCATCTCAAATGCTTCTGGTAAAGTATTGAGAAAAGCAGCTCCCAGCAATGCACCAATGGCATAAGACACTAACATTGAAAGCCACGATACACGGGCATGAAAGGCGAGTATCGCTGCGCACAATAAGCTTAGTATTCCACCAAGCAGGCTGGCAGCAATAATCCAGGTAAGCGTCGACATAACCGTTAATCAAAAAGGAAAGGCGGGATTATACTCTGTTGCAAAGCAATAGATTAACAAGTTATTAGCGCATTTATTCCAACCAAATTAATGCAGCCATTCGTCCGGTTTCACCGTCCCGTCGATAAGAATAAAAACGCACTGGATCACTAAATGTGCAGATCCCTCCGCCAGAAATCTCAGTCACCCCGATTTTTGACAGTCGTTGCCGGGCCAGTAAAAAAATATCCGCCAGCCATTTTTCTTCAGGCTGGGTGCTGCTGGGAGAAAATGCCAGTTTAGCTTGCTCGTCATCATTGACAAACGCCTCATACACACCCACTCCCACTTCAAAGTGAGCAGGTCCAATCGCTGGTCCTAGCCATGCCATGACCTGACTAGGATCGACTTGCATCGCAGCCAGGGTTTGTTCAATGATCCCAGCGGACAATCCACGCCAACCCGCGTGTGCAATGCCGACGGTCGTGCCTGTTTTATCACACAAAAAGACCGGCAAACAATCGGCTACCATGATTGCGCACACCGCTTCCCGTCGACGGCTAAAAACTGCATCGCCTTCTGGAGTGAGCGCTACAGTATTTTCTATGCAAATCGGAACGGTGCCATGCACTTGCTTCAACCATTTAGGATCATTAGGCAAATAGCGACGCAATAAGGTCCGATTACGTTCCACATCAACCCAGTTATCATTGACGTGCGCTCCTAGATTTAAAGAAGCATAGATAGCATTGTTGCCAGTACTAAAACCACCGGTGCGCGTTGTAAACAGCGACTTCACATTGTGCGGTGCCGGCCAATTCGGGATTATCCAGTTATTCATAAGCGCCTAAAAAGATTAAAAGACAACCTCTCTGAATTGTAGAAAAAATCACATCTCATTCTGTATCAGATAACCAGGATTTCTAAAATACGACTTTTATAGCCATTTCAAACTAATTAGCCCTTAAAATTGATATTTCTGAGTTAAAATACCGGGCTTGGGGTTTTCTTCTGGATTTAGACTTGTTCCAATCAGTTCTTCATTCATTTCTGACTTCATAATAAAATTGCGAAATGGTCTTGTAATCGCCGGTTAATGCTGAATTCTATTAAATAATCATTAAATGCTTATATCCTTTAAACAGGAACCTGACAACGTTCAGCGTTTAAAAATGAAAATATGTAATCGGTGATTGTTTATGCAGTAATCAGTAATCGCATCGAGATACCCAACAGCTAATAACAAAATGCCAGATATAGGTGTAATCAATGAATTATATAAAAAACTTAGTTAATTATACGCGCACATCCCTTCTGTTTACGATTGCTATGGCATTACTGTTGCTTCCTGTCAGTAGCGCTTTTGCTGAGGATGACAACATCGAATTTCTTAAAGCGGCATTCGCAGGAAAACCGGAAACAATCAATCAATTGATTGAAAAAGGCATTGACCCTAACCTACAAAATGAAATGGGGTTTAGCGCACTCATCATCGCTTCTCAGTATGGGCACGCAGACATCGTTAATTTATTGTTGGATAAGAACGTAAAAGTCGATCTACAAAACAAAGGCGGGGCCACAGCACTGACTATTGCCGCAAAAAATGGCCATGAGGCTGTGGTCAATGCATTATTGGCCAAAGGCGCCAAAGTTGACATACAAACCACCGATGGCATAACCGCTCTCATGTTAGCAATACAAAAAGGACATGAAAGCATTGTCGATGTCTTGATTGCCAAAGGTGCAAATATCAATTTACAAACCAAAGATAAAGTAACCGCCTTGATGATCGCTGCATTAGAAGGCCGAACAAGTATCGTTGAGAAGTTACTGGCTAAGAATGCTCCCATTGACACGCTGGCTTCTGACAATACCACCGCGCTGTATATGGCTGCCAGAAATGGTCACACAACCATCGTTGAAATGCTGTTGGCCAAGAACGCTCCCATTGATTTGTTAGCCGCCAACGACACCACAGCGCTGTATATTGCCGCACAGAATGGACATACCGATGTGGTTAATGCTTTATTGACAAAAGGCGCCAAAGTTGATTTAAAAGATAAAAATGAGGCGACAGCACTAACACTGGCAGCACTGATAGGCAACACAGATGTCGCCAAAGCATTGATCAAGCACGGCGCAAAAATTGATCATAAAGCTGCCAATGGCTTTACCGCACTCATTCTCGCTGCACAGAATGGACATACCCCCATTATTGAATTATTACTGGACAATGGCGCTCAAATTGATCTTCAAAATGAAGATGGCATTACAGCGCTCATGTGGGCAGCTTTACATGACCATACCGATGCAGTAAAAGTACTGTTGGCAAAAGGCGCCAATGCAAAAATCAAAAGCAAAACAGGCAAAACTGCCGTTGAAATTGCCAAAGATCCCGCTATCATAGAATTATTAAAAGCAGCAGCGGATTAACTCATTTATCACGTGGAATATCTCAATGTGAGCATATGCCAAATCAACCCGCTCGCCACCCTTCAAATTGTTTGATATTTGCTCACCGCGGCGCTCACTCGGAAGCAATGGAGAATACCCGTCGTGCTTTTGACAGGGCATTGAATTACGCCATAGATGGTATTGAAACAGATGTGCAATTAACTCGGGATGAAATAGCGGTCCTTTGGCATGACCGCTTTCTCGACAAAATCGGTCTGGCCGATAAGCACATTGATGACTTTGATTATCTCCAGCTCAAGACGCTGATCAATCCAGAATCTGAAAGCGAAGGACTGATGACTTTGCAAGATTTTCTGGCCACCTATCGGCAGCGTTGCCGTTTATTAATTGAAGTTAAAAATCGAGACTGGGAGCCTGTTTCTCGTCACGAATTAAAAATCCGTAAAACACTCGATTTGATCGATCAAAATCATGAACAGTGCATCATGGTATCTTCATTCAATCTACCCAGCTTGGTGTATGCTCATCAGTACAGACCCGCATTTCCCCTGATTTACAATTTTGAGTCAGAACAAACGTTTGCAGATGCTCAACACATCTTAGCAACACAGACATTCCTTCATGGTTTATGCTTACCTATCAATCGTTTGAATTCTGAGTTGGTGAATTTACTCAGAGAGCATGATAAATGTGTGGCCGTTTATACATGCAATAGCGCCGCAGAAATCAACCAGGCTCTTGCACTCGGCGTTGACATTCTTATCAGCGACTTACCCGACAAAGCATTGATGTTGCGTAACAGATGAAACGAGATTTCGCATCGCTGCAAAACCAACACTTCGACCTGTTGATCTGCGGCGGCGGTGTATATGGCGCCTGGACGGCCTACGATGCTGCCTTGCGTGGTCTGAAAGTGGCCATTATTGAACAAGGTGATTGGGCTACCGCCACATCATCCGCTTCCAGCAAATTGATTCATGGCGGTTTGCGCTATCTGGAAACTTTTGATTTCAAGTTAGTCAGCAAGTCGCTTAAAGAACGAAAAATGCTTCTCCACACAGCACCCCATCGAGTCTGGCCGCTGCGGTTTGGCATTCCCGTTTACACCCACCAACGCATGAATCGGTTGCAACTGAAATTAGGTCTATCGCTGTACGATCATCTGGCTGCTGATAATGATCCTGACATGCATCACCACTATCTCAATCAGCAGCAATTCATCGCGCATTTTCCTTGCCTCAAGGAAAATGCACTAAAGGCGGGATTTACCTATGCTGATGCACAAACGGATGATGCACGCTTGGTGCTGGAACTCATCTCCGGAGCCTTGCAAGCGGGTGCCAGCTGCCTCAATTATTGCAAACTGATACAAGTATCTGAAACCGATAAGAAAGCCGATGGTGCGATTGTTCGAGACCAGCTTACCCTGACTGAGCTTAAAATCAGTACGCGACAAATTGTTTTCACAACAGGCCAATGGCTCGCAAAAGAAATGCAGAGCCGGGAATGGTGTCGCTTATCCAAGGGAATCCATTTGATCATGCCTGCTGTGTTGAAGGATGAGGCTTTATTACTTACCGCTCGATCGGACGGTCGGGTATTTTTTATGATTCCCTGGTATGGATTGACGCTACTGGGCACCACTGACAGCGATTTCGAAAGTAATGATGTGGACCACGTGACTATCGATGATACTGACATCACTTATTTACTCGCGGCTGCCAACGACTACCTGAGAGTTCCCTGGACCAAATCAGACATCATCGGCTCTTTTGCAGGGGTGCGAGTTTTAAAACAAGCGAATCCACAGGCAACGTCCAATTCGCCCTCCAGTGTCAGTCGCGATTGGGAATTAAAATCAGCCGCAAATGGCGTACATTATGCGATCGGTGGGAAAATAACTTCATCACGCCAGGATGCCGCCCGTATAGTCGATACTGTCTGCAAGCAACTCGCCCATCACCAAACTTGTGCAACCGAAGGAAGACTATTTCCTTGGGCACCTCAAGACAATTTTGCCAACTGGTCTGCTGTGATGCAGAAACGGGCAGCACAATTAGGTATTGACGCAGAAAGCACTCGCTGGCTGTTACATCGTCACGGCATACAAGTTGAAGCAATTTTTCGCCAGATTGAGTTGGATACCGAGCTGGCTAAACGCATACTCCCAGACCTACCCTTCATTTATGCAGATCTATTGCATTGCGCCAATAACGAAATGGTGGTTCATCTGGATGATCTACTACGCCGTCGCTTGCCATTGCTCATTCTAGCCAAGTTAACAGAATCCGATTTAATGCGCATTGCTTCGCGCACAGCCAGCACTATGCATTGGAGCGATACTCGATTGCGTCAAGAAATTGAGCATTGCCGTCAACAGTGGATCACACACTAATCTCAGCCATTGCTCTTGATCTGGGCACGACATCCATTAAAGCCGCCTTGATGGATCAGCAGGGAAATCTTCAGCATATGGTTACTCAGCCGGCACCCACCATCCACTCTCATCATGGATGCTATGAAAGCAATGCGCTGGACTATGTTGAAAGTGCTGAGCAAGTGCTTAAAAAATGCTTAACGCCGATTGACACTCACCTTCCTCTAGGATTGTGCAGCCAACGATCGTCTTTCCTAATTTGGAATAAAGCTGATGGTCAACCGATTACACCGCTCATTTCATGGCAAGATGACCGGGGGAAACCTTGCTGTGATCAGCTCCAGGCTTCGAAAGAATCGATACACGAATTGACTGGTTTACGCTTGAGCGCTTATTATTTTGCCCCTAAGCTAAGCGTCTTATTGCAAAACAATCCGACATGGCGTGAAAAACTGATTCATGCAGAATGGCTGGCAGGTACATTGGATACTTTTCTAATCTGGCGTTGGACGCACGGACAACATTTCATGACGGATGCATCGATGGCTGCACGCACCCTGCTCATGGACATTCACACACGGCAATGGTCAACAACATTATGTCAACTCTTTAATATTCCAAGTTCTATTTTGCCGCTCATCAAACCTTCCACCCAATTGAATCTCACGCTGGATAACGGCATCACCATACAGGCCTGCGTAGGTGACCAGTCAGCAGCACTCATCGCCAGCATAGCCGATAATCCATCTGAAGCCTTGGTTAACCTGGGTACCGGCGGTTTTGTAATTCGTTATTTAGCTAAAGATACATTCACGTTTGGCGGCTATCTGCAGACACTGGTCTATCAACACAATCAGAATGTCACACAATTTGCAATTGAGGGCACTCTCAACTCAATCTCCGCTGCACTGGCTTCTTATCCTGTCAGCGAATGTGATATTGATGATTTAGCGGCAACTGATATTTTTTGTTTGGCTGAGCCGAGTGGCTTGGGAGCCCCCTACTTTCGGAATGATTTTGGGATACATTTTTCTCAACCGACCTCAAATCTGACTCGACACCAAATAGCTGCACTCATGCTTGAAGCGATTATTTTCCGGATTACACGTATCCTGGAAGATTTTCACCGGCAATCACCACTTACAAAAGTTTATTTATCGGGTGGATTATCTGAATTAATCTGTTTACAGCTAGGTATCGCCCAATGTGTTGCAATCCCGGTTTTTTACTTGCCACAAAAAGAAACAAGCCTAGCGGGCGCAGCACTATTAGCTTCTAGATTTACTATCAAATACCATCAGCAAACCATAGAAATCCAAAATAAACAGAAAAATGACGCATTGTCAGAGAAATATCAGCTCTGGAAACTTTGGCTGGATACCTTACTAATCATCTCAAAACCTTTAGCCGTTCGCTGAAAAACCATCTACGTTGCCGTAAAACGATTTTCAACGGCCGTTTACATGAAATGAAAGAATTGGCTAATATTCCCCAAACGCTGTTGATTAATCTAATCTAAAACCATTAAATACATGGATTTAATAGCTAACACCAATCAATGCTGTATGATTAGGATTCTCCAAAACACGTGATATTTGACGAGCTTACCTATGAACTCTTAACATACATAAAAAGTATTACCGAAGGAATTATCAATCCTGTAGAATCCGCGATTCAAATATTCAATCAGCATTCTTTTTTATATAAAAAACAAGAATTCATTGCTTAACTGCATGATATTAAATACATAGATAACAATCTATTTGTTATCTATGATGATTAACATCTTAACAAAAGGAAATCTTATGACAACAACAAATATTCCCGGTTATACCTATGGCAGCGCTGATCTTCAAAAATCTCCGGTATCAATCGATGATTTTGCAAAATTGAAACAAGCCACGCTATTCGGTGACGATGACGTTCGTTATTTAAAAATGTCTCACGATATACTCAAAGATCAAACGGAACAAATTTTGGATGTTTGGTACGGGTTTGTCGGTTCGCAACCATTCTTATTGCATTATTTTACTAATGCAGCTGATGGTCAACCTAACATGGATTACCTGGGAGCCGTTCGTAAACGCTTTGGTCAATGGATACTAGATACCGCAAAAGCTGAATACGATCAAAATTGGCTGAACTATCAATACGAAATTGGACTTCGCCATCATAGTTCAAAGAAGAATCATACTGACAATGTAAAAGCAGTACCCATCATTCATTTGCACTATATTTTTGCATTAATTATTCCAGTTACTACCACATTGCGCCCGTTCTTGGAGAAAGCGGGTCATTCACGTGATGATGTGGATCGTATGCAAGACGCATGGAGAAAATCTGTACTCATGCAAGTCATTCTTTGGTCACAGCCTTATATTAAAGACGGACAATTCTAATTTCTTTGTGGAGGAAATATTTATAGCACTCTCCACACATGAAACTAAGAGTAGTGATATCTTTAGCACAGGATAAGAATATGATAAATGCCCATTTATCGGAATTTTAATTCATCCGATAAATGGGCATTTTATATTTCTTAGTACAAAACGTATTAGACTAATTCTGCCTTATAATTCACTCAAAGTGTAAGAATAAGACTTGCAAAGATTTAGTAATCACTACAAAACTTACGCTAATTATGGGCATTAACGAATTACTTCAGTCTAGAATACGCCGTAAATAACGGCTCCGATAACAATAAAAAGCGCTGTTGATATGAAAAACAATCTCAGTACTTGTGCATCTGTTTCTCTTCTATTAATTTCGCTCATAACTATAATCTCCTTATTTGGATTTCTTTGATTAAGACTCACTTACTTAACTAAAGTCGATAAAATCGACCCCCCTACTTTCACGACCACAAACTCTTGTGATCATGTGACCTTCTCCGCTCCTTAGACTTTTTATTTTATTGATCAATTACTTAAGGAACTGAGCATATTATTTATTTCGCAATAATCATACGTTACTGTGATTGCTATACATAAATTCTAACTCACATTTACCAACAATGAAAGTGTTGAAATTAAGCATTCTCATATTCATTACAAAAACACATCGAGCCAAGCAATATATTTTTTCTGGAATACTTTATGTCAAGTCAGAATCTTGGAGCATCCGTAGCCACTCTCTATATTGGTAATAATTTTTTACTGCTTTTTATTTGTACATTTTTTATAACGATCTGTGTATTATAAGTTTCACGATTTTCAGCCTTTTTATAATCTACAAATCAGATCAATACAGGAAAACTATGGGCGCCATTTTCTTTTATATTTTTATTTATTTCGTCGGATATTACGCTTCAAACATTCTTAATATGCTAACGGTACACCCGTTAGTAACAAATCGCTACATGGCTGCTTTGGTTCCAGTCTATGCAGTGGCATTGACACACGCTTATGTAATGGTCAGTAGCCCCCCTCCTCAAGGAACGGACATCACTGTCGAATATGCGTTATTGGTATTCATTACCCTGCCCGTAATCGTCGTTACGATGGGTGCGGCTTATTTCATGTGGAATAGCAAAGCCTAACCTGATGATTCTTTACAAACTCAGGTAGATAAGGAATCTAATGATATTAGCGACACCGGAATTATTGAGAAAAAAGAAGCAATTCAATCCGAAAATGTCGCTAATGATTCAGAAAAAACAGAAAACCAAGAAACAGATGTCATAAAACGTAAAGATGTTTAATGTAGTAATTCAGCGCTTAATACTGAATTTTAAGTTAAATTTCAGCAACCATCAAAAAACCTCATGATAGAACCATGAGGTTTTTATAAGACGAAAACTGATTCAACAAAAACCTTACGATATCCTATCAACGATCACATGTTCCTTTTGTGCACTAAGTGTACCTTGCTCAATAATTGCTAGCGTCAAACGAGAAACTGCCACGCGCTTACCAGTGGTTTCTTCAATAATATCCGTTTGCCAGACTTGTGTGCGACGACCAGTATGTAACGGCGTACAAATGCCTATCACGTACCCTTTAGTAACTGCGCGAATATGATTGATATTCAACTCCAATCCAACCGCACGATATTTTTCTGGATCTATCGTCATCCAGCCTGACACACTGCCTAGTGTTTCCGACAAGACACAGCTCGCTCCGCCATGCAGAATTCCGAATGGCTGAGTTGTACGTTTATCGACTGGCATACGCCCTTTAAGGTAATCTGCTCCCAACTCAGTAAACTGTATGCCAATATGCTCTCCCATATTGGCATTACGCAAACCCTCCAAATAATCAATAGTGTAATCTTTGAACCAAATAGCACTCATTTAATACTTCCTTTTTATTACTTTAATAAGCTTAAGCAATAAGATTCCCATCTCATTTTTGCATTATGCTGAAGTTAGGCCAGTTGTTAACTGGCTCAATTATACTGTAGCTATCAGGTGCAGCATACTGCTGCAAGAGTGAGAGTGGTTCACAAACAAATTACAAACAATCTAATATTTGATAAAAAACAATACTGAGATGCTATTTTTAAATCCAAATCAGAGTATGGGTCTGGATATAATGAAATAAACTGAATCAATGAAATTGTACAATTCAAGGAAATAGCAATTTATGTTACTACGCCATATGTTTCTCTTTGAAATCTTCAGAGTTTACTGGTCTACCCGTTAGGTAGCCTTGCACCAGATTACAGCCTCTCTGTCTCAAAAAACCCAATTGTGCATCATTCTCTACACCTTCAGCCACGACAAGTAAGTTCAATCCTTCAGCCAATCTAAGAATTGCTCCAACAATCGCCATATCTTCGGCACTATTAATCATGTCATCCACAAAAGACTTATCAATCTTTAATACCGATAGAGAAAACTTCTTTAAATAAGCTAATGATGAATAACCAGTACCAAAATCATCAATAGCGATTTTTACTCCCATCTCATGCAACTGTGCCAGAATTGCCTTTGATCTTTGCGGATTATCCATTAATACACCTTCTGTAATTTCCAACATCAAGTTCTCTGGCAATAGTCCTGATTCATCAAGCACTCTATTGATCATCTCCAAAAAATCTTCCTGCACAAATTGACGGGGCGAAACATTGACTGAAATATAAAAATCTTTGAGACCTGCTTTCTGCCATTGCCTTGCTTGATGACAAGCACTGCTCAGAGCCCATGCTCCTAAAATTTTTATCAAACCATTACTTTCTGCCAGTGGAATGAATCTCATTGGAGATATAAAACCATGATTGGGATTATGCCAGCGCATCAATGCTTCAGCTCCTCTTAACCTCCCAGTTTGGGCACAAAAGATCGGCTGGTAATGCAGCGAAAATTCTCCTTTCTCTATACCCCCATACATGGCTGATTGGAGTGACAAGTCAGTGCGTTCAATATCGTTAATCTGATCACTATAAATTTTCCAGTGATTTTTCCCTAATGATTTAGCCCTATACATAGCCATTTCAGCATTTTTGTACAAAAGCGACGAATTCTTGCCATGTTCTGGATAAATGGATACACCGAGACTAGCAGTAATATGTAAGGTATGCTCATTGACCCGAAAAGGTTGTTGCATGGCTGTCAGTATTTTCTTGGCAATCATCTCAATGTTATCTTGTCCCAATCTGATCATAATCAAGGAAAATTCATCATCACTAATTCTGGCAATCGTATCACTACGCCGCACACAATTCTGTAGACGCTCAGCAACCGCCTTGATTAACTCATCACCAATATTGTGTCCAAGTAAATCGTTAATTCTCTTGAATCCATCCAGATTCAAAACGATGAGTGATACAGGATATCTTTCCCGCTCAGCAGTATGAATATTCATACTGATACGATCATTCAGTAATACTCTGCCGGGCAATCCGGTCAATGGATCATGAGTAGAAAGATAGACTAAGCGGTTTTCATTATCCTTCCAATGATTTGCATCAAAAGCTGCAACTAAATATCCGTCTTCTTGCAACGGAAGAATGTGACAATCAACCCACACAGGCAATACTTTTTGACGTAATAGGCGAAGAACGAACCTTTGTTTTTCTCTACTATTCTTCGCTTTTTCCTGAGCTTCCTTGAATAAATCTATATCCTCAGATTGAATAATTAATTCAATAGATTCATGAACTAGACCTGTAGTTAATTGCAAAAATTTTTGTGATGATTCGGAAGCCTGCTGAATGATGCCATATGCATTTATGCCAACAGCAAAATCACTTAACCCTGAGAGTAAGTCGAAAGAAGCTTTTGAATTCACAATATGAAACCCCTTCTACCAAACAAATAATTATTTATCAGTCGATTCGCATTCCATTGAATAAGATACACTTCTTTAATCCAAATCACAGCATAAGAACACTGATGCGGCTTTATATCTTTTCTCAGGAATGTGTCCACTACATATTCAATAATTTGAATTTAACGGCAAACAGGGTAACTCACTTGAGTTATCAAAGAACTGAGTATGTGATTAACAATAACCCCAGATTCATATTATCCAAAATTAAGTCAGAAAATTCTAATTCGAAGTCAAATCTCACCACCATCCTTACATTGCATTTGATGATCAGAGCCTTACGCCAATGATCTGTCACAGGATGCTACCGGTAATACCAAAAATCACTAACAGTGCACCTCTAAACAAACCAAGGTACAAATGGATATCAAGCCATAGCTAACGCTATGGCCATCCCCATTGACCACGAAAAACCATTGATGACTGGTTTTTTTCAGTTCATACTTAATAATCAACCCGCAACGAACCGAGAAATGTTCGTGGGGCACCGTAATAAATGAAATTTGTTGTATCACTAGCGGCGAAAAATGTTTCGTCAGAAACATTGTTAACATTAAGCTGTGCAGTAACACGATAAGGTTCCACATTAAGTTGGTAACTCGCCATCAAATTACCAATCACATAAAAAGGTAAATGGTAACTATTTGCTGCATCCCCTTGCCTTTTATCGACACCTTGAATGCCTCCGCCGATTTTCAATCCGCGTAGCGATTCATTACGAAATTCATAAATATTCCATAAGCTCCCGGTGTGTTTTGCGGCCAGAAACAAACGATTTCCTCGCGTGCCGTCATCGGTGCCAACTGCATTACCTTGATCATCGAAAATAGTGCCATGGTCTTTAGTAATTTTAGCGTAAGGCAAATAACTGTAAGTCGCAATCATATTCCAGCCGGGCAGAATTTCACCAGCGACATCAAATTCATAGCCGCGAGTTTGCGCTTCACCAATCGCTTTTGAACGGAAAGGATTAAGTGGGTCGGGTGTACTTAAATTTTGTTTGGTCAAATCGAAATACGAAAATGTGGCTCTTAAACGACCGTCAAAAAGCTCTGTTTTGGCACCTAATTCCCATTGTTGAGCGGATTGGGATGGCAATTTTTGCCCATCAATATTAAATCCCGTATTAGTTGCACCGAAATTTTCAGTATAGTTGCCATACAGCGATAACCAAGGCATTGGCTGCCATAACAATCCACCGCGTGGACTAAAACGGTCATCAGTCGGTGCGGAACTGTTGGCAACTTTGTCGCGTCCGGTAACAACATCATAGCGAAAACCAGCTAATAGATGAAAATTGTAGGGTAATTTGATCTGATCCTGGAAATATGCGCCGTGCCAATGCTGATTAAATTTGAAGCTTGGAAAAAGTTCACCTGCCCCGATTAGTTCATTGCTTGAGTTTGCATAGACAGGATGAAAAATATTAAAAGGCTGTAATAGCGTGGAGTGCCCCGTTGAGTCACGATTCTTGTCATCAAAGAAGAAATAATCATAACCAAATAACAGGGTATGCTGAAGGATTCCAGTCGAGAGATTTCCAATCAAATTGACTGAACTTTGATAACGATTGGTTCTGACTCCATCCGAAAAGAAACTACGATCAACTAATCCGTCTCGTGTTGGAATTCCATAATTCATACCTTGAAAAAATCGATTTCCCAATTCCGCCGATAGACGATGATTGATTGTCCATGCTGAATTGAACTGATGTGACCAATTCACGCCAATGAAATATCGATCGCCACTCAATCGATTAAAAGTGGGATCATTCATTGAAAAGCTTCGAGGAAGCGGTGATGGCTTATTATCCATTTGAGGAATGCCCGAATCGACGTTATTTCTGTAGTTGCTATATTCTAATTCCGCAGTTATTTGCGTTTGCGGACTAATGTTCCATCGCACGACAGGCGCAACAAAAATACTGTTATGATTAACAAAGTTACGAAACGACCCGGAATTTTCATAAGCTAGGTTAAAACGATAAAGAAGTGCCCCATCTTTCGTGAGAGGTCCTGTTGCATCGACTGTAGTACGGTAAAAATCAAAATTTCCTGCCTGTTGTTGCAAAGAATAGTAATGAGTTGCCAAGGGTTGCTTAGTTACGACATTAACTATTCCACCAGGCTCAGTACGTCCAAACATAATTGAACCAGGGCCTTTTAAGAAATCTACTTGTTCGACATTGGCCATCTCTCGCTTTGAAAAACTATCCCCTTGAAACACGCCATTCCGGAATATGCTTGGTGTTTGAAAACCTCGAATGATAAAACCGTCACTGCCACCACCATTGAATAATGTCGGCGTTACCCCGCTGACGTTCTGTGCAGCCGTATCTAATCTAATCGCCTGTTGATCTTTCAAAATCTGTTGGGGAATTGTTTGGATAGAAAAAGGGGTTTGCATTACCGGTACATTGGTTCGGGTCGCTGTCGAAGTGGTGGAGCGAATATAATGCTTGTTATACGGAGAATTAGCGTCAATAGACCCAGGAACCATAATTTCAGGCATACTCAACGGACTGATTGTTTTTTGCTTGATGACGATCATGTTGTTATCGACCAGTTCGTAACTTAATTTGTTTTTATTCAATACCTGATCAAGCGCTTGAGCTATGGTAAATCGGCCTTTGAGTGGCGCTGCCTGCAGATTGCGCACCGCTTCATCGGCGTATATCAACTTCCTGCCGGCAGTGCTTGCCAGGCTGTTCAAAGCGTTAGCCAGTGGTTGGGCGGGAAGATCGAAGGAATAGATCTCTTCAGCACTGACGGTATTTGCCAGCAAAAAAGAAAACAACAGTAATGATAGTGATCGAGCCAGAATCGTCATAGAATAATCTCCATTAAACAATGAATTGAGGGCATTTTATTTTTTGTTTGCCCTTGATTCTGTAAGACGGGATTAAAGTGATTAACTGGTCACTTTATTGAAGTTTTTCTATGAAAATGTCACGGTGTGGTTAACCGCACCGGTTTAATGCTTATTTCCTTGCCCAGTCAACCAGAAATATCTGTTCCTGTGGCAAATGCTTGACCTTAACCGGCAGGATTTTCTCAACATTGGCCAGGAAAAGATCCAAGTCATTCGTGTCAAACGTCCCGCTCAAGGTTTCGCGTGCAATAACAGGATCCGCAAAAAGGAAACGTACTGAATGATAACGCTCGAGCTCAGTGACTACTTCTCTCAGGGAAGATTGCCGAAATATCAACCGGCCATGTTTCCAGGCATCGATTCGCTCCATATCAATCGGCTGCAAATGAGAAAGACCAATACCCGGTTGATAATTCCGTTGGTAACCTTCATCCATGCGCTCACCATTCATTTCGACAGCACCTTGCAACACCGCTACTGAAACAGCATCGTCATGCAATCGCACACTGAATCGTGTACCGATATCATGAATCGTCAGATTACCTGCTTGTACGCTGAAAGAACGCAGTAATTCATGATGAACATTGAAGATCGCTTCGCCCTTATCCAGCTGGATTTTTCGATGCAACAGAGAGATTCTGACTCGGAGATGTGTCGCGGTATTCAGATCGATGGAAGTCCCATCACTCAGCATAATCGTCTGTTGCTCCCCAGTTTGGGTGACGTAGGTGATTGTTTCAGTATTATATTCCATCCAACCAATACTGATCAAAGTCGATGAAATCAGAATAAAAGCGGCAAGGCCAAGTGTACGCACCGAACTGCGTTTAAGGCGGGTTCGGCGCGCCTTTTCCAAACCTGGGATGTCCTTTTTTTCCTTCAGTTCACTTAGATCAGACCACAACCGCTCAGCATGCGCATAAGCCGCCCGATTAGCTTCACTTTTATAATACCAGCGACTGAATTGCTGTCGGCTTTCATCGGTACAGCTCTCTGATTGAAGCAAGAAGAACCACTCCAGTGCCTGCTTGAGTAAACGCTCATTTTGGGGATCAAAAGACATCGAAGGATGTGGAGAGTAGAGAGGCAGAAAGATATTAATAAAAATAGAAGCTTATATAACGATTAATGTGCAACATAGATTGCACCAAACGCCGTTGCACGGTTTTCTCAGAGATTGCCAGTCGGGCAGCAATGTCATGATAGCTGAGTTCATCGAGCTTGCGCAGCAGAAAAACATCACGGCAAGGTTCTGACATGGAGAAAATAGCAGTGAGCAGAATATCGCATTGCTGGCGAAGATAAGCCAGCTCATCCGGCTGGAGCAAAGGGCAAAGCAATTCTTCGTCGAACGGCAGAGATTCGACCTTGCTGAACGGATTACGCTGGTGATCAATGGCCAAGTTACGTCCGATCCGAAACAAATAGGCTTCAGGATGCGAAATACTTGCTGCATTGTCGTGAATCAGCAACCTTATATAAGCTTCTTGCGCCAGTTCAGCCGCTGTTTCACGACAACCCGTCAGGCGTGCAATACTGCTTATAAGACTTGACCGATGCTTTTCATACAGATCAATCAGGAAAAAAGAATCAAATAAATACACAGGGGATGAAACGACAATGCAATAGGTTATTCGACAAGCGCTGAATTATCCAGATAAAAATCAGGATTGGAATGCGGCATATTGTCGCATTCGATAGAATCCGGCTTATCAATTGTGATGGAAACAACTTCGGCAGACTGGAATAATATGTAGTAATTCAGATTTGATCTGACAATAAGGTCTTGCCAAGAGGTGGGATTAC
>CADEDO010000029.1 GCA_902826115.1 uncultured Nitrosomonas sp.
TCTACTCATTACATAAAATCATATCGTTATGGATTATTCAGGGTGGACTACTTATAGATCTGAACTTAATCTAATTTGATGGTATTTGCTTCAGTAAGAGGACTAATATAAGTCCCCATCACCGAATTTTGAGAGTGAAGAGTTAAATTGCACTCATAAGATAACTTTTATTGATGATACTCTAACTTATGCGTTTGGTCGCACCAAAAGGATGGATGACTCCACTTTACTGACTAATTGTTCAGCAACGGAGCCAATCACAAAACGTTCTAGGCCACGACGATTAGCTGTTCCAACTACGAGTAAATCAGCACCCCATTCATTTACAGCTGCTGCTATGGCTTCAGAAATGCCATTTAATCCATAAATGATATCTGCATAGACTAGACGAGTTTCGATTTCTAAAGCATCTACGGAAGTCCTGGCGTTATCTAATATTTCTTTACCCGCTTGCATATCAGCATCGCTATCACTTTTCGCAGAATGAATGATGCATAGGGTCGCATTGTAAGAATTGGCAATGTTTTGTGCTTCTTCTAATGCATTCTGCGCTGTTTCACTACCATCAACTGCCACCATGATTTTTTTGTACATACGGGTTTTTCCTTTTGTGGTTTTTTTTGCTAAAGGACAGGTATAAATACCTGTCCTTTAAAGATCAAATGTTTGTAAGCGAATGATGTTTATCAGCTTACAGAATTGCTATCTCTTTTCAGGTTATCAAAATATCTTTTAATAACTGCTCTTCCTGGCATATTATCGTGTTTAGTATAAACCAGATAATGAACAATCGCATGGATTGCCATTGCAATCAATAGCCCTTCAAAAATACCAACTTTATAAACTAATCCACCGCATAAGAGTGCTAGCATTAATGCGTATGGACCATAATGTGTAACATGCACCAAGCCTGCAATCATTTTATAGCCAGTGAAAACCATAATTGCAGCCAACGCAAACTTTGGCAGATAATCAAGATATGATGTATTTAGCATAAAGAAAGTAACCACACAGCCAATGATTAACACAGAAAACTTGGTATAGGCACCTGCCAGTTTATTGGTTGTACTCTTAGCTAAGCCATCCAAATTGGTCATGCCGCCGAAGAAACTGGAGCCTAAGTTGGCAATCCAGATTGCAAGTAAGCTGTTGTTACTATTGCATTTACGCTTGAGTGGATCAATTTTCTCAATAGCTGCGTTACTCATGACCTGTTCAATAACATCAATAACTGCCAACATAGCACAGAAAAGTACCATATAGATCATAAGCGTTGTATCAAAGTCTTCAGGTAACGGTAATCTGAAATGCAGCGGTACATCCTCTACATAAATCATCGGTACGGATATCACTTGAGCCAGTATTACACCAGAAATAATCAATGCAAAATATGGCACGGCTGGTTGTGTATCCTTAAATTTAGTGAAGAGATAAACAAACCCTAAGAAGCCAATCAGAGATATTGAGCACATTTGTATGCGCGCATCATTCCAGAACTCTTCCGTGACCGATTCTTCAGGTATTTCATAAGAGAATTGGAAAAATCTCAGCAGAATCTTTAGACCTACACCCGCCAGTAATCCCTCGACTAAATATACTGGCACGGCGATCAGCAGATAGCGCTGCCAGTTGAATTGCCAAATGACAGCCTGCATCACAGCAGTTAGAAAAATGCAAAATGCCATGTTCTGGATACCAAAGTTGGCAACACCAAGCGCTAACACAGGCGCCAGTCCAGCAGCAATCCCCGGGCTACCGATAAAGTTCCCAGGTCTGAACCAAGCATTGATCCAACCTACAAAACTTGCAAAGGCTACGGTGGCTAAACCAACTTTAATCGGATAATCAGACATCATGGCAATACCAATGGATAATGGGATTGCCATCGCACCAGTGATTAATCCAGCGGCTATATCACGTCCAACATACTGCGCCTGAAAGGCTGCTGAGCCTGTTACAGGTGCAGGAGTATGACTAGCCTGACTTGTTGACGAAGCTTTATTGTCTTCATCGCCGTGCGACGACGATTTATTTTCTATTTCTGAACTCATGTATAACTATCTCCCCCAGTGTGATAACTACTTATTTGTTTAATGCAGAAAAAATTTAACACATCAATGTGAAGATTTCGTGAAGATAAATAAGAGGGGGTAGGCTGAATTTGTTGATATTATTAGATGAAATTTATATAAAAATTACTGAATCAGATTGATCGAATTGAACATTGTATGTTGAGACAATATGTCTCGAGTTGCTAATTTATTAGTGCCTTTTGCATGAAATAAGATGCTTAAAATGAAATCAGTTTTGTGCGACTGCTTGGTACAGTAATTCTTTGTGGAATAGCTTGAAGTTTGATACAAAGCGGAAGGTTGGGTGGATATTGGATTACTAGATGAATCAATCACTTGGATTGCGGTGTTAATGGATAATTTTCCCCTGTAGTGTACCAGTGCCGATCACTTTATAGTCTTCCTCAGATTGTATTGTAGAGATGATTTTTTGATTCTATGAGCTGTAATTAGTTGAAAATAATATGAAAGGTTGTTCCCTGACCTGGAGTGCTGTCTACTTCAATACCCCATCCATAGTGATTGCAGATCCGTTTGACGATAGCCAATCCGATTCCTAGCCCTTGTCCTTGTGTAGAGCCCCGGAAAAAACGTTCATAAAGTAAAGGTAAATAAGCGGGTTCTATGCCAATGCCTGAGTCAGAAATTGATAGGCGTTGATTGTTAAATTCAACGCGGATAAAACCACTTTCAGTATATTGCACGGCGTTTCTAAGTAAGTTCATCAGTGCAGTATGCAAAGCTTGTCGGTTGAGTGTAAGCGTAATTTCGGGGGCAATACTGACTTCAAACTTCAGCTTTTTCCGATAGATTTCTCCACATATTGGTTCAACAGCATCAAAAACACATTCAGCGATGGCTACCGGTTCCATGACACCTAATGCTTGTTCTCTCGCAAGAAACAGCAGTGCTTGCAATTGTTCGCCCATGCGGGTGGCTGCTGACTCAATCATTTTAATTCGGTGACAGGCCCTGACTGGTAGGTCAGGTATTGTATTCAATAATTCACAGCTAGTCAGAATGGTTGTGATGGGAGTTCTTAGCTCATGGCTAATATTGGCGGTGAATTCCTGCTCACGCTGGAGCATGCGTTCGATACGATTCTGATAATCATCCAATGCACGAGCGAGTTGCGCCACCTCTTCATCCATATCAGGTTGTGTCAATAAGCCAATCTGTACATCACCAGGTGCAAGCAGACTGACTCGTTCTGCTAAATCGGATACTTGCTTGACGAGCATGCCAGCAAGCAAGTATCCGACTACAAATGCAATGGCAACTACTGCAACCCATGACATTATAATGAGCCACCTCAATTTGCTAAGTCTCTGTTTATGCAATGCAATCCGATAAGCGACGAGAAACTTCACTTCATCAATAGTATGCACTAAGACATGAAAATCCTCGGGACCATAATAGATGCGATGATAACCAGCATTAAATCCACGTAGGTAGGCAGGGATCTGCAATTCGTCGTCCATATCATGAATGACGTAGCTTTTAAGATGCGAGCCAACGTGTGAAATAAAATCTGAATGTTTTTGATAGCGATGGACAAGATGATCCATTTCCATTTGAATCACTTGTTCAATATGGGCTTCTTCAATTTTGTCTGAAGCAAAGTAGAGAATAATACACAGCGTTCCAACAATAAAAATACTAAATGTAGCTAACGCTACTGCGACGCGGTAGCGTAGGCTGTGTTCAATCTGGAATTTGAGCACGAGAAGTCAAACAATAACCAAGACCATGGACGGTTTCAATGGGATCGTATCCGCCAGCTTTCGTTAATGCTCGTCGCAAAATATGCATGTGACTGCGAAGGGTGTCGCTGGTTTCCTGAACATCTTCCCAAGCTTCCAGTTCGAGCTCTTCTCGACTGAATACTCTGCCGGGCTCACTCATCATTAGCGCCAGTAGGCGAATGCACTTTGGTGGAAGCTTAACGTTCTTATTCTCAAAACGAATAGAAAGCGTTTTGGGGTCGAAAGAAAGTTTGTCAAATTCCAGTGTGCGATTCGCTACTTTGCCAATATGCCTTTTGTGCATGGCCAGCAGGCGAGCTTCAACTTCTTTTAATGCAAACGGTTTGATCAAATAATCATCTGCACCATGTTCAAAACCGGCCAATTTGTCTTCTAATGTGTCGCGGGCTGTCAGCATTAAGATGGGCGTATCAATCTGCAATTCCTGGCGCAGTTTCCGACACAAAGTGATTCCATTCATCCCTGGTAAACCTAAATCCAGTAGAATCGCATCGAATCGCTGCGTGACTGCCAGATGCAGTCCTGCAATTCCATTGACGGCCGCATCCGCGGTATGTCCTCGCGATTCCAGAAAATCATAAAGATTGGCGGCAATGGCCGAATCATCTTCAATAATCAGTATATGCACAAAATTGCCTGCAATGATAATTCAAAACGGTTGCGTTTCTTATCTAATGAAATTTCCTACTCAAAGTATGAACAGCTTCAACCAGTGCCGCTGCATTTTCTGGAGGCGTAAACTGAGAAATACCATGACCTAGATTGAATACATGCCCGTTGCCGTTGCCATAACTGGTGAGTATCTTTTCCACTTCAGACGTGATTACTTTCGGAGATGCAAAAAGCACAGACGGGTCAAGATTGCCCTGTAAAGCGACTTTATCTCCGACACGTTGACGTGCCTCGCCAATGTCGATTGTCCAGTCTAATCCAACGGCATTACATCCAATGTCTGCAATAGCCTCCAGCCACAGGCCACCGCCTTTGGTAAATACAATACTGGGCACTTGCATTCCGTCCTGCTCACGTTTCAGCCCGTTAACAATTTGTTGCATATAGCGCAATGAGAATTCTTTATAAGCAGCGTGAGAAAGTGCGCCGCCCCAAGTATCAAAAATCATTACAATCTGAGCGCCAGATTCAATCTGTGCATTTAGATACGCAGTCACTGCCTTCGCATTTACATCGAGGATATGATGCAATAAATCAGGACGCTGATACAGCATGGTTTTGATTTCGCGAAATTCGGTACCGCCGCGGCCTTCAACCATATAGCAAGCTAATGTGAAGGGGCTACCTGAGAAACCGATCAATGGTACTCGATTGTCTAAAGCTTTGCGGATCTCAGAGACTGCATCCATTACATAACGTAGCTCTGCATTCGGGTCAGGCACTGCCAATGCCCGAATTTCTTTTTCTTCGCGTAAAGGGCGTTCAAACATAGGCCCTTCACCATGAGAAAAATAGAGTCCTAACCCCATTGCATCCGGGATAGTTAGAATATCCGAGAACAATATCGCAGCATCCAGCGGAAAACGTGCCAATGGCTGCATGGTTACTTCGGTAGCAAAACCTGGATTTTTACACAAAGACAGAAAATCTCCAGCGCGTGCTCGAGTTTCATTATATTCTGCCAAATATCTGCCTGCCTGACGCATCAACCAAACAGGGGTATATTCGACAGGTTGTTTCAGTAATGCGCGCAGTAACGTGTCATTTTTAAGTGTTGTCATTAATAAGCCTATATCTTATTTTTCTTTGAAAGGCTACTTTTAAGCAAGTATATAAACCTTTTCCCAATTCTCAATTTTACCAGTGAATAGCAGTCGCGTATATCTTCAATCGGATATGTGAAATTAACTTATTACATTAGAGAATAATTTCTGCAATTAAAAGCTTGGTTTAATTTTCTGCAATCGTAAATAGGCGCTGGTATTCTTTGATGGCATACCGGTCTGTCATGCCAGCAATATAATCGGCGATAGCTTGATGGTTTTCCCGTTCAAATTTTCTCTGATATTCGACGGGAAGAAGCTGTCTATTGGCACTAAAAGCGCTAAAAAGTTTTTCTATGGTATGGTGTGCCTTGCTACTCATGCGCACCACGCGGAAATGTCGATACAGATTATCGTACAAAAATTTTTTCAATGCTTGCTGCTCTTTTTTTATCTCCGGACTGAAACTGATCAGAGGCGGCGACATTTGAACCGCTTCTAAGCTACTCACTTGAGCATCTTTGATATTCATCGTGCTTTGTTGAATGAGATCTGTTGCTAGGGTATTGATCATGCTGCGTATGGTTTCATAAACGAGACGGCGCTCAGGCAGTGTCGGATGTTGATGTTTTACCTGTGTCAAATGGCGCGAAAAAATGGATACGCCTTCTAATTGATTTAACGTGATTAGACCTGAACGCAACCCATCATCAACATCGTGATTGTTGTAAGCAATTTCATCGGCAAGGTTTGCCAATTGTGCTTCCAGAGAAGGTCTTTTATTGTGTAAAAACCGCTCTCCGATTTCACCGAGTCTGTCGATATTTTTTTTAGCGACATGCTTGAGTATTCCTTCCCGTGTTTCATAACACAGATTAAGACCATCAAAAGCAGCATAACGTTCTTCCAGAACATCAACCACTCGCAAAGACTGAAGATTATGCTCAAAACCGCCATAGTCCTTCATGCATTCGTTCAATGCATCCTGGCCGGCATGTCCAAATGGAGTGTGTCCCAGATCATGGGCGAGTGCAATCGCTTCGACCAGATCTTCATTCAAATGCAATGTTCTTGCAATCGAGCGTCCGATTTGTGCCACTTCTAAGCTATGAGTTAGGCGTGTGCGAAACAAATCGCCTTCATGATTGACAAAAACCTGAGTTTTATATTCCAACCGGCGAAAAGCCGAGGAATGTATGATTCGATCCCGGTCACGTTGAAATTCGCTGCGCCCCATGGGAGGTTTCTCGGGAATTTTTCGTCCCCGCGAATTCTCAGTAGTTACCGCATAAGCCGCTAACTCATTCATTGATCTCATCGGTCATGCAAGCTAATATGGTTTCAGTTAGTGCGGTAGACGGAATGTCTGCGCGCATCACTGCTTCGCCAATGCGATTCAGCAGAATAAAACGGGTTTTCCCGGCATCCACTTTTTTGTCCAACAACATCAACTGCAAGTATCTCTCCGGCGGCATTTTAGGTGCAGTAACCGGTAACTCCGCCTGCACAAAGATCTTGCGTATGCGGGTAACATCCGCTTCGCTGATGAGTCTCATGCGACGGGACAGCTCAGCCGCCATAACAGTGCCCACTGCTACCGCTTCGCCATGTAACCAGACCCCATACCCCATGCCGTTCTCGATTGCATGACCAAACGTATGACCTAGATTCAGCAAAGCGCGCACTCCTTTCTCTTTTTCATCGGTAGCGACGATTTCAGCCTTGTTTTCGCAGCTGCGTTGAATGGCTTCATTGAGAACGAAGGGATCACGTGCCAACAATCGCCGCATATTTTGTTCAAGCCAATCAAAAAAAGCCGGATCGCGAATTAAGCCATATTTAATGATTTCGGCGATGCCGGCGCGCAATTCTCTATCGGGTAGGGTATTTAAGGTTGCACTATCCGTGAGTACCATGCGTGGCTGATAAAAGGCGCCGATCATATTTTTGCCTAATTGATGATTGATGCCGGTCTTGCCGCCCACTGATGAATCCACTTGCGCCAGCAAGGTTGTGGGTATCTGGATAAAGGGTACGCCGCGTAGGTAAGTGGCTGCAGCAAATCCGGTCAGATCCCCGATCACGCCGCCACCTAAAGCTAAAATAGTGGTATTGCGTTCACAATGATTGGTCAGGAGTGCATCAAAAATTAAATTAAGTGTTTCCCAATTCTTATGAATTTCACCGTCCGGAAGAATAATGGGAACACAAGCCACGCCTTGTTTTTCCAATGCGGAACGTAATTTCTCTAAGTAAAGAGGGGCTATCGTTGTGTTGCTAACGATGGCCACCCGTTTCTGAGGTAAGCAAGCTAAGATCAAATCAATTTGCTCCAGGACCCCGTGCCCTATATGAATCTCATAGCTGCGTTTATCTGATGCAGTCGTAAAGTCTACCGAAATGGTTTGCATGGTATTTTGATGGCTATTCCTAAAGATATTGTGAATGTTAATGGAAAGAAGTTTGTTAATGAGCTTTTGTATTAGATAGCGCACACCTTGTTTGCCACTATCGATAATGACATGCGCCGTTTCGCGATAAAGAGCATCCCTTTGAATATAAAGTTCATTCAATCTTGCAAATAAATTCTGTGTTTGAAGTAACGGCCGATTTTTATCATGCCGGGTACGTCGGTACAAATCATTTACCGATGCTCGCAAATAGATGACGATTCCACCCCGCTGAAGTATTTGCCGATTTTCTTGGCTCAGAACCGCGCCACCGCCGGTCGCCAAAACAATATTTTTTTTCTTGACCAGCTCGATTAACACTTCAGATTCGCGTTTGCGAAATCCAGCCTCACCTTCTATCTCAAAAATAACGGGAATTTTTACCCCTGTGCGCTCTTGTATCTCATGATCCGAATCGATAAATTCTTTACCCAGAGAATTAGCCAATGCTTTGCCTACGGTGGTTTTTCCGGCTCCCATCATTCCCACCAGAATGATATTGGCATTACCCAGTTTCTTCTGGATGGGTTGGAGTATTTTTGTTTTACTTAAATTCATACTGGTGATTGTAGCTGATTAAGCGATCGGTCCGAAGGTGCGTAAGCAGCTTAATTGTGCATTGTAAGTTAGTCCTGAATCTTGTTGATCAATGGAGGTGGAGTCTCGATGGGGGGTGACTGATTAGTTTGTTTGATTTTGTGCTGTTTGAGTCCATGTTTTTTAACAAACCAGGAGAAAAATAGCGGTACAAAGATCGTCGCAATAGAAGTGGCCATAATCATGCCGCCAAATACGCCGGTTCCCATGGATTGCCGGGCTGCTGAACCGGCGCCGGTTGCAATGACCAGGGGAACAACACCCAATATAAAGGCCATGGAAGTCATTACGATGGGGCGGAAGCGTAATTGAGCCGAGAGAATGGCGGCCTGTTTGATATCAACGCCTTCCTTCATTTTCTGACTGGCAAATTCAACCAGCAAGATGGCATTTTTGGCCGTCAATCCGATCAGTGTCACCATTCCAATTTGGAAATAAATGTCATTCGGCATATCACGCAGCAATATTGCCACCAATGCACCAACCATCGCGAAAGGAATAGCCATAATGACGGCTAATGGAAGCGCCCAGGTTTCAAATTGCGCTGCCAGAATCAGAAAAACCATCACTACAGCCAGGCTAAACGCAAAAACCGCTGCTGCCCCCATCTTTTTTTCCTGAAAAGCAGCTCCCGTCCAGGCAATCTGATAACCATCCGGCAAAGTTCTGGCTGCAATCTCTTCTACCAATGCAATCGCATCTCCGGAGCTGACGCCATGTGCGCCGCTGCCCATTATTTTGGCTGATATCAGTCCATTGAATCGTTCCAACTGCTCGGCACCTACGATAGGTTTAACTATGCTCAATGCGGACAATGGTACCATTGAACCGGATTCTGAACGCACATACACTTTCCCCAAATCCTCCGCTTTCATGCGATAAGCTGCTTCCGCCTGCAATTGCACGCGATAGGTACGTCCGGAACGGTTAAAGTCATTCACATACAATGATCCCATGGTGCTCTGGAGGGTGGCATAAATATCCGAAATGGAAATACCTTGCGCGATGGCTTTGGCTTCATCCACTTCAATGAAATATTGTGGTACCGATGATCGCAAAAAAGTATTCACGGTTGCCAAT
This sequence comes from uncultured Nitrosomonas sp., assembly GCA_902826115.1. Taxonomy (GTDB): domain Bacteria; phylum Pseudomonadota; class Gammaproteobacteria; order Burkholderiales; family Nitrosomonadaceae; genus Nitrosomonas. The sequence continues at coordinate 9,681 of CADEDO010000029.1, forward strand.
TTCGGTTCCTGTTTCAGGGTTTGTACAAATTCGCCAACCACGCGAGCCAATTGCGCAGTATCCGGATTCATACGACTTTGCACATAGAGTTCAAAACCGCCTGTATTCCCCAAACCGCGTATTGCCGGGGGATTAAACGCAATGGCCATGCCATCGGGTTGTTGTGCACCGATCACGGATAGCTTGCCGACAATATCAGTCGCCGTCGTTGTGCGTTCCGACCAATCCTTCAGGCGTATAAACATGGTAGAAACATTGGTTTTGTTACCGCCGCCGATGAAATCCAGGCCGTTGACAGCAAATTGAAAAGCCACGGCAGGTTCTTTTGCCAGTCCGGTCGTGATGGCATCAGCCGTTTTCATGGTTCTTGCCAGCGTTGCACCATCGGGTAATACTACTGCCGCAATGACATAGCCTTGATCTTCCGGTGGAACAAAGCTATCCGGAATATTTTTTACCAGATAAATCAGGCCAGCAATCATTACCAAGAATATCAGTGCGCTTCTGATCGAATGACTAAGACTCAAGCCAACCAAGCCGACATATAAACCGCGCATATGCTCAAAGTGCACGTTAAACCAAGTAAAAAAGGCCGAATGCTGGTGCGTGGAGCGCAGCAAAACGGCGCACAGGGTAGGCGTCAAGGTCAAAGCCACGATACCGGAAATGACGGCGGCCACCGCCACGGTGACCGCGAATTGCTGATACAACGCTCCGGCAATGCCGCCAAGAAAAGCCACGGGAATAAAAACCGCTGCCAATACCATGGTCATAGCAACCACAGCGCTGGATACCTGCTGCATGGCCTTGATTGCAGCATCAAATGGCGATAGTTTTTCCTGCGAGATGAGTCGTTCGATGTTTTCCAGTACGACAATCGCGTCATCCACGACGATGCCAATCGACAGCACCATGGCAAACAGCGTCAGCGTATTGATCGAATAGCCCAATACCCACAGTCCGGCAAAGGTGCCAATCAAAGAAATCGGTATGGCAATGACGGGAATCAACGTCGCGCGCCAGCTTTGCAGAAAAAGATAAACGACGAGAACCACTAGCAGCATGGCCTCGCCCAGAGTTTTGACCACTTCCCAGATCGATGCTTTGACAAATACACTGGTGTCATAAGAAATCACATATTGCATGCCTTCGGGAAAATAATGCTCCAGCTCGCGCATCTTGGCTTTAACTGCTGCGGCTGTTTCCAACGCATTGGCTCCAGTGCGCAAAAAAATACCGATGCCCAGGCCGGGTTCGCCATTCAACAGTGTCCGCGTGGAATAATCCTGCGCTCCAAGTTCGATGCGTGCGACATCTTTAAGATAAAGCACACCTCGTGCCCCACCCGAACGCAGAATGATATTTTCAAATTGCTCCGGCTCTAACAGCCGCCCTTTTGCGGTTACCGAATAGACCAGTTGTTGATCGGCTAATGCCGGTTCCTGGCCAATCTTTCCGACCGCTGGCTGCGCATTTTGCGCGCGAATGGCGTTGGCGATATCGGTGGTGGTGATTCCCAGCTGTGCCATGCGATCGGGTCGTAGCCATATGCGCATGGAGTAATCTTGTGCACCAAAAATCCTTGCTTCGCCAACGCCGGGTGCGCGACGTAGATCATCCAGCAGGTTATTGGTAATGAAGTTACTGATAAATAGTTGCGTATGCTTGGGGTCTTTGGAAGTCATGGCAAAAACCAGCAGCAGATCGTTGGAACGTTTTTGTACGGTAATGCCGGTGCGCCTGACTTCATCGGGCAAGCGCGCTACGGCGGAATTGATTTCATTGCTGACATTGAAAGTAGCGCGATCAATGTCGGTGCCGATCTCAAAAGTGATGGTAATAGTCAGTTTGCCGCTGGAATCCGCGCTGGAGCTGAAGTACAGCAACCCTTCAATGGCGCTGAGTTTCTCCTCGATCGGTGCGGCGACGGTTTTGATCATGGTCTCAGCGCTGGCGCCTGGAAAAGTGGCTGTTACGATGACCGTGGGTGGCGTTATTTTGGGATATTGCTCAACCGGTAACTGCAGAGCGGCAGCCAAGCCAGCCAGAACAATAATGATTGACAGAACCGATGCAAAAATCGGTCGTGCAATAAAGAAATTAGCCATGTGGATGATGATTATTGATTGATAGAGGCGGCATTGGACGGCGAAGGAGGTGCAATATCCCGCAACTTGGGGTCAACCGGCTTGCCCGGCGTTAATTTGATTAAATTATCCACAACCACTCGATCGCCCGCATTCAGTCCATCCAGAATAATCCAATCCTTGCCGATCCAATCGCCAACGCTTACAGGGCGTTGCATGACGGCGTTATGCTCATTGATCACATAAACATATCGACCCAAATCCGAAGTCATGATGGCAATTTGAGGGACTAGGTAAATGGTCCTGGATTCTCCGGCAGTCACCCTGATACGCACGAATTGACCGGGCAAAATGCGCTGATCGGTATTTTCAAAGGTTGCGCGCAGCTGCTGGGTGGCAAGGAGCGGATCGATTTTACTGGCAGCAAAATTAATTTTACCTTCCTGCTGATATTCGGATCCATCGGGTAAGATCATTTTGACGCTATGCACATTCTTCTCATTCAAGTGCCCGCCAAAGTGTGCTACCTCATTATCCGAGAAGCTGAATCGCGCCCATATCGGGGACAGTTGGGTCAGTGTGGTTAGTAGGCTGCTATTGGCTGATATCAATGCCCCTTCGGAGAACTGGGCGCGTCCGGTCACTCCATTGGCGGGTGCTTTGACGGTTGTATAGGAAAGATTCAGTTCGGCTTGTTTTACGCGCACTTTGGCCGCATGCAAGGCCGCTTCGGCTATTGCCAGATCAGCTTTTGCCACATCATATGCACGTTGACTGACGAAATTCTCTGCCAGCAGTTGCCGTTGTCTGTTTTCCTCGCTTTTAGCGCGCATTACTCTGACACTCTGCTCATTCAGTAGGGCTTTTGCTTCCGTCAGAGCATTCTGAAAAGGCTCCGGATCAATCAGGAATAATGATTGTCCAGCTTTAACCGCAACCCCTTCGGTATAGAGGCGCTGCAGAAGAATGCCTCCTACGCGCGCCCGGATTTCAATCTCTTTGGCGCCCTCGGTTTGCGCGATGGTTTCCAGGCTCATGGGCATATCGACCGGAGTTGCCGGAATGAATGTGACAGGGATGGGGGAATCATTGCGTGATGCCGATTGTTTTGATTCGTTACCGTTACATGCGATCAATAGCAGGCTGATCAATCCCAAATAACTGATCATCGCCAATTGATGTTTTGCCAAATTCCACAATGAATTATTTTTCCTGCATCCGCAAACCAGTGCGATAGTCATTTGCAGAAATTTTTGGAGATGGGGGATTGTGAATAATTGATGGTTTGTCACTCGGAAAATGTCATCCAAAGTTAAAAATTTAAAAGCCTATCCATTATGGAAAAACCACAAAAGCGTAATAGGGTTCTGTATAATAGGCCAGATGATAGCTTGACGGATAATGTAGAAGTATTGCATATATGAAGATAGATATTCCTCATAATTTTACCTACCTACAGATACATAATAAATGTAATGTGTTTGTGCCTACAAATCTGTCATCCTGATAGATACTAGCTATTAAAAACTGATATTGATCGCTAAAGAAATTTTATGATCGGATTAGTGTCCTATTTATTCAAAGTAGATAAATTTTAAAGGTGCGTTGATATGCCTATCCATATTTTCATTGCCATATTGACTTTCTGCATGATGTCATCTGCAGTGATTGCTCAGACATCATTAAAGTTGCCTGAGACAGTCAAAGTTGATCCAGCAGCATTAAACTCTGAGCCGCCGTGTGATCCAAAGATTGCGCCTGCATGGCGGGAAGCTCAGGAGATTGAAGGTATCAAAATTGAAGCATCACCAGGTTGCAGCCCTGATAATCCGGCTTGGATCGCGGCAGCGGTTAAAGGAACCAACAACATTTCGATGGATACTTTGATGAAAACGGGTCTTTCGCCCGATGCCATCCTATTGTCGGATGATCTGGATGGTGACGGCGACCCTGACCGGATTGTCATCAAGCTGGAAATCATGGAATTGAATGGTAAGTCACCCGATTTTCCAGGGGTTCTGCCAACATTTGACATTGCTCCCGGTATACAGCCTGGCGCCTGGGTATTTGCGCCGAAAACGAGTGGCATGTCGACAGAAAATTTTGAAAGCGTAAGAGCTAATCCATTACTGCGATTGCCTTCTCCCGTGATTCGGGTTGAGCAAGGGGATATTGTGCAGATCGTGCTGGAAAATACCCACTATTTCCCGCATAGCATCCATCTGCATGGTGTAGATCACCCATTTTCGCATGGCGAGCATGGAGGGCAGGATGGTGTACCTCAAACTAGTGAAGTTGAATTAATGCCGGGCGAACGTCGTATTTATCAATTTCAGGCGCGCCAACCGGGTACCATGTTCTATCACTGCCACGTGCAGACGCATACCCATTTAGCCATGGGACTGGCTGGGATGATTGTGATTGAAGAAAATAGACCGAATAACTGGCTGCAAACCTTAAATATCGGCGGTGGGCATGTTCGTCATCCATCGGTGGCCGTCAAAGAGAAGTTTGATCAGGAATATGATCTGCACTATCACGCAATGGATAAGGAACTGAGCGGCATTATCCAGAAATACAACGATCCCCGGTTGATTGCGCGCGAAATGAATCAGCGTTACGACATCACAGACTCAACAGAGGATTACTTTACCTTGAATGGTTTATCATTCCCTTATACGTTAAGAGAATCGTTAATCATTGTCGAACCCGATCAGAAAATAAAACTGCGCCTGTTGAATAGTGGTGGTGAACTGATCGCTGTGCATACGCACGGGCATCATGCCACGATTACTCATTACGACGGTGTGGAACATAATCCGGTTGCTCAGATCATGCGTGATGTGTTTGACATGGCGCCCGCGCAACGACTTGATCTGACATTGGATACCACTAATGATGGCAAGCATAGCTACGGAGAAGGCGATTGGTTGATTCATGACCACCGTGAAAAAGGCATTACGACTAATGGCATGGCAGAGGGCGGTAGTATGAGTTCCATTGTCTACAAATCCTATCTGAATGGAAGTGGTATGCCCAAAGTCAGTCACTTTGGTATTGATTTAAGAGAATATTTTACTAAAGAATATTATGAAAGAAGGTTTCCTGTATGGCAGGATCTGGATGAAGCGGGAAGTCTCGGCTCACCAGCAGGGCAATCAGGTTTTGATGCTGCGACACAGGCTTCATTGCTCAATAGCTTGTATGGATTGATTATAGGATTGTTGATCTATCTGATCATAGCTAAACGACAACAAATCAAACAATCGGCTATGGGGATTTTTTCACGCTCCAAAAGCCAAAAAGGGAGTGCCAATAATGGCTAAGGCTACAATGATTACTTTCTTGCTTGCGGGTATTTTTGCCATCAGTTCGAACGCAATGGCCCAGGAGAAAGCGAAACCAGACGAACATGATCACAGCAGCCATAGTGCCAGTCAAGCCAGTGATCCGGCAAAGGATCCTGCAGGCGATCATGTCCATGATCACAGCGATCACAGTGATCACAGTGATCATAGCGAGCATGACATGAGTCATGACCACAGTGTTGACCACAGTGAGCACAGCACCAGCACTGAATCCGCAGAACATGGCGATGGCCATCATCATCATCACATGGATCATGACCATATTATGGATCACGAAGGTACCATGATCATGGGACAGAACCTGGATAAGCTGCCTAGCAGCTGTAAAAGCATCTCGGAGGAAGTTGAAATTACCGTACGTGCCGGCAGAAAATATGCGGCGAAATTTCCCGGAACGATTTTCGCTTTTGATCAGCAACAATGGAATGTTAAGCCCTGCTCAAAAGTAACCTGGCATTTTATCAATGAAGATAATGTCCGCCATCAATTTATGATGCATGGTTTGCCAAAGTATCTGTATAAATATGGCATGTTTCACCTTGAGGTAACCGGTCCCAAGACAGTCTCCGGCACCATTATCGTGCCAGGATCCGACGACACTTTCCTGGTCCATTGCGACATTTCCCATCACATGGAAAAAGGCATGAAGGCGCAACTGGTGGTTGGAAAAGGAGCGGAAAATATACCCAGTATTCCTGGGGTAACTCCTTACAACATCAATGACACGTACGAAGCTGAAGATCTACCCAAAGTCTCGGATAAAGCGGGTCAGAATGCAGTAGTCAGACAAATAACGACGGCATTCGCCACAAATAACTCGCAAAATTATCTAATGATGTTGATTGGAGCGCTGGTCGGCTTGGTTCTCATTCCATTGATCAGGAAAATACCGTTGCGCAAAAAAAGTGACTAGGCTGCACTAGTACACGTTCGGTTTGTGTTTTTTATAACCAATCAGAAGTGTGCATTTGCGCATGCATCTGATTGGTTATTTTAATTTATCCTTCACAATTGCTTCGCTTTCAATTACACCGGTTCCGGTATAACTATTAGTGTTATTTTTTTGACCAGGGGAAACGGAACCCACCCTGATTACTTTCTGCGGAGCCATTCTTTTCTTCCGGAGGAACAATGCTTGAATTTTTTTCTTGCACATGATCAGCCAAGTTTTTCTGAGTAGTTTGGGTTTGATCAGTAGCTGCTTTCTTGCCCAGTAATTGATTCAATTGTTGGGCCAGCTGACTGGCAGCATCAATGCTGATTGCTATCCTGCAAGACATCTTAGCGTCGATGGTGCTCGGCACTTTACTACCTGACTTAATCATGTGATTCAATGCATTCATGGTTTGTGGATCAAGGAATCCAAAATCCACGATGACCACCCCTTGTCCCGCTTGTACTGACGTCAGATTTGAATAGAGTGGCTGGCCCGAATGCTCACCTTGTTGCATTGCGACTTTGACTGGTTTTGCATGTGATTGTGGAGCATCACTACCACCTGTATCGTTTTCCTGTGCCATTTTGTATCCTTCTCATTAGTAAATATCAACTTTTCTCAGTCACTGCGCTTTTCTATGCAGCAATTGGTTTAACTGTTGAGATAAGTTGCTGGCAGCTTCAACACTAATTGCCATGCGGCATGACATTCTTGCACCAATGGTGTCGGGCACTTTCTCGCCTGATCGGGCCAGTCGGCTCAGCGCGTTGATGGTTTGTGGATCGAGAAAACCAAAATCAACAATGACGACCCCTTGTCCGCTTTGCACTGATGTGAAATTTGAATAAATGGGTTGACCGGTGTGTTCGCCCTGCTGCATTCTAATATTGACCTGCGTGGCCTGATTTTCAGTGGCTCCTGCTATATTTCCTGATTGGATATTACCGCTATTATCTGTCATTAATTTCTCCAAAATATTTTGTCGTTAACATGCCTCATGATGATATGGATCATAGGCAAATAGAGCTAAAAGAGGATTCCTCGCTATCAATATATAAGATTTCTAGTGTTGTTTACAGTCATTTAGGCAAATACCTTGTATCAGTATCCATTGACAGCCCTGCTGAGTCCTGCAAGACCATCAGTAAGTCAGTAAATAGGAAAAATATTGATCAATTTTCTTACCGATATTGTAAATTTTCAACGTATGTCTGATAACGATCAAGCCTGTTTAGAGAGCGATCAAGATGTGTTTATAATGGCCTTCTTCCTAATGGTTCGGCATTTGTTTAATCCTATCTGAAGCAGGTGATCATTAGGGAAATATCATAAATCCAGTAAAACCGGGTGTTTTTTTAATGAGGTGATAGCTATTCATGCGGATCGGTATTGATTTAGGGGGTACAAAAATAGAAGGCGTGGTGCTGGATGATACCGGCTATGAGTTGTTGAGAAAGCGCGTTGATACGCAGCAGTCTGAAGGTTACCAAGCGATTTTGCACAGAACTGCTCAACTCGTCGGGTATCTTGAAGCTGAAATAGGGAGAAAATGTTCAATAGGCATCGGCACGCCGGGTGCTATTTCGGCGGTGACGGGTACGATGAAAAATTCTAATACCGTCTGTCTGAATGGGCAGCCACTGTTTGAAGATTTGCAAACATTGCTGGATCGGCCGCTGCGGATTGCGAATGACGCCAATTGTTTTACTTTAAGCGAAGCGCTGGATGGAGCGGGAAAAGGCTATGGCGTGGTGTTTGGCGTGATCATGGGTACCGGCGTGGGTGGTGGTGTCGTGTTCAAGGGGCAATTGCATTCAGGCCGTCAAAATATCGGCGGTGAATGGGGGCACAATATCTTGGAATTGGATGGGCCGGATTGTTATTGTGGTCACAAAGGCTGTGTTGAAACGCTGATTTCCGGACCTGGATTGACTGCTGATTTTCAGCGCCACGGTGGGAGCAGTACATTGGCAGCCAGCGATATCGTGGTATTGGCCGAGCAAGGCGATGTTTTGGCTGAGGCTGTCATGCAACGTTTTTTCGATCGTTTTGGCCGTGCCATGGCGATGGTGGTGAATATCCTGGATCCGGATGCGATCATTCTGGGGGGAGGACTTTCCAATGTGGAACGACTCTATTCTGAAGGACGTGCAAGGATTGCTCACTACGTCTTTAACGATGAGCTGATTACTCCGATTTTGAAAAATGTGCACGGCGACAGCTCCGGCGTACGGGGAGCAGCGCAATTATGGCGTAGTGATGAAATCTAATTCAGTTTCAGCTGTTTAACCGAGAGCCATCAATTTGCAGCAGGGGTTTTTAGCGACTCACCGAAACCTTATCCCATTCCTGTAAGCTGTGTAGAGATGGTTGCTTGATCATCGCGAGAGATTGATCTTCGAATAAATCCACTCATTCAACAAAGTACGCGCAGCTAGCATAATTTCTGATGCGATCATGCCCACCGGGCCATGATTATGTTGCAGCACAAGATCGGCGGCGGCGCCATGCAGATAAACTGCCAATGATAGCGCCTGACCCGAACCTAAACCTTGTGCAATCAATGCGCCCATCATCCCTGCCAGCACATCGCCGGTGCCGGCGGTGCTGAGTCCGGGATTGCCACTCGTATTGATATAGCGTTTTCCGTCAGGGAAACAGCAGATGCTGCCAGCGCCTTTCAAGACGACGAAGCAATTTAATTGCCGAGCGATTTGATGGGCAGCATTCATGCGGTCATGCTGCACGGCGGCGGTGTCGGTGTTCAATAGGCGGGCGGCTTCCGCGGGATGGGGGGTCAAGATGGCTGATGCGTTGCGCTGCTTGAGCTTTTGGGCCAGAGCGGGATGTGCGGCGATTAAATTGAGCGCATCGGCATCCAGCACTAGGCTGAATTCGGTGTCGAGCGCGCAATCCAGCCAGGATAGTGCTTCAGGTCCGCATCCCAAGCCGGGACCAATCACCAGGCAATCCAGGTGCTGTAATTGAAACAGTTCAGGGAGCGGGCGCAGCATCAATTCCGGTTGAAAAACATCTACCGAAGGCGCATTGCACCCCAACAAACCGAGGTAAACCCGTCCTGCTCCCAGGTGCAAAGCCGAGCGTCCCGCCAGCAGCGCTGCGCCGACCATGCCGGTGGAGCCGCCAAGTATGGCGACATTGCCGAAAGACCCTTTGTGGCTGTTGGCGGAACGCGCAGGCGGCAACAGCGATTGCGCCAGTTTTTGGTTGAGCAGCCAGATGTGCGGTTTGGGTGGCAGGGGTAATTGAATATCCAGGTCGCGTAGCACGATGGCCCCGCAGCATTCAGATCCGAAGTTGGTCAACAAGCCGGGCTTTAATCCAATAAAAGTCACGGTCATGGCGGCGCGTATCGCAGTGCCATATATGCAACCGTCATCGCTACCGAGTCCGGAAGGAATATCCAGCGCCACGATCGGCACGTTCATTTGATTGACAGCATCCACCCAAGCCCGGTATTGGCCGTCGAGTACGCGGTTCTGGGTTTGATCCAGGCCAATACCGAACAAGCCGTCAATGATGACATCCCAGTTCTGATCGCCGGGAATGTCAGTGGAAATATCGCCACCGATGGCGAACCAGGCTTGTATCGCCTGCTTGGCATCCGGCGGAACGCGCTGATGGTCGCCGGAGAATACGACCGTGACCGCATGGCTCCATTCCTTCAGATAACGCGCCACCACGAAGGCATCGCCGCCATTGTTGCCCGGGCCGGCCAGCACCAATACCTGCTGATGACAGCCCTTTAGCCACTGCTCACGCACAATTTGTGCGGCAGCCAACCCTGCTTTTTCCATTAAATGCGGAGGACTGGGCAATGTGGCTGCCTGCTGCTCGATTTCACGTATTTCAGCGGTTAAAAAAATGGGATCGGCATTTGTCATATTTCTCTCACTGACCGGATGATCAACGATAAGTATATCTTCTCGTGTAAAATTGCAATCTTTAAATTACTGATTTATTCCCCTAATGCTCCAATTTCGTGGTGGACGTGCGCTTTCTCCGTTTCGTCTGGAAAAATTACTTAAAGAAATCAATGCGCTTAACTTGCAGGTTACATCGATTGATACTGAATACTGGCATTTTTGTTCAGTAACACGGGATCTGCTGGATCATGAACTGAATGCGCTTAAAAAGTTGTTAAATGATGATCCAGTACTGGAAAGCACTCAGCATCCGGGCGATTTCTTTTTAGTATTGCCGCGTCCGGGCACCATTTCGCCCTGGTCCAGCAAAGCAACGGATATTGCGCAGCATTGCGGATTGGATGCCGTCGAGCGTATAGAACGAGGCATGGCTTTTTATGTGCAATGCGCAGAAAAATTGTCGGCAGCAGACAAAAACCGGCTTGGGGTATTGATTCACGATCGAATGACCGAGGCGGTGTTTACGTCATTCGGCGATGCGAGCAAGCTATTCCAACATTTTGCACCCAAGCCGCTCAATACCATCGATGTGCTCGGAGGCGGTATCGAGGCATTATTGCAGGCCAATCAAACCATGGGGCTGGCGCTGTCGCCTGATGAGATTGAGTACCTGGCTCATCATTTCAAACAAATGGCACGCAATCCAACCGATGTGGAATTGATGATGTTCGCGCAAGCCAATTCCGAGCATTGCCGCCATAAAATTTTTAATGCGGATTGGATTGTGGATGGGAAAGCAAAAGAAAAATCGCTGTTTGCCATGATACGCAATACGCACCAAGCGCATCCGCAAGGTACGCTGGTGGCTTATGCGGATAATTCCAGCATCATCGAAGGCGCCGAGATTGCTCGATTTTATCCGGGTGATCGATGCGAGTATGGCTATGCACGCGAACAAACCCATTTGTTGATGAAAGTGGAAACGCATAATCATCCGACCGCCATTTCGCCTTTTCCGGGAGCGGCAACCGGCGTTGGCGGAGAAATTCGCGATGAAGGTGCAACCGGACGAGGCGCCAAGCCCAAAGCTGGTTTAAGCGGCTTTTCAGTATCCAATCTGAACATACCGGGTTATCGGCAACCGTGGGAAAGCAGCGCGGCTATTGCCGCGGAAACTCAGTCGACCTATGGGCGGCCTGGGCGTATTGCATCCGCTTTGCAAATCATGTTGGAAGGCCCCATTGGCGGTGCAGCGTTCAATAATGAATTCGGGCGGCCTAATCTGGCCGGCTATTTCCGCACGTTTGAGGAGCGGGTTGCCGGCGAAATGCGCGGCTATCACAAGCCGATCATGCTGGCGGGTGGCATGGGACAGATTTCGGCCAAACATGTGCGCAAAGAAAAATTTCCTCCCGGTACCTTATTGATACAACTGGGTGGTCCAGGCATGTTGATCGGATTGGGCGGCGGTGCTGCTTCCAGTATGGATACCGGCACCAACCGGGAAGCATTGGATTTTGATTCGGTGCAACGAGGCAATCCCGAAATGGAGCGGCGCGCTCAGGAAGTGATCGATCGTTGCTGGCAATTGGAGAGAAGCGGTGTCGGCAATCCGATTTTGTTCATTCATGACGTCGGAGCGGGAGGCTTATCCAACGCTTTTCCGGAATTGGTGCACGACTCGGGCCGGGGCGGGCGCTTTAATCTGCGCGATATTCCATCGGAAGAATCCAGCATGTCGCCGATGCAAATCTGGAGTAACGAAGCGCAGGAACGCTACGTGCTGGCAATTAAACCCGAGTCATTGGTACTGTTTCAGAGTATTTGCGAGCGTGAGCGTTGTCCGTTTTCAGTGGTGGGTGAGGCTACGCTGGACGAACAGCTGGTGGTGACTGATCAGCAGTCGTCAACGCCGCCGGTGGATATGGCGCTGTCTGTTTTGCTTGGCAAGCCTCCAAAAATGACCCGTAATGTGGCGCATGGCGACAAAATATTGCCTGCATTGGATTTGTCCGATGTGAATTTGACGCAAGCGGCTTACCGGGTTTTGCGCTTGCCGGCGGTGGCGGATAAAACCTTCCTGATTACGATTGGCGATCGCAGTGTCGGCGGCATGACAGCGCGCGATCAAATGGTGGGTCCCTGGCAGGTTCCCGTTGCCGATGTGGCGGTGACGGCCATGGGTTATCAGACCTATTTCGGCGAAGCATTTGCCATCGGCGAGCGCACGCCGCTGGCTTTGATTGATCCTGCGGCTGCGGCGCGCATGGCGGTGGGTGAGGCCATCACTAATATCGCTGCGGCGGCCATTGCCGAGATCGGAAACATCAAACTGTCTGCCAACTGGATGGCGGCGACCGGACACCCGGGTGAGGATGCCGGTTTGTATGATGCGGTTCATACGGTGGGCATGGAGCTGTGTCCGCAACTGGGAATCAGCATTCCCGTCGGCAAGGATTCCATGTCGATGAAAACTGCCTGGGAGGAAATCGATGAAACGACCCAGATAACGATCCGCAAAGAAGTCACAGCCCCGTTGTCACTGATCATTTCCGCATTCTCCAGCGTCACCGATGTGCGCAAAACATTGACGCCACAATTACGCACTGACTGCGGCGAAACCGAATTAATTCTGATCGATTTGGGGCAAGGACAAAATCGTCTGGGCGGTTCGGCATTGGCGCAAGTGTATAAGCAGGTTGGCAATGGAGCGCCCAACATTGATGGCGCGGAGGGTGCGCAGAAACTGAAGGCGCTGTTTGCAGTTGTTCAGCGGCTCAATCAGGAAAGCAGGCTGCTGGCGTATCACGATCGCTCGGATGGCGGACTATTCATCTCTTTGTGCGAGATGGCTTTCGCCGGACACACCGGATTGACGATCAATCTGGATCAGTTGTGTTTCGATGCCTCCATCAGCGATATCGACGGCTCTGAACTGCAACCGGACAAATTGGGCAGTCGATTTCTGGAACGCCTGTTTGCTGTGCTGTTCAATGAGGAATTGGGTGTCGTGCTGCAAATCAGCTTGGCTCAGCATCAAGCGGTCATGCACATTTTGGTTGAAGCGGGGCTGCGCGATATCAGTTTCGTCATCGGACAACCCAATCAAACCGATGACATTCGCCTGATGCGCAACAATAAGCCGGTGTTGTCAGAAAAACGCATTGATTTGCACAGAGCTTGGTCAGAGACTACCTATCAAATGCAAAAACTGCGGGATAATCCTGCTTGTGCGCAGCAGGAATACGATCGTATTTTGGATAGCGCAAATCCCGGTTTGCAGGTTGCGTTGAGTTTTGCGGCTGATGAAGATATTGCCGCGTCTTATATTCACACCGGAGTGCGTCCCCGCATGGCGGTGTTGCGTGAGCAAGGCGTGAACGGTCATGTGGAAATGGCTGCTGCGTTTGACCGGGCGGGTTTTTCGGCGGTCGATGTGCATATGAGCGATATCATTGCGGGTCGGGTTGCATTGCAAGATTTCAAGGGATTTGTTGCCTGTGGCGGATTTTCCTATGGCGATGTGCTGGGTGCAGGGGAAGGCTGGGCTAAATCCATTTTATTCAATGCGCGCGCACGCGATGAATTCGAGGCTTTTTTTCAGCGCCACGATACCTTTGCGCTGGGAGTGTGCAATGGCTGCCAAATGATGAGTCATTTGGCGGAAATCATCCCCGGTGCAGAACATTGGCCGCGCTTTAAGCGCAATATATCGGAACAATTTGAGGCGCGCTTTGTCATGGTAGAAATACAGCGCAGCCCATCATTATTTTTTGATGGTATGGCAGGAAGCCGCATGCCGATTACCGTCGCCCATGGCGAGGGCAGGGTTGAATTTTCATCCGATCAACCTGAGAATGATGCTGCTTTGGTGACTGTGCGTTATGTGGATAATTACGGGCAGGTTACGGAAAGTTATCCGGATAATCCCAACGGCTCGATCCGGGGAATAACCGGCTTAACTACGCCGGATGGTCGATTCAACGTGCTTATGCCGCATCCTGAGCGGGTGTTCCGGATTGCGCAGCATTCATGGCATCCGTTAAAGTCCGATTTGAATGCGCCGGAAGATGCTCCTTGGATGCGGCTGTTCAGAAATGCGCGCAAATGGGTGGGGTAGCCGGTTAGTGAGTGTTGTGACTGTTGAATTTAATCGATTAATTAAAAGAAGACGCAAAAATGACAAATTCTAGTGTAAGCCGAAACCATAGCGTTCTGGGTTTGACCGTTCTGCTACTGAGCCTGTACGGCAATAGTGCATGGGCTGAAATCAAGCCCGCCAAGAAGCCACAATCCAAGCAGTGCGTGACTTTGGGAAACTGGTCCATTCCAGGTGCCGGTCAGACCACGCAAAAGGACGTGATCGCGCGCGCAGCGAAAGCATCGGTAGTGCTGTTGGGAGAAACCCATGTCAATGCAGATCATCATCGCTGGCAATTACAAACATTGGTGGCCTTGCATGCTATGCGTCCCAATATGGTGATCGGCTTTGAAATGTTTCCACGCCGCGTGCAGGCGGTATTGGATCAATGGGTGGCGGGCAAACTGACTGAGAAAGCGTTTTTAAAAGCTGTCGAGTGGGATCGGGTCTGGAATACCGACGCCAATCTGTATCTGCCCTTGTTTCATTTTGCCCGTATGAATCATATTCCCATGCGGGCTTTGAATATCGAGAGCAATCTGCGCCGTCAGGTGGCGGAGAAGGGTTTCAACGGGGTGCCGGTGGAAGAACGGGAAGGGTTGACGCGCCCGGCCGACCCAAGCCAAGCCTATCTGGATTATTTGTTGCCGATTTATAAGCAGCATGATCGCAAAGATAAGCAGCAAGGGGAAACTGGCGCGGATGATGCAGATTTTAAGCGTTTTATTGCCGGACAGCAGTTGTGGGATCGCGCCATGGCGCAAATACTGCAGCAAGCTATGACAGAATCAACAGATAAGGACAAGCCCCTGGTGGTTGGTGTCATGGGGGCGGGGCATGTGCTGCATGGTTTTGGTGTCACTCACCAGTTGCATGATCTGGGGGTGAAAAATGTGGCTGCTTTGTTGCCGTGGGATACAGACAGATCCTGCCAACAATTCGTCAAAGGAGCGGCAGATGCCGTGTTTGGCGTGCTGCCGCACATTTCCGATGCTATTCAGCCTCAGTTTCAGCGCTTGGGGATTCGCTTTGAAATAGCCCGGGGCGGTGCTTTGGTGCTGCAAGTCGAGAAACGCAGCATCGCCGAAGCCGCCAAACTTCAGGATGCCGATGTGATTCTTGAGATGGCGGGTTTACCACTCAAAAATACCGACGATGTGATTGCGATCGTCAAGCGGCAGGCACCGGGAACCTGGTTGCCATTAAAAGTGAGGAGAGATGATCAGGAAATCGAGATCATTGCCAAATTTCCACCATTAAAGCAATAATTTACTCTTGATTCATCTATGACCGGTTACGCATTGTTCAGAAACAGCTGTTGTTTATTCATTGTTTGCTTTTTCACTCAACTGGCTGTTGCAGCGACTATTAAGCATGGCGAAATTGATTATGACATGACAGTGCGGATCGACCCGATTACCCGGTCGATCGAAGGCAAAAGCATCGTTACCGTGAAAAAACCCAGGGAACTGACACTGACGCTGGGTTCCCCGTTTGAAGTAACGCAAGTGACCATTGATGGCCATGCATTAGGAGCCGGTCGTGAACAGAACAATCAACCTTATACCTGGCAGATCCCTTTTACTTTTCGCCAGCAGCATCAGTTTGAGATCCACTGGCGCGGCCAATTGGCGCAGCTTGATGCTTCACTGGATCACCAGCAAACATTGGGCAGACCGATCGCAGTCAGCAGCGAGGTGGGTACTTTCTTGCCGGATGCATCCGGCTGGTATCCGCGCATTGCTGGCGAGCTGGCGCGATATAAGGTCAGGCTTGAATTACCTGCGGGACAGCGTGGTTTGGTGGCTGGCCGGTTGGTAGAGGAAAGCGAATCCGAACAGGGCTACCGCGCTGTTTTTGAATTTCCTTTCCCGTCTGAAGGCATTGATTTGATGGCCGGACCTTATGCAATTGAAACGCAGATGCATCAAAACATCAACCATCGACCCATTCAATTGCGTACCTATTTTCACCCGCAGATCAAAAATTTATCACATGATTATCTGCAGGCGGTGAAACGCTATCTGGAAATGTATGAAGCCTGGATCGGCGAATATCCGTATACCGAATTCAGTGTGGTATCCAGTCCTACACCGACAGGGTTTGGCATGCCCACGCTGACTTATCTGGGCATCGATGTGCTGCAATTGCCGTTTATCCGTGACACTTCGCTTGGCCATGAAGTGCTGCACAACTGGTGGGGAAATGGGGTTTATCCGGACTATGCCAGTGGCAACTGGTCTGAGGGATTGACCACTTTCATGGCAGATTATGCGTATAAAGAACAAGAAAGCAGTGAAGCTGCGCGTGAAATGCGCCTGGGCTGGTTGCGAGACTTTGCCGCTTTGCAGCCTGGACAGGATGCGCCGCTGACGGCATTCACCTCGCGCACTCACAGTGCATCCAAGATTGTCGGCTACAACAAAGCTGCCATGCTTTTTTTCATGTTGCGCGATCATCTGGGGGAAGCGGTTTTTCGTCTGTCCATTCAGGGATTGTGGGGGGTGCAACGCTTCAAAATGACTTCCTGGCAACAGCTGCAAAAGATGTTTGAGATGGTTTCAGGAAAAAACCTGCAACCCTTTTTCACGCAATGGCTGGAACGTTCGGGTGCGCCGAGTATCCATATGAGCCAGGTGAAAAGCATTCCGGTTGATGCCGGCCATGAATTGACGATCACCCTGAATCAGTCTGTGCCGGCCTATGATTTGCGAGTTCCGGTTGCGATCCAAAGTGAAGGAAAAACGGATATGCACTGGTTCGATTTGCATCAGCAACAGCAGACTTTCGCGCTGACATTGCCGGAAAAGCCATTATCGGTTTCGCTTGATCCCGATTTGCGCTTATTTCGTCAGTTAGCGCCCAATGAAGCGCCTCCGATCTTGCGTGAAGTGATGGTCAATTCGGCCACGGAGACGGTTTTATTGTCAGACCATGCAGAAACGCGCAAGACCGCTGAAACCCTTGCCAGCAAGCTTCAGCAGCGTGCGCCCAGGATCATCTCAGCCAATCAGTCGCTATCCTCGGCACCCACGCTGATTATTGGATTGCAACCTGAAATCGATGCCTGGCTGGCCGCCAGAAACCTGTCACCGAGACCCGATGAAATCCAGGCGAAAGGTAGCGCACAAGCTTGGACGCTCGCACGTTCGGATGGCGCATCGCTGGCGCTCGTGTCTGCCCAAGACGCCGCTTCTCTCGAAGCGCTGATTCGCCCGTTACCGCATTATGGTCGGCAAAGCTATATTGCGTTTGATGGCCGGCAAGCGATTGAGAAAGGGGTTTGGCCGATGCGTGTGCAAAAAGTCATGGTTGAGTGATGAAACTAAAAGCGTGCTGATTTTAACAAAAATTCATCTGATGGTTGATAGTTATGGCTTGCTAGTTGAGTTTGAAATTACTGGTGGAGAAGTCATGACTGTTCTGCAGCACTCGATTTGATTGCCAAGTTACCTGACCTGGAAGTGATTATTGCGGATAAAGGCTATGACAGTGAGTATATACGGAAGCAGATAACAAAGAAGGGAATCAGGGCCGTATTCCCAAAAAGATTCGATTCGGTAGAGGGTAATGCTGACATGGATTGGGGCTTGTATAGATATCGACATTTTGTGGAAAATGCCTTTGCGCGGCAAAGCAGTATCAAGCAGTGACAACACGATACGACAAACTGAAGAGAAATTACGAAAGCATGGTCGCCATGGCTTTTGGATAACTGTGATTACCTAGTGAAATGTCAACGGACCCTAGACTAACAGATATGATCTGTTAGTCTAGGGAGTTAATTATTACCTTAAAACAAGCTAAGATCCTGTTGTTACTTCAGTTTCACAAATTTCTTCGGTGTTACTCGTACCGCCACATTCACCAAATTTATTGTCTTTAGTTAAAGTAAATGTACCTTGGTTACCACCATTGATACTATATTGATAATCTCCAGCACTTAAGCGATACACATCCAATTGAATGACTCTAACAAACTCTGTAATGTCTGTAGTACATGCTTGTCCTGGCGGAGTTGGAGTTACAGAGATTTGTATATCAAATAAGTTTTCTTTTCGACCTATATTGATTTGCCCAAATTCACCACATGTAAAATCGCCTATTACTTGTAAAAAGACCTGCGTTGGAAAAGAATCATTTATAACAAAAACATTGACAGACTTAATTCTTGGATTAGAAGAATTAAATTTAGCTGGAATAACTTGCTGTAGAACCCAAGTACTCAACTTCGGATCAAATCTCAGCACTGCGTCTTGATAATTTCCAACCTGATCCGGTGTGTCGACACGTGGAATTGTCAAAACACCATTCTCATAACTGGGTGCATTATTATTTGAGAAATTTGTGCTATCCGCTGCTACCCCGTTATTAACAATTGTTATGGCAGCACAGTTGCACAGAATCATTGCTGTGGCAAGAAATCTCATCTTAATCATTATATTTCTCCTAAAATACAGGACGTTATAAAACCAAAACGCTCTGATAAGTTATTTATCTCATATATAAACAGGCTTTACCATTGTTGCACAATAAATCGAGATGTTGCACCGGTCAGAGGGGTACCGTTAGTATTGGTAACTGTACCAATTATCCCTGTATTTCTGAGCGCATCGTAAAGCGTTGTTGCATTTGTTGCGGTATTACAAAAAGTTCCCGCAGCTTGACACGCCACAGCAAAAATACCTGCAATATAAGGTGCCGAGAATGATGTCCCACTATTTGTTACAGACACTCCATTAAAATTTAGAAGTGCCACAGATTCCCCTGGAGCAAAAGCAGAGATATTTGTTCCAGTGCGTGAGAAAGAAGCTTTCGCGTCTTTACCGCTAGAGATAAGCTGATTGTTTGTTGCTCCCACTACAAATGCTTGTGGAATGCGTGTCGGTGAATAATTGGCAGTATTACAACTATCATTTCCTGCCGCTACCACAACTATTATCCCTTTATTATGTGCAGCAATGATCGAGTTTTCGAGAGAAGTGCTTATCGTTGGATTTGAACATCCTGGATTATTAAATCCTTGACTCCAGTTTGTAATAGTTCCTGCTGCTTCATTAGCAGCCAACCAGTTAAAAGCAGTTACCGAAGTAGATATAGATGAGCTTCCAGTGCAACCTGATGTAATTTTTGACATTATCACCGTAGCCCCTTTAGCAATACCTTTGGTGCTTCCAGCAGCAGCGCTACTAACTTGGGTGCCATGGCCATTACAATCTGCGCCAGTTCCACCATTCACGTCCCAAATTACAGATGCACGTCCTCCAAATTGAGCCGCAACCGTGGGATTCGATAAATCCAAGCCCGTATCGAGAATATAAATTTTGCGGCCAGCCCCTGTATTTGTATACACATACGTATTATCGAGAGTGACTGAAATCTCATCTAGTCTATCCAATCCCCAGCCTGAATTGCTCTGAGTAGTTCCACTAGTTATGATCATGTCCTGTTCAACGTATTCGACTCAATCATCTTTACGCCATCTCTCGGCTTCATCTTCGTCCATCATAACGTGGACGGCATTTATTGTTTCAAGAATTGCAAGTACCTCACCACGCAATCCCATCATTCCAGCCAAATTTTCCTTACTTTGTTTAGTACTAGGCTCTCCAAAGGGTATATTACCAGTACCGCGTTGAGATTCGTCAGGTGGATCAATCAAAAATCGTTCACTGTCTTCTTGGATAAAAGGTGAAGGTTTTTTGAAACCGATAATATAAGAGTTGCTTATAAATTTCTGACCGCTGTGAATGGCCTTTTGTACATTTTGGTTGAATTCATCGCGAGATGCAAAAAGTGGGAAACTTATTAATAGAACCAGTAATATCCAAGATGACATTGAAGCTATTCTTCTGAGATTTCTCATTTTTATTAACTCCTGAAGGATTAATTATCGATACCTATAGGCACAGGTTTTTACTTCGTGAAAGGAAATGCTGTGGCTGAGAAAACCGCTTTTGGTAAAACACCTATCAGATAGGAAGATGCTTCACTTACAGAGAATTTTTTTGCCGATAGGATTATCCTTCTCAGGAGATGCAACAACAATGCGGCATAATGTCGCATCAATGCTATCAGGGTCTAAAATTGGATTGTACTGATACAAGTTTCTGATGATTTTTTCGGTTCTTGACGACACATTAAAGAGTGCTCCACAGCTGGCGTTAGGGAAGTAAGTTTTAGTTCAAAGCTCTGAAACTTAGGTTGATTTTATACTTGGGTAATCAATACGATTATTTCGATGTCAGAGTATCCTTCCATGATTTAGTCGACTCATTGACTGATCCGCTGCCTGACAAATTGTGCAATGTCATGATCGCTGCCCGGTTTTTCAATAAATAGGAAAAGTATTGTGATGACAGAACCAACGATTACCTGCCCGAACTGTAAAACAGAAATCAAACTGACCGAATCGTTGGCGGCGCCGCTGATTGAGTCCACGCGCAGGCAATTTGAGCAACGGCTGGCGCAAAAAGACACTGAGATCATTCAGCGCGAACAAACCATGCGTGACAAGGAAAAACAATTGGCGGAAGACAAGCGCAAGCTGGAAGACCGAGTCGCTGATCAAGTAGCGGAGCAGTTGAAAGCGGAACGTGCGCGCGTGATTGCGGAAGAATCCCGTAAAGCCAAGCTGGCCAGCGCCGCTGAGCTGGAGAACAAAATGCGTGAACTGTCTGAATTACAAGATGTACTGAAAATTCGCGACGAAAAATTGGCTGAAGCGCAAAAGGCGCAAGCCGAGCTGATCAAGAAGCAGCGCGAACTTGACGATGCCAGGCGTGAATTGGAACTCACGGTGGAGAAGCGGGTACAGGACGGATTGATCGAAGTGCGCACGCTGGCCAAGAAAGAAGCCGAGGACGAACAAAAACTCAAGGTAATGGAAAAAGAACAAACCATTGTCGCCATGCAGAAGCAAATCGAAGACCTGAAGCGCAGGGCCGAGCAGGGTTCGCAACAACTGCAAGGGGAAGTGCAGGAGCTCGAGCTGGAAAACCTGCTGCGCATGAAATTTCCTTATGATGCCATCGAACCGGTGCCAAAAGGTGAGTACGGCGGGGATGTCCTGCATCGTGTTTTTGCCACAGGCGGTCAGGCTGGCGGTACTATTCTGTGGGAATTCAAACGCACCAAAAACTGGAGCGATGCCTGGTTGGTGAAACTGCGTGATGATCAACGCACCGCCAAAGCGGAAATTGCCGTAATTGTCAGTCATACTCTGCCGAAAGGGGTGGAAACCTTTGAAATGGTCGAGGGCATCTGGGTTACGCACCCGCGCGTTGCCTTGCCGGTAGCTATGATATTGCGCCAATCGCTGCTGGAAGTTGCGCTGGCGAGGCAGTCCTCAGAAGGGCAGCAAACCAAGACAGAGATGGTTTATCAGTATCTTACCGGTCCACGTTTCCGCCAGCGCGTGGAAGCCATTGTCGAAGCATTCTCCACTATGCAGGAAGATCTCGATAAGGAACGCAAGGTCATCATGAAACAATGGGCCAAACGCGAGGAACAGATTGAACGCGTGATGGGGGCGACCGTGGGCATGTATGGTGATTTGCAGGGAATTGCGGGCAAATCGTTGCAAGAGATTGATGGATTGGAATTTCCTGCTCTGGAAGCCGGAAATTCTGATGGATAAAGCCCAAAGAAAACATCGCTCTCATAATGATCAATAGTCACTTGGGGTTTACAAGATGGCAATCCAGTGCTGACTGATAGAAGCTGACGCATAGAGATTTGTCGCAAATGACCATTCAGCAGTGATTTAAGTCAATTGACTTTCGCCCTAGCCAGGCGACGAAAACAATTTCCCGAGCCATTTGCCTGGCGCCAGCCGCGCGGTTTGAAAAAACAAAGTGCCGGGAACAGTAGAATCCAATCCTCTCCATTTAATTCCAGTGTTCGTCACAAAACAGTCATGAAACATTCATTTTCACGACATCAACGCTTCATATTGCCACTCTATAGTTGCCGAGACGAGAAATATCAATCACAAATCGTCCTCAATTTTGTCTCGTGTAACTTAATTCTTATGGAGAGAATTCATGAAGAAATCGATTTTGGCATTACCACTATGCGCCGTAGTGACCACACTGGTTTATGCTGATGCGGTGCTTGTTGACGGTCCAATGAAGTTCAAGCCGATTGCTGCTTCTGCGTACCAACAAACCACATCTGATCCACTGGTTCTCAATACTAAACCTTGGGTGATTCCCGAAGGTTATGCGCAACGCATCATTTCCGATGAAAGTGATCTGGATATTTATCCTAATTCTGGCGATTGGACTGACATGAATACGGTCAACGAGACGGGTAAGCGGGCGGGCCGGTATATGTACCGTACTCATGAAGTGCGCCCAGGCACAGATCCATTTCTGGGAGGCGCGATTTCGATAGTGGATTTAAAAACCGGCGAAGCCGAAGTTCTGGCGCAGCGCGCCGACTGGGAAGCTTTGGACGGATTGGTGTGGACGCCTTGGCAAACGCTACTTTTTGCTGAAGAAACCATTACTGCTCAATTGCCAGACCCTGATGTGCCGGCAGCGCAAAGCGGCCTGTTGTACGAATTGAAATTTGCCAACAATGACCCAACTAAGGTTGAAGAAATCAAAGTACGACCCAAGCTTGGTTCCTTATCTCACGAAGGAATTGAAATTGATGACGAAGGCAATGTGTATGTGATCGATGAAGATAGAAAAGGGGCTATTTATAAATTCGTTCCCGATACCTATGGCGATTTGAGCAGTGGCCAGTTGCATGCGTTGAGAGTAAAGAATGGCGCCAAGACCGGCGAAGCCGAGTGGGTTGCGCTGGATATGAACCAGGTTCAAATCAATGCCAGAATCGCTGCTCAAGCAGTGAATGCGACTCCTTTCTGTCGTCCTGAAGATCTGGAACGTATTGGAGATACGCTATTTGCCGCACTGACTTGTGAAGACGCGACTGATCCTGCGAATATCAGTGGTCCCGGTGCGATCCTCGCCGTGAGTCTGACAGCCGTCCCGAAAGTGAGTTATTTCGTTCAGCCTGGGGTGAATATTCCTTTTGAAGTCAAACCGACCAGCACTACTCCCGGTGAAACCGGTTTGAAGAGCCCGGATAATCTGGCAAAAGGCCCGGATGGTAAGTTATGGATTGTTGAAGACAATGAAAATAGTGATATTTGGGTTGCTTTGCCGGATGAAAATGGCGACGGTTACAGTGATGGTGTGCATTTATTCGCTTCTTTGAAAGATAAGGGCGCGGAAGGCACTGGTATCTATTTTGGCAAAGACCCGCACACCTTGTTCGTCAACATTCAACATTCTGAAACCGGTAATGACAAAACCATGGTCATTACCAGAAAGAAACAGGGAAAAAAATCTGAAGATTAAGTTGGGCAACCTGGATTTCTGATAGCTATCTACGCTCCCCTCTAGATTGTGTAGATTAATCGCTTAACCCAAGCGCTTCTTGATTGGAGTGTCACAATGATCCCAGTGATCGTGGGCGTGTTGAATTGGGTTTGCTAATTTTAGGGAAAATATCCCGGTTAAAGTAACCTTTTAACCGGGATATTTTTTTGATGAAGTAATGATGCAAGTGAGAATTGGAGGGTATGGTTGCTTCACTACTTATCGAAAGGAACTGATTTATTTGTAGCGTCTGCGTGTACTTGCTGCCAGCAAACCTATCCCCGATAGCAGTATGGTATAAGTTTCAGGTTCTGGAGCTGCTACCGAAGTACTGGATATGATTTGTGACAGTTCAATACCGGGATATGTGTTATCTGCCCGGCCTGCTGAGATCAAGTAATCATTCATTGTCAGATGATTTTCAGCGGGAACCCTAGGACCCAGCGATCCATGATTAGTCAGGCTAATGAGGTTGTCGATGATATTGCTGTTATAGGGGAGATCGATAGGGGAACAGATGTTGGCTGAGTTCTTGGAATCATTATCGATTGCCCAATAATGCTGTGCCTTGAAAGAACCTTTAGCCTGATTTGCCGAGTTCAATGTATTGCGGATAATTACTGAATCCATTTCAAAGTGTTGACTGGTGTTACCGACATTGGCTTCAACATTCAGTGAAGTTAGGCCAGCTAGAAGCAATGCATATTTTAGTGTTTTTTTCAT
>CADEDO010000030.1:0-25402 GCA_902826115.1 uncultured Nitrosomonas sp.
CAAAATATTAATAAATTCAATCAGCTAGTTATACTTTTTGAGTAAGCTCTAATTACTGATAGTGCAGCCAGAATCTATTATTTAAATTCAAAAATATGCCTGCATATGGCAGCGCCCACTGGAATGATTGACTATAAAGATTTTATTTCCTTAAGAGTTTTTCCGCCTTTGTCCTTCCATGCGGTGAGGCACGGTCGGTTAGAACAACCTGGGAATGCTTAACCACTACAAAACTGTTGAGAGCCAAACGGCCATCTGCTTTCACTCCCTTGATTTCGACTTGTGTTCTGATTCGGTCACGGCTTTTGCTGCAGCTGGCGATAGCAACTCGATCCCTAAAACCGGTAACAGTTAGTTGATTTTGCATGTGCAAAAAGAGAGGATGCTACGACAACTTCAGGATCTGATCCTATGATTGATAATGCAAGCCGCACGATCAATCATAGGCTTATTGAATACTGCTCGTTTAACTTACTTGATAATCGCGTTTAATTCGCCTTTTGCATAACGATTCGCCATGTTTTCCAGCGAAATCGGTTTGATTTTACCAGCTTGTCCGGCACAACCGAATGCTTCAAAGCGGGCCTTACAAATGTCTTTAGCTGCTGCAGTGGCCTCTTTCAGGAATTTGCGTGGATCAAAGTTGCTTTTATCCTTTTCCAGGCTACGACGAATCGCACCGGTCATGGCTAAACGGATATCGGTATCGATATTTACTTTGCGCACGCCATATTTGATGCCTTGTTGGATCTCTTCCACTGGCACGCCATAGGTTTCTTTGATATCACCACCATATTGACGAATGATTTCCAGCCATTCTTGCGGTACTGAACTGGAACCGTGCATCACCAGATGGGTGTTCGGAATACGTTGGTGGATTTCCTTGATGCGTTGAATAGCCAGAATGTCGCCCGTTGGCTTACGCGTAAATTTGTAAGCGCCGTGAGAGGTGCCAATGGCAATCGCCAATGCATCCACGCCGGTTTTGCGCACAAAATCGGCAGCTTCTTCCGGATCGGTCAACAGTTGATCGTGCGATAGCACACCTTCTGCACCATGTCCGTCTTCCGCCTCTCCCATACCGGATTCCAATGAACCCAGGCAGCCTAATTCCCCTTCGACGGATACACCCACTGAATGAGCGATATTTACCACTTCCGCGGTAATATCAACATTGTATTGATAGGTAGATGGTGTTTTAGCATCGGCTTGCAAGGAACCATCCATCATGACACTCGAGAAACCACTGCGGATTGCATTGACACACACGGATGGCGATGCGCCATGATCTTGATGCATTACGATGGGTATATGAGGATAAGCCTCAACCGCTGCCTCGATCAGATGGCGTAAAAACGCTTCGCCTGCATATTTTCTAGCGCCGGCAGAACCTTGCATGATCACAGGACTATTGCATTCATCCGCTGCTTGCATGATTGCCTGAATTTGTTCCAGGTTATTCACATTAAAAGCAGGCAAGCCATAACCGTTTTCTGCTGCATGATCCAGTAGTTGTCTTAATGATACGAGTGCCATTTAATTCTCCTTCAAAAAATTATCTTAATAGGATTTTTACTTTAATTAATTCTTTTATTCTTAACCAACATGCTTTGATACTTTTTACTGATGTTATCGGCGCCCCGATTCCAGAGCTGCATTTCCTCAGACTGTTTATGCTGCATCATTCCCCTGTCTTGATTTGCATTCGCCTACTTTGATGATTTTCATTGTATTGGTACCGCCTGTCTTGCCGACGGGCTCTCCGATCGTCATTACCATGATATCACCATTACGCACGACGCCGCGTTTGAGTAGTTCATCTTCAGCAAGATTTAGAATAATCTCAGGGTCGTTGAGCCCTTCGCCAAACTCCACCGGATAAACCCCTCTGAAGAGTGTCACTTTACTTCGGGTTTCTGCATTTGGACTCAATGCAAAAATAGGCACTTTGGAGCTTCTGCGTGACATCAGCAACGCAGTCACGCCGCTTTGCGTCAAT
Source organism: uncultured Nitrosomonas sp. (assembly GCA_902826115.1). GTDB lineage: Bacteria > Pseudomonadota > Gammaproteobacteria > Burkholderiales > Nitrosomonadaceae > Nitrosomonas. The sequence continues at coordinate 2,000 of CADEDO010000030.1, forward strand.
GCTGCAATCGCTCGTATCTGCAAGCCGCTGGCAGTAAACATGGTTGCGCGAGCAATGGCTTCTTCAATCGTGGCCGGGCTTGTGTTGGCCATACGCTTATCATGATTGACCAAATATTCCTTCTCAGCTTCCAGACAAACTCTAGCCATGGCTTCTACGGCTTCAACCGGATATTCACCTGCTGCCGACTCTGCTGATAGCATGACAGCATCCGTGCCATCCAATACCGCGTTGGCCACATCAGATACTTCAGCACGCGTTGGAATGGGATTGGTGATCATGGATTCCATCATTTGCGTCGCGGTAACCACTAATTTGTTATTTGCTCTTGCTGATCGAATCATCCTTTTTTGTAGCGCTGGAACAGCGGCATCCCCCACTTCAACGGCCAAATCGCCGCGCGCCACCATGATGGCATCTGAAGCATCGACGATATCGTCCAACGCAAGGATGGCTTCAGAACGCTCAATCTTAGCCATGATCATACTTTTGCCACCGGCCTCAAGCATTAACTGACGAGCTTGCCGAATGTCATCACCGGAACGCACAAATGAAACAGCCAGATAATCGGCATTCAATGCTGCAGCTGTTTTAATATCTTCCATATCTTTAGCGGTCAGTGCAGGCGCACCCAATCCACCGCCTTTGCGATTGATGCCTTTATTATTCGACAGCACGCCACCTTGCTCAACCACACAAAATACCTGATGCCCTCGAACCATGGATACGCCGAGCACTATGCGACCATCGTCCAACATCAACGTAGCACCGGTCTCCAGATCATTAGGCAGCTCTTTGTAATCCAATCCGACTCTTTCCTGATTTCCCAGTTCACAGTGCGAATCCAGAATAAATTTATCGCCTACTTCAAGCCTGATTTTACCGTGCTCAAACTTGCCAATGCGTATCTTTGGACCCTGCAAGTCGGCCAAGACTCCGACGGTATGACCCAATCCGCGCGCCAAAGAACGTGTCATTTCGGCATATTCAATATGGTGCTCGCGCGTACCATGAGAGAAGTTAATTCGAACAACATCAACTCCAGCTTGAATCATGCGCTCCAGTACTTTTGGATTACCACATGCAGGACCTAGTGTTGCTACAATTTTTGTTCTTCGAATCATTGTCTTCTTTGTTCTTTGCAGGTTAGTTAGCGCGCGTTTCTAATATTTCAACAGCTGGTAATTTCTTCCCTTCCAAGAATTCCAGGAATGCACCACCTGCGGTTGATATATAAGATACTTTGTCATAAATATCATATTTCTGAATGGCAGCAATGGTATCGCCGCCACCTGCCAGCGTGAAGGCGCTTGTTTCTGCGATTGCTCTGGCAATTTTTTCTGTTCCGGCACCAAATTGATCGAACTCAAACACACCTACCGGTCCATTCCAGACTACTGTTCCTGCTCGCATAATAATATCAACTAGTTCTTGCGCGCTTTTAGGACCGATATCAAAAATCATTTCGTCATCACTCACATCACCCGCATCTTTTAGTACAGCAGGTTCATTCGCATCGAATTTTTTCCCTACCACAACATCAACTGCAATAGGAATTGATGCATTACGCTTCGCCATTTTATCCATGAGCGCTTTAGCAGTGGGCACCAAATCATCTTCACACAGTGATTTACCTACATTTTTACCCGTCGCTTTCAGGAAAGTATTGGCAATGCCGCCGCCTACCACGAGTTGATCGACTTTTTCAGATAGAGATTCGAGCACTGTCAGCTTGGTTGAAACTTTGGAGCCACCCACAATAGCCACCATCGGTCGTGCTGGATTGAGCAATGCTTTGGTCAATGCTTCTAATTCTTCAGTTAACAAAATCCCCGCACATGCCACCGGTGCATACTTGGCAATACCATGCGTTGATGCTTCTGCACGATGCGCAGTACCAAAAGCATCCATCACAAATACATCGCACAATTTTGCATATTTTTGCGCGGTTTCTTCTGAATTTTTCTTTTCGCCTTTGTTTATGCGGCAATTTTCCAATACGACCAATTCACCACCGGCTATCTCAAAACCGCCATCCACCCAATCTCTAATTAAGCGCACTGGTTTATTCAGACGCTCCGCGATATTATCGGCTACCGGTTTGAGTGAATTTTCTTCGGTCCATAGTCCTTCTTCAGGACGCCCCAGATGCGAAGTCACCATCACCTTGGCACCTTGTTTGAGACAGTGATTAATGGTCGCCATTGAGGCAGTGATGCGCGCATCGGATGTCACTTTGCCATCTTTCACAGGCACATTCAGATCAGCGCGTATAAATACACGTTTACCCTTGAGATCAAGGTCAACAAGTTTAATAACAGGCACGGCAAGCTCCAGAATTGTCTTAAAGAAAAGTATAAAGGATAGCCAAGCTACCCTTTATATACTAACTAATTGAATATCAAAGTTGAGATAGCAATCAAAATTTTATTGTTGCACTTTCGCGATTGCATATCCTCTAACACATTATTACTTAGCAACTGTACGAACCATTTCCAACACTTTAGTGGAATAGCCCCATTCGTTGTCATACCACGCAACCACTTTAACAAAACTTTTATCTAAAGCCATTCCTGCTTCAGCATCAAAAATTGAAGTGCAGCTTTCACCACGAAAATCAGTGGATACCACTTTCTGATCGGTATAGCCCAACACACCTTTCATCGTGCCTTCAGAAGCTTCTTTCATTGCTTTGCAAATATCATCATAGGAAGCGTCTTTCTCCAGTTCAACAGTCAAATCCACAACGGAAACATCTGATGTTGGAACACGGAATGCCATACCTGTCAGCTTTTTATTCAACTCAGGAATAACAACACCCACTGCTTTTGCAGCACCGGTTGAAGATGGAATGATATTTTCCAGAATACCACGACCGCCTCGCCAATCTTTGTTCGATGGACCATCTACAGTTTTTTGTGTTGCAGTTGCAGCATGAACGGTTGTCATTAAACCGCGTTTGATGCCCCATTTATCATTCAATACCTTGGCAATCGGCGCCAAACAATTTGTGGTACAGGAGGCATTGGAAATAATGCTCTCGCCTTTATAGGATTTGTCGTTTACACCGTAAACAAACATGGGGGTGTCATCTTTGGAAGGGGCTGACATGATGACTTTCTTAGCGCCTGCTGCCAAATGCTTTTCACAGGTTTCCTTGGTCAGGAACAAACCTGTTGATTCAACAACAACTTCAGCACCCACTTCATTCCATTTCAATTCAGCAGGATCTTTAACTGCTGTCAAACGAATTCTTTTGCCATTGACAACCAATGTATTGCCATCAATTGCAATTTCTCCCTGAAAACGACCATGCACTGAGTCATGTTTCAGCATATAAGCCAGATAATCAGGCTCTAACAAATCATTAATGGCTACTATTTCAATATCAGGAAAGTTCTGTATTGCAGAGCGAAATACCATACGCCCGATACGACCAAACCCGTTAATCCCAACTTTAATTGTCATGCCAAAGCTCCTTAAATAAAAATCCCGTTGATTTATGGGTAATGAAGATCACCCACAATTGCTTACATAAAAATTAGAGAATTCCTTTTACCGTTTTAACCACATTCTCAACAGTAAAACCAAAATGTTTAAATAACACATCCGCAGGCGCCGATTCACCAAAAGTATCCATTCCCACTACAGCGCCATCCAAACCTACGTACTTGCGCCAGAAATCTGTCACGCCTGCTTCAATAGCGACTCGGTTGATACCTTTTGGCAAGACAGCCTCTTTATAGGATGGTTCCTGACGATCAAATATATTGGTACAAGGCATGGAAACAACGCGCACATGAATGCCTTCATCTGCTAACGTTTTCTGTGCACTTATTGCCAATCCAACTTCCGAACCTGTTGCAATCAAAATGGCTTGTGGCTTTCCATTTCCTGCTTCGGACAATACATAACCACCCTTGTCAATGAGTTTGATCGTGGCAGCATCTCGCTTCTGGAAAGGTAAGTTCTGACGACTGAATATTAATGTTGAGGGACCATCTTTACGTTCGATGGCACGCGCCCAAGCAACCGTTGATTCCACCGTGTCGCAAGGACGCCATACATCCATATTAGGGATATAACGCAATGTTGACGTTTGCTCTACCGGCTGATGGGTCGGACCATCTTCACCCAAACCGATCGAATCATGAGTAAATACAAATATATTGCGAATTTTCATCAATGCCGCCATGCGCAATGCATTGCGAGCATATTCAGAAAACATCAAAAATGTTGCGCCATAAGGAATCAATCCGCCATGCAGCGACAATCCATTCATCATGGCACTCATTCCAAATTCACGCACGCCATAATAAACATAATTACCACCTGTCTGCTGACTAATTCCTTTCGAACCTGACCATAAAGTCAAATTGGATCCAGCCAGATCAGCAGAACCACCGAGCAACTCTGGCAAAATAGGTGCCAAGCCTTCAATTGCATTTTGAGAAGCTTTACGACTTGCGATCGTTTCTGCCTTTGCATTGACTTGATTGATCACGCTATCGACATGACTCTGCCAATTTGCAGGCAACTCCCCTGCCATGCGGCGATTAAATTCAGCAGCTTCGGTTGGATACCTTTCAGCATACTCGGCAAACTTCTGATTCCATTCAGTTTCAAATTTCTGACCTTTTGCTCTTGCATCCCAAGCACTATAGACTTCCTGTGGAATCTCAAAAGGTGGGTGGTGCCATCCAATGTGCGGACGGGCAGCTGCAATTTCCGCATCACCTAATGCAGCGCCATGTACTGAATGAGTATTCGCCATATTAGGCGAACCCAATCCGATGACCGTTTTGCAACAAATCATCGATGGTTTATTATTGACTTTCTTGGCAGCTTCAATCGCTGCTTCGATTGCAATCGGGTCATGTCCATTGACATTAGGAACTACATGCCACCCATAGGATTCGAACCGCTTGGGCGTATCGTCCGTAAACCAACCTTCCACATGACCATCGATCGAAATACCGTTATCATCGTAAAAACAAATCAGTTTGCCTAAGCCTAATGTACCGGCCAAGGAACAAGCTTCATGAGAAATTCCTTCCATCAAACAGCCGTCACCCAGGAAAACATAAGTGTGATGATCAACAATGTTGTAGCCTGGGCGATTGAATTCAGCAGCCAGCACTTTTTCAGCTAATGCCATGCCAACTGCGTTGGTAATACCCTGACCCAGTGGACCTGTTGTGGTTTCTACGCCAGGTGTATAGCCATATTCAGGATGTCCCGGTGTTTTGGAATGAAACTGACGAAATTTCTTGATTTCTTCCATTGGCAAGTCATAACCTGTCAAGTGTAACAATGCATAGATCAACATGGATCCATGACCATTGGACAGGATAAATCGATCACGATCAACCCATTCCGGATTGCTAGGATTATGACGCAGGTGATGAATCCACAAAACTTCAGCAATTTCGGCCATACCCATAGGCATACCGGGGTGACCAGAATTGGCTTTTTGTACGGCATCCATTGCCAATGCTCGAATTGCACTGGTCAAATCTTTAAACACCGGCGCATCAAAATCCTTAAATGTACCCATCGATACTAACCCCCTTAAATTTTCAACAAATAGAAACGACCGAACTGCATATTCAAGAATATGCATCGGAAGCAAAGTTAGCATTATCCCTTAAGATGGAGGATACGACAACTTCATTTTGCGCATAAAACCAATCCAGTAGCAGCAAATTTTCCTTGCAGAATCAGTTTCCTCGCAATTTAATTCCCAGCAATTTAATTTTGCGATACAGATGAGTGCGCTCAAGCCCGGCTCGATCAGCAACACGGGTCATATTGCCATTTTCTTGGTCTATTAATCTTTCAAAGTAAGTCTTCTCAAATAAATCACGCGCTTCACGCAATGAAAGATCAAGAGGGATTTCCGGAGCAACTGAAGATGAAGCGGATTCTGGAAAAACCATTGCCTGCTGAACTGCCTCAACGGAAATCTCATCCCCAACACAAGTTAAAGCCAGCGAATGCACAACGCCAGTAAGCTGCGTAAGATTGCCTGGCCAGTCATAATTGCGCAAGCAATTCAGAGCAGCGGTACTAAAATGGACTGCTGACGCGGCCTCGCCTGATTCGACAAAGCGCGACAAAATTTGATTGGCCAATTCGGGAATATCCTCCCGATGCGCCCTCAATGCCGGAATACCAATACTCAGACTACTCAACACCTCAAATAATTTGGGATGGTAAGCGCCTTGCGCGGTCAATTCGGCCAATGGCTGAGATGTTGCACACACCAATCGGACATTATATTTCTCCAACTTGCTCAATACCAATAACAAACCTTTCTGCGCTAACTTGCTGATCTCACCAACATCTTTCAGAAACAATACTCCGTCACGCGCAAGCTCCAATAAATCCAGCGGCGATTCGGCTAATGACGTCAGTGTTTCAGGTTCCACCCAAGGAGTATTAGGGCGATGCATAAATTTTGCGCATATCTCCACGCCAACGCCCGGCTCCCCCATTAGCAGCAAAGGCGTTTTGAGATTTGCAACTTGCTCCAATCGTTTTCTAAGATCGGTAATCAGAGGGCCTTTACCCAAACTGGCCAGAGAAAGGAGTGCGGTGTGTTGTTTGCTTTGCCCTCCTCGCAAAGCCTTACTAACGGTACTGAGCAGCTTCTGCAAAGGAATCGGCTTTTCCAGATACCCAAATGCACCAATACGCGTCGCCTCAACCGCTGTATCAATCGTGCCATGCCCGGACATCATAATGACCGGCATCGTCAACATACCGCTACTGGCCCAATCTTTCAACAAGGTAATTCCATCGGTGTCAGGCATCCAAATATCCAACAACACAAGATCCGGACGTGTTTGGCTCCGCCAAACACGGGCCTGTTCAGCATTTTCTGCTAGCGCTACACGATACCCTTCATCACGCAAAATTTCAGACAACAATTCGCGTATGCCAATTTCGTCATCAACAACAAGTATTGTATTGTTTGTTATCATCTAGGAAGTTCTCCGCCTCTTTACCACCAAAATCTAATCAGCTTATTCACAACTGTCATTTTTTGAATCATCCGCTCATTCAACGTGCATTCAATCTATTGATAGATGCCAAGTATGAATAATTTTACTCATCTTCTCTGCAGTCGCCCATTCAACCATTTAATTTCATACCGACTTGTTCTCTCTCATTGATATATTCTTTTCTATGGTTGGTAGAATAATTGAAATTTGTGCCCCGCGCGGCTTAATATTTTCAACATGAATAACACCTTCGTGCTCCTCAACAATTTTTTTAACAATAGGCAATCCCAATCCTGTTCCGCGCGACTTAGTCGTTACATAAGGCTCAAAAACCCGTGCCCTGATCTCATCCGGGAATCCGCAACCATTATCGCGGATACTCAATTGCACCCCCCCATGCACCATTTCAGTTTTGACTTCTATTTCCGGCCCCACTGTTTCAATCAACGCATCCTGAGCATTCTGCAATAAGTTATGCAGCACTTGGCGCAGCTGCGCAGAATCCCCTCTGACCATCGGCAAGTCGCTCGCCAATGCCAGCTTAATCTGCACATGTTTACTCTGATCCGTGGTCATGTTTGCCGCCTCATACAAAGACAGCACCTCACGCACCAAACGATTGAAATCCAGCTGGCGTAATTCTAATTCAGGAACGCGGGCATACTGATTAAATTCATTGACCATCCTTTTCAGCGCTTCGACCTGATTGACGATTGTTTCGGTAGAGCGCCGCAAAATTCTGGCATCGTCTTCATTTAACTTATTGATCAACTTATGCTGCACTCGCTCGGCGGACAATTGAATAGGCGTCAGCGGATTTTTAATTTCATGCGCGAGTCGGCGAGCGACTTCACCCCACGCAACCGCACGCTGCACTTGCAACAGATTAGTAATATCATCAAAAACCACTACACCGCCCCCGCCCGATATTTCCGGCAATCGCGTCCCTCTTAACAGCAACACTTGATGATTACCTTCGCTTGCATGTGTTAACTGGCGCTGCCAAACACCCGTTTCTCCGGAATTAAATCCTTCTCTGATTTCGGCAACCAGCGTATTGAGTTGGGATTCATTATCCACGCACCCTTCAATGATTGAGCCATCCAAACTGATCATCGGCACTTGCAGTATCTGCTCCGCACTGCGATTTGCTTTGGACAGCATCAATTGAGCATCGAACACCAGCACGCCCGATGAAAGATTGGCCAGAATACTTTCCAGATGCGCACGCGCGCTTTCCACTTCCTGTTGATTATGCTGCGCGGTCGCTCGCGCTTCTTCCAGTTGCTGCGTCATCAAATTAAAGGACTCTGTCAGCACTCCCAACTCATCCCGGCTCTGGACCATATGGCGACGACTATAATCCCCTTGCGCAATGGCACGCGTACTCTCCGCCAGCATACCCAGTGGAGCGCTTAATTTCTCACTAAGCAACGACGCAGTCGCTAACGCTGAACATAATGCCAGTAACAATGCCAGCGTCAGCGTAACGCTATACAATCGGGTTAATCCCTGACGTGACAAAGAAAGCTCCTGATAATCCTGATATCCAGCCTCAACTCTCTCAGCATCCTTTGCCAATTGCACCGGAACCGGTTGAAGCAACTGCAGCACCCTGATATCTTCTTTTAAGCTCAATACATTAACCGGGGCCACCACACGCAAATATAAGCCTTTACCTGCAATGGTCTCAATCGCGCTATACGCTTTTTGCATTCTTACATGGCGCATCACAGCCGCATTAGGCTTCTCAGGAAATAACGCCAAATTACTTTCACTGGAAAATGCAATGACTTTTCCATCCTGATTAAACAAAGTTGCTTCTTCAATCTGTGATTGCAGCAGCAATTCATTGAGCAACAATAATGGGGGATTGGAAGATTCAGACAATACCAATGCGGTCGTTTGCGCTTTTTTTTCTAACTCACCCAACAAGTTCTCAAGCATGGTCTGCCCCAAACTCAAACCTCCTTCAAGAGCGCGATCCACTTTAACATCAAACCAGGATTCAATACTTTTCTCGAGGAATTGAACAGACACCGCATACACCAAAGCACCCGGAAGTATCGCCATCAATGAGAAAATAAGCATCAAACGTAGTGCCAGCCTAGATCCAAAAACACCCGATTTAAGCCGACGTCTGAATCGCCACAATAAAAATCCCACGATAACCATGAGAAATAATACGAAGGCGATATTGATACCCAACAATAACCGGTATTTTCGTTCAAAAAAATCGGTATTGGCGCCAGCCGTCGCCAGCAAGAAAAGCATGACGGCTCCCAGTCCTGCGCCAATAATGAGCACATATTTCATTACTGGCCTTTCATCTGAAACGGTTGTTCCGGTGTAGGCAATTTCATGCGCCATTCCAGTTTGTCAGAACTCAGGTCCCATTTCTTGGAACCCAATGCTTCTACCTGGAATGGCTTAGGCATACGCGTTAAATCAAGCCACACACGCAATGAAGCAATGTACTCAACATCTGGCTTCAATTCGGACTTGACAGTCAATGAGAAATTACGCAACTGACCCAAGGCCTTTAGCGCTTCCTGTAATGTGTTAAAAGTTTGTGAAAATGAGGGATGATTCAGATGATATTGACGAGTAAGCGCATAATATCTCAATCCAACCCTGGATTTACCACGCGCCACTTCTTCGTCAAGCCAGTACCAGTTGGAATCTATCAAACTGAATTTAGTGACAAAATAAAGCACGATGCCTTTTTCAAGCGCCTGCTCCAGGGTAGAGTTAAGCACAATGTCAGAATCCACGCTGATTTCATAACCTTGTCCCACTGCCGCTAAATTGACAGACTTTATCTGTATGCTCTCTGCTTGAGCAACTGCAAATGGCGTTAGCAGCATCAACAATAAGCATATGATATGGATGGATAAGAACTGTAAGCGCGACATCATTTGGCTAGACTTTATGCAGCAAGGTATAAAAGAAACCATCATGCCGACTATCGGGCAACAATTGTCCATCAACCATTGCCGTTCCTGAAAGGGGTATTGAACATGCATCAGGATGATGTTTAAGAAATTCCGCTATCTGCATTGTATTTTCTTCAGCAAAGATTGAGCAAGTGACATAAAGCAACTTACCACCTCTTTCCAGAATTTTCCATAAAGCATTAAGGATTGCCTGCTGACTGGTTGCAAACTTCGACAGATCACTCTCGCGTCGCAACCATTTGATGTCTGGATGGCGACACACCACCCCTGATGCGGAACAAGGCACATCTGCCAAAATACGATCAAACAGCTGACCATCCCACCATTCATCGGGATTTGATGCATCCCCACACACCAACCGTTCTGCGGTCATGTGCATACGATCCAGATTCTGCCGTACCTGAGCTAATCTGCCCGAATCATTATCCAGTATAGTCAACGATATATCCGCCAATTCCAGTAAATGAGTGCTCTTGCCCCCTGGCGCCGCACAGGCATCCAGCACACGCATGCCGTCTCGAACATCCAGAAATGGTGCTGCCAACTGAGCACCCGCATCTTGCACAGTAACCAACCCATCATTAAAACCGGGCAAATGTTCCACCATCACTGGCTGAGCCAACTGAAGAGCGCCGCCCCACAGCCATTCTGCACACATATTCTGTTCTAACAGCCGCTTTCGATAATCGTCTACGCTAATGTTACGTTGATTAACCCTCAGAGTCATGGGAGGACGCTTGTTATCCGCCTCCAGTATCGCCCGAAAATTTTGTGGATATTGCCAACGCAATTTATCAATCCACCATTGTGGATGCGAATAGCGCCCAACTTCTTTTTCGGCAGCTCTCATTAACAGATTTTCACGTTGCCGGATAAAATTACGCAAAATGGCATTGACCAAGCCTTGCATTCCCTTTCCATGCGCCAATGAGCGCGATGCGGTCACTGCCTGATCCACAACGGTATGCGCCAGTGTCTTGCTATATTGCAGTTGGTATAAACCTACCAGCAGCAAATGATGCAGGCTCTTGTCGCGCAATGATTTCTTTAATAACAACCCAAGAATTGTTTCCAATTGCCCATAAAAACGCAGAACGCCATAGCTTAAATCTTGAATAGCGCCCCTTTGCTGTTTCGATAATGTAGGATCATCACGCCAAGCTTCTTGTAAAACCCCGGTCAAACTTGCTCCAGCCAGCACTTTGGTTACCGCAGAAGCTGCGGTCAATTGTGCTTTAATCATGCTCAAATGACGAATGATTTATTGCAGCGAAATATTCACCGGGTTGCATACTGTTTCCGGACAGATAATCAGCAGCGTTCAACTTCTTGCCACCGGGCTTTTGCATCACTTCAATCCGCAGCAAACCCGAACCACAAGCCACGATGATACCGTCACGATCAGCTGCGATAATTTCTCCCGGTTGACCTACTCTTCCGTTAACCACACTTACTTGCCAAATCTTCAATAGATTATCTTGAAAATAAGTAAAGGCTCCGGGGCTTGGATTAAATGTTCGCACAACCCGATCCACCTGTTCGGCAGTCTGTTGCCAATCAATCTCTGCATCCGCTTTTTTAATTTTAGCCGCATAGCATGCTAGCGCCTCATCTTGCGCAACAGGAATCAGCTTTTCTTGTTGCAGCAGCATCAACGCTTCCACGACACTTTGCGCACCCAGCAAACCCAGTTTGTCATGCAGCGATTGCGTAGTATCATTCTGCGCGATGACTATATTATGTTTCAATAAAATGGCCCCAGTATCCAATCCTGCATCCATCTGCATGATCGTGATACCTGTCTCATGATCTCCCGCCAAAATAGCCCGTTGAATCGGCGCGGCACCCCGCCAGCGCGGCAATAATGATGCATGAATATTCAAGCAGCCCAAACGGGGAATGTTGAGCACAGCTTGCGGCAAAATGAGCCCATACGCAGCGACGATCATCACATCTGCATGCAATGCCTGCAAATGCGCTTGTATGTCGGCGGCTTTCAGTGTCAATGGCTGTAACAATGGCAGCTTATGCTGCTGAGCCAGCAGCTTGACCTCGCTGGACGCAGTTTTCATCCCTCTACCGGCAGGACGATCCGGTTGAGTCAGCACCAAATTAATCTCATGCCCCGCCTTTATCAGAGCATCCAGTGCAATGGCCGCAAACAAAGGAGTTCCAGCGAAAATAATTTTCATCTTAAGGATGTTTTGTAGCCATTTGTCAGTAGATTATGAAACAGTAATTCAGCGCTATTTACAGTGGGAAGGCATTGACTTAGTGAGTTCTATCATGCGAGCTCCCACCACCCCCCCCTGAAACACGTTGATCACATTATACTGCGTTGTTTCTTCTTGAGTTTTGCCAGAGTCCGCATTTGCTTAAGTTGTGACCAGTATTCAACAAACACTTTGCCCACTAAATGATCCATCTCATGCTGAATACAGATTGCCAGCAATCCATTGGCATCCAGAACAAAGGATTCTCCTTCGGCATTCAAAGCCTTCACAGTAACAGCCTCCGCTCGCTTCACCTTTCCATAAATACCCGGAACAGATAAACAGCCTTCTTCATAATCAGAAACACCGTGGCTGGCAATAATTTCAGGATTGATCAGAACAAGCAACTGATCGTGTGTTTCAGAAGTATCAATGACAATTATGCGCTGATGCACATCCACTTGCGTGGCTGCCAGTCCTATTCCAGGAGCTGCGTACATCGTCTCAGCCATGTTCTGTATTAACGAGCGGATTTTATCAGTGACTTGAACAACAGGAACCGCTACAGTATGCAACCGTTCATCGGGATATTGTAATATTTTTAATATAGCCATAAAAAATTATGTAGATTTATAAACCAAATGCTTATTTAGACCTTATCATTAGTCCGTTATTCTGCGCACTCTATAACCTGCCATTGGAGTCATTTATGCGAATGCCTATTATATCTATGATTTTCTTACTAGGCCTGCTTTCTGTTGCGCCAGCTCAAGCTGCAAACATTATACTGCGGAGCGATGCTCCCGATCACTACGTTGTCGTCCCCGGCGATACTTTGTGGGGCATCGCTTCCCGGTTTCTTAAAGATCCCTGGCGCTGGCCCGAGATATGGGGATTTAATCGTGAGCAGGTTAAAAATCCGCACAAAATTTACCCTGGCGATGTCGTGATTCTGGACAAAACATCTCATGGCAGTCGTTTGCGCCTGGCAGAGGATAGAGGTGGTCTGAAAACGGTAAAACTCTCCCCTCAAATACGCACAGAGCAATCCAGCACCGCTGCTATTCCCAGTATTCCAGCGAGTGCAATTGAGCCTTTTCTGAGTCAACCATTAGTCATTGAAAAAGACGGCCTGATCAATGCACCTTATATACTTGGTTCCAGTGAAAATCGGGTTATCTTAAGCGCGGGAAATATAGCTTACGTCAGCGGACTACCAGAAGACAAAGGTTCCGCATGGCAAATTTTCCGCCCCAGCAAGGCACTAAAAGATCCTGACAATGAAAATCAGATTCTTGGCTATGAAGCAACTTACTTAGGCAATGTCAAAGTCAGTGCTTTCGCAGACATCAGCACTGTTACCATTACGCGTGCCTCAGAAGAAATTCTCAAAGGAGATCGCTTGGTACCCGCGCCTGACACCATTTTCAATAATTACGTCCCCCACGCACCAGATTCTGCAATCAATGGCCGAATCATTTCTGTCTATGGTGGCGTCACCGAAATCGGCAAAGGCGCTATCGTCACACTGAACAAAGGTGAACTGGATGGACTGGAAATGGGCCATGTGCTTGCCATCTATCGAAAAAGTCAAGCCAAAAATCTCAAAGAAGAAACTGTACAACTGCCTGACGAAAGAACCGGACTGGTATTCGTATTTCGTGTTTTTGAGAAATTAGCCTATGCATTGGTCGTACAAAGCACACAATCTATTAAAATCCTGGATGCTGTTAAAACCCCCTAAAGCTGACGCAGTTCATTCATGAAACATGTACCGGACATTGAATCCTGGCTCAGTCTCAGTCTAATTGATGGTTTGGGCGGCGAATCCATTCGGCGACTTTTGATTGCTTTTGGCAATCCCATCGCAATCTTGTCGACGCCATCCACAACACTTGAGCGGATCGTGAAAGCGCCTGTTGCCAAGCGCATCAAACAAGGTGCAGACCCCAATAAGATTGCCAGCACACTCAAATGGTTAGAAGATCCCAACAACGCGGTCATAACTTTAGCTGATGCGGATTATCCTGCACAACTACTGAATATTCCGACCCCACCGCCTCTCCTGTATTTCAAAGGATGCAGAGAACTCCTGAGACAACCCGCTTTAGCGGTTGTTGGCAGCCGCAACGCTACCCCACAGGGTTTATCCAATGCGGAAGCTTTCTCTGAAGCAGCCAGCAATGCCGGGCTTTGCATTGTCAGCGGCATGGCTCTGGGCATCGATACGGCCGCTCATCATGGCGGCTTGCGCGGCTCTGCTGGCAGCATCGCGGTTGTCGGCACCGGTCTGGATATTGTTTATCCGGCCAAAAATCACCCATTGGCTCATAAATTAGCCAAAGAAGGTGCGTTGATTTCCGAATTTCCACTCGGCACACCTGCTATAGGCAGGAACTTTCCACGTAGGAATCGGATTATCAGCGGCATGAGTCAAGGATGCTTGGTGGTAGAAGCCGCATTACGCAGTGGATCTCTAATCACTGCGCGTCAGGCTCTGGATCAAGGACGCGAAGTGATGGCCATTCCCGGCTCAATCCACTCTCCACTATCGAAAGGTTGTCATGCTTTGATTAAACAAGGCGCGAAACTGGTAGAAAGCACGCAAGATATTTTGGATGAACTCAACTACCTACCATTAATCACGAGTAAAAATAGTCGTAAGCATGAAGAATTTATTACTGAGCAATCAATTGAAAATACTGTATTACTCAAACACCTAGGCTATGATGCCGTAGATATCGACACTTTGTGTATCCGTAGTGGCTTGACGGCTGAAGTAGTATCAGCCATGCTATTAACGCTAGAGCTTGACGGTCAGGTTAGTAGTTTACCGGGGGGATGTTACCAAAGAATCCAATAACGCCTGATGAAAAGCCGTCTAGAGATTGCAAATCCTGTAAACATACTTGCAACTTACTAAACACAATATGTTTGAAATACTCGTTTATTTATTTGAAAATTACTTTGACTCGGGCAGCTATCCGGATTCTGCGACGTTGACTCGTAAACTCACCATGGCTGGGTTTGCAGATGAAGATATTACTGAGACGCTTGATTGGCTCTCAGAGCTTGCACGACATGACACCGGCAATTATCCGGTCAGTTTTGCTGAAAATGACTCCTTTCGCTGCTATACCAATTATGAAATGGAAAAAATCGATACCGAAGGCAGAGGATTTATTTGCTTTCTGGAACAAGCCAACATCATTAATCCATTACAACGTGAATTGTTGATTGATCGGGTGTTGGCGATGGATGAAAACTCATCCAGTCTCGAGAAAATTAAATTGATTGTACTCACCGAGCTCTGGATCCAAAATCAGCTAACTGATGACGCCATACTTGAGAAATTACTGATCGTCAGCGACTCTCATTATCGGCATTAATACTTAATCGTATTCTTTATCTTGCCGTAACCAAACGGCAATCCGAATTGAAAGTGTTTAACACTCATTTAATATGCTTGCCATCATTATTCTTTATAGCCATTCAGCAATAACGAACATGCTTAACCAAGCATTCATAATGCGTGATCACTCACAGGAAATTCATGAGTAAATCTCTAATCATTGCTGAAAAACCCTCTGTTGCCGCTGACATCGCTCGAGTACTAGGTAATTTCACCAAACACACGGACTACTTTGAAAGCGATCAATATATCGTATCTTCAGCGGTGGGGCATCTGCTAGAACTTGCTATCCCAGAAGAATATGAAGTAAAACGCGGCAAATGGAGTTTTACTAATCTACCCGTTATACCACCGCGATTTGATTTAAATCCCATTGAAAAAACCTCCGCGCGCTTAAAGCTGCTGAGCAAACTCATCAAACGCAAGGACGTTGAAGTTATCATCAATGCATGTGACGCGGGGCGTGAAGGCGAGTTAATTTTCTATTACATCGTGCGCCACGTCGGCACCAATAAGCCCATTAAGCGGCTTTGGCTACAATCCATGACACCTGATGCGATTCGCGATGGATTTACCAAATTATTGGACAACTCCGAAGTTCAATCGCTGGCTGAAGCGGCTGTCAGTCGCTCAGAATCAGACTGGCTGGTCGGAATCAATGGCACGCGCGCCATGACTGCTTTTAATTCACAAGAAGGTGGATTTCATAAAACCACTGTTGGACGGGTTCAGACTCCAACTTTGGCCATTCTTGTCGAGCGCGAAGAAAAAATAAAAAAATTTCGCCCACAGAACTATTGGGAAATTCATGCCACATTTGCAACTGACACTGGTCATTATATCGGCAAGTGGTTTGATGAGAAATTCAGCAAAGATAAAGTTAATCAAGAACTAAAGCCTGAAAGACTTTGGGAGCAAGCCAAAGCCGAAGTCATTCGTGATAAATGCCAAGACAAACCTGGCAGTGTCAATGAAGAAAGCAAACCCAGCAAAGAAATTTGCCCCTTGCTTTATGACTTGACCAGTTTACAACGAGAAGCCAACAGCCGCTTTGGCTTTTCTGCCAAAACCACACTCGGCTTGGCCCAGGCATTATATGAAAAACATAAGGTATTGACGTATCCACGAACAGATTCACGCGCTTTACCGGAAGATTATATTGCTACCGTTAAAGATACGTTACAAAGTTTGGGTAATACTGAGTATGGAAATTTTGCCCAGCAGATTCTGGCATCAAACTGGGTTATTCCCAACAAACGTATTTTCAATAATGCCAAGATCTCAGACCACTTTGCTATCATCCCGACTTCATTGAATCCGACAAAACTGAATGAAGCCGAAGCAAAATTATATGACTTGGTTACCAAGCGCTTCTTGGCAATTTTCTTTCCAGCCGCTGAATTTCTGCTGACCACTCGTATCACCCGTGTTGAAAATGAGCCTTTTAAAACCGAAGGCAAAGTCATGGTTAATCCCGGATGGCAAATCGTTTATGGCAAATCAGTCAAAACCGATGATCTGGAAGATGACACCACGCTCATTGCAATTACTCCCGGACAGCCTGTTACGACTGAAGAAATCAAAATCATCGCCAACCAGACTCGCCCACCGGCAAGGTTCAACGAAGCCACGTTGCTGTCTGCCATGGAAGGTGCTGGCAAGCTCGTTGAAGACGAAGAGCTACGCGCAGCCATGAGTGCAAAGGGTCTGGGCACACCGGCAACCCGCGCGGCCATCATTGAGGGACTGGTATTTGAAAATTACCTGCAGCGAGTGGGGCGTGAACTTCACCCAACGGCAAAGGCCTTTTCACTAATCACACTATTACGTGGCCTGAAAGTACCCGAATTAATTTCACCTGAATTAACCGGCAATTGGGAATTTCAATTACGCCAGATTGAACAAGGCAAATTAAAGCGTAGCGCTTTTATGGAAAAAATTGCCGAAATGACACGCCACATGGTTGAGCAGGCCAAAAACAACCGTGGAGAAACTATCGCCGGTGATTTTTCCGTACTTAAATCGCCCTGCCCCAAATGTGGCGGAATTGTGCATGAAACTTACAAAAAATTTCAGTGCCAGAAATGCGATTTTGCACTGTGGAAAATTTTGGCAGGACGACAATTTGAAATCGAAGAAATGGAAACCTTGATTACCCAACGTGAAGTGGGTCCCTTACAAGGATTCCGGAGCAGGATGGGGCAGTCGTTTAATGCCATTATCAAACTTACCGATACTTTCGAAATGAAATTTGATTTCGGTAACAACGAAGAAGAACAAGAAGAAGTCGATTTCAGTGGACAAGTTTCCTTAGGTCCATGTCCTAAATGCAGTCATGCGGTATATGAGCATGGACTTCATTATGTATGCGAGAAATCTATTGGAGCAGCACGCACTTGCAACTTCAAAACTGGAAAAATTATTCTTGAACGCCCAATTGAGCGTGAGCAAGTTACCAAGCTGCTAGAATCAGGCAGAACAGATCTTCTCACTAAGTTCATTTCTAAAAAAGGCAGGCCATTTTCGGCTTATTTGGTCAGAAACGCGGATGGGAAAATTGGATTTGAGTTTGAACAAAAGGCTCCCAAGAAAGCGACCGAAACCAAACCCAAAACTAAACAATCAAAAACCAAAACACCGAGCACAGTGGCTGAACAACCGCAAGAGTAAACTGGAACTACTCATCACTTCCACACAACAACATTATTCAATCAAATAAAAAAGGATATTCGAGTCTTACCTAGCCTCGAATATCCTGCTTGATTGCTATTTCAGGAACATCACGCAGTATAAAAGTTTATGATGTACTTAATGACTCCGCCGGAACCCATAATGATCATAATGAGTCCACCCACAATGGCAGTTCCTTCCAAAATAATAGAAAGGAAAGCACGCGCTGTACTTTCAAACTCTTCTTCACCTAAAACATTCTTTCGATTCTCTCTGCGATTCTTTACCCACAACTGCAACCAGATAGCGACAGGAATAGCAAGTAGAGAAAACATTAGGGCAATTTCTGCATCTTCCATGAATCAACCTCTTTTTAAAAATAGTATGACAATTTGACCTGTGCCGAGGTAATCTGGCATCAGATAACGGTATCTTTTAAAAGCAGCTCAAATTCAGCGAGCACTCTTCATTAAAAATCTACTGCGATAGATTACCTTAAACAGGATAGTTTGATAAAGATTTTTCCAAATTTAATGAATCTCTGTGAGCAATTTTAACCGATGATTACTCTCTCACAGATCAACAAAATTATTCTTTGAATGTTTTTATGGGATATTATCTGTTAATTTTTACACTTCACACACCATGAAATGGCTTGATCTCCCATCTGTCAAAACTGCCCGGGGCATTGTGCAATTGCCGGGATCAAAGAGTATTTCCAATCGTATTCTTTTATTAGCCGCATTAGCAGAAGGCACAACGTATATTCATGATCTGCTCGCTTCTGATGATACTACGCGCATGCTGGAAGCACTGACCAAACTTGGCATTTCTATTACTCAAACGGCTAAAAACGATTATTCCGTCATTGGAAGCAAAGGCATATTTCCAGTCGCAGAAGTTGACTTATTTCTTGGTAACGCAGGTACCGCTTTCCGCCCACTGACTGCGGTACTCTCCCTGATGCAAGGGCATTATCGATTATCTGGTGTGCCACGCATGCATGAACGCCCCATTGCGGACTTGGTCGATGCGTTGCGTCAACTCGGCGCAAACATAACTTACCTTGGCAATGCTGGTTTTCCACCCCTAGAAATCAAACCGGCCGACACGCATCCCGCCAACCGCATCAACCATGTCACTGTAAAAGGCAATGTCTCCAGTCAATTTCTAACCGGACTACTGATGGCATTACCATTGACAACCAAAGAATCCATTGTGGATGTATCCGGAACCTTAATTTCTCAACCTTATATTCAACTCACTCTCGCCCAAATGCGGCTTTTTGGAATACAAGTCGAACACACCAGCTGGCAGCAATTTAAAATACCTGAGCGACAAAATTATCAAAGCCCAGGGCATGTTACGGTTGAAGGAGATGCCTCCTCCGCCTCCTATTTTCTGGCTGCGGGCGCCATTGGAAACGGTCCGGTGCGCGTTCAGGGAGTTGGTCGCAATAGCGCTCAAGGGGACGTTCTCTTTGCTGCCGCGCTGGAAATGATGGGAGCGCAAATTACTATGGGTGAAAACTGGATTGAGGCAAGCAGCAACACATCCAACCGTACCGACAAACCCCTGCGCGCTATTGAATTGGATTGCAATCATATTCCCGACGCCGCCATGACGCTTGCGGTTGCTGCACTATTTGCAGAAGGCTCAACAACTTTGCGCAACATTGCCAGTTGGCGCCTAAAAGAGACCGATCGACTTGCCGCCATGTCCACCGAACTGCGTAAATTAGGCGCAACCATCGAGGAGGGAACAGATTACTTGCGCGTAACACCTCCCATCAACGGCCTGACTCCGCACGCGGCCATTGATACCTACGATGATCATCGCATGGCGATGTGTTTCTCACTGGTCTCTTTGGGAGCACCTGTGCGTATCAATGATCCTGATTGCGTCGCCAAAACATTTCCGGAATATTTCGAAGTGTTCTCACAGATAGTCCAGACTGAATTGAAATAGTTTTTATCCCCCCCCTCTATTCAAAGAACGAGATAACCAAATGCAAACAAATGAAATTCCCGTCATCACCATCGACGGCCCTTCGGCATCCGGCAAAGGCACTATTGCGCAACTGGTTGCCAAAAAGCTTGGGTTCCATTATTTGGATAGTGGCGCGCTGTATCGCTTGATTGCTTTAAAAGCGCTGCAATCTCATGCCAATATTGAAGATCAAACTTTACTCGCTCACTTTGCCAGAAACCTAAATGCCAGTTTCGAGGATGAAACAGTCAGTCTGGATGGTCGAGTGGTTACCAATGAGATCCGATCAGAGCAATGCGGTATTCTGGCTTCTCAAATAGCTGCTTATCCGCCAGTTCGAGAGGCATTGACCGAGCGCCAACGCGCTTTTCGTCAACCGCCTGGATTGGTGACCGATGGGCGCGATATGGGATCCGTGATTTTTCCTGATGCCATTCTTAAAATCTTTCTTACTGCCAGCGCCGAGATCCGTGCGCAAAGACGACATAAGCAGTTGATAGAGAAGGGAATAGATGCTAACATCGCAGACTTATTGCAGGATATCCAAAAACGTGATGATCGTGATAGCAATCGCAGTATCGCTCCCTTGCAACAAGGGATGGATGCAAGATTACTGGACACAACTTCACTAACCATATCTGAGGCGCAAGACACCGTTCTCTCCTGGTATAATGAAATCTTTGCAAAAAACCGAGTTTGAATGTGTAATGACATCATTTCTTAGTTTCGCAAATAAGAATAGATTCAACACCTTCTGACATTTTATTAACTAACCCAGCCCGCTAGCTGCAAATCTAGTTGGGATATTAATCAGGTATTTTTATAATGACTACAGCTTCCACTGCACCCCAACAATCTCCCGAAAGTTTTGCCGCACTCTTTGAAGAAAGCCTCTCTCGTCAGGAAATGCGCATTGGTGAGGTAATCACCGCTGAAGTGGTTCGTGTTGACTACAATATCGTTGTCGTTAACGCTGGACTCAAATCTGAAAGCTTCATTCCTGTTGAAGAATTTAAAAATGATCGTGGCGAAATTGAAGTTAAGCCGGGTGATTTTATCAGTGTTGCCATTGAATCTCTGGAAGATGGCTATGGCGAAACACGCCTCTCCCGTGACAAAGCCAAGCGCCTGACTGCCTGGCATGATCTGGAAGAAGCCATGGAAACGGGCAAAATTGTAACCGGCATGGTGAATGGCAAAGTGAAAGGTGGTTTGACTGCCATGATCAATGGTATTCGTGCTTTTTTACCGGGTTCGCTGGTGGATATTCGCCCAGTCAAGGACACCACTCCTTACGAAAATAAGGAAATGGACTTCAAAGTGATCAAGCTCGATCGCAAACGCAACAATGTGGTGGTTTCTCGCCGCGCTGTTCTGGAAGCATCACAAGGCGCTGATCGCGAAACCTTATTGTCGAATCTGCAGGAAGGCGCGGTTGTTCAGGGCATTGTCAAAAATATTACCGATTATGGCGCGTTTGTCGACCTGGGCGGCATCGATGGCTTGCTGCACATTACCGACCTGGCATGGCGTCGCGTCAAGCACCCCTCAGAAGTGGTTAACATCGGTGACGAAGTCACTGCCAAAGTACTTAAATTTGACCAAGAGAAAAATCGTGTTTCTCTGGGCATGAAACAACTGAGCGAAGATCCATGGGTAGGTCTGTCACGACGCTATCCAGCACGCACACGCCTGTTTGGTAAAGTAACCAACTTAACCGATTACGGTGCATTCATCGAGATTGAACAAGGTATCGAAGGCCTGGTACACATTTCTGAAATGGATTGGACCAATAAAAACGTTTATCCATCCAAAATTGTACAACTTGGCGATGAAGTTGAAGTCATGATTCTTGAAATTGATGAAGAACGTCGCCGCATTTCTCTGGGCATGAAACAATGCCAAGCCAATCCATGGGAAGAATTTGCTGCAAATCATGACAAAGGCGATAAAGTCAGCGGACAAATCAAATCAATTACTGACTTTGGCGTATTCATTGGTTTACCCGGCAATATCGATGGCCTGGTGCATTTATCTGACCTGTCCTGGCATCAACCGGGCGAGGAATCCGTTCTAAATTATAAGAAAGGCGATGAAATTGAAGCCGTAATTTTATCCATTGATGTTGAACGTGAACGCATTTCATTAGGCATCAAGCAAATGGAAGGAGATCCTTTCACCAGCTTCGTTGCAGAGCACGATAAAAACAGCATTATCGAAGGTACCGTTAAATCAATCGACGCTAAAGGGGCTGTCATTACGCTGGCGAATGACGTTGAAGGCTACTTGCGCTCATCAGAAATCTCGCGCGATCGTGTTGAAGACATTCGCACACATCTGAAAGAAGGTGACAAGGTTGAAACCATGATCATCAATGTTGATCGCAAGAATCGCACGATCAATCTTTCGATTAAAGCGAAAGACAAATCAGATGAAACCAGTGCTATGCAAAAAATTAAAACGCCTGCAAACGCTGGCACCACCAGCCTGGGTGCTTTGCTAAAAGCCAAAATGGACAGTAAAAATACAGAGCAATAAGGAAGGTTCATGACTAAATCTGAATTAATAACACGACTTGCGGCACGTTTTCCGCAACTGGTTACCAAGGATGCTGAGCTCTCCGTCAAGATGATTATTGACGCAATGGCAAAAAGCTTATCCCAGGGCCAGCGCATTGAAATACGCGGTTTTGGTAGTTTTGACTTGAATTACAGACCACCACGCATCGGACGTAACCCTAAATCAGGCGAGAGAGTAAAGGTACCCGAGAAATATGTGCCTCATTTCAAGGCCGGAAAAGAAATGCGTGAGCGTGTTGACTTCAAAGCCAAGAAATAGCAAATAGTTAAGTTGTGACATGACTTAGCGGTGATTTGGGCAGTCAGGTAAATTACATTTACTTTGACTGCCCAAATTTTGTTAATTTGAGCATGAATGAATTAACTATACGCTATATAATTAATTGCCTTTTAACTTGCAGGATATAAAATTATTATGATGAACTTAATCACTTGGCTTTTGCGCATTGTAGTTTTTGTCATTCTTGCTGTATTTGCCTCCAAAAACTCACAACCAGTCATGTTGCAATACTATCTGGACAAATCAATCGAACTTCCCCTCAGCGTCATTCTTCTGGGTTCTTTTGCAGCAGGTAT
>CADEDO010000030.1:25502-28990 GCA_902826115.1 uncultured Nitrosomonas sp.
CTGACCAGCATGGATCAGAATGATCTCATGGATATTGGTTTACAAGGCACGCCGGAGGAAATTGTTGAGCGCTTGGCGCGATTAACGCAGGACTGCGCTCTGGACGGTGTAGTTTGTTCCGCTTTGGAGGCAAAAAAACTGCGGCAACAATTCGGTAAAGACTTCTGCCTGGTAACACCAGGCATTCGCCCCTCTGACGGTCAGGCCGATGATCAGAAAAGAATCACCACACCCCAGCAAGCCATACAGAATGGATCAAGTTATTTAGTCATCGGCAGGCCGATCACTCAGGCCAATGATCCACTCCTCATGTGCCAGCAGATCAATTCAGAAATAACCGGTTTAGTAGCTTAAAGGGAATGCCTTACCACATTCAGTCATTTTTTGAAGGCGAAAACTGGGATAGAATCTACAACTGCCTTGTTATCAAAGTAACTTTACCAGCGCAGCGATAACCGCCACTTGCCCCAACGCTAAACCCACACTCCATTTAATTAACCGATTTTCCATTTCCATCAAGTCACTTTTAGACACCAATTGGGTGTCCATTGCCTCGGCAAAAGCATCCTTTTGCGCTTCTGCAATCGCTGCTGCCTGATCACGAGGCACACCCGCTTTTTCCAGCTTCTCGATCAATTTTAGCGTATCGAATGTAACCGATGCCATCGTTAAACCTTCACTTAATTTAACTAAATAAAATCAATAGTTATTTAGCATAGCCAACATTCTATTTTTTAATTTTAAAACATAAATACTATTTTCCAAGAAACTTGGCCTCTATTTCTTTCCAGAAATAAAAAAACCGCCCTTAGTTTCCTAAGAGCGGTTTTTTTTAATTACTTTTACAAGCTAATTTAGTCTATTTTTAGAAACCAAAGTTAGCCAATGTTACATCGGTAACACCTGTTAATTGAACAACTGCATCATCAGTTGCAGAGAAATCACCATCTTTATTCGCATCAATAAATACGAAAGTATTACCACCATTTGTTCCGATAGCTACTCCACGATCCACACCGCCAGAAGCAAAGAAGTTTGCTGTTGATAATGTTGACCCATCAACTGCTGAAGCTGCCAGAGCACCCTTATTCGCTAAAGCTGAGGATTGTTGTCCAGTAAATCCAAACGCACCG
The DNA here is from genome assembly GCA_902826115.1 of uncultured Nitrosomonas sp. Lineage (GTDB taxonomy): Bacteria > Pseudomonadota > Gammaproteobacteria > Burkholderiales > Nitrosomonadaceae > Nitrosomonas. The sequence continues at coordinate 26,636 of CADEDO010000030.1, forward strand.
ACATCAATTACATCCAGAGATCCGCCTCCCACTGCTGTGCCAAAATTAGTAATGACATCATGACCATCCACATCGGCATTCAGTACTGATTCCTCAGCAGCGTTCAGAATGATGGTATCTGTCGCACCTACTGCAGCACCGAGTTCAATAGTATCCGCACCTTTTCCGGCAGTAATGGTATCGCCACCTGCGGTTCCGGTATAGTCATCATCACCTTCACCACCAAGAAACTCAACACCGCTAGATGCACTGGCATCTACTGTCAATCCACCTGTCAAGGTACTGGCATTAATTGTCTTAAGCACCGCTGCTGTCAATGCAGTAATTTCCAGATTTGCACTTCCACTGACATTCAGGGTTTCAACAGAATCACCACTCAGTGCCGAGATAATATTGGTGTAATCCGTATTGGCAAGATCAGCGTCAATACCATCAATATTAGAAACAATATCAAAAGTTTCGATATCATCCGCAGTAAATGAATCAACTGTGATTACACCTTCTGCTGTTGCTGCAGCACCCGCATCACCATCCAATGCATTCAAGGTCAGTGATACAACATCTGAGGTTCCTGTTGCAGTTTTCAGAGCATAGGATAATGTCTGACCCAGAGTAAGATCTGTTGCTTCTTCTGCATTAACGGTAACCGTTGTGCCCTCAGCTGCATTGGTAATATCTGCCGCACCTGCCAATGCTGCACCGATGGTAACGGCTGTCAATCCAGGCAGATTATCCATATCATAGGTACCTGTGCCGCCGCCAATTTCAAGGGTCTCGAAATTGGTGTAAACATCCGCTGCATCTGCGTCGAGCCATGAGCCATCGGTAACAGCCAATGTGTCATTATCGTCACCCGCATCAACGGTAGCGCCAGCAACTGACGCAGCTGCAATAGTAAAGATATCGTCACCGCCACCTAAAGTGACTGCAGCGTTTGCAGCCAAAGCTTCGTTATAAGTAATATTGTCAGCACCAGAGCCTCCATCAACTGCGATTGCATCACCATCAACTATCGCAGTTACGCCACCAGAATTATCGGTTGCAGTTAAGGTAGTCAATGCGGTAAATGCGTCTTTCAATTCAACGCTACCTGTTCCGGTAATTGTTGCGCTTGTGGTCGCTGCTACAGAACCTTGATTAATTTCGTTGGTTCCTGTGGCATCGACAGTCAATGCTTCAACAGAAGCCAATGTACCGATTGCAGCATTAGCGTTATTCAGCGTAAGATTCAACGAGGTAGCGCCAGTATCAAAAGTAATAGTGTTTATAGTAGGTGTTGTAAAATTACCAACGGTATCTAGCGTCAGATTCAAACTGGTTGCAGTATTACCAATAAATGTTGCATTTTGCGTTTGGTTCTTAACTGCAAAATTTTCTACTGCACCAACATTAGTGATGTTACCCCCAGCAGTACTCGTTTGAACAGTAACTGCTGTCACACCTGTTGCATTAGACAAATCAAGCGTTTCAACTGAAGCAAAGCGCACAACTACATTTTCAATACTGTTAAGAGATGGAGCAGCACCAGCACCTTCCAGTGTTGCAGTTAATGTATCATTCCCCTGACCACCATCCAATTTATCAATAGACTCCAGAGTATTGACTGGATTGCCGGCATTATTCTCGGTTACCAATGCTTTGAAAATATCATCACCGCTAGTACCCGACACATCGTCTTCGCCTACGATTAATGAGAACAGTTGCCCAGAATTACTCGAAACACCGCTGTCCTGCAGTGCTTTCTGAACATCTGCAGGTGTATAAGGCGCTGTTCCAGTAACTTTGCTCAATACAGTTTGCAGCACAGACAAATCATTTGACGAAGCGGTTGCTGAATAGGCTTCAGCCACTAATACTTTATTATTTAGCAAAGTTGCTGTTCCAGCGAACAACTCAGGTACTGGATCAGCTGACAAGTAAACGATTGCGTTATAAACAATCTCACCGATCCCCACACCTGCTTCAAGTTGATCTGTAAAGTAAGCTGCTGCTAAGGAACCTGCGCTATCCGGATTAGCTTCATCAGCCACCAGTCCGAAGTTCTTTAATAAAACTCCAACTTGAGCATCAACGGTTACCTTACCTGCCATTATTCCGCTGGTAAATGATGAATGGGCCGCCAAGGCATCAGCCAGCCCTCTTGTAGTCAAACCACCTTCAATTAAGTTTGCAAAATCAGTTAATATAGCGCCGCCAGGTGCCGCATTATATAAACCTACGGTAATTTTCAGAATCTCAGTTTGTTGTTCTTTCGTTATAGCCATGGGAGCTCCCTTGATAAAAATTAAAAATAATTACGAAAGTAAATTACTTGCAAGTTTTTCACTTTTCACTTTGTCTCTATGTAATTTCCAC
>CADEDO010000030.1:29090-33714 GCA_902826115.1 uncultured Nitrosomonas sp.
AGCATTTATGATGACAAATTTGCTTTCGCTTTAGTATTATTTGTCGGACTGATTATTTTCAATCTGTTTTCTGAATGTCTGTCACGGGCACCCGGATTGATTCTTGCCAATGTTAACTATGTTAAAAAGATCATTTTTCCATTGGAAATTCTGCCATGGGTCAATTTAGGCTCCGCGCTGTTTCATGCCGGCATCAGTTTCTTGGTGCTAGTGGGCTTTTTATTGCTTATTGATCATCCCATTCACTGGACGTCAATCTATCTACCGATTATTGTGCTTCCGCTGCTTTTCCTCATCCTGGGCTTATCCTGGTTTCTCGCATCCATTGGCGTGTTTGTGCGCGATATCGGACAATTTATTGGTTTGATTTTAACTATGCTGATGTTTATGAGCCCTATTTTTTATCCCGCATCTGCATTGCCAGCATCTGTTCGTGATTATTTATTTTTGAATCCGCTCACCTTTATCATTGAGCAAACGCGCACAGTGATTTTGTATGGCCAGTCGCCCAACTGGATCGGTCTTGCTGTCTACTATGCAATCGCTTTACTGATCGCATGGGTCGGGCTGATATGGTTTGAGAAAACACGCAAAGGGTTTGCTGATGTCCTTTGATCTCGCCCCCCATGCAGCAGCTATCAGGGCTTCCAAGCTGTCCAAATGCTATCAACTGTATCATCACCCCAAAGATCGCTTAAAACAGTTCCTATGGCCACACAAATGGCTGGGTGCACGACAATATTACCGAGAATTATGGGCATTGCGCGACATTGATTTGATTGTAAAGCCAGGGGAAGTCGTGGGCATTGTGGGCCAGAACGGTTCGGGGAAATCGACGCTGTTGCAATTAGTCTGCGGCACGCTGACACCCACCTATGGTGAAGTGCAAATCACCGGCCGTATTGCAGCGCTACTGGAGCTTGGCGCCGGATTCAATCCCGAATTCACCGGGCGCGAAAATGTATTGATGAGTGCTGCAATTATGGGATTGAGTTCAGCAGAAATCGCGCATCGGCTTGAAGACATCATTGATTTCTCCGGCGTCCGTGATTTCATTGACCAGCCCGTCAAAACTTATTCCAGCGGCATGTATGTGCGTTTGGCATTCTCAGTAGCGATCAATGTAGACCCGGATATTCTGGTTATTGATGAAGCTTTATCGGTCGGCGACGGCGCTTTTGCGCACAAATCATTCTCCCGCATCATGCAAATGCGCGATGCGGGCAAAACAATACTGTTCTGCTCTCACTCGCTATTTCAGGTTGAATCATTGTGCGCACGCGCGATCTGGGTTAATCAGGGGCAAGTGGTTGAAGATGGTGAATCCGCACAAGTGGTCTCCGCCTATCAAGCCTTCTTGGATAAAAGCACACCCAATTCATCGCCTCAAGCATCCATTGCGAGCAAAAACGCCCCAACACTCGTGGGTAATGCCCATCTTGAAAAGGTAAAATTACAAGCCAATGGCATTGACACGCAACATGCCATTATCACCAGCGGTCAATCCGGCATCACCATAGACGTCACCTTTGCTTCAGATCCTTCATTACCTTGCCCCAATATAGCCATGGCATTGCACAACGAGGATGGAAGAATTATCACCAGCGCTGCAACCTGGGAAGATCAATTTTCCATACAGCGCGCATCCGATGGCTCGGGTCAGATTTGCCTCAGATTGGATCACCTGCCGCTGCTTAAGGGCGCGTACCTGATCAATATCTATCTCCTCTGTGATCGCGGTCTGCATCTGTTTGATTCAGCAGAGCGAGTAGCCATCTTGCAAGTGAAGCAGACAGGCCGCTTACAAGGCTATTTTTCAATCCCTCATCAGTGGGAAAACCATAATATTTAATATAATGACCAAAACCGCTCATTACCAGTTAGCACAATCTGACACGCAGCTTCATCGCCAAACTGATCCTGCTGATCCACTGGCAGCAACCTCACCTACCCCTTTCAAACACTTGACCTTTCCACTGAATGTGTATGCGCAGGCGCTATTGTTAGAGGCAGGAAAAGCTGATTATTTGCACTTCGGATTGTTTCAAAATGACCAAACCAGCCTACAGGCAGCGCAACAATTTTCAACGGATTTGCTGACATCAAAGCTCCCTCCTCCGCCCTGCCGCATTTTGGAGGTTGGTGTCGGCCTGGGAACCACCTTTTCCTTGCTGAACAAGCGCGGCTATGATGTCCATGGCATTACTCCCGATGCACAACAGATTGCTTATATCCAGGAATCTCAAGGCGCAGGAATTTCCATTAGTTGTCATGCCTTGGAAGATTTCACGGCTCCGGCGGGAAGCTTTGATGTGGTTTTATTTCAGGAATCGGCTCAATACATCGAACCATTGGATATTTTTAACAAAGCATTGGATTTGTTACCACTGCAAGGTGATTTGCTCATTATCGACGAATTCGCACTCAAGCGGACGCAAGCAGGCATGGAAGGATTACACCACCTGGATGAGTTCGTGGCGCTTGCACAACGATTTGGTTTTGACCTGATCGAGCAGATTGATTTATCAACGATGGCAGCTCCCACGCTTGAATACATGTTGAGCCTGGTCAGCAAGCATCAAGATCGTATCATCAACGATCTTGAGCTTAGCAACGCAATGCTCACACAGTTAAATACATCCAACCATGCCTACCGGGAGAAATATGCCAATCAGAGATTTGGATACGGTCTGCTGCACTTCAAGAAAAGAGCTCAACCCAAATGGCGGTTGCGGCAAATAAAAACAGAACATATGCCGGCAGTACTCGACTTATTTAAGAGCACATTTCATCATTCGATGACTCCAGCGACTTGGCAGTGGAAATATGGCCATCATTCCGGATATCAAATTGGCGTATGGCGTGATGATCAATTAATTGCTCACTATGGCGGTTGCGGTCGCAGGATTCTGTTTTTTGGCCAGCCTCAGCATGCAGTACAAATTGCTGATGTCATGGTGAATTCGAACGATCGTGGCATTCTCACCAAAACAGGGCCTTTTTTCTTGATGGCGGCAACCTTTCCTGAGCGATTCGTCGGGTATGGAAAACCATTTCTGGTGGGTTTTGGTTTTCCGAATGAACGCGCCATGAAAGTTGCTGAGCGGCATGGGCTATATGCAGAAGTGGGTTGCATGACGGAATTTTGTTGGCCATCATTGCCCAAATTGCCGCTCATGGGAACCAAACTGCAGCAACTGGATGAACATCTTCTGGAAGATGACAAGGCTGCTGTCATTATTGATGAGTGCTGGCAGCAAATGGCTGAAGATTTGCGCGATGCCATGGTTGGCATACGTGACTGGAATTATTTAAAGCATCGTTATCTCCATCATCCAACCCAGCAATATCAAATCGTACTGGTCAAAAATCGTTTCGGCAAAAAAATACGGGGCGTATTAGTGCTGCGCCATGATTCAAAGAACTGCGAAATCATGGACATGATTGCCCCTCTATCTGAAATTCCTTTACTGATCAAACATGCCCGGCGAATTGCTGGGATTGCTGGCTATCGCGAAGTTTCCTGCCGCATCACGGAAAACTTCGCATCCTATTTTGCAAATACGAGAGGCATTCAGCATCCGCTCAATATCCATATACCCGCCACCATTTGGACTGATGGTCCATCCGTTGAAACTCTACGTAACCATTGGTGGTTAATGAGTGGAGACACAGATTTTCGTTAAACATAGTGCCAATCAGTGGAAATAACAGCCAAGCAACATTCCCACCAAAATTTATCTCTTCCCTACTCATCGATACTGCGCTTCAAGCATAGTCATAGTTGATAATCAATGATTGCCAACTATGACTAATAATTCACAAAGAGTTTACATTTACTCCACAATTTAACTGTTTCCATACTCTATAGTTCATTCTGAAACCAAGCCATTGCATCATCGCTATCAACAGTATTAGCTTAATTGGTCAGTGCATTGATTAATGAAAATAGCTTTTTGATAAGAAGAATCAAAGGAGAATTCAGATGTTTAATAACATGACAATAAAATCAAGAGTAGCGCTCGTTGTGGGTTTGTTATCTTTATTACTGATTGGCGTGGGTATCCTAGGGATATCAGGATTGGGCCAGACCAATCATGCCTTTAAAGGCGCCATTCCGCTTGGAGACTTGGGATTGATCCTGGATCGAATGCAACGTGCCCGCCTAAACGCAGTCATTTCCGCATATGGAAGAAATGTTGAAGTGGTGAAACAGCGACAATTATTGAATGAACAAAGAGATGTTGAAATTGCCAACACATGGCAAAAATATCTAACTAACGATTTAACTCTCGAAGAAAAAACTTTAGCGGAAAATTTTAGCCAGCAATGGAAAACATATGTAGAAGAACGTAATCGTACGATGACTTTCGCGGCTTCGGGAGATTTCGACTTAGCCATAAAAAATGCGAGTACCGTTGCAACACCTAAATTCGATACCGCTCATACCACTCTGTTCAAATTGCTGGAGTTGCGCCGCGAATTGGCGACCAAAGAATATGCGAATGCTGAGAACCAATACCAAAGCACGCTGATGATCACAGCCACAACATTATTGTTGGGAGTGCTTCTGTCCATTCTTATCGGGTATTTGTTGGTGAGAGCGATTGTGGATCCATTGAAC
>CADEDO010000031.1 GCA_902826115.1 uncultured Nitrosomonas sp.
CGAACCGGCGTAGACGGCTTTGCAGGCCGCTGCATGACCACTCTGCCACCCCGCCATTATTGCATGGTTTTCAGCGTGCTGTGAATCTTACGGGAAAAGCCTGTAACAGACCATTCGATTTCCGGCAATAAAATAACATTTCGCATATGCCATTTTCATTAGAAAATGGAGCGGGAAACGAGGCTCGAACTCGCGACCCCAACCTTGGCAAGGTTGTGCTCTACCACTGAGCTATTCCCGCAATATGAAGTTTCTATGTGTAACTTAGACGACTTCAGAAAGAAAGGGTGGATTATAGTGATGCTGTGCGTTTTGTCAAGAAAATGCCGGTTAATAATTACTAAAACTGATCGTGGTTTAACTGTGTTTGGGCGAATTAATACATACAATGAATTTATTACTAATACTGTTTGCAGTTTTGGATTTGTCCGGATGAGAGTGAAAATATCGGCCATTTTGTCAATTCAAGTGACAAGAAATTACTATTCTATTTAGTGAATGATTTTGTCATGCGTAATCTCAGAAAATAATGATTCAGCATCTTGTAGAATAAGGATGTTTCTTAGCTAGCGATTGATCGCGTAAGGAACAATCCGTGGTCTATTTAATTTCAAGTATTCTGAGGTCTATACTGGGGCCGACGGCATTATTTGATTAACTATTTCTTGTCAAGATACTGTATTAATTAATCTACTTTATGCCCTTACTTCCTTATTGGCGGCTCTCCGGTTTTTATTTCTTTTACTTTTCTTTGGTGGGGGCATTTTCACCGTATTGGAGTTTATACCTTCAATCGCTTGAATTTAATGCATTGCAGATCGGTGTATTGATGTCGCTCTCATTAATCGTACGTATATTCTCGCCAAGTATCTGGGGTTGGCTCGCAGATCATACGGGCAAGCGCATCCGAGTTGTGCAGATAGCTGCACTGTGTGGATTCTTGTGCTTTTGTGGCTTTCTCTTAGGAGAATCCTTTATTTGGATGTTTTTTGTAATGTTGCTATTGAGTTTCTTCTGGAGTGCTTCACTGCCGCTCATGGAAGCAATTACGCTTTCGCATTTGGGCGATCACACCGATAAATATGGGCGCATTCGTTCTTGGGGGTCTGTTGGGTTCGTATTGACAGTCATTGGTGTGGGTTATTTATTAGAGAATATCGCTATTGCTTGGTTGATTTGGATTGTTCTGGGGTTAAAGTTGGGGATGGTTATTTTTTCTTATCAGATTCCTGAAAAAGAAATGATCAGTCAAGTTACTGGTCATCATTCAGTCAAGCAGATTTGTTTACGTCCGGAAGTCTTGGCTTTCTTAATTGCCAGCTTATTGATGTTGTTTGCGCATGGAGCGTACTATACTTTTTTTTCTATTTATTTGGTGGAGCATGCCTATGACAAGGGATTTATTGGGTGGTTGTGGGCTATCGGTGTTATCTGTGAAATAGGCATCTTTTTCATCATGCCGTGGTTGATGCGACACTTTAGTTTGAAATTAATATTAATTTTTAGCTTTGCTTGTGCCACTCTGCGGTTTTTGATGATCGGTTGGGGTGTTGAGTGGCCGATTATCATGGTTGTTGCGCAAATTCTACATGCAGCGACTTATGGTGCGCATCATATTGCGGCCATGATGGTGGTGCATCAATTTTTTCGAGGTCGCCATCAGGCAAAAGGCCAAGCGATTTATACCAGCATTGCCTATGGAATCGGTGGTGCAATCGGCGCTATTTCAAGTGGTTATACCTGGGATCTATTGGGGGCGGACATGACATTTTTTGTCAGCTCGGCGGCTTCGTTTATCGGTTTAATTTTAGTGGCATGGAAAATGAAATCAGTCAGTCAATAGTCAATAGTGCTGTGTATAGTTTGTTGAATCAGTAAAGTTTATGGGATAATTGCAAATTGATTAAATTTTGAATTTGCCTAATGCAAACGTTATATGACAAGCTTTGGAACCAGCATGTGGTTCACACTGAATCTACTGAGCCAGGCAGTATGGCATTGATCTATATTGATCGTCATTTAGTGCATGAAGTCACCAGTCCGCAAGCATTTGAGAGTCTGAAGCTGGCGGGAAGAAAGCCTTGGCGTCTTGATTCCATTCTGGCGGTTGCTGATCATAATGTGCCCACAACCGATCGCAGTCATGGCATTCATGATCCAATTTCACGCTTGCAAGTGGATACGCTGGATCAAAATTGTGACGAATTGGGTATTACCGAATTCAAGATGCAGGATTTGCGTCAAGGAATCGTGCATGTGATTGGTCCTGAACAAGGAGCAACCTTGCCAGGTATGACGGTTGTTTGTGGTGATTCGCATACCAGTACGCATGGTGCTTTTGGTTGCTTGGCATTTGGTATAGGAACTTCGGAAGTTGAGCATGTTCTGGCCACGCAATGCCTATTGATGAAAAAATCCAAAGCCATGCGTATTTCCATTGAAGGTGAATTGGGATTAGGGATTACCGCTAAAGATATCGCTTTGGCTATCATCGGTGAAATTGGCACGGCTGGCGGTACCGGTTATGCGCTGGAGTTCGCGGGTAGTGCTATTCGTGCCTTATCCATGGAAGGGCGCATGACACTGTGCAATATGGCCATTGAGGCAGGTGCGCGAGCAGGCATGGTGGCAGTCGATGACACAACAATCGATTACCTTAAAGGACGACCTTTCGCACCGCAAGGTGAGTTATGGGAGAAAGCGGTTGCTTATTGGCGCACACTGCACAGCGATGCAGGGGCGGTTTTTGATCGCACGGTGATTTTAGATGCCGCACAAATTAAACCTCAAGTAACCTGGGGTACTTCGCCAGAAATGGTGACTACGATTGATGGCAAAGTGCCTGATCCCGCGCTCATTTCCGATGAAGTAAAGCGCCATGATATGCAACAAGCGCTGAACTATATGGGACTGCAGGCCAATACCCCGATTCAGCAGATTGCGCTGGACAAGATATTCATTGGTTCCTGCACGAACTCACGTATTGAAGATTTACGTGCTGCAGCACATATTGTCAAAGGCAAGCATATTGCGGCAAATATTAAACAGGCATTGGTAGTGCCTGGTTCAGGGCTAGTCAAAAAACAGGCTGAACAAGAGGGGTTGGATCAGGTTTTCGTGGCGGCTGGGTTTGAGTGGCGTGAGCCTGGTTGTTCCATGTGTCTCGCCATGAATGACGATCGATTGATTGCCGGTGAGCGATGTGCCTCCACTTCAAATCGAAATTTTGAGGGGCGGCAAGGGCCCGGTGGGCGTACTCATCTGGTGAGTCCGGCGATGGCCGCCGCCGCCGCAATTGCAGGGCATTTTATTGATGTACGCGACATAGGCAGGTGACATTCAATGGAAAAATTTCATACCTTTACCGGATTGGTGGCACCGATGGATCGTGCCAATGTGGATACAGATGCGATCATTCCAAAGCAATTTCTTAAGTCTATTAAACGCTCAGGATTTGGTCAGAATTTGTTTGATGAATGGCGTTATCTGGATCACGGGGAGCCGGGTATGGATCCGGCTCAGCGTCAACCCAATCCGGATTTTGTGTTGAATCAACCGCGTTACCAAGCTGCGCAAATCCTGCTCGCACGTGCCAATTTTGGTTGCGGATCGAGCCGTGAGCATGCGCCTTGGTCACTCCAGGATTATGGATTTCGTGTCATCGTTGCTCCCAGTTTTGCTGATATCTTTTTTAACAATTGTTTTAAGATTGGCTTGCTGCCCATTATTCTGGATTCAGCAATATTGGATCGCCTGTTTGAAGAAGTGAAACTAAATATCGGATATAGCCTCACGGTAGATCTGGAAAACCAGATGGTTATAACTCCCAGCAAAGAGGCATTTAATTTTGAGGTGGACAGTTTTCGCAAGCACTGTTTGCTGAATGGATTGGATGAGATTGGATTGACTTTGCAGCACGCGGAGAAAATTAAACAATTTGAACAAAAGCGGCGCACTGAGCAGCCCTGGTTGTTTGCATAAATTACATGACTGAAAATAGACTATTATGAAAATTGCTGTTTTAGCGGGCGACGGTATCGGACCAGAAATCATTGCGCAAGCAGTGCGTGTGTTGGATGTTCTGAAAACAGATGGACTGGCTATTGAATTGGAATCCGGATTGATTGGAGGTTGTGCTGTGGATGCAACTGGAAATCCATACCCTGAAGCAACTCATCGTTTAGCCAGCCAAGCCGACGCGGTTCTGCTGGGCGCCGTGGGCGGTCCACAATATGACGCATTGCCTCGTCAACAACGCCCTGAAAGAGGGCTGCTAGCGATCCGAAAAGCGCTAAATTTATTTGCTAATTTGCGGCCAGCTACGCTTTATCCGGAACTCGCCAATGCTTCTAGCTTGAAGTATGAAGTGGTTGCTGGTCTCGATATCATGATCGTGCGCGAATTGACCGGTGATATTTATTTTGGTGAGCCACGCGGCATCGAGGTGCGCGACGGACAGCGTGTCGGATTCAATACCATGATTTATAGTGAAGCGGAAATTCGACGTATTGCGCATGTCGCTTTCCAAGCAGCTGCCAAGCGCCAAGGTAAGTTATGCTCCGTCGACAAAATGAATGTGCTGGAATGTACGCAATTATGGCGTGATATCGTTATTGAAGTGTCGAAAGAGTACCCGCAAGTGACGCTCTCACATATGCTGGTTGATAATGCGGCCATGCAATTGGTGCGCAACCCGAAACAATTTGATGTGATAGTTACAGGGAACATGTTTGGGGATATATTGTCTGACGAAGCCTCTATGTTAACCGGATCTATTGGTATGCTGCCTTCTGCTTCACTGGATGAGAATAATAAGGGCTTGTACGAACCGATCCATGGTTCAGCGCCTGATATTGCTGGAAAAGATTTGGCCAATCCACTCGCGACCATACTTTCAGTGGCCATGATGCTCCGGTATACCTTTAATCAAGAAGAGGCTGCTCAGCGGATAGAAAACTCGGTTAAGAAAGTTCTGACTGCGGGTTTCCGAACAAAAGATATCGGTGAGATGGGTATGAAGTCGGTTGGTACTAAAGCCATGGGTGATGCAGTTTTGTCATTTATGTGAGTTTCTCCAGAAACAAACATATTTAATTAAGAATTAATTGGATATAAGGTGTAATTAATCCATTAAATCATTTGTTACCGATTCACAAAGTAAGCTAATATTTGCGAAGGCGTTTTAATTTAATTAACTGATTGTCATTTTAGGATAGAAAATAAGCGATGAAACAAGTTGGTTTTGTTGGCTGGCGAGGAATGGTCGGCTCCGTATTAATGCAGAGAATGCGGGAAGAGGATGATTTTTCTCTGATAGATCCTGTTTTTTTTACAACATCGCAGAAAGGCGGTACAGGTCCTGAAATTGGCAAGGAAATTCCATCCTTAAAAGATGCTTTTGATATCAAGCAACTGGCAGCAATGGATATCATTATCTCCTGCCAAGGGGGTGATTATACCCATCAGGTGATTAAACAATTGCGGCAATCCGGCTGGCAAGGATACTGGATCGATGCCGCATCGGCGCTGCGTATGGAAGATGATGCAGTCATCATTTTAGATCCGGTAAACATGCCGGTGATTAAACAGGCACTGCACGATGGCGTAAGAAATTATATTGGCGGTAATTGCACGGTAAGTTTGATGTTGATGGCGGTTGGGGGGCTTTTTGAGAAAGGCATGGTGGAATGGATGAGCGCTATGACTTATCAAGCCGCATCGGGTGCCGGAGCAAAAAACATGCGTGAATTACTGCAACAAATGGGCGAAGCTCATAGAGTTGCAAAAGATCTGCTGGATAACCCCGCTTCCAATATTCTGGATATTGATCGTGAAGTGGCCGGCACCTTACGCGACCAGAAGTTTCCAACAGAAAATTTTGGGGTGCCATTAGCAGGTAGTCTGATTCCATGGATAGACAAGGAAGTCGCCAATGGTCAGAGTCGTGAAGAATGGAAAGGGCAAGCGGAAACCAACAAAATTTTGGGCAGAAGCAATCGGCAAATTCCGGTGGATGGTATCTGCGTCCGTGTCGGCGCCATGCGATGCCATAGTCAGGCGCTGACAATTAAGTTAAAACAAGATGTTCCCTTAGATGAAGTTGAAGAGATTATTGCTAGCTCAAATGATTGGGTGCAAATTGTCCCTAATGAAAGGGAAGCGACTACCTCAAGATTAACACCGACCGCTGTAACAGGCTCCTTATCGATTCCCGTTGGCCGCTTACGTAAACTGGCCATGGGTGGAGAGTACTTGTCAGTCTTTACGGTGGGCGATCAATTGCTTTGGGGCGCTGCAGAACCTCTGCGTAGAATGTTACGCATACTGATTGAACACTAACATAAAAGTAATCTGCCTCTTATATTACTTTTATCAATGATCATGGGCTTGTTTGAAATGAATTAACCTATAATTCAAGGCATATTTCAGCTAATGTGATTGCATTACAATGCTAGCCTTCCGATATTTATTTTCAAAGAACGAAAGAGGGTATCTCAGTGAATAAAACTTGTTTTAGAGTAAGCTTGTTTGTAATCATTCTGATGTTACCGTGGACTGCCATTTATGCGGCGGGACTTGGTAAATTAACACTCAATTCAGCTTTGGGACAACCCCTCAATGCTGAGATAGATATTGTTACTACTAGCCGTGATGAAGTGCCATCTCTAAAAGCCAGTATTGCTACTCGAGAGGCATTTGCTCAAGCAGGTATCAACTATGAATCCTTTTTTTCTGCTTTAAAAATCTCGATAGAATCGAGAACCAATGGTAATCCCTATATTAAGGTCACCTCATCTCAAGCGGTTAACGAGCCATTTCTAAATTTGCTGATGGAATTAAACTGGGCTTCCGGACGTATATTGCGTGAATATACCGTTTTGCTCGATCCTGTTGCAGTCAATACCCAGGAGATTGTGGCGCCGGATGTAAGCGCTGCGTCAGCTGCCATTGCGACAAAATCAGATACGGAAAGAAGACTTGATGTTAAAAAAGATACACAAGGTAAAAATTCCTCTAAATCCGTCAATCGTTCTGCTAACCAAAACAAAGATATTTACGGACCAGTGAATCGGGGAGATACGTTGTCTTCAATCGCGCGGCAGTTTTTGCCTGCGGGTGTCGATCTGAATCAAATGCTAGTTGCACTATATCGCGCTAATAATGATGCTTTTATTGCCAATAACATGAATCTGCTGAAGGCAGGCGCAGTGTTAAAGATACCTGAAAAGAGTGAAATAGCCGCTATTGAGCCTTCGGTTGCAAGAGCTGAAATCAGAGTGCAAGTGAAAGACTGGCATCATTACCAAGGTAAAGTAGCCGCTGTTTCGAGTGAATCTCAAGCTCAATCCAATATTCGTCAATCTGACCAAGGGCAGATTACCACCACCATCGATAAGAAATCTGCTGCGATTCATGGTGCACCTAAGGAAGTGTTGAAATTATCCAGCGGCTCCCAGTTAACCGATAAGAATGCACAATCTGAATCTGCAATGGCTGATCGTCTTCGTATGATGGAAGAGGATGCCATTGCGCGAAATCTTGCCTTAAAAGAGGCTAATGAGCGTGTGGCTGTGTTAGAAAAGAGCATTGATAATTTGAAAAAATTATTAGAATTGAAAGATTCGGTTTTAGCTCAAGCACAAAGCAAAGCAGAATCGTCTTCGAAAGGTAGTGCCAAACCAGAAGCGCGCCCTGCGGAGATTATCAGCGCGCCACCAGAAAAGGATGCTAAGTTAGACACCAATTCTGTGCCAATGCAGGAGTCGGTGGAGTCTGTGGCAACCCAATCCGCAAATGCGATATCGATACAGGAAGCAGATGTTGATTCATTGCCACCTGAAGAAGCAGAAGATCAATCGCTCACTGATCAAATATTCAATAATATTGAATATATTGGTGCTGGCTTGATTCTGATTTTATTAAGTGCTTTATTGATTCTTAAGAGGCGCAGGAATCAACTGGAAGAAAATGCAGATGAAGATGAGATCAAGAGCGCGGATTTTTCTTCTGCGATACGATCACGCATCTCTTCTATGGCCGCTGCACCGACTGCAGCAGAGGCTAATCAATCGTTTTCAGCGCATGAGGATGATGATTTGTCGTATAACAACTTAAACACATTCTCCGAGACTGAAAAAGAGGATGATGAGTTTAATAAAGGCTCAACGACTTACAAGCATTCCACTGAATACATTGCAGAGTCCGAATCCGATCCAGAATCAACTTCTGGAACACAGCCTATCAGTGATTCCAGAATCAATGATCTGGGTCTGAACGATCAAGCAATTGATCTGAATTTGGAAGAAGATTTTGACCGAGATCAATCTTCAGCAGATTTCTCCAATGAAGATGCATTTGATTTGGCTGCAGAAATTGAACAGAACTCATCGGTTAAAGATGATGTGCAGGAAAGCATAAAATCTTCTGATGATTCTGAGAGTGTACCAAGAGACCGTGATGCGTCTGATTATGCATTGGCAATTGATTTTGAGAGTGTTAAACAAACTTCAGATTTGACGCATACTGAAGAGACTGCTGGGAAGCAGGATGAAAGCAATCTAGTCGAGTTCGAGTTTGATGACTCAGAGGTTGACTTGTCGAAGAATGAAGTTATTGATGAAATCAAAATACCTGAATTAGAGACTGAATCCAAATCAACCCCTCTTGATGAGCCCTTACCGTTTGATCAGCATCCGGTTGCTTCATCGGATAAAACGAAATCAGAGTCAGTTTTGGATATACCTGAGCTTGGATTGGCTGATATTAATTTGGACATCGAAGATTCGAGTGCAACAGATCAAAAAGAAGAATTAAATCCACAGGACAAAAGCGAGCAATGGCAAGAGATTGAAACCAAACTAGACTTGGCAAAAGCCTATCAGGAAATGGATGATAAGGAAGGTGCCAAAGAAATGCTGGAAGAAGTGATTCGTGATGGTGACGCAAAACAAAAGAAAACAGCAAGAAAATTAATGAAAAGCTTATCGTGATCACCTGTCGTTGTATGTCATTATTGGTTAGCCAATCATTGGGAAAGGCAGCTTTATATTCGTGCGAATAATTCTGGTCCTAGAATATGACGGCAGTCGATACTGTGGGTGGCAAAGTCAGCCGCAAGGTTGCTCGATTCAAGATGCTCTTGAAGTGGCCTTATCTCAGATAGCCAAAGAAGACATACGCGTGATTACAGCCGGACGTACCGATGCAGGAGTCCATGCGCTATATCAGGTGGTACATTTTGATACTTGTGTCAAACGCCCTATTAGTGCATGGATACGTGGTGTAAATGCGTTATTGCCTGATGATATTGCGGTATTGTGGGCAACTGAGGCATCAGAGCAGTTTCATGCCAGATATAGCGCGGTAGAGCGGCGTTATCTGTATTTATTGCTTAATCAGCCAGTTCGCCCCGCTATCCACTCCAAGAAAGTAGGTTGGTATCATCAGCCCTTGGCCCTTGAAAAAATGCGAATCGCAGGTGAAACACTGCTCGGTGAACATGATTTCTCATCTTTTCGAGCAGCCGAGTGTCAAGCAAAATCACCCGTACGGACAATTACTCAATTAAATATCTCTCGTCAGGGAAATTTGTTGGTTTTTGACTTACGAGCCAATGCATTCTTACAACATATGGTAAGAAATATCATTGGTTGCCTTGTTTATATCGGTAAAGGAAAGTATTCTCCCGAATGGATGTCTGAGTTGCTGGAAAGTTGTGACCGAGCATACGCAGCACCAACTTTCTCGCCTGCAGGTTTATATTTGGCTGGTGTGGTATATGATTCAGTTTGGCCGATGCCACGCTTGACCGACTTGCCGATTATTCCTGGGCTACTGACTACTCATTAATCGTACAAAAGAAGATCACTTATCGTCATGTCAGTCCGTGTGAAAGTGTGTGGCATTACCCGCTATGAAGATGCAAAAGCTGCAGTGCAGCTTGGAGTTGATGCCATTGGTTTTGTTTTCTGGTCGAAAAGTGCGCGTTATATTGAACCGGAAATGGCAGGCCAGATTGCTGCACAAATCCCGCCATTTATTTGCACGGTAGGTGTTTATGTGGATCCCGATCTTGGTTGGGTTGAAAAAACAATCAAAGCTGCCAAATTAAATCTGCTGCAATTTCATGGCGATGAATCACCTGAGTTTTGTAATCAATTTTCACACCCCTATATCAAAGCGATTAGAGTCAAACAAGATACAGATTTGTTACAATACGCCGAGAGATACAAGACAGCAAAGGGATTACTGCTGGATACTTATGCAGCCGATATGCCGGGCGGTACAGGACATGCTTTCGACTGGCGTCTCATTCCTCAGCATTTGCCGCTTCCGCTCATTCTATCCGGTGGCTTGGATTCAAGTAATGTCTCAATGGCAATCAAACAAACTCGCCCCTGGGCAGTTGATGTATCAAGCGGTGTGGAAGCGGCAAAAGGTATCAAAGATGAGAAAAAAATTTTTGCTTTCATGCAAGGAGTAAAACAATCGTGAGTGCATATGATCTTCCTAGTAAAGATGGCCATTTTGGGCCGTACGGAGGCGTATTCGTTGCAGAAACCTTGATTTCAGCCTTGGAAGATTTGCGGGAACAATATGAACATTATCGCAATGATCCAGACTTTCAAGCTGAATTTGCTTATGAACTAAAACATTATGTGGGACGCCCAAGTCCAATCTATCACGCGAAAAGGTGGTCTGAATATTTAGGTGGAGCTCAGATACTGCTAAAACGCGAAGATCTCAATCATACCGGTGCGCATAAGATAAATAATACTATCGGACAAGCATTGCTTGCGCGACGTATGGGTAAGAAACGGATTATTGCCGAAACCGGTGCCGGTCAGCATGGCGTCGCAAGTGCAACGGTTGCCGCTCGTTATGGCATGGAATGCGTTGTTTATATGGGCTCTGAGGATGTTAAACGTCAGGCCACCAACGTATATCGCATGAAGTTGCTGGGTGCTACAGTCGTGCCGGTAGAATCAGGATCCCGCACTTTAAAGGATGCATTGAACGAAGCAATGCGTGATTGGGTCACCAATGTTGAGAATACTTTTTATATCATTGGAACGGTAGCTGGACCACATCCTTATCCCATGATGGTGAGGGATTTTCAGGCAATTATTGGGAATGAAGCTAAGGTACAAATGCAAGAGGATTTTAATCAGCAACCGGATGCTTTAATTGCTTGCGTGGGCGGTGGATCTAATGCGATTGGTTTATTCTACCCTTATATCGATAACGTCGATGTCAGATTGATTGGTGTGGAGGCAGCCGGAAAAGGGATTGATACCCAACAGCATGCTGCCACGTTATCAACAGGTAGGCCCGGCGTGTTACACGGTAATCGCACGTATCTGATTCAGGATGAAAATGGTCAGATTATCGAGACCCATTCAATTTCTGCCGGTCTTGATTATCCAGGAGTTGGGCCAGAACATGCTTGGCTGAAAGATTGTGGGCGAGCAGAGTATGTTGCGGTTACTGACGATGAAGCATTGGACGCATTTCATAAGCTGTGTCGTTACGAAGGAATAATGCCCGCCTTGGAATCCAGTCATGCATTGGCATATGCTGCGAAATTTGCGCCGACATTGCCTAAAGACAAGCTACTCTTGGTAAATCTGTCGGGTCGGGGAGATAAAGATATGGCCACAGTTGCACAAATGTCCGGTTTGACACTCTAAAAATTGATCTGTCGGTATATTTTTATTTTGTGATTTTCTGAAAAAAATGAGAGTCAATGAATGCTGAATTTTTTAAATGGTATTAAAAGCTTAATAAGTGGTTCGAGTACTCAGGATCATGCTAAAGGTATAAATCGTATTGCTAAAACTTTTGCGGTACTCAAATCGCAGAATCGCAAAGCGCTAATTCCATTTATCACTGCAGGCGATCCCAATCCTGAAATGACCGTGCAGCTAATGCATCAATTGGTTCAATCGGGTGCTGACATTATTGAACTGGGCGTGCCTTTTTCAGATCCGATGGCTGATGGGCCTACTATACAGAGGTCTTCAGAGCGTGCTTTGAAACACCATATTAGCCTTAATAATGTACTAGATATGGTGTCAGCATTCAGAAAAGTGAATGCTGACACGCCAGTTGTTTTGATGGGATATGCAAATCCTATTGAGGCGCTTGGTTATGAAGCATTCTCTTCCAAAGCAAAGAGTTGTGGCGTCGATGGTGTATTGATCGTTGATTATCCACCGGAGGAATCCGGTGAATGGGTTCGGTGCTTGGAGCAGCACGGAATTGATGCGATCTTTTTATTGTCTCCGACAACGCCTCAAGCGCGAATTCAACAAGTGGCAAAAATGGCCAGAGGCTATATTTATTATGTCTCATTGAAGGGAGTCACTGGAGCATCGCATCTGGATCTGCAAGATGTGAGCGATATGTTGCAGCGACTACGTAACTTTATTTCCATCCCCATTGGAGTCGGATTCGGTATTCGAGATGGGGTGACTGCGAAAGCGGTTGCGGGGCTCGCGGATGCCGTGGTCGTGGGTAGTCGTATCATTGAAGAAATTGAGCAATCTTCTGACGCCGAGTTATTAGGAAATGTTGGAAGTTTATTGAGTACATTACGCAAAGCCATTGATGAGAATTCAAGCAATGCTTAACGAATTTGTTAGGGAACAACATTCATGAGTTGGTTTCAGAATATCATTCCACCCAAGATCAAGAGAAAAGAGACAGGTGAAAAGAAGATTGTACCGGAAGGCTTATGGAGTAAATGTAATCACTGTGAAGCGGTTTTATATTACACCGATTTGGCCAAAAATCTGAATGTCTGTCCAAAGTGTGATTATCATAACCGTATCTCTGCAAGGAATCGTATTGATTTACTGCTTGATCCGGAAGGGCGCCATGAGATCGGCGCGGAAGTAATCGCTACGGATGCACTTAAGTTCAAAGATAGTAAGCGCTATGTAGATCGTTTGTCGCAAGCCAAAGAGAGCACTGATGAAGATGATTCTTTAGTCGTCATGCAAGGAACCATAAAGACTATGCCGCTTGTGGTTGCGGTATTTGAATTTGGTTTTATGGGAGGATCGATGGGATCTGTTGTGGGAGAGCGATTCGTGCGCGGCGTTAAGGCCTGTATTGATCAGCATCTGCCGTTTGTGTGTTTTAGCGCCAGCGGTGGCGCACGCATGCAAGAAGGCTTGTTCTCACTGATGCAAATGGCAAAAACAACAGCTGCCTTGACGCAATTAAGCCATCACAAGCTACCTTTTATATCCGTGCTAACAGATCCAACGATGGGGGGAGTTTCAGCAAGTTTTGCATTTATTGGCGATGTTGTGATTGCCGAGCCGGGTGCGCTCATTGGTTTTGCCGGTCCGCGCGTAATTGAACAGACGGTGCGTCAAACACTCCCTGATGGTTTTCAACGAGCTGAGTTTCTTTTGCAGCATGGTGCCATTGATATGATTGTGGATAGAAGGCAAATGCGCGATAGACTTGTTAATCTGTGTACACAACTGATGCGCATCCCTGCTCCTGTTGCTTAAAGCCAAATTAGCTTGGGTTCATGCCCTGGAACCTGATTGATGTTCAGTTAATATGAACTTGTCCATTGGTAAGAAATGCAATCAATGATCTGGTCGGTTGGCGGATTGCGTGCATTACGATAAGTTGTCTAATGGAAGTTAATGCGCTATGAGCATTCAATACTGGAATCCGGATTTCATGGACCTTTCTCCCATGTTTGCATCCTTCCAGCATTTTAAGCAATGTTTCACACACAAGCATCATTGGCCAGAACATAATCACCTGAATTGTTTGCAGCGATTGCAACGGCAACCTATTGTTACTCGATCAGGGAAAATGATCTGCTTTGTTCCGCCGATAAGGGGTAAGCAGTGTTTCGAGCAACAATATGAATCACAAATTTTTTTGACAGGTCAAGTGCCAACAAGAACGCAAAACTGGCATGATTTCTTTAATGCATTGGTATGGCAGATATTTCCGCAGGCCAAATCGGTGCTGAATCAACTTCATTATCGGGCTCAATTAATTGAACCAAAGAATCCGATCAACCAGCGGGGTGCATTAAGAGATGCCGCGACACTATTTGATGAATCCGGTGTTGTGGTTGTCAGCAGCGAAAAAAGATTAATAGCATTATTAAGAGACTTTGAATGGAAGCGGCTGTTCTGGCAAGAGCGAACAGCGGTACTGTCATCCATGCGCTTTTTCATTTTTGGCCACGGTTTATTTGAAAAAGCACTGAACCCTTATACAGGTATGACCGGAAAAGGAATTATTTTTAATAGAGAGCAAGCATTCTTTGAACAAACGATGCTGGATCAATTACAGTCAATCGATCAAATGCTAGAACCTTTTTTATTGCAAACGCTGTCATCCAGCTCCGATCTGACGCCCGTTCCCTTATTAGGTTACCCTGGCTGGACTGATGAAAATCATCATGAAGCTTATTATGATAATAAGCAGTATTTTCGTAATCGCCCACAGTCTCATTAACTACTATTTATCTGGATTTAAAGCATCTTTTTTGGAATGTTGCTGAATATTCGATCCTAATGAATCGATGTGGTTATTTTCACCAAAGTCAATTTCAAATAGTTTTAATGCAAGATGATTTTGGGAAATAATCTGCTTATGACCGATACTGTATGTTTTCTCGTATCGAATCTGTATTTTTTGTTAAAATGTATGTTTAATTTACTAATTTATTGGAGTATTTAATGGCGATTGAAAGAACCTTGTCAATTATTAAGCCGGATGCAGTTGCGAAAAATGTCATTGGACAAATTTATTCGCGTTTTGAATCAAATGGTTTAAAAATTGTTGCTGCGCGTATGATGCACTTGTCTCAAGCAGAGGCGGAACAATTTTATGGAATCCATCGTGAACGCCCATTTTTCCGTGATTTAGTAACATTCATGACCTCCGGTCCTGTCATGGTGCAAGTCTTGGAAGGTGAAGATGCCATTAAAAAGAACCGGGACTTAATGGGGGCGACTGATCCCAAGAAAGCAGACAAAGGGACGATTCGGGGTGATTTTGCGGACAATATTGACGCCAATGCCGTGCATGGCTCGGATGCTCCTGAAACCGCCGCTGTTGAAATTGCGTGCTTTTTCCCAACATTGAATATCCATTCCCGTTAACACGCACTGACTCTGAATAGTGACTACCAATCTGTTAAATTATGATGCCAAAGGCTTAGCCGACTTTTGTACAGAAATCGGCGAAAAGCCTTTTCGTGCAAAACAGTTGCTGCGCTGGATTCATCAATCTGGCATTACTGATTTTGTCGACATGAGTGATCTGGCAAAAGGGTTGCGCGAGAAATTAGCAGTGTTGGCAGTCATTGAGTCACCGCAGATCATCTCTGACTATGTAGCAGCGGACGGAACACGCAAATGGCTGTTGTCGGTTGGTGCAGGTAATGGCATAGAAACTGTTTTTATACCTGAAGCCAATCGAGGTACTTTGTGTGTTTCCAGTCAAGTCGGATGCGCTTTGGCATGCACTTTTTGTTCGACGGGAAAACAAGGATTCAATCGGAATTTAACAGTCGCAGAAATCATTGGCCAGTTGTGGATTGCCAATAAAACCCTCAAAGCAGATCCTAACGATACGCTGACGGATAACGACCGAGTGGTTAGCAATGTGGTGATGATGGGCATGGGTGAACCACTGGCTAATTTTGACAATGTGGTGATGGCTCTGGATTTGATGCTGGATGATCATGCTTACGGTTTGTCACGGCGTCGAGTGACGGTGAGTACATCCGGGTTAGTGCCTGCTATGGACCGATTGCGTGAGCGCTGCCCGGTTGCTTTAGCCGTTTCGCTGCATGCGCCCAACGATAGTTTACGCGATCAGTTGGTGCCCATTAATAAAAAATATCCCATCAAAGAATTACTGGCAGCTTGTCAAAGATATTTAACAGCCGCACCTCGGGATTTTATTACTTTTGAATATGTGATGTTGGATGGCGTGAATGACAGCGTCGGGCATGCACATGAGCTGATTAATTTGGTGCAAGATACGCCCTGTAAATTTAACCTCATCCCGTTTAATTCCTTTCCTGGGTCTGGTTTCAAACGCTCTAGCGCAGAAGCAGTGCGTATTTTTCGTGATGTATTGATGCAAGCAGGGTTAGTGACCACAGTCAGAAAAACCCGTGGCGATGATATTGCTGCGGCTTGTGGTCAATTGGCCGGTCAAGTGAGAGATAAAACTCGTCGAACAGCGGGTGGAAAGGTGGAATAGTAAAGTGAAAAGGATTCTGTTAATTTTTTTTATATTACTGCATGCTCTATGGCTAAGCGGTTGTGTCCAGCAACCAATCGACGATGGGTTGTCGAATCAAGCACAATCTGAGCGGGTGCATCAAAGCGCTAAAATCCATACCGAATTGGCAGCGGAGTATTTCAATAGAGGGCAATTGGATGTTGCTCTGGAAGAAGTGGCCGAAGCGCTAAAGGCAAAATCTGATTATGCACCAGCCTACAATGTACTCGGCTTGGTCAATATGGCGCTGAATGAAAACAGCAAAGCGCTGGATAACTTCGAACAGGCTGTACGCATGGCACCCAAAAATTCCGAGATTCAGAATAACTATGGCTGGTTTTTGTGTCAGCGTTTCCCACAGCGCATGGATGAAGCCATCAATTATTTTATGATTGCCGCCAAAGATCCATTATATTCAACACCGGAAATGTCATTGGCCAATGCAGGTTCTTGTGAAATCAAGCGCCAAAAATACGACGAAGCACTATTATTCTTCCAAAAAGCACTGTCGATTCAGGCAAATTATGCACCTGCATTGATTGGCTTGGTTGATGTGGATTTTCAGCGTGGAAATTTAATCCTTGCTAAATCAAGGATTGCGCAATTATTGCAAAACAGTGCATCGACTCCCGAAAGTTTGTTATTGGCAATTCGAATTGAACAAGCGATGGGTGATCTAATGGCTGCTGATAGCTATATTTTTCAGTTACAGAAACACTTCCCTGATTCCAAAGAAGCAATAGCCGTTCGAGAAGGAAAGATCAGATAATGAATGATATCAATCAGAAAAATGAGCATAATCAGCAGGCGCAAGATGTTGAGCCGGGCAGGATCAATTCAGACACAATCACTGGAAACTATGCATCATCGTTTGAGCATAAAGATTACGTTGAGAATACGCAGCACGATTCAATAGCGAATGAAAATAAATGGATACCGGAAAAACATGATGACGGTTTTTTTACCAGTCATCAAGACAACGGCGCGGTGGAAACAATCGATTCGAGTGATCATAGAATGAATGCAAATACGGATAGTCAAGTAACCCTCAATGACTCAAATGCGATTGACTCAGCCAGTGTTTTACAAAGCGTCGGACATATTTTGCGTAGAGCGAGAATGGCAAGGAGCATGAGCATTGAAGACGTATCTCGACAACTACGTCTTTCAGTGCAACAAATCGAAGCGATTGAGAAAGAAGCATTTGACAAGTTACCCGGGCGTACTTTTTTGCGTGGCTTTATTCGCAATTATGCGCATCTGGTGCAGTTGGATCCTAATCCGCTTTTGCAAATGCTGCCAGAATCAACTCCGGTGATATCAACCTATGAAAGAACACCGCTGAAAAATAAACAAATATCCTTTGCTTCGAATCGAGAAGATTCGGGGGGCAATCGGTTAATCACTGTTATTGTTTTGCTGATGATAGTGGTGGGAGTTTATTATGTTTACGAAAGTAGCGGCTGGACTAAGCAGGCGGATCAAAATGCTACTACCGCTAGTGAGGTGACAATTGATGCAGCAAAGACCTCAGTGGAGATTCAGCTGCCGCTATCGACCAGTGTGAATAATGAAGCATTTTCTCAAGTCAATAAAGCGCCAGAATTCACTCCGTCAGCTAACAACAAAAGCGCTGACGCGGGATCTTCTGCTACCAAAACCGAGGTCATTGAATTAGACAACAAATCCTTCTTAAAAGGAATGGATGATTTGGCGAGCATCCCTAATGATCTGGGTAATTTACATTTTAAATTTACTGCAGATTCATGGGTGAAAGTGCTTGACGGAAAGGGAGTTTCTCTACTGGAACAAGTCAGAAAGGGAGGAACAGAACAAAACCTTACTGGTAAGAGACCGCTATCGATTGTCTTAGGCAATGCATCGGGAGTCATTCTCACCTATAATGGAACGGAAGTAGATATTCGTTCCTATAAAAAGCAAGACGGAACTGCTCGTTTTACGCTTGAATAAAAGCGCTTGTAATCTTTTGATCTCAATATACTTAAATTATGTCTCAAAATAGTTTCTCTATGAATCGTCGCCCTAGTGTGGGTGTGCGTGTAGGTTCGATTATGTTGGGCGGTGGCGCGCCTATCGTGGTGCAATCAATGACCAATACCGATACAGTCGATGAGGTTGCAACGACTGAACAGGTTGCGCAGTTGGCGCGCGCAGGATCTGAACTGGTTCGTATTACAGTAAATTCAATGGAGGCAGCCAGCGCAGTGGCGGGAATTCGTGCACGCTTGGATGATATGGGGTGTCACGTGCCGCTTGTTGGCGACTTTCACTTCAATGGTCATAAATTATTGACCAGTTACCCCGAATGTGCGAAAGCTTTAGCCAAATTTCGCATCAATCCAGGGAATGTTGGTCATGGCAAGAAACGTGATGAACAATTTGCTACCTTGATTGAAACGGCCTGCAAATATGACAAGCCGGTACGTATCGGCGTCAACTGGGGTAGCCTTGATCCAGAAATGTTGGCGCGCATCATGGATGAAAATGCATCTTCCAGTAATCCGCAGGATGCCAAATATGTGATGCGAGAAGCATTGATTACTTCAGCATTGGAAAGTGCTTCCAAAGCTGAAGAAATCGGCCTGAATCGAAATAAGATTGTTTTGTCTTGTAAAGTAAGCGGTGTGCAGGATTTGATCATGGTATACCGCGAGCTGGCTGCGCGTTGTGACTATGCTCTCCATTTAGGGCTGACAGAAGCAGGTATGGGTTCTAAAGGCATTGTTGCCTCAACAGCGGCATTATCAGTTCTGTTACAGGAAGGCATTGGCGATACGATTCGTATTTCTCTGACACCTGAGCCTGGTGGAAGCCGCTCGCGCGAAGTCATTGTGGCGCAAGAAATTCTGCAAACGATGGGATTGCGTGCATTTGTCCCGCTAGTCGCTGCCTGTCCAGGCTGTGGACGTACAACCAGCACCTATTTCCAAGAATTGGCAGAAAGTATTCAAGCTTATGTGCGTGATGAAATGGTCGTATGGCGCGAGCAGTATGATGGTGTTGAGAATATGACATTGGCTGTCATGGGTTGCGTGGTCAATGGTCCGGGCGAGAGCAAGCATGCCAACATAGGAATCAGTTTGCCAGGATCTGGTGAAACTCCGGTAGCTCCAGTATTTGTGGACGGTCAAAAAACCGTCACTTTAAAAGGCGATAATATTGCCTATGAGTTTCGCCAAATTGTTGATAAATATGTTAGCGAAAAGTATCCGAGAAAAGCTGTCTGATGGCTAATGGTGTAAAAGCAATCCGTGGGATGAATGATATCCTGCCTGATGAATCCTATCTGTGGGTTCATTTTGAACAAATAATACAACAATGGTTGGCAGCCTATGGCTATCGCAACATTCGAACGCCTATCGTAGAACAGACTGATCTATTTGCCCGGTCGATAGGTGAAGTCACTGATATTGTTGAGAAAGAGATGTACACCTTTGTCGATCATCTCAACAATGATAGCTTGACTTTGCGCCCCGAAGGCACAGCTTCATGTGTGCGTGCTGTCATCGAGCATAATCTTTTGTATGCAGGCCCGCAAAGACTCTATTATGCGGGGCCCATGTTTCGACATGAACGGCCTCAAAAGGGACGATATCGACAATTCCATCAGGTGGGAGTGGAAGCGTTAGGGTATGCCGGACCAGATATCGATGCTGAATTGATCGTGATGTGTGCACGCTTATGGGATTTGCTGGGGATCTCTGGTTTGAGACTGGAAATCAGCACATTAGGTGATGCTGAGTCGCGTGCGCTGCATCGCACGCGTTTGATAAAGTACTTCGAGCAGCATCGCGATAGTTTGGATGAAGATGCGTTAAGGCGCTTGCACACCAATCCACTGCGCATATTGGACAGCAAAAATCCCAGAATGCAGATGATTATAGAGGGCGCGCCCAAGTTGATCGATGATCTGGATGAGGAATCGCGTATCCATTTTGAAACCTTGCAACATATCCTGCGCGAGCAGGGCATTAATTTTGACATCAATTTACGCTTGGTTCGAGGACTCGACTATTACAATCGAACCGTATTTGAATGGGTTACCGACAAGCTGGGGGCGCAGGGAACCGTTTGCGCGGGCGGTCGGTATGACGGATTAATTGAGCAAGTCGGGGGAAAACCCGCGCCAGCTTGTGGATTTGCAATGGGAATCGAACGCTTGCTTGCCTTGATGCAGGAACGTACTGAGAAAATAGGGCTACCTGTACCGGATATTTACATCGTACATCAGGGCGAACAAGTGACGGATTACGCCTGGACGTGTGCCGAATTTCTGCGTGATCATGGATTGAAGGTTATTTTGCATTGCGGCGGTGGCAGCTTTAAGTCGCAAATGAAAAAAGCGGATGCTACGGGTGCTTGTTACGCGTTGATTATTGGCGATGATGAAGTCAAGGCACAGGAAGTGACGATTAAGCCGCTGCGTGAACCTATTGAGCAAGCCAGTGTAAAATTAACCGCAGTCACTGAGCTTATTAAAAAACAAGCGTTATGTCATCCATGAGTGGATGTTTAATGTAACAAATAACTTTCTCAATTAATTGAGTTTCTCCAATACCAAACTTATTCAGGAAGATGCAATGGCGACTTATGATCTTGAACAGCATGAAAAAATTGATGGAATCAAAACCTGGTGGGATAAATTCGGCACGGCTACCACGATCATTTTAACAGCGCTGCTGGTGACCGTTGGTAGCATGCAAGCCTGGAAATATTATCAACAAAAACAATCACAGCAAGCAGCCGATTTGTATGTTTTGCTGCAGCAGGTGCAATTATCCAATGACGCAACGAGAATCAATGATGCGGCACAATTGCTGACTGAGGGATTTCCATCCAGCGGTTATGCGCCTCGTGCTGCGTTGATTGCGGCGCAGGCCGATGTGCAGGCAGGTAACACTAAACGGGCGATACAAAATCTGCAATGGATCATTGATCATGCAAAAGAACCTGCCATGCATGATCTGGTGCGGCTCAGAATTGCAGGTATTTTGTTGGATGAAGAAAAATACGATGAAGCCCTTAAAACGCTCAATGTCCAGCATGATGAAACTTTTTCTGGGTTATATTCTGATCGCAAGGGCGATATATTGGTTGCAGCAAAGAAAATTTCTGAAGCGCGTCTCAGCTATCAGGCAGCCATTGATAAGCTGAGTAAGACAAGTAATTATCATAGTATCGTCCAAATGAAATTGGATGCATTAGGCAACTCCGAATAATCATTATAGTGACTGCTCAATTGCATTTTGCCGGACCTAGGCATTTCTTTTTATTATCGTTATGGGTTGTTTTGCTACTGTCGGGCTGTGGCAGCACGATGAACCCATTTGATATGCGCATCATTGAATCAATGAGTACGCAAATATCAGACATCTTTGTTAAAGAAGAAGAAATTGTCTATGACAAGGAAGAGCTGGATGCTTTGAAAGCGGCTACCCGTATTCCCTTGAAATGGAAAAATAAGGTGAGCGAGAGCCGGATTGCCTCTTTCAGTCTGGCGTATGAAAATGGCGCATTATACGCGGCAGATGAAGAGGGAAAGCTTACGAAATACGATGCTGCGACTGGCAAAGAGATATGGCAGGTCAAAACTAAAAATAAATTTTCGGCGGGAGTTGGCATCGGTGAGGGGTTAATTCTTGTAGGAACCTTTAAAGGCGAAGTGCTGGCTTATAATGACTCCGGTCATATGTTATGGCGAGCAATGGTTACCAGCGAAATTCTCAGTCCGCCCCAAGTACAGAATAATATCGTTGTCGTGCGCACTTTAGATGGTCGAATCTTTGCGCTTGATGCTATCGACGGTAAGCGTAAGTGGATTTATCAAGGAGCGACGCCTGCATTGACCGTGCGCAGTACCGCTGGAATAACCCTTGCGCATGGCGCTGTATTTGCTGGTTTCCCCGGTGGTAAATTAGTGGCAATGAGTTTGTTTAATGGCAATGTGGGTTGGGAAGTGGCGGTTTCGCAACCGCGTGGTGTGACTGAATTGGAAAGAATGACGGATATCACCAGTGCGCCGGTAGTCAATAATCGATTTGTGTGCGCGGTCGCTTACCAAGGGCGCGTGGGATGTTTTGCGGTTAATGATGGCTCCCAGATATGGGCACGCGAATCTTCCAGCAGTGCCGGCCTGACCATGGACAATGATTATGTGTATGTCACTGAAGATAAAGGTATCATTGCTGCGTATGACATACTGACCGGTGCTGGTATGTGGAAACAAAGTAAACTAGGGAGTAAAAAATTAACCCGCCCCATCCTGATGGGTCAATACCTTATCATCGCTGATGACCAAGGCTATGTGAATATACTTCGAAACTACGACGGTGCATTGATGGCTCGCGCCGCAACTGATGGTAGTAATATCAAAACAATGGCCAGTGCATTGCCGGATGGGTTTTCAGTGCAAACGACTGAAGGGGGGGTTTACGCCTTTAGTACACAATTCTAGAAATTTTGTAAGTCTTTCTGAATCTTATAGATTCGCCTATACTCTAACACTGGTTTCAATGTTCTTTCCATTTAATCACACCTATCGTGTACGGCACACTAGTCGCATAAAATAATGAAACCCACACTTGTTCTGGTTGGTCGCCCTAATGTTGGCAAATCAACTTTATTTAATCGCTTAACGCGCACTCGTGATGCAATTGTCGCGGATATTCCGGGTCTGACGCGCGACCGTCACTATGGTCATGGGCGAGTCGGCGATAAACCTTATCTGGTGATGGATACCGGAGGCTTCGAACCCGTCGTCAAAGAAGGCATTTTACATGCCATGGCCAAGCAAACATTGCAAGCCATTGATGAAGCCGACAAAGTGCTGTTTATCGTGGATGGGCGACAAGGAGTCACTGCTCACGACAAAATTATTGCCGAGCAACTGCGCAAATCCGGGAAGAATATTCTGCTGGTGGTCAATAAAACCGAAGGCATGGCGATTGCGGTTGTGACGGCCGAGTTCTATGAGTTAGGGTTGGGTGAGCCGTGTGCAGTATCGGCCATGCATGGTGACCATATCAAAGACCTTGCCGAATGGGCATTGGCTGATTTTCCAGAGACTGAAGAAGAATCCCCAGCAAGTAAACATCCTAAAATTGCCATCGTCGGTCGCCCTAATGTCGGCAAGTCGACATTGATTAATACCTTGCTGGGTGAGGAGCGGGTGATAGCTTTTGATCAACCTGGAACTACTCGCGATAGTATTTATATCGATTTCGAACATAAAGAAAAGCACTATACATTGATCGACACGGCTGGTTTGCGCCGGCGTGGGCATGTATTTGAAACCGTGGAGAAATTCTCTGTCATCAAAACCTTGCAAGCGATTGAAGATGCCAATGTTGTAGTGCTGGTGCTGGATGCGAGAAGTGAAATTTCCGATCAGGATGCTCATATTGCGGGCTTTATCCTGGAAGCAGGGCGTGCACTCGTGATTGCGGTGAACAAGTGGGATGGCCTGGATGAATATCAACGCGATATGATTAAACATGAATTGGCTCGCAAGCTGGCTTTTCTGGGTTTTGCGCAATTACATTATATTTCTGCGCTGCACGGCAAGGGTATGAGCAATTTGCTGCCCTCGATTGATAAAGCGTATGCGGCAGCCATGGCAGATTTGTCGACACCGAAGCTAACACGCGCGTTGATTGCGGCCGTCGAGAAGCATCCACCACCGCGCGGAGGCATGTCGCGCCCTAAAATGCGCTATGCTCACCAAGGAGGCTCCAATCCGCCGCTCATCATCGTGCATGGCACCATGCTCAATCATGTGCCGGAAAGCTATCGTCGCTATCTGGAAAATACTTTCCGTGAAGTTTTTAAACTGTCGGGAACACCCTTGCGGGTTGATTTTAAAGTCGGACATAATCCTTATGCCGACAAGAAACCCGCGCCACCCACCGAAGCTGAAGCCCGGCGTGCGCATAGTCGGCGCCGGCGC
The DNA here is from genome assembly GCA_902826115.1 of uncultured Nitrosomonas sp. GTDB lineage: Bacteria > Pseudomonadota > Gammaproteobacteria > Burkholderiales > Nitrosomonadaceae > Nitrosomonas. The sequence continues at coordinate 24,248 of CADEDO010000031.1, forward strand.
AATCGGAAGAAATACGGATAAGCGAAGCGCGCCCGGTCGGGGTGAGTGGACTGGTTTCTTCGATATGCATTAATTGTGATTTAGTAAACGCTAGTCAAACTGCAGGGTATAAAACAAATCAATCGCGTTATCTTCACCGGCTTGTGTGACTACAGTGACTTTGGGCGTCAGATTATAAGTAAGCTTGGTGATGCCCATCGTGGTGGTTGCCAGGCTGCGCTCATAACTCAGATATGCACGCGATGAGATGCGTTTGCCCACCATGCCGATTTGCCCACTGAGCGGACTGCCGGTGCTGGCCTGCTTGACCGCGATTTCATCAACGCCCAAAGCGCTACTGATGCGTTCGGTAATGCCGACGCCGGATTGACCACCCAATATCGACCCTGCTGCTGCCAGCAGTAAAGAAGTGTCCAAGCCCGTTGTTTCAGGTTTCCTTCCTAAAACGATCCATGATAACTTCTCAGTATCGGGAACTTCCGGAGTAGATACCAACTTGATGCGTGGGTGGCGCACGGAACCCATAATTTCAACGCCGGCTTCTACCGGTAAATTTTCTCGAATCGCCAGAATATTCAAACCGGGATCATCCAATGGCCCTTGGAAATTGACAATGCCACGCTTTACTTTCAGGTGCTGGCCATAGGCTTTGAATGTGGTGTCTTGCGCTGCAATGGAGCCATTTACTTTGAGGGTATTGCGGTGATCGTTCTGAACTTTCAATTGACCGGCAAGGCGGCCTTCCAATCCGGATGCACGTATAAAAAACTTTTCTCCTAGATCAAAATTCGCATCCAGTTGAAGCAATATTTTTTGCTGGGCAGAGTGGGGAGCGTTTACAAAAATAACATCTTCAGATAATTCGGGCCGATCTGCAGGTGGTTGCAACAATAAACCGGCATCTGCCACGATATTACTTTCCAGGCTTAATCTGTTTTTGTGAAACTTGGCCTGGCCGGAGCCGGACACAATGCCCCAATAATCGGTTTTGTGAGTGAGCGGGAACTGATTGAGTTTGAAATTTAAAGCACTTTCATTACCCACTAATCCTATGTTTCCGGTGATGGTCAGCGAACCTGATTGATCACCGAGTTGCATATCCTTGAGCAAGCGATCGTCAGGCGGTGATTCAGGGGGGGTAATAAAACTGAGTTGATCAATCGTCAAGTTGGATTGATGAAAACTGGCCAGTAAATTACCTTGCTGCAAATGGATTCCATGTTCCAGCAATGCGATACTCAATGCTTTACCGGAGGCCTCACCATTGAAATCTGGCTGATTCAGTGTTCCTTGAATATGTGCTCGTGCTCGAAGTTGTCCGTCAATGTTAATACTGTCGCCCAGGATGGGATCGATCCATTTTAAATTTGCGATATTTGCAATCACTTCCCCGCTTAGCGGCGCATGTTCGGAAATAGACCAGCGATGGTTGGATTGTTGGATCGGTAGAGTCAAATGCGCATCAGCGGTACCGATATATTGGCTGATTAACTCAAACTTGCCAGTGATCTTTTCGTCCCGAGCCGCCAGTTTTAATTGCATAATCTCTAGCCCGATGGGCTGCGGGACTTCGCCAGGCAGATACCAATCACCTTTTTCCCTGTGTATATGGAGATTGCCAGTGAGTTGAGTATTGGAAGTGAAATCCCAGTGACCGCCCAAATGTAAGAAGGGTTGCTTCAATTCCGGATGTTCGCCGGGCAATAAGGCAATGCCGGTAAAATTGCCGCGAGTTTTCCAATCTTGAGGTGTCCATTGCAGCTGATCGATGTGGATATGTCCATCGGAAATGGAGAAAGTGGTCTGTCCAAGCGAAGCCTGTTCGGGACTGATTGAAACCTTGGTGGGTGACATTAGCCGAATGGGGATTTTGCCGCTGGAGGATAATTCGGTTAATTGTCCATTCCAGCGCAAGGATGATAGTGGGGTTTTAACATCTACGCCGCCAGCTGCTTTTAATTGAATCTTGGTTTTGTCATGGATTTGTACTTTAGCCAACAGAATATGGTCAGAAATTTTTCCATTGGCTTCGAGATTCAGGTCATTAATGAGTGTTTTCTCGTGCTCAGCATAGTTCTCAATCGCTACTTTGATGGCTAGGCTCTCTTTGTTGATTTGCCCACGGGCCATTAATCCTGATAAATGCCGGTTTCCCGGCAAATACAGTTGTCGGCTTTTGATGTTGAGATCCATATCAGGGGATTCAAGACTGCCACGCAACTGTATGCGTGACTGCAAGTCACCCGCTACTCCGAAGCCGATTTGCTCCAAGGAAGGTGCATTTACGGTTAACAGGAGGGTATCTCCCGATTGGCCAATACCGCCTTGAGTCAGAAAATGATTGGCGCCCAGATTGAGTGCTGCGTTACCTTTGAATTGTGTCAGTCCGTTAAATGTCACTTCACCGCTGCCGGTTACCGGGAATTTTGCCCAACGACTGTTTTGAATTGTATAGTTCAATGTTCCAGCAACACGGTCAGCCCATTGACCGGATAGATGAATGGCGGCATTGAGATTGGAAGCAGGTGCTTGCCGGATGAAATCTGCAATATTGAAATGGGTTAGATGACCGGAAACTTCAAAGGCAGGTACAGCGCCAAGATCAAACTTTCCCTGTCCCGTTAGCCGGGATTTGCTGTGCTGGAGATTAAACTGCTCCAGTTTGATATGTTGATTAGATCGCGTCACATCGGCCATTAAACTGATCGATTGATCCTTGAGCTGGATATGCGCTGTTTGTTTCTGAGCGTCGCCTTCCAGTTTGATTTGCCCTGATACCTGAGCAGTACGCAGGCGGCTATCTATATGCTGTGGATTAAGCCGGTTAACCAGCAAATGGCCTGAACCTGTGGCATCCTTGAAATCCCAAAGTAGATTTCCCTCCATGCTTGCATTGGCAGTCATTTGCGCGTGTATATCCTGCAATACCAGAACTTCTGCGGTAATGCGTGCTTGCGTGCTGATTGAGGAAAATGGAAGGCCGTTGTTGTTCAGTGTGTTTGCTGAGTAATTTTCAACCAGGATGCGACCTTCCAATTCTCCAGATGCATTTTGAGCCAAATTTGCGGATACCGAGAGGCTGGCATGCGGTGCATCAGCAAGAAAAATAGCCGGGTCAATATCTGCTATTGCAGCATGCAACTGGGTCACCGGATTCACTGTAAACGGGCGCAAGTGTAGCGTTAAGTCCCTTTTTCCGGTGGGTGGTTTGGCATTGACTTGAATGATCATTTGTTCCAGATTGCCGGCGATCACCGCCTGAGTATCTCCCCAGTGTTTGGCATCTGACCAATCAATCTTTCCTGATAAATCAAACGGAGTGCTGCCATTCAATGTCGCCAGAGCGCTCAATGATCCCCATGGTGTATGAAAATCCAAGTGATTGAGTTGGTGGCGCTGTCCGTCGCTTGCTAGCGACGATGTAAGATCAGACACAATCAGAGCAGGCTGTTCACCCATTGCCGAAATGATATGTATGGAGCTGACTTTAATTTGCTGAACGGACAAAGCGAATGGTAGTTGTAAGCTTGCGGGCAAAGTGGGGGGCGAGTCTGATGCTGGCGCAGGCGGGAGGAGGGCGCGCAATGTTTCAACAGTGATTTGTCGAATGTTGATCTGTTTTCGCAGCAAATCACCTGGATTCCAGGTAATCTGCACATTGTGCAGTTCCAGCCGGAGTTCATTGTGATCAAAAAGGACGCGGTCAATTTGTATCGCTTGCAGGGTTCCCTGAATGCCTTCAAATTGAATGACATCAGGGTTCAGGCGATGGACAGTAGAGAAAATCCATTGCAAACCGGATTGACTATTGAATAACCAATACCCTGTCATTGAAACCGATGACAGCCCAACCAGCAGTAAGCCGATCAGCCAGCTGTATTTAATTTTACGGCTGACAGAATTGTGCGGGGTATTATCGGTCGGAGTGGGCATGTTCACAGTTTAGAATGCGACCGACATTGAGAAATGCAGACGTAATGTGCCGGTTTCATGGGCTCGAGCTAAATCCAGCGCCAAAGGACCGGCAGGGCTGCGCCAGCGAATGCCGCCGCCATAGCCTAAAAAAGGGTGCATTTTTTGCCAACTGTCCGCTGCGCTGCCGATATCTGCAAACGCTGCGGCACCCCATTGATGCGTCAACCAATGCGTATATTCGACAGTGCCGGTTGCCATAGCGCGGCCACCCACGATGGCATTGCCTTCTTCCACGCCAATACTTTTGAAGTCATAACCGCGAATGGATTGAATGCCACCGGCACGAAACAGATACTCCTGAGGAATGCCAAAGCGTGAGGGAGCCAACGTATAACCGACTTCCGCACGCACATAAAGAACATGTTGAGAGCCTATTGGCCACCAGCTTTGCTGTCGTGCATAGGTACGAATAAAATCCTGATCGGAAAGCACTTGCTGGCTGCCGCCGGCGATGCGAATTTCAGTGACATCGCCTCGGCGGATGTGGAGCGGATCATCCACCACCTGACGCCGCCAGCGCCAATCGAGCGCCAATGCTTCATTGATCTGATGAATGGCTCCCGCAGGTTTTTTGTCTTCTCGCTGCCAATTTAATCCAAATTGTTCTTGAATTTCTTGCGTGCGGTGATTGCGAGTGGCGCCAATTTTTTCCTCCGCTGTCTTCAGATTTTCAATGTCGGTCATTTGCAGGCTGCCACCCAATGAATAATTGATGTTATTTTGATTGGGCAAGGTATCAATACCGACAAAAAAGGTTTGACGTTTTTGTTCTAAGCGCAACATACTGGTTAGATTCCAGATTCGATTCATGAAATTATGATTGCGATAATTGATTTCGCCGCGCGCACCATTGTTCGAGCTGTATCCGCCACCAAAGGCAAAGCGCTGCGATTGCGCTTCGGTCAGAATCACTTGCACGGGAATGGATCGATGCTGAGTGGTGTCGGGCGTAATGCTGACCGAAACAGTGCTAAATTGCGGCGCTTTTTGCAGCGCGATTTGGTAAAGATGCAGTAGATCCCGACGATAAGCATCCCCCGCCTTAAAGGTGGCCAGATTGGTGACCAAGGATGGATCATAACGCTCCAATCCGGTGATTTGTATCTCACCAAAATAAAAAATTGGTCCGGAATCAATCACTAGAGAAAGATCTGCGCGCGCCTGATCAGTATCGATTTTTGCCTGGCTGGTCACAATATTGGCGGCGGCAAATTCCTCTTGCACTAGATTGGCGAGTAAAGTCGCTTTCGCTTGCTCCCAGTCAGAAGAACGAAATGGTGCCTCGGTTTGCAAAGGCCATGTGGCGCGAATTTGCTCCATACGCTGTTGGTATTTGGTGTCTGCTTGCGTGATTGCGCCGTGGAATTCTATGGCAACGGAGCCAATGCGCGTTAAGATACCGGGATCGACTTTGATCTCGGGTTTGGTGATTTCACCTTGGGTCTGATGCGATAAAGAAATTATCGGCGAGAAATAACCCTCTGTTACCAATAAATTACGAATTTCCTTTTGTGCGCGATACAAATAAGTTTTTTCCGCAGTACTGTCCGGGAAGGGTTCGGTGGGCAATTTAAAATACTTGATGAGAAATTCTTTAATGTCGTCGGGTGCCGACAGTATCACTATGGCTGAGTTTTTTGCTGTATCGTCGGATTCATCTGCCACAGCGATGCTAGGTATCATTGTCATGGATAACAGAATGACGAAACAAAACTGAATATAAAAATGATGAGTTTTTGATGCGATACTTGGCATAGTGACTCGATCTAAAACCAACTATGGTTTCAGTTTCAATAACTCCTTTTATAGGCTGAGCATTTGCGAGGGGTGCGGTATCCAGATAGAGAAATCATTGAGCAAACACTGAATTTTGCGAACACACTGTCCATATTTTATAACCCTTTACGATAATCTTTACGAATGACTAATGATTCTTTAACGCAGGCATGCGCAGTGTTGGATCCGCTGGATTGTCAGCAATGCCCACGCCTATCTGATTTTTTGCGGTCGGTAAAAACCAAATATCCCGAATATCATGCACGGCCAGTCAGCGCTTTTGGTGATATCGATCCTAAGTTACTCATTGTTGGTTTGGCACCGGGCATGCATGGCGCCAACCGAACGGGCCGGCCATTTACCGGTGATTATGCAGGGATTCTACTCTACCAGACGTTGCATAAGTTTGGTTTTGCCACTCGACATGAGTCGCTTTCAGCGGATGACGGATTACAGTTGACGGGATGTCGCATTACTAATGCGGTGAAATGCTTGCCGCCGGAAAACAAACCCATTCCCACTGAAATCAAACAATGCAATCAGTATCTGGTGACTGAGGTCAAGGCATTCATGCAAAATGGCGGCGTGGCACTGCTTGCGCTGGGGACAGTAGCACATCAGGCGGTGTTAATGAGCTTGCAGCTTAAGTTAAAGGATTATCCGTTTGGTCACGGCATTGCCCATCATTTGCCGCTGGGAAATGGCCTGAAACTCTATGACAGCTATCATTGTAGCCGCTACAATACGCAGACCAAACGCCTTACAACAGAAATGTTTGAACAGGTGTTTGAGAATATGGTTGCCGATATGAAATGATCGGAACATTACTAAATTCACAGGAGAAATTGAACATGCCGTATGTCAATATCCGCGTTGCCGGAAAGTTAACGCGCGAACAAAAAAAACAAATTGCCGCCGAATTGACTGACACTCTGGAGCGTATCGCCAAGAAACCAAAATCTTATACCTATATCAGTTTTGATGAAATTCCTGATGAAAATTGGGCAATTGCGGGAAAGTTACTGGGTAATGAGGACTGAGTAGTTTGTCGAACACCGATTTTGATGCAAAGGATTTTTGTGTAAATCTGCCCCTTCAGCCAGGCGTTTATCGCATGATCAATGCCAAAGGCGAGGTGATCTATGTTGGCAAGGCAGTGAGTCTGAAAAAAAGGGTTTCTTCTTATTTTCAGAAATCCAATCTAGGACCCAGAATACAACTCATGATTTCGCAAGTGGCCGGAATTGAAACAACGGTCACTCGTTCCGAGGCTGAGGCGCTATTACTTGAGAATAATTTAATCAAGAGCCTGAAACCGCGCTACAACATCATTTTCCGGGACGATAAAACCTATCCCTATGTTATTCTGAGCGGTCACAGCTTTCCTCGTTTGGGCTTTTACCGTGGGGTATTGGACAAGACGCATCAGTATTTTGGGCCTTATCCAAATGCTGGCATCGTCAGAGAAAGCATACAATTGCTGCAAAAAATATTCCGGTTGCGTACTTGCGAAGATAGCGTATTCAGCAATCGCACCCGTCCATGCCTATTGTTCCAGATCAAAAGATGCAGCGGACCCTGTGTCAATCAAATTTCCCCGCAAGCGTATCAAAGTGATGTCAGGAGCGCCGAGCTGTTTTTGCAAGGCAAACAGACTGAAGTGATGGAAGCCATTTCAGTCAAGATGCAACAGGCAGCGGATCGGATGGAATATGAACAGGCAGCTTTGTTGCGGGATCAGATTCAGGCCTTACGTAAAATCCGCGAGAAACAGTTTGTCGATAGCGGCAAGGCGCTTGATGCGGATGTGGTCGCGTGCGTGTTCATCAAAGATGGTGCGGGTAAGGTTTGTGTCAATCTTGCGATGATCAGAGGTGGGCGGCATTTGGGCGACAAGAGTTTTTTTCCTCAGAATGCGGACGATTGCACACCGGCCAGTGTCATTGAGGCCTTCCTGGCGCAACATTATCTGAATAGGAGTGTGCCGCCATTGATTATCCTGGGTGAAAAAATCAAGCGCGAAGCTTTGCAGGAATTATTAACTAATCAATGTGGGCATAAAATCGCGATTAATACCAATCCAGTGGGTGAAAAACGCGTCTGGCTGGATATGGCTGCTGAGAATGCTCACTTGGCGCTAACACAAATGATGAGCCGACAGGCCAGTCAGGAGAAACGCTTATTGGCGTTGCAGCAGGCATTGAATATGCCCGGATTAAATCGTATTGAATGTTTTGACATCAGTCATACCCTGGGTGAAGCTACCGTTGCATCCTGTGTGGTGTACGACAATTATGCCATGCGTAATAATGAATACCGTCGTTTTAACATCGAAGGCATTACGCCTGGTGATGATTATGCTGCCATGCGTGAAGCACTATCCCGGCGCTATCAGAAAGTAGTGAGAGGCGAAGGGCAATTGCCGGATTTGATTCTGATTGATGGCGGAAAAGGTCAAATCTCTGCTGCACAAGAAGCGTTACAAGAATTGGGTATTAGTGATGCGAATTTGCTGGGTGTGGCCAAAGGGGAAGAACGCAAGCCGGGTCTGGAACAATTGATTTTTCCGCCCCCTAAAAAGCCGTTACAATTACCCAGCGAACATCCTGCATTGCACCTTATTCAACAAATACGTGATGAAGCCCATCGCTTTGCAATCCAAGGTCACCGAGGCAGGCGTGGAAAGGCCAGAACCAGTTCAAGCCTGGAAACTATCACCGGAGTAGGTGCTAAACGCAGGCAGCGTTTATTAGGTCGATTTGGCGGGTTAAAAGGAGTGTTAACTGCCAGTATAGAAGAATTGCAACAAACAGAAGGGATAAGCCGTAAATTAGCCGAAAAAATATATAAAGAATTGCATTAAGCATCCATAATGGCTCGTTGATTATATAATTCAACGCTTTTTAGTCCTGCCGTATCCGTCAAAATGGATATCCTTTTAATTGTCAGTTAAAGCTACAACAATATGCCTTACAATCTGCCCAATCTACTAACATGGCTAAGAATACTGGCCATACCGTTATTTGTTGGTATCTTTTATTTTCCCCATTCCTGGTTGTCTCCCACTAATCAGAACTTAGTCGCTACCGCAATTTTTGCGGGCGCAGCCATTACGGATTGGCTAGATGGCTATCTGGCCCGGATTCTGGATCAAACATCGGCTTTTGGCGCATTTCTTGATCCGGTAGCTGATAAATTAATGGTTTCTGCTGCATTGATTGTGCTGGTTTATCTGGGACGCCTGGATGCACCCATTGCTTTGATTATCATTGGGCGGGAAATTACAGTTTCAGCTTTACGTGAATGGATGGCGCAAATAGGTCGGTCGAAAAGTGTCGCAGTATCTTTCCTGGGTAAAATCAAAACAACTTCACAAATGATTGCGATTCCTTTATTGCTTTATCATGACAATATCGGCGCAAGCTTTAATCCGCAAGAAATTGGTACATGGCTTATTTATATTGCTGCTGTTTTAACCCTGTGGTCCATGTTTTATTATTTAAAAGCTGCTTTGCCGCAGGTACTCAGCGATGAGAAAAAGAATTCTTAAAATTGTGCTACCTATCTGTGCCTGGTACCGACTGCCTTGGAACGTTTCTCAACGGTCTGCTAGTGAGCATTATCTTTACGGATGACGGTCCAGATGGTTCTGAGGATGATCCAAA
>CADEDO010000032.1:0-3383 GCA_902826115.1 uncultured Nitrosomonas sp.
TTGCCGATAGCTTTGTCACCAAAACTGAAATATATGACTTAATCAGAGCTTCCTTTAGAGCCGGTGCTGCTGTCATTGAGCCAGAATCCTGCGCAACCAGCGTAAAAGTTGTAGTAGCCGTTGCTGATATTTGTAGAATCACTCCAAAATCTGGTTTTGCAGATGGCAAACTGAATTTGTGGACACCGGCAGTGGGATCAGACTATGACGGTCCAGGCATGCATGGATATGACTCACCTGCAACGTTGACTTATACACGTAATCTGGAAACCAATCCATTGCCAGCATCGTGCAACGACGTGGGCGTATCAGTTGAAGTGATTCCATCCGCTGCTCAGCTCAATCGTGATATGCCAATCGTTGATAAAGGCGTACAAGTCTGGCCAAAACCATAAAGCCAGGGGTTTTCTAAATAGAAAATGAGTGTGAAACGGGAGCTTCTGCTCATTTTCTATCTTTTACTGTAAGAGGTGTAATCATGAAGTTTCGAAATCAAAAAGTATGGCCCGCAATTTCCTTCCTGATTGGAATGGGAATGGCGAATATTGCTTGGGCAGATAACTCGAGCAGTGATTCTGGCGCTAAAGCAATTTCGAATCATTTGGCGTCTTTTCAAATCAGCTGTTTTACCAATAGCGGCGGCGCTCAATCAGATTCCGATCCTGATTTTATCGGAAAGCTGATTAACCTGGCCGGATCCAATAAGCCTGAAGATCGAATCAGTGCACTTTCACAGTTGGCTGTGAAAAATTCAATCGATCCAGGAATAGTGCAAAGAATTTTACAAGCAGCAATCAGCGATAGTGATGCCAAGGTTAGAGGACAAGCAGTGTATGCAATAGCGCAGCAAGATTGCCAGGATGCATTACTGGTCCTTGAGCAGGCAATGCATGATCCCGAACTCTCCGTTCGGTTGCTGGCGATAGATGGACTTGGCAGTGATGATAAAAGTGTTGCTTTACTCGAGCAAGCGTTAGGTGACGAAGATGCTGCCATCAGAGAATTGGCGGCATTAAAACTTGAATTGTTGTCCGATCCGAATAAAACAGCGAGCGATGAGCTTTAGATGTCGTTCAACACATTAGAAATATTGTCACCGTTTACTGCAAAAATTAGTTTCTTATTAAATGAAAATCGATTGCTGAGATCTGTCACAAACTGCATCAATCTTTTATTTTTTACGGTGCCAGAAGTAAATTATTAATTTAGGAGCCCATTATGAAATTCTTAACTCTAAAAAGTGCATTGATTACAGTTTTCTCGGGATTGCTGGTCAGTCAAGCGGGAATGGCTTTGGCACATAATCAAAGCGGAGGTTTTACGACCGGATTGGCGGCCGCGGTGGATTTTTATCAGGTCACTTGTTCCGATGATGGCAACGGTGCGCCATCTTATCTGGAAGCACAAGTTAAAGACATGACCGCCAGTACCTCAAAGGTGAGCATTCTGGTTTATAAAGGAACCAGTTGCACCACCAATAAGTGTGCACAATTCAGTGTTGATGCAACCGATAGCAATACGACCTATAGTCCTCTGATTAAGATCACTCAAGGAGCTGGTGTTTATAATTTATTCGTGATGCATACTGTATCGGGAACTGATAGTTATGACGTGGCCATGCATTGTAAAACTGCAGGTGGCGTACATACCGGTACCAGTGTTGTATCCAGACAGCAACAGTAATTTTGTCGAAATATGACTTTCCTTTAGTTCAGAGTGGCAAGTCATAGCAATTTGTTATAGGAAATCACGCTTTACGGACATTCGAAATTTTTTAGTCATTATTTTCACTAAACCATTACAAACACTCTGAATATCGTTTTATTTAATTAATTCGACAATGGGGTGCGACATTTTGTCGCATTGATATTTGAATTGCACAGTCACATAATCAGTAAATATAGATTGATCGGAAATGATTGGTCTGTAGGTAGATTCTTATATAGAACATGCTGTTATGTGATCTTTGTGTGTACTTGGATTGGTTTGTAGCTGAGATCAATATGAGAATAGATTTGCATGGTGCGGCTTAGGAACAAAAACAAGTTCTGTGCAGGAATTATTAATCAATTGACTAGAAGGTAAAGAGTGTAAGAATGTATACAAATGGCAAACCAAAATTATTTGCGTTATCTTTCATAGCTGCAATGATAGCCGGGATCGGTAGCAACGCGATTGCACATACTCGCTTGGAAACAGCTTCAATACCCGAGAATACCAGAGCGACTAATCATGTGATTATTGGCCATGGTTGCGGAGATCGTGGAGTAATCGGTACCACCGTCGTGTTTCCAGATGGTGTTGATTCAACGATTACAAAAGATGGCCAGCCACATGACGGTCCATTAACTGATTTTGTACAGAATTGGGGAAATCTGGTTCAGAAGAATTATAGTCGAGCTATTTATACCTTTGAAGCCGAGAAAACTGATGCTGTCGGGAATGTTGTTGGTTTCTGGGCGGGGGGCGGAAATACCTTGCCGCATGATTTGAATGGCTATATTCCTTTCAGGGTGAGCGGCGTGATTATCGAACCAACCTCCTGTGCCACCAGCGTAATGTTCTACGTATCCATTGCAGATATCTGTGAAGTTACCCCAACTTCCGGTTTTACTGCAGATACAGTTAATTTGTGGACGCATAATGGATTGGGGACTCCTTACGATCGTGTAAGCGAGACTGATGATGGCCCTGCCTCATTGACCATTACCCGCACTAGTGCTTTGCCGGCATCATGCGGAGCAGGGGTGGCAGTGGAAGTGAAACCATCGGCAGCACAAATAAACCGTGATATGCCGATTAAGTTGGATGGTAGTCAGATTTGGCCACAATAGTTTGTAATTAGTCGCTTGGTATGGCGCTATATCACAGTGCCAAGCTCAACGCTTACAATTTACAGAACCCTCGTTTCTCCCTCCTCAGAGCGGGGTTCTTTTTAAATGATAAAAGTAAAAATAGTTGGATTACTTCATTGCTGAAATTTGATTTTTGTATATCGATTTCTATTGTGACGAGAAGCAAATATCTTTTGACGGTCAAGAGTGATTCAGTTAATTGAGTAGCGGTGTAAACAGGCGTATTTTCTTGATTTGACTAGTATGAGTAGTTTGAATGAAAGCATTTAATTGGGTTTATTTGTAAATAAAATGATCATTAATCAAGAACAATAACAATAATTTTTAGAGTTGTTTTATTCTTACATGCAGTCCAACATAAGGAGTCGTCCAATATGCAACGTACAAAATTAAATCAAGCTTTGGCAGGTGCTTTACTGGCAATTACGATGGGATATGCGCAACTCGTTGCAGCACACGAAGGCAGTGCTGTAATGGATTCTGAAGGAATTGCGCCCAATTTTACCGGTTACGCGATTGTGACCTGTG
>CADEDO010000032.1:3483-33409 GCA_902826115.1 uncultured Nitrosomonas sp.
TGCCGGACTAAAACAGTTTAAATAATTCCTGATGGTGTGGATTTTAACTATTGCGATGATTAAATGTTAAAATTGATCGAATAATCGATGAAGGTGCAAGGGCGATGATAAAAAAAATGCAATGGTTATATTGGGCGATTCCAATACTCTATTTGTACGCAACGGCGTCAATGGCAGAGCATCTTGATGAGTTATCGCCCACATGTTCGTTGACTACATTGGAAGGTGCTCCCGCACACAATTTGCAGGAGTTGAAAGGAAAAGTTGTTTATATGGATTTTTGGGCATCGTGGTGTCCTCCCTGTGTCAAATCTTTTCCTTTCCTCAATGAACTTGAGCATGAATTGAAAGAACAAGGGTTGCATGTGATCGGTGTCAATCTGGATGAGAAAGTGGCCGATGCACAAGCATTCCTCGCTAGTCATCCAGTTGATTTTTCTATCGTTGCAGATCCCAGCAAGCAATGCGCCAAAAGTTTTGAAGTCATGGCTATGCCCACCTCTTATTTGATCGACCGGAAAGGAAATATTCGGCATATCCATCGTGGATTTCGCTCGGGTGAAACTGAAGAATTGCGCGCATTGATTTCTCAACTATTGATAGAATAGTCTAAGGGATATGTTTCTTTGTAATAATTTCTCTTCTTTCTATGCCAAAGAATTATTATCTTGTTACTTATCTCATGTTCGCGCTGTGTATCGCTTTGGCAGGTTGTGTGAATGTGGCGCCGTGGGAAAGAGGCAATCTAGCAAAACCACAGATGGAAGTAGATCCTCATCCCTTGCAGAGCGAAATACAATCTCATAATTACAGCAGTCGGGAAGCAGCGCCAAGTCATAAATCTTCGACGGGTGGCGGAGGCTGCGGCTGTTATTAAGTTAGCTCCTCTATCGAGGTAAATTCAATTTGCACCAGAATCGTATGTCTATGCAGCGCCATGACGCTGATCAGCAACTACCTTATGCGGAAACCGCAGCTTCTGTAAAATCAAGACAAGTCCTTCATGCGCTTACATCTGCTGCATTGGTATTGCCTGGATTATTATTATCGCCAGGGCAGGCGGCGGCAAAAGATCGAATTAATTTCCAATATAGCCGCTACGAAGAAGGCGAACGCAATCTTTATGGTGCTCCCAATTCCTTAAAACCTATCAGTGCCGATGTTTTGCATGGCGGTGGCATGTTTTCGCTCACCGACCGCAGCAAATTTTCTTTCGGTTATACCCAGGATACGTGGTCGGGGGCAACACCAGTTTCAACTACACCATTGGCTGCCACCGGTGGTAATCGTCTGCGCACGATTAATGGCGAAGTGGTTGGCGCTTCGCCTATTCTTAGCAACAGTACCGTATTGTTGGATAAAGATTTAAATCCCATCGGTCGAGATCCCCTGACTCAGCAGTCATCGGGAATCGTCGATACTCGATCGGTCATGGTCATGGCATCTGCGTCTCCGGAAACGCGCCGTCAGGCTAGTTTTGGTTTGAGCCATGAGTGGAATGAAGCGGCTGTCAATGTGGCGGGCGGATTCTCGCGGGAACGCGATTATAAATCCAGTTTTGGCACGATCGGTGGTCGGTTGGACTTTAATCAGAAGCTGACCAGCGTTAAATTTGGCGGTGGATATACGCACAGTGAGATCGGTGCAATCCTGGATCAGGATTCGTTTCCGTATATCACAAATACTGCGTATTCACAGCAGATTGTAACGCGTGGTAATTCTAAAATTCTGCAAGGTAATCGCCAGGACTGGTCGACGAACGTTGGTTTAACCCAAGTGTTGACTAAGAGTGCATTGATAGATGCCAGTATCGGCTATACCCATAGCAATGGGTTTCTGGAAAATCCTTACAAGGCGACATCGGTCATTTTTTATGAACCGACTAGAATTAGCAATAATTTAATTGAAGGTGATGTTAAAGCATTGATTGAGCAGCGACCGAATATCCGTAATCAGGTGGCGCTAAACGCAAAATATATTCAATATATCAACCCGCTTAATGCCGCACTGCATATGGGTTACAAATTGTCGGTAGACGATTGGGGAGTAAACACGCATACCTTTGATGCGAGTTGGGTGCAGCCGATTGGCAGTGGATGGACATTGACTCCCCGTATTCGCTATTACTCGCAGGATGCCGCCAGCTTTTATCGGCCTTATTTATTTTCTCAACAAGCCTTTACTCGACAACAAGAGGACAGCTTGGGACGGAAGGTATGGTTTGATGATACCAATTCATCTCAACGATATTTCGGTCCTTCTCAGTTTGATCTGGTTGATCAAAACGGTAATCCTGTGGATGGTTTTTCAGTGAATGCCATTCCACAAATGATAGCGTTCGATGCCGGAAAATTGCCGGAGAATTTTTCCAGTGATCATCGTTTGGCAGGTTTTGGTGCATTAAGCGGCGGAGTGATATTGAGTAAAATACTCGGTAAAGGCGTCGCTCTGGAAACCGGCTTTGAATACTATACGCGTGCGAGTTCGATGCAGATAGGAGGAGGAAATAACAGTTTTGCTGATTTTGATTACTATGTGGCCAATGCGGCGATAAAATTTGATATTGAACCCACCACCAATTCGTTACCTATGGGTAGTTCGGGCGGATCCGCTGCGTCTCATCATGCACATGCGTCTGCGCATCATCACCATAAGATCCCTCCGGCCGGCATCATGTTTGGGCATATGCTCGATAAGCCCGGAGATTTTATGGCGGGGTATCGGTTTATGTATAACTGGACCGGCGGAAGTATGCTGCATGGCACCCATAAAGCCAGTGACCAAACGATCATAGACCAGGGTTGTAGCGCAGATTGTCAATTTACCCCGAAATACATGGATATGCGTATGCATATGATCGATCTGATGTATGCACCGACAAAGTGGTTGAATGTCATGTTGATGCCTACTTTCATGGACATGGATATGAATTTGCGTGAATTATCCGGTAATAAGGATCCTATAACCTCAGGCGCGCATACCCATCATGGTGCAGCAGGTCATGAAACTGGTGCGATCAGTGATACCTATTTCTCATCGTTAGTGAAGTTGATTGATATTCCCGGCCATCGCCTGCACGCGAATCTGGGATTCAGTGCGCCAACCGGAAAGGTTGATATCGAATTGCGCCGCGCACATCAAGCGGACGGTGGACTCATTCATTTTGGTATGCAATTAGGTAGCGGCACGTGGGATTTCATGCCTAGCTTGACTTATTCCGGTGAACGTAGCCGTTGGTCTTGGGGAACTCAGCTCAGTGGCACCAAGCGTATGGAGACCGAGAACAGATCAGGTTATCGTCTGGGAGATATTTTTCAGGCAACCACCTGGGGAGCCTATGATCTGGGTCATTGGTTAACTGCTTCAGTACGTGGTGTTTATACCCATCAAGGAGCGATTCACGGAGATTTCAATGTATTCAATGCGCGCATTGGTCCGATGGATTTTCCGGCAAACTATGGTGGTCAGTTCTGGGATATAGGATTGGGAGGGAGTGCGATCATACCGAGCGGCCGCTTCGCAGGTAATCGTTTCGGTTTTGAATGGCTAGAACCCATCAGCAGCGACTTTAATGGATTTCAATTAGATCGCAAAGGTGCATTGGCAGCCACGTGGAGCTATCATTTTTAAAGGAAAAAATCTCGGGAGCTTGCTCCCGAGTCAAAGTCGATAATAAAAATTCCGTTTGACCAGAGGTCAATCAGGCTGGCGTAAACTCGGTCGCTTGCGGCCGAGTAGTCAGCCTGAAGGAATTTTTTTGATAAATGACTCATCGTTTCTGCTCTGAATGCCAATCCTCAGGGGTGTTCAGACCGAAAGGACAATTTTCGTCAATTGCAAAATGGGTTGGCGTATTTACGAACTGCCATGGCTAAACTCAGATATTTTCACTATGACTTTGCAGCGATGGGCTCGCCTTGTTCCATACAGCTGTATGCGAGCAGTGCTGAGCTGGGAAAGCAAGCAGCTAAACTGGTTATGGACGATGTGTATCGACTCGAGGCGCGCTTTTCACGCTATCGCGAAGATAGTTTTTTGTCCGAGATTAATCGAATTGCCGCGCAAGGCGGACACATCACAGTTGACGATGAAACCGCCGGATTGCTGGATTATGCAGACACTTGTTATCAACAAAGTGATGGATTGTTTGATATTACTTCTGGCATTCTGCGCCGTGCATGGGATTTCAAATCAGGGCATATCCCTTCTCAAGAAACCATTCATGCATTGATCGATAAAATTGGTTGGCACAAATTAAGCTGGCAACGGCCTATTCTGGCATTTCCACTACCCGGCATGGAGATTGATTTTGGTGGCGTGGTCAAGGAATATGCCGTTGACCGGGCTGCATCGTTATGTTGGTGTGCTGGCATTCGGCACGGTATTGTCAACCTGGGAGGAGATATCAAAATCATCGGCCCTCATTTCGATGGCAGTCCTTGGCGGGTAGCGGTCCGGCACCCACGCCAATCTGATGGCATACTACGAACCTTATTGCTCCATGCCGGCGCGATGGCCAGCAGTGGGGATTACGAACGGTGCATTACATTAAACGGAGTTCGTTACGGGCATGTGCTGAATCCTAAAACCGGCTGGCCAGTCAGTTATATGGCCGCAGTGAGCGTCATTGGTGAATTTTGCGTGGTTGCGGGGAGTGCTTCAACCATTGGTATGCTGAAGGAAGAGCAGGGGGGTGAATGGCTGAATGAACTTGGATTGCCCCACCTATGGGTCAATGTCCATGGCGATGTCGGTGGCACACTCGAATCGGATTAATTCCAAATGGCTGGTGAGTTAGTACATCTTATGAGACCAGCGCTGTGAGTACCAGTTGTTTCAAAGTTTTAATAATTTTCATCTCGTCGGGGGAGAATCCTTCCGGTGCCTCTTGGTGGCGATCCAGATAAAAGAAGCCGATAGGCTTGTCCTCGATAACTAGTGGCAGAATGACAAAGCTTCTGGTACTGGGAAATAGTTGCTGATACCAACTGGGTAACAAGCTTTGTATTTTGGCGTCGCGAGAATCCGCTATGGTCAAATCAACATTCCTCTTTAGCGATAAATTAAAAATATTCGATGCTTCTGTTTCAGAGAAAATGAAATGCGGTTGAAGTTCTGTGTTGTTGCTGCCTAATGAGTGGCGTGCCCGATATTGATTGGTTTTAATATCTTTTAAACTCATTGAAGCAAAATTAAACCCTAAGCTGGTATATAGGATCTCAAGTACAAGTAACACTAATTCATTAATTTTATAATTTTGAGTGGCTATCAGTGTGGCCACATCCCTTGTTTTGGTGGATAGCTGCTCGAGTGAATCAAATGGTTTGCCACTGGAATGACTCTCTGCTGGTAAGTTTTCTCCAGTGCCGCTTGCTTTGGTTGACCCTGACTCTGCCGTTCTGGCGGGCATTTGCATATAGGCTTGCTTGCTTAATGCGCGTGTTTCTTGAGCTGCCTGTTCAATTAATATATCCAGTTCAACCTTATCTAAATTGAGTGCAGTGCCGAAGCGCTTGAGTAATGCTTCTTCCATTGAGTTTTCATTCGATTCCTCCTGTTGATACATGATTTGCGCGGAAGATTCGCTGAATTCGGCAACTTGCTGCATCCATTCCTTGCGATTTTTAGGAGGCTTTAACGTCTTGGCTGGTAGCAATTTCATTGCATTGATAATGGGCTCGGGAATTGACCAGGTGCGCATGGCAATTTCAGTGAGCAAATCAAAGCTGCAACCCAGTGTCTGTAGCGATGCCTGCGCTTGCGTATGTGTTCCTTGTTTAACAAGATTCATGGTTTCTTTATAGAGATCGTGATCACAAGCTGCCAGCAGTATGCGTCCCATGTTTTTAAACATGGCGGCAATAGCGACTTCTTCCGCATGCGGGAAATAGCTGCGCTTTGCCAATTGTCGTCCGATTAAGCTGGCTGAAAGCGCCAGCATGAGTTCTTTGCGCACATATAGTTTATGCTTGCCAGGCATTCCTTCAACCAGGACCATGGCTGACGCGCAGGCTTTGATAGTATCTAAACCCAATAATTGAACGGCTCGGGAAATATTGGTAACGATTTGGTTGGATGATCCTCGGAAAGTAACTGAATTGGATAGGCGAATGATTTTTTGCGTCAGGGAGACATCGGCTAGTATCAAATTGGCTAGTTGCTCTGTAGATTCATCATCCGATGATGATAATTGCACGATACTTGACAATGAACTACCCAGCGTTGGCAAATCGGGATTGTTGCCAATCATTTCGATGATTCTATCCTTTGCTGGCACTAGGTCATGAGCCATTGAAGATGGATTCTGAGAAGGGGCTGGTGACGGAGTTTCAATATTCATTAGCTTCATTCTTACGAAAAAGTGAGAGAGAATTTGCCAGATTTTTTATCATTTAAGTGCACTAAGTATCGCTATCAGCATTCTATACATATCTTTTTAGCGGCTAGCTTTGGAAAAGAATGGTGGTTTATGGTTAATTGATACGATTTATTAAGATTCCGCATGAAAGAATTTTCAGGAGATCTGTATCGCTAATCCATGCTGGTGTGGAAATGACTTATTTATTAGATATATAGAAAGGGATGGTGAGTCTGAGTGATCTATCAGGCTCTTAATTCGGTTCATCGAAGAAATGGGCTTATTGGATCTAAATTAAAGCAAATCCAATGAATATAAGCATTGCTTTACAGCATTCAATCTATTCTTTTTTGGATCAAGCTGTCATCAAGCGTATTTAAATTTCACACTTTATTAACATCTTTAATGTTATGCTTAATTGAGAATAAGCGCTATTGCTTGTTCTTTATTACTTTTGACATACATAGCCTGTTATTTAAGGAAATTAAATTTTTACAAAATCTAATTTTCTAGAAGCAAATTCTTTCTCTGTGGAACTGAAAATAATTCCCGATTAAGATTGGGGGCTAGGTATACGGCTTGTAGTTTTTAGCTGATTGAGTTTCAACGTGACGTTGAAACTATCCACAAACAACATTTGATATTAATACAAAGGAGAATGTCATGAAATATTCACTTTTTGCTGTTGTACTTATTACCCTTATGTTGACCGCATGTAAAGGCGAAGGTAAACCAGGTCAATATCCACCAAGTCTCTATAAAGAACGAGAAGGCATGTTAACTGATGGCGAGCTTGAGAAAAATCAGAAGGAAGGTGCTGGTCAATCAAGTCAATAAAGTGCTCATGCAGTTAATTCTCTAATATTTCAGAGAAGGTAGATGCTGAAGCAGTAGTGCGCTTAGGAAGCAATTGGTTGAGAATAAGTTTCTATTGATACTTAGTAAACAGACTTTCAACGAGTAGATGAAACTTTGGAAATGCTTCTTATGCAAGCGGCCCTGGTGAAATTCCAGGGTCTCTTCCAGGAATAGTCAGTATCAAGAAAATAAACGTCTGAACCACACCTCAAGTTGCCGTGTAGCGATGACATCATCACGGTTATAGCTCAATATCTCGGTTTTTATTTTTTGTTTCTCGATGAAGTTGGATTCTGATTGAAAACGACTAAACTGAACCACCGACCATTGCGAGCCGGAATCTTTGTTTTCCCATTGAAAGTTCACTAAATCTGGATGCTTGCAGATATCTTTCAGACCATATCCCTGAAGCGGTAATACAAGGCAGTCCAGAATTGGTTTTTGCATGTCAAATAAAGGGCTGTTGTCGCCGAGCAACCACATGACTGTGGGGTGATTTTCCATAGCATAGCGTGCTGCATATTGTTTAATGGTTGCTTTTTCATGATTTGAATAATGAGCCAGCACTAAAACAGGGAACTGTGATCGGTATTGCTCGATCTTCTGTAAAAAACCTTTCCAACCTTCATAATCATTGGTTTCATCATCAGTCCAGATATATTCAAAATTTTCTTTGCCATAGCTTGGAGCCAGAAATCCCCATAGATATACATGCCGCTCGCGCGTTGGAGTCAATGCATTATCTTCAATATCGAAGTGTATCCAGGTACCTTCCGGTAAAACGGTTCTATCCAGTTGAAATATTTCGCCTGTGAGAAATGATTTGGCTTGGAGGATGGCACGGTGTTTTCTTTTATGGCCTTTGAGATAAGGGACGTCAGGGATTGATTCCACTTTGCTCATGGCTAGTTGTGTGATCGTTGTGATACCGGTTTCAGCTAGGTGATCGGCAGTCTGCCCGTGAATGCCATAAAGTAACGACACATCTTCTTTGGTTTCAAATTCAGTAGCGCAATACGCATTGTAAGGGCATATGCGGCATTTACTATGACTATATCGAACGATCGGTGGTTGCGGCATGTTCAATATTGATTGCATGCCGGTAATAAAGCTATCGACTAGCGGATCCACTTCATTGCCGAGCATTGCGGTGCGGCCATCGCCAAGAAAGATGATTGCGGGTAAGCCATTGGTTAGTAGGCGACGATAGATCCCCAATTGTATTTGAATGGCCTTTTTGTGCTCGCTGAGTGACAGCTTCGCATCTGCAGGGTGATACTGACCACTTTCATGACGAATCAGAAAATCAGGAAAACCCACCAAACCTTCGCGCTCATCCATCAAACGGGCTTGATAAATCACCGGAACGCCTTGTTGCATTAAGGCGCGTGTATGCTCAAACGAGCTGGCCTTAATGACTGGATGCTGACTCTCCAATTTCGCTAATATCGCGGCTTCGTGTTCAAGCCCTGCATCGATCAGTAGCTGACTAAATGCATCGATAGCCGCTTCCGCTGCCAGATGTTTATCCAACCAGACGCGGCGAATGCATGAAATCCATGCTGCGGCGTCACTGGGCTTGATCAGGTTTTTGGTGGATGGGTCGGTAGGCATGGCTTTAAGGTAGCCAGATGTAAAGTCATGTCTTATTCTATAGGAATTGTGGATTGAATGATTGCCAGAAATTGGATGAGATCATCGGCAGGATGCATATAGCTACCCAAAAGTATTTTCCTTGAATTGTTGTTGAATTGATTCAACTTTCTGACGATTTTCAATCAATGCATTAACACAATCAAGATCCAAGGTTTCACCAGCCAGAAGCTTTAGTGTGTCAAAGGCTTTTGCATTGCTCCAAGCATCTTTGTACGGACGGCGGGAAGTGAGGGCGTCAAATACATCAGCAACGGCAACGATGCGTGCTTCCAATGGAATTTCATCACTCGTTTTCCCGCTGGGATAACCACTGCCATTGACGGCTTCGTGATGAAATTCGGCGATATTTTTTAGAATGTCCAAATGATGAATGCTGTCGAGTCCAAAGTTTGAGATCATGTCGTCGATCATTTGTCTGCCAATATGTGTATGTGTATTCATAATGGATCTTTCCATAGCGTTCAGTGGCCCTGGTTTCAATAGAATGCTATCGGGAATTGAGATTTTTCCAATATCATGAAGCGGGGAGAACATAAAGATATGCTCTATATAAGCATCATCCAGGTCATATTTGTCAGCAAGTGTTTCCGCAATGAGGCGACTGTAGCGTGACATGCGATCCAAATGACTACCCGTTTCAGGATCGCGCAAATGAGTAATATGACTGGTTGTTTTAAGGGCAGCGCTCATTACTTTGAAGGTGGATAACTCATTAATCACCATTAACGATATTAAATGACCATAGATATCCAGAATGCTCAGTACCTTCTCGGTAAATACGTCGGTTTGGTAAGCATTGAAGAATAAAAAACCAATAAATTCACCTGAGTGAAACATGGGCATGGTGTAACTCGCGGCATAGCCCTGGCGTCCAATTCGCTGCGTGTGTTCATGAGCGCCGGATTCAAAAGTGACCAGATTATTGACCACGCGCGGAAGGCCCTTGTCCAGGATTTCCTTTAAAGAGGGGGCATTTTCTAGGGTGGATTGGTAGTGTGCGAGCGGTTCGTCTTCTCCACTACTGTGGAGATAGGTTTTTAGTATCCTGGTTTCAGGATCATAGAGTGCAATGGCGATGCGGGCGATAAATGGAAATTTTTGTTGAATAGATCGGTGTGCGCTCATTATTTTATCTTTTAGCGGCAGCGGTTTGTTTAAATCGTCCAATAGGTCGCGATGATGAAACATAATTTAGGATATGAGCGAGGGAAAATAGTGTAACGAATATAGCGGATTCGGAACGATTGATTCGATCAAGAAAGTACTGATTTCTGGCTTATTTGTCGGTTCACTGGTGAAAAAATATTCATTCTTTTATTTTTCTGGATCGAATCGGTTCAACTTCAAAGATAATTATTTGATGGTCAGATTGGAGTAATCGGTGATCTGCTGGTATACTGCCGACTCTTTTTGCTGAATCATTTTTTAGTTTCTTAGCCTGAAGCTTTGGTTAAATGATCGTTGTGATGAATGACTTAGTCAGCGAATTATTGAATCGAAGAACGTACGGGTGAATAAAAAATATCGCATTTAACCAAGATTGAATCGTTATCTGGTTGATAAACTTTTTATGGCGGGCCTCCCCGCATTGCAAGGTAGTGAATCTGGTCAGGTCCGGAAGGAAGCAGCCACAGCTATTTATTGCGAGTGCCGGGGGTCTGGCTCGCCACCCCAACATTGTTTCGAGAAAGCCGTTATCAGTATCCTTGCTGGCTTGATATGATTTAACTCGATTTTTCAATCCAATCAAAAAAACGTGTCTCAAACACAAGTCCTGGCGCGAAAGTGGCGCCCAAGAAATTTCTTAGAATTGACTGGACAAGAGCATGTAGTCAGAGCGCTGACGAATGCGCTTGAACAAAATAGGTTGCACCATGCTTATCTGCTGACGGGCACGCGTGGCGTGGGTAAAACCACGATTGCCCGTATTCTGGCCAAGTCGCTCAATTGTGAGAAGGGCGTGACGGCAGTGCCTTGTGGCACTTGTGCGGCTTGTGAACAGATTGATGCCGGAAGTTTTATTGATTTGATTGAATTGGATGCAGCTTCGAACACGCAAGTGGATAACATGCGTGAGTTGCTGGAGAACGCGCTATATGCGCCGACGAGCGCCCGTTTCAAGATTTATATCATTGATGAAGTGCATATGCTTTCCAAATCCGCCTTCAATGCCATGTTGAAGACTCTGGAAGAGCCGCCTGCGCATGTCAAATTTGTACTGGCAACCACGGATCCGCAGAAAATTCCCATTACAGTTCTATCGCGCTGCTTGCAATTTAATCTCAAACAAATTCCGCAACCGCAAATTACTGAGAATCTCAGAAAAATATTGGATCAGGAAAACATTCGTAGCGATATGACTTCTTTGCAACTGATTGCCCGTGCCGCACAGGGCAGTATGCGTGATGCACTGAGTTTGTTGGATCAAGCCATTGCATTTGGTCAGGGTCAGGTTGAGGAAGCTGGAGTTCGGGATATGCTGGGTATCATCGACCAAAGCTATCTGTTTGATTTGCTGGATGCCTTGGTGCAGAGCGATGGATTAAAATTATTGGCATTAGCGGATGCGATGGAAGTTCAGTGTCTTTCCTTTGATGCGGCTCTGCAGGATTTGGCCGCCTTATTGCATCGAATTGCCTTGGCGCAAACGATTCCGCAAGCCATTAGTGAAGATACCCCCGAGTATGCACGGATCATTAAACTGGCTCAGATATTTGCACCGGACGATATTCAATTGTTTTATCAGATCGCATTGCATGGGCGAAGCGATCTCAGTTTGGCACCCGATGAATACGCTGGTTTTACCATGACGTTGCTGCGCATGCTGACTTTTATGCCGGATGATCTGTCATCAGCGGCTCAATCACAGCGTACGCCTTCTATTCCAATCAAGCCGTGCGAGAATCAGGATGCTCAGCGACGCACGGAACCGTTGCAGACTGTCGAGCCGTTGTCTGATCATACGCATGCGCCGGTGAATGTATCGAACTTGGATTGGCCGCAATTGATACAACAACTAAAGTTGTCTGGAATGGCTAAAATGCTGGCACAGCATAGCGAGGCGACGGTATTGTCAGCAGAGAAGATAGCATTATGTGTTCCGGACTTGCATAAGCATCTGTTGGAAAAGAAATATCAGGAAAAAATTCAAACGGCATTGAATGCTTATTTGGGCAAATCTGTTGAGCTTAATTTTTCTGTCGGTAGTGTAACCGGGTTGACACCGGTGGTGTTACAACAGCGGGAAGAAGAAGTAAAACAGGCACAGGCTGTTGCAGCGATTGAGCAGGATCCGATTGTGCAACAACTGAGTGAGAATTTTGATGCAAAATTAATAGTTTCTTCAATTAAACCGATTCAAAAATAAAGGAGGTAGTAGATATGAGAGGCGGTATTGGAAATATGATGAAGCAAGCACAGCTCGTGCAAGAAAATATGAAGCAAATGCAGGAAAAGCTCGCCACTATTGAAGTGGAAGGTCAATCGGGAGCCGGCTTGGTGAAGGTTGTCATGACTTGCCGTCACGATGTCAAAAGCATCAGCATCGATGACAGCCTGGTCGGCGATGATAAGGAAATGCTGGAAGATCTCGTTGCCGCTGCTTTTAATGACGCCGTGCGTCGAGTGGAATCCACCACGCAAGCAAAAATGGCAGAGCTGACCAGTGGTTTGGGCTTGCCTCCTGGGATTAAATTACCGTTTTAAGTCAATTTCCAGCAGGGTTCTGACTGCAAGTAAGTTTGTATTTGAGGGGCTGTGATTGGATGATCGCAAGTAGTTTTTTGGCTGCTGTCCTTCTGCGTTTCTTTGGTTGGTTATTTTTTAGTCAGTGCGACTTTAGGTTTAAAAATTAATGAAAGTAAATAGGCCGATCAGACCGGTAAAGAAGAAAGCATCCGTTTCCAAAAGCGCCCCAAGTGGACAGGCGCCAGAATCTTCACAAGTGTCGACTTCAACCACTTTCAAGTTGCAAAAGCTCCTGGCACAAAAGGGATTGGGGTCGCGTCGGGAAATGGAAGCATTGATAGCTGCTGGCGAAGTCAGTGTAAATGGCAAGGTGGCGATAGTCGGCGATCGGGTTGGACCGGAAGATGTCGTGCGTATTGGTAAGCGGGTAATTCGTCTGAATTTGGAAGAAAGTTTGCCAAAAGTTTTGCTATATCATAAGCCTGAAGGTGAAATCGTCAGTCGCGATGATCCTGAAGGTCGACCTTCGGTATTCGATAAACTGCCTCATTTGCGATCTTCCAAATGGATTGCGATAGGGCGTCTGGATTTTAATACCAGCGGCCTGCTGATATTTACCACCGATGGTGTGCTGGCCAATCGATTGATGCATCCACGCTTTGAGATGGAACGTGAATATGCGGTGCGGATATTGGGAGAATTGACTGCTGAACAGATGAAGCAATTAACTACCGGCATCGAATTAGAGGACGGGGTGGCAGCGTTTTCTTACTTGGCAGAGCAGGGTGGGGAAGGGATTAATCATTGGTATCGCGTCATTCTGAAAGAAGGCAAAAATCGCGAGGTGCGGCGGATGTTTGAAGCCATTGGATTGACCGTCAGTCGCTTGATGCGTGTTCGTTTCGGTCCAATTAATCTGCCGCCAAGGATTAAACGGGGTCAATGGCTGGAGTTGGATGAAAAAGAAACTAGACAATTGCTCAGTATGCTGCCTAATTGACGGAAAATATGATTGAGTCAAGTCAACTTGGTTAATGAGGGTGTTTCCACTATAAAAATTGCAACACCCTCATGTGTACATCAGAATTTTAAAACAGCGTTGAATTAATTGCTCACTTCTACAAAAGTACCATTCTCTTTGATCCAGAATCGATTAGTGACTGTATCGAAAATAGAGGTGGCATCGGTAGCAAAGCAATCCGCCACAATCTGATTTGTGGTCGTATCTTTTATTGCAAATGTGATCGGCGGAGTAACCGTGATTCCAGGTATGCTCGGGATTTGAGTACCAAATGCTTCGGTCATGTCGTAGCAAACATCAGAATTGATAATCAGATTGGCGCCTTCTGCTGGTACATTGATGGTGCAATGCTTGCTGTTGGAGAAATTATTAGCTAAATCCTGGAAAGGATTGGGAATGTTGGGAATGCTGATGGTAATTCCTTTAATCTCGGATGAGCTAACACTGGTATTAGTTAATACGGAAATCCCTGTGGCAGTGGTTTGCTGAGGGGGGGTGCACAGGTTGTTGCTTGTGGGCATTGGAATACATTGTCCATTGGTGGTGACATTCACGACATTACCATTCTGTGTGTAAACCAATCCGGCTGGTACATTTGCGTTATTGCACGCAGGTATGCCGGTGTTGCCGCCAGAATTGTTGATCTGAGTAATTGCGTTGGGCAATGTACTAATGAATGTTGGATTATTTCCCCAGGGACCTCCTAATAAATAGACGCCATTGTCATTCTTGTTCACGCCGGCATAAATACCGGTGTCCGGATAATGCCTGAATAGCCAAGGTTCTATATTTTGTGTGGTCTGATGGTTTGGAAAAAAATCCGGATAAGTACTTTCTGCCCAATTAAACAATCTTTCAGAGTCGCTGGCCGTATCAGCATACGCAAGATGGATGGTGCCGAGCAAGAAAGTTGCACAAGCAGAAGTAATGAGTTTTCTCACGGGGTGCTTCATAGTAATGATCTCCAATTGGGTTAATAAAGTGATGATTTTATCAATCGATAGAATATCATACTGCAATGACTTATTTTGTAATCAAATATCCTAGTATGCTGATATCGATCAAGCACTTGCCTGAAGGTGTTTATTGGTTTGGCCGCGCTGATACTGGTTTGTCATTTGTTATGGCTTATTGAAAGGTGACCAAGGATAATCTTTCAGATGTTCCTGTAATTCTTCCTGGCGATAGCGATTGATTCGTCCCAAAGCCAGAACTACTACCATGACGATTGGCAATGTAAATATCAAGATACCGGTCAATGCAATCAGGTTCTCACCGATCCAGAATGTTACCGTCCAATTGAAGATAAGTACCGATAGATACAATACAGGGCCCAGCAGTGAGCGGTACGGCATAGCGACTATTCCGCGGGGTGTCTTTTGCTCGTGGCGGCGATCAACCCACTGGAAAGCAGCCACTAATGCAAAACTGGTCAATAACCAGCCGGCATAATTTGAAATAGGCACTCCGAAATGCAAACCAGCCTCGTAATAACCGTAAATCTGTCCCAGAAACCAGCGATTACCCTGTAATGCGATGGGATCAATGATGATATCCAGAAAGGTTTGCAAGAAAGCACCTAATACCATGGCGGCCCATGAATGCCGGATAGTGCGTGTTTCCAATGCGATCAAATCCAGACCCCGGGTCGCCAAAGGCGACAAGATAAACAACGCTGTGGTGTAACTGCAATAGGTCAGGAAAACATAGGAGAGCGAATCAAAGAAGGGTACTCCCCAGATCCACAATTCCTGATGACTGGTTGTTTCAATGTAGTAATACCAACCGTATGGAAATCCGGTGGTAATGGAGAGTTTTTCAGATGAGAAGGCGATCGCGTATCCAATCACAGTAAAAATCAGAGTTTTATACCAGCCTACATGTGGCACACAGGCTAGCAGATAAGCTACAAAAAAAGAAAATACGTAGGGGCGCATGACAATGGTGTCGATGGCAGTATCAAGCATGGATTTTCCTTAAAGGATGAGCAGATTTTACGTATTGCATGAAGCCTGCTAATAAAAATTCGATATCAAACTGAAGTCAGTTTGATATAGTCTAACCGAAGAACTTCACCCCGTTCTTGAAACAGATAAGATAATAATTTTGAGTAAAAACTATCCAATGACAATTTCTAGAACGATCCAGATTTTTAAGTAATTTTCCTTATTTTTTGATCTCACTTTTGCCCAGATGCATGTGAACAATAAAGTGGAATCTTGATAATTTTTCTATTATTTTGATAGCATTGAGGATTTGAAAATCAGTGTAGAAAGTTGTGTGAGTTTTATGATTAATGCAAGCTAATGCGCGTCCGCGGTTTTTTCATTCAAATCAACAAGTCATTCTTGATGTTGGTGCTATCTAACAGAATGAGCTGCTGCGATTTAAATACGAATAATTTGTTTTTGCTGCAACTGCCCAAAAGGCTTATTTGGTAAAAAGGATTGAATTTGTCTATGTGCATTGTTTTAGAAAAACTTTTTCTCTTGAAAGGTAAATATTTAAACAGTTACATTTGAGTAAACCTGATAAATCAGGATATAATGCTTCTTTTAAGAATTCTGGAGTGCGCTACTATGGCACGTGTATGTGAAGTAACTGGCAAGAAACCAATGTCAGGAAATAATGTTTCTCACGCAAATAACAAAACCAAAAGGCGTTTTCTTCCTAATCTACAAAATCGTAGATTCTGGGTAGAAAGTGAAAATCGGTGGGTTAGCTTACGGTTATCTAATGCAGCTTTACGCACAATAGATAAAAATGGCATTGATTCGGTGCTGGCTAAAATGCGTTCACAAGGTAAAAGTATTTAAAAAATAATTAGGTAGACAAGGAGCCATTACAATGCGTGAAAAAGTAAAGCTTGAATCTTCAGCAGGAACAGGCCATTTTTATACGACTACTAAAAATAAACGTGCGAAACCAGAGAAAATGGAATTGATGAAATATGATCCGGTAGTACGGAAGCATGTTGCTTATAAAGAAACGAAGTTAAAATAAATATCACCTGAGTTTTCTCAGTAACGAGAAACCAATAAAAAACCCGCTTAAGCGGGTTTTTTATTGGTTATACCCTTCTCTTAAAAGCTGCTATGCATAGCATCGTAGTCTTTGAGAAAAAGTTCTTAGCACTTCAATGCCGCTTTCTTCCGCACGTCGACACCAATCTTCTAGTTGCTTGACTAGTTCATCTGTCGATGCGGTAGAACGTTGCCAAATTTCAGCCAATTCCTCTCGCATTGTATAAACCTTATCCAGCGTTTTAGCATTACTTAGCACTTGACTGAGCTTTTCACGCTCATGTTCTTGCAAAGTTCTTGAGTCGGCCAATATCCAACGTTTCAATGTTGAGTTATCAACACCATATTGCACTGTGGCTTCTTTTAAATGGATTATTTCATTCGCAAAAGTTGCTTTCAATGATTTTGTATATTTGGCAAGTACTTCATAGCGATGAGAAATTACAGCTTGCAATGTATCTAAATCACATTGAGTTTTCCCCGTATCAATCCTCAGTTTTGGAGCAGTTTTCTTGACTTTTGCAAGTCCCATCATTTCTAGAATTCGTATATACATCCAGCCAATATCAAACTCATACCATTTGTTTGATAATCGCGCTGATGTTGCATAGGCATGATGATTATTATGCAATTCTTCACCGCCGATCAAAATACCCCATGGGAGGATATTGCGACTAGCATCTTCAGCTTGAAAATTGCGATATCCCCAAAAATGTCCAACGCCATTGATAATACCTGCTGCAAAAATTGGTGCCCACATCATCTGAACTGCCCATATAGTAATTCCAATCGGGCCAAATAAAACAACATTAATAATCAACATTAATGCGACACCCTTTGCACTATGTTTGGTATAGACATTCCGTTCTATCCAGTCATCAGGCGTGCCATAGCCATATCTTTTTAAAGTTTCCTCATTTCTTGCCTCGGCTCTATAAAGCTCAGAACCTTCTTTTAAAACTTTACTGATACCTAAAACAACCGGACTATGTGGGTCATCTTTTGTTTCACATTTCGCATGATGCTTGCGATGTACTGCAGTCCATTGTTTTGTAACCATCCCTGTAGTCAGCCATAGCCAGAGGCGAAAGAAATGACTGGGTATCGCATGTAATTCTAACGCTCTATGCGCAGAGTGGCGATGGAGATAAATTGTAATAGCGGCTATTGTAATATGGGTGAAAACTAGGGTAACAATGACATACCCCCACCATGGCATATCAACTACTCCAGAAATTAAATTTAGTAAATCATAAATCATATAGTTACCATCCTTTTAAAAACCTACCGTATAGAGGTTTACTTGAATAAATGTAGACAAACTCCTGGTCTCGAAATTCAATGGCTACATTAATATTTTAAAGCTACCGTTCACTTACTGTAAATCAAACACTTATTTTCTATCATTTCTTAATATCAGAATTCTATATTAACATTTTATAGAATGGAAATATTAATCTGTATCAATTATCTAACCAGTAAAACAGTAATTTTTTATGAGTATCTTTGTAAATAAGTAATTCGCATAAATCATGTATCAATCACTTACTGCACTGACACTATACACCATTCTCCAGGAGCAAGATTATGCAAGGTATACTGACCAATCGCATAGCGAATGAGTCGCAATGTCGGAAATGATACCGCTGCAGTCATTCGCCTTATCTGTCTATTTTTCCCTTCTTTAATAGTCAAAGATATCCATGCAGTAGCAATATTTTTACGAGTGCGAATAGGTGGCGATCGCGACCAGAGGTTGCTAGGTTCATCGATTAGATGGGCTTCAGCAGGCTGCGTCTTAAAATCTCTCAGAACAACGCCCTGACATAGTTTATTCAGTGCAGTATCGTCGGGCTCACCTTCAACCTGGACCCAATAAGTTTTAGGTAACTTAAATTTTGGATCGCTAATCCTATTTTGTAATTTTCCATTATCGGTTAGTAAAACTAGACCTTCACTATCAGTATCTAATCGACCTGCCGGATAGAACTCAGGTAAAGGGATAAAATCTTTTAAGGATCGATGACCATTGACGGGTGAGAACTGGCAAATTACTCCGTACGGTTTATTGAATAAAATTAACCGGGACATATCATTCAATATATTTTCAGATCGAATAATCTAAACTCGGTCAATCATAGCATCTCAGGGTAGATAACTGCGTGAAGTACCGGCTCGAGGAGATTTTCTTTTGGTTGATATCTGATCCACCATACGGAACCTTTTTTAACACTGAGTCCTGGTGGGAGAATGGGAATCAAACAACTGGCAACCTCACCTAATGTAGGTTGATGTCCTACGACGACGACAGCGCCTTGCTCATTAGGCCAATTAACTGCAGTCAAAATACTGTTCACACTTGCGCCGGGGGCTACTTCTTTTTTGGTAGCAAAATCAGATGTTAATGCCATCGCTGTTTGCTGGGTTCGTCGAGTCGGACTGGCTATTATCAGTGTATTTTCTGGTAATCGTAACTTAAGCCAAGCCGACATGCGCTTTGCTTGATCTAATCCTTTCTCGGTTAGTTCCCGTGCAGCATCAGGAACACCATCTTCAGCTTCGGCGTGCCGCCATAAAATCAATTCCATGATTCTCCTTAAGATTGTAAACGTTGCACAGAATCAAATGAAAAAACCAATTGCTGAATATATGCACTATCAACATTTATTGACAACTATTTGCTCATCTTCAGTAGCACATCCGGGCCACAGCCAGGTTGTTGAATGATGACTACTTTATGGCGTGATTTGTCACCTTGCTTTAGTATGACTTGATTAATGGCCACATCAAAATGCTTAGCTAGAAATTTTAAGAGCGTGACATTAGCTTTACCTTCTATAGGTGCAGCTGCTAGCTTTATTTTTAATGCATTGCCATGTAATCCTGCAATTTCTGTATTTTTTGCACTGGTTTGAATGTGCAAAGTCAGAATTAAATTATGCGCATCATCATATCGAAACCAATTCATACGACTTCATTCGAAACGGAGCATTGCAACAATTTCCATGTGTATTCCCGCCACTACCATGAGTAGCAGCTGAATAATGATGAGTACAAATAGTGGTGATAAATCAACATTGGCTATTGGCGGTATGCGTTTGCGAAATACCGCTAGAAACGGACGAGTAAAGCTGTCGAGAATCGGTGTTAATGGACTGTGCGGATTAATCCACGATAAAACAGCCTGCATGATGATCATTATCAGAACAATATAGAGTGTTGTTTTTATAATTTCAACGACACCCATTAATCCCATAACCCCTGATGCGGCGACAAAATTATCACCGAACTGATAGCCCTGAACTAAATAGACGCTGGTTATAATCGCACACTCCAGTAACCAAGCAAGAATCAGCGTCGACAAATCCATGCCAGCCCAACCTGGTATAAAACGGCGTGCTGGTCGTACAATAAAATCGGTTGCTGCGATAAGAAATTGGGAAACTGAATTGTAATAGGGCACGCGCAGTAATTGGAAATAAAAACGCAATAGCAGCGCTAAAGACAACAGCCCTAGGATAGTATCAAGTAGAAAGATCAAGATCTGATTGGACATAAGTATTTCCCAAAAAACAATAATCGATAATTAAAAATTACTAACCAGTACCATCGAGATTCATAGTTTACTAAATTCATTACTCATTTCTTTTGAGCGCTCGCTGGCTGCATTAATAGCGGCCATGATTTTAGACTTAACATCATTCTTTTCCATCACTTGAATTGCCTGTTCGGTCGTGCCGCCCTTCGAAGTCACCCGTGTGCGTAACGTGGCCGCATCTTCATCGCTCAAACTGGCTAATTCACTTGCACCAACAAATGTCTGCAAACTCAGCTGTCTTGCTTGCTTGGGCGTCAAGCCCAATTCTATCCCTGCTTGTTGCATGGATTCAATAAAATAAAAAACGTAAGCCGGTCCACTGCCCGAAATAGCCGTTACTGTATGCAGCATTTCTTCATCATCTACCCATAATACCGAGCCAACCGCTGTAAGAATAGCTTCAGCATTTTTTCTATCCTGTTCATTGACATCCGATGCGGCATAAAGACCGGCAACTCCCGCGCGTACCAGTGATGGAGTATTAGGCATTGCACGCACTATTCGCTGATATCCGTCTAGCCAGCGAGAGATATCGATTGCGCGGATACCTGCGGCAATTGAAATGACCAATTGATTATTCAGCAAGGGTGCAAGTTTCAGAGCTAATTCATGCAATTGCTGTGGCTTGACGGATAACACAACGACATCGCTTTCAGCAATTCCACTCGCAAGATCTGCAACAGTTGGAACCCCAAGCTCTCGCTTTATTTTTTCACGATTCTCCGCGCTAATTTCTACTACATGCAATTGACTCGTTGCATAGCCTTGCTGAAGTAAACCACTGATTAAGGCAGAAGCCATATTGCCGCCGCCAATGAATGTAATTTTCATATTAACCTTCTAATGATGCCATCGATTCATCAATAAAACAGGGGAACAACAATTATCTCAACTAATTAAATATTAGAAATTGATTTCTAATTGCATTATTTAACACTAGCGCTGACAATGCGGGCAATAAAAACTGGAGCGCTGGCCTTGCTTAATCTGTTTAATCAGATGATTACATTCTTTACAGGATTGATTTCCGCGCCCATAAACCCAGTATTGCTGTTGAAAATACCCGGGATTTCCATCGCTGTGCACAAAATCTCGCAAACTACTGCCTCCTGCCTCAATCGCTTGCTGTAATGTTTGTTTTACTGCCAAGACCAGTCGTTCATACCTTGCAATACTTATGTTACCGGCAGTATTCTGGGGATTAATACCCGCATGAAACAAGGCTTCATTGGCATAAATATTACCGACACCAACAACCATATGACTATTCATCAACATGTCTTTAATTGCCACACGCCGCCCTCTGGTTATTTCATACAATTGCCTAGCATTGAAATCTGCAGTTAACGGCTCAGGCCCCAGGTTCTTCAGAAGAGGGTGCAGTAAGCAATCTCCGGCATGCCATAATACCGCACCGAAACGGCGCGGGTCCCTCAATCTGAGAATGGTTTTATCATTAAGAATCAGATCAAAATGATCGTGTTTCTGGGGAGATTCCATCAAGTGCGCCGGTTTTTCTGACAATATGCGCAGACTTCCCGACATTCCCAAATGAACAATCAATGTGCCCGTTCCACAATTAAGTAATAGATATTTTGCGCGTCGAGCCACTGTTTGAATATTCAAACCTGGCAGTATTTCTGCTAGCTCAGCAGGTATTGGCCACCGCAAGCGAGGGTTACGAATGATCACACTGGCAATGGTTTGACCCACTAAATGAGGAGCGATGCCACGTCGGGTCGTTTCAACTTCTGGCAGCTCTGGCATCAGCTTCCAGGCATTGGTTGATTGGAATGAATTGCGTTGGGATCAAGCAATTGCTGGCCTACCTCAATAGGAATGTGATAGCTGATTCCTTGATTAATGCGCAAAATGACTACTTCTGCCTCGTTTTGTAATACCTTAAAGCTGATTTCTTGCCCATTCTGTAGGCTAATTTTAATGTGACCTATCTCAGCAAAATCTTCTCCGAATGCTTGCTCGAGGGTTATTTTATTGGCATAAGTTGTTTGCCATAATTGAATCCAATGTTTTATCACATCTTCTTTCGGTAATTGTTCGGCATTTTGTGTCGTGCTATTCCATTTCCCATTCTGAAATGCGACCGTCAAATCGGTTAACTCAAATTTAACCGGCGTTTCATTGGGTGTCAGCAGCATTGGATTCAACATATCGCTGGCTTCTAATGGCAACGTAATGACATAGCGTGGTGAAATCAAATAAACGTAATCACCTGTCGCCAAATATTGCTGATTGGTAGTGGGAGCAAATCCGCCAAAGCCGAAATATTCATTATCAATGTATAACTGCATGTTGGGTCGCTCCAAACTAAAGCGTTCCAAATCCGCCAGTGGAAAACGCTGTTGGCTAGTAGCCGACAAGATATTCATAATTTCCAGTACCTTACTTTCATCGGCGAATGCATATACTGGCTCGATGATGTGCCAGCCGTTATCCAAATGTTTGAGCACAATTTCCTTTTCCTGCCTTACGATTCGAATATTTTGGGCGCTGCGCACCG
Source organism: uncultured Nitrosomonas sp. (assembly GCA_902826115.1). Classification (GTDB taxonomy): domain Bacteria; phylum Pseudomonadota; class Gammaproteobacteria; order Burkholderiales; family Nitrosomonadaceae; genus Nitrosomonas. The sequence continues at coordinate 26,206 of CADEDO010000032.1, forward strand.
TGCCGGATGAAACTGAGTATTCCTCAGGTTGTTGAGATTGCGGTCTTAAGTATAAAAAAGTCACCAAAATGATAAGGGTGGTAACCATTATCAGGTTAAGGCGTGCGTGATAAGTCATCATTTATATTCTTCTTTTACGTCGCCACCAAATCATGATGCCGCTGAGCAAAAACAGTAAAGGCAATACGATCAGAAATCCCGCCACAATAAAAGTCAGTTCGGATTCGCTCAGTATCAAATTACTATCGAGAGTTGCACGCGGTTGAATCACAATCAGTTCTTCGTCACCGGTTAGCCAATTGATCAGATTAATACCAAAATCCACATTACTGCCATTTCCCAAATAGGTATTCGCAAGAAAATGACCACTACCCACCACCACAATCCGCTGTTCGCGATCCTGGATATTGCGAGTTAATGCGACAGCAATGCTAATTGGGCCTTCAATGTCAGTTGCTTGATCAAAAACAATTTCATCATTCAGATTGCCCGTTTCAACCCAACCCTGCTGCGCAACCTCGACCAGCGAAACACTGCTCCACTCGGCATTTTCATTGATTGTTATCTGGCGGGCGAATGGAAATACCGTAATATAGTCGAAATTATGAGTAATGACATGTTGCCCATAGTTTGCACCCAGAGCAAATGTGATTGGTGCTTTTAATTGCTCTGCCTGTGGATCAACAACTACGCCCGGTGTCAGTGTTAACTGTAGTTTCTCGGTTAATGGCAGTAAACCACGTAACGATTCCTGATCGACCAACCATAATAAATTTCCCCCTCGATCAATATAATCCAATAATTTATCCACTTCTCCGTCGAGCAAATCAACTTGTGGAGATGCAATCATCAACATGCTTGCATTGGCGGGAATATCTTGTTCAGTCGCCAGATTCAACGATTGGCTATAGAAACCGTTTGTACGTAATTGCTTGCCAAATTCACCTAAATCATAGTTGGCATTTCCATCCAATCTTCGCTCTCCATGACCGCTCAGTGCGATCACCAACTTTTCTTCGGCGCGCGCAAGTCGCAGTAATGCATTGGAAAAGGCTTGTTCATTGATGGTCGTCAGATGTTCACGTTTTTGATCATAGGTGATTACCATTTCACCATTCACATGGACACCCGCATTCTGAGCCAATTTGGGTTGCTCGGTCGGATCAATGAATGTTAGTGACACGTCCGGCTTCACGCGCTGATACAACGCTATAAAATCAGTAATAATCTTACGAATGTCACCCAATTGAGGGTGTTGCTCAGTGGCATACGCAGTTATTTGCACAGGACCTGGTAAGTTTTGCATTATTTCCAAACTTGCTTCGCTCAGGCTGTTACGCGCATTCTGACTGACATCCCATTGCCAGCGAACTTGCGCCGCCAGATAGCCCAACAAGATGACCAGCAGCAGTAGCAGCATGACAAACAAGCTGTTATGTAACAGGAAATGTCGTCTTTTTTTATTTGAAGCAATCATAGCCATGCATTGGGAGAAAATAAATTATCCATGTAGCCGTTCACCATCCAGACGGCGGATTGTCAGTATCAGGAATGTCGCCACGAATAAGACGAAATAGGCGATGCTGAAGGTATCGAGCAAGCCCTGATTGAATCGCTCAAAATGCTTCAACAACGAAATATGTCGAAGCCACTCATGAGATTCTCCCGCAGCCAGATCAATCACCCACAAACCCAATAACACGCCTAGCGCGCCTACCGCGGCAATCACCGGTTGTGCCGTTAAACTGGAAATATAAAGGCCTAGCGCTGAAAAACTGGCGGCAACCAGAAATAATCCAAGCGTATTGCTAAGCAACAAGCCAAAGTCGAGCGCTCCGCCCATGAGCAATGTCAAACAGAGTGCAACAATCAACGCAATGACAACGCAAAAGAAAATCATGAGCCCTAGAAATTTGCCCATGACAATGTCGGTCATGGCAATAGGCGCTGAAATGAGTAATGTCAATGTGTGATTGCGCCGTTCTTCAGCTAAAAAACGCATGGATAAAATGGGCGTAATCATCAACAATAGGATAGCCGCCATTGCAAATACCGGTACAATGATGATCTCGGTAATCCCTGGTGGATTGGCGATTTGCAATAATTGCGGTTGCAATTCCAGAAAAGCATCGAGCCGGCCCAGAAAGGCCCATACCAGCACAAACTGTATCAAAGCCAGCAATATCCAGGCTAATGGGGAATTGAATAGCACACTCAATTCTTTGCGGATAATGGTTGTGATCATTTCAAAAAACCTGTTTATTCATCACTGTGCGTAAGTTGTGTGAATGCCGCTTCCAGTTGAATGCCTTGCTGCTGCAGTCCAGTCAGGGTTTCATCAAATACCAGACTGCCTTTGTGCATGATTTGCACTCGATCACAAACAGCTTCCACTTCCGGCAGAATATGCGTTGAGAGAATCACGCTGCTGACAGTTCCCAGTTCACGAATCAGACTGCGAATTTCGCGTATCTGATTAGGATCCAGGCCTACTGTTGGTTCGTCAAGAATAATGACATCTGGATTATGAATAATGGCTTGCGCGATACCTACGCGTTGCTGAAAACCTTTTGATAGCGTACTAATCAAACGCTTGCTGCGGTCTTCCAAACCGCAGCGCTGTTTAGCAAGACGCAATGCGGCAGATATCATCGATTGATCGACGCGGTGCAACTTTGCAGCAAAAAGTAGGTATTCATCGATGGTCATCTCCTGATAAAGCGGTGGAATTTCTGGTAAAAAACCTAGGTGGGCTTTGGCTTCTTGCGGATTATCTAATAAATCAATTCCACAAATCTCGATGTGACCCGCGCTGGGCGCCAGATTTCCCGTTAACATGCGCATGGTTGTTGTTTTGCCTGCTCCATTGGGGCCCAGCAATCCCAGTACTTCACCACGTTTTAACTCAAGATGAATGCCATTGACAGCAATATGAGAACCATAATGGCGACACAAATTGCGTGCTGACAAAGTTATCGTTGCCGTTCCATCCGTCATCGTTTATAACATCCCAGAAGCTGAAAGTTTCGCAGTACAGTACCGTAGCAGGTGAGTGCGCGCGTATTGTGATTTTTTCACAACCCAGTTGCGTTGTGAAACTTAATGATCTAATCGAACAGTATACGTTCGGGTTATTATTATTTCATCAATTTCGTCCGGATTTGAATTGTTTCGATAAGATGCCCTGAGTCTTCGCAATCTTCCAGAACTATCAAATATAGTCAATTCTGATCAATCATCTTTAATATGCACTTGCTATTCATTTTATATAATAAAATATCAAAAATTTGTTGCAATTAAACAACACATTGAATGGGTAAAAAGATATAAACGACCTGATAATCGAACGCTTGCAGATTTGAAGTAGTAGAATAAGTTAAACATTTTGAATGTAGTGATGTAATATTTATACATATAATAGAAATTTTAGAACCGTAGTTTTCATTAAAAGGACAACAGCATGAAGAAAATGTTAGCCAAAAATACTCTTATTGGAATGATTCTTATACCAGCAATGTTTTCTGGTGCTGTGTTGGCACAAGGAACAAGTGGTAAAGATCCTATTGTAAAAAAACCTGAAGCTTACAGTGTCGATGATCGTGGTGTGGTCGTAAGAAATACAACAGGCCTGTGTTGGCATACTGGATACTGGACGCCGGCGATGGCAATCCCAGAATGTGAACCAGATCTTGCCAAGAAACCAGAAGTTGCAGCAGCACCGCCAGCACCAGCGCCAGCACCTAAAGCGCCTGAGAAAGTCACTTTCTCCGCGGATGCATTATTCGATTTTGACAGCGCTAAATTGAAACAAGACGGACATGGCATTCAAGCATTAAATGAGTTCGTCAATGGACTGAAAGGCGTCAATTATGATCGCATTCATGTTGAAGGTCATGCAGATCGAATTGGCTCTGACAGTTACAATCACAAACTCTCACATCGTCGTGCAGAAGCAGTCAAGTCACACTTGGTTTCGAGAGGTATTGATCCAAGCCGCATTATTGCAACAGGCAAGGGTGAAGAGAATCCAGTAACAGGCGAAAAATGTCATGGTCTTGGCAATGGCAAAGCGTTAAAAGAATGTCTCGCACCTGATCGTCGTGTTGACATTGATGTAGTCGGTACAAGATAAGCCGTTTCCTTATTATTCTTCACAAAAAGCCCTGCTCTAAGCGCAGGGCTTTTTTGTTTCAATAGCCTATGAACCATCAGATTGAAATCGATGCCTTAATCGAAGCGAAATGGATTATTCCCGTCGAACCGGCTGAAGTTGTACTGAGTCAGCACGCCATCGCTATTGACAATGGCATCATCCAAGCCATTTTGCCGCAATCAGAAGCCAAATATCGGTATAGCCCTCAAGAAACCCTATCACTGAATGATCATGCGTTGATTCCGGGATTGGTCAATTTGCACACGCATGCAGCCATGACGCTCATGCGTGGATTTGCTGATGATCTACCGTTGATGGAATGGCTCAATCAACACATTTGGCCCATCGAGCATCAGCTTGTTGATGCTCAATTTGTACTGGATGGCACTCAGCTGGCCTGCGCAGAAATGATTAAAGGAGGTACAACGTGCTTCAATGATATGTATTTTTTTCCAGAATCGAGCGCCGAAGCGGTTATCCTTTCAGGCATGCGCGCTACCATCGGAATGATCGTGATCGATTTTCCAACAAACTATGCTGCTGATGCCGATGACTATCTGTCTAAGGGACTGGAATTGCGCGACAAATATCACCAGCATCCACTACTTTCCTTCTGCTTTGCACCACATGCCCCTTATACCGTCAGCGATCAAACATTTACCAATCTTCTGACTTATGCAGAACAACTCAATACGCCAATCCACACGCATTTGCATGAAACACGCGATGAAATCCGTATCAATCTGGAATCTCATGGCGTGCGCCCCATTGAACGTATGTTGCAATTAGGATTGCTTGGCCCCAATCTGATCGCGGTCCACATGGTGCACTTGACCGAGCACGAAATTAAGCTTGTACATCAATATGGCTGTCATGTTGTTCATTGCCCCTCATCCAATATGAAGCTCGCCAGTGGCTTTGCGCCAATTGCTTCACTCCTGGGTCAGGGCATTAATGTCGGTCTTGGTACGGATGGCGCAGCCAGCAATAATCGTCTTGATATGTTTGAAGAAATGCGACAAGCGGCATTGCTGGCAAAAGCGGTCAGTGGCAAAGCCGATGCGCTACCGGCGCATCAGGCGCTAAGAATGGCGACCCTGAATGGAGCCAATGCTTTGGGATTGGGAGAAATCACCGGTTCCTTGGCAGCTGGGAAAGCTGCCGATATCACGGCAGTCGATTTTTCTGACCTCAATCTGGCTCCCTGTTATGATCCCGTTTCCCATTTGATCTACACCGCAAGCCGTGAACAGGTGAGTCATGTGTGGGTAAATGGTAGAATGCTGCTGCAGGATAAAGAATTAACGACCCTCAATAAATTTGAACTGCAATACCGAACTGCTTTCTGGCAAGAACGTATCGCCACAACATCAAAATAATCAGTACAAAGGAACGCACATGGAAAATGATGGCATTAACGCTGACCCACTGGAGCTTGAGAAATTCAGTCAGCTTGCGCACCGTTGGTGGGATCCCAATAGTGAATTCAAACCGCTGCATGAAATTAATCCACTGCGTCTGAATTATATCGATGAACTGGTTGGAGGGCTGGAAGGAAAAGCTGTGTTGGATGTCGGGTGTGGTGGTGGGATTTTATCTGAAAGCATGGCCTCCAGAGGTGCTCAAGTGACCGGCATCGATCTGAGCGATAAAGCACTCAGAGTGGCCAAGCTTCATTTACTGGAAAGCGGGCATCAGGTCGATTATCGCAAGATCACCGTGGAATCCTTAGCTAATGAGCAACCACAGCACTATGACGTCGTCACCTGCATGGAAATGCTCGAACATGTGCCAGACCCCATGAGCGTTATTCGCTCATGCACGCAATTAGCCAAACCGAATGGCTGGGTTTTTTTCTCAACCATCAACCGCAATCCCAAAGCATACTTATTTGCCATTATTGGTGCTGAATATGTATTAAAAATGTTGCCACGCGGTACGCATGAATATTCGAAATTCATCAAACCGTCGGAATTGGCGCGTATGGCGCGTAATGCAGGACTTACCGATGAAAAATTGATTGGCATGACCTACAATCCAATTACTAAAGTGTATGCGCTGGAAGATGATTCTGATGTTAATTACATCATGGCCTACCGCAGCTAATCCAATCGCTATCGACTGATCCCTGTAAACCAATCACTTACTTTACTCATTTAACAAATGCAGCATGATTGAAGCCGTACTTTTCGATTTTGATGGAACGCTGGCTGATACCGCTCCCGATCTCGGTCACGCTTTGAACCGACAGCGCATCGCACGTGGTCTGCCGGAACTGCCCATCGCGCAAATCCGTCATCAGGCATCAGCCGGTTCACGCGGACTGCTGGGACTCGGTTTCAACATCAAACCGGGTGATCATGACTATGAGTCCATGCGTGATGAGTTTCTTGATTTCTATACCGAGCGACTTTGCCATGACACTTGCCTATTTCCAGGGGTTGAAGAATTACTGAATCAACTTGAGTTGCGCGATCTGCCTTGGGGCATAGTCACCAATAAACCCGCGCGCTTCGCGCACCCTCTGATTCAAATGCTCGGCTTGGCTCAGCGGGTTGCTTGTGTTATTTGCGGTGATGAAACTGCTTACACTAAACCACACCCTGAGCCACTATTGATCGCCAGCAGCAAAATAGCCATTGCTCCTACCAACTGCATTTATCTGGGGGATGATATTCGCGATGTTCAGGCCAGCTTGGCTGCCGGTATGCAGCCCATCGTTGCCCGTTATGGTTATTTGGGTAATGAACACCCCCCTGAAACCTGGGGAGCCAAGCATCTGATTGATCACCCCAAAGAATTGCTCGCTTATCTATAAAGATGGCACTCCTTAATTCTGTTAGAATAACTAACTCGTAGGACTTGAATTTTTTACTTTCATCACTATCCTATGAAGCACATAACGAACATCAGGGGGCGATCTGGTTTCGACGTGGGTTGCAAAGCAGCGCAGGGCATACCGAGGATCAGTCACCTCGTAAATCCATCTGAAAAAAAATAGTCGCAAACGACGAAAACTACGCTTTAGCCGCTTAATTCGGCTAGCCTCTG
>CADEDO010000033.1 GCA_902826115.1 uncultured Nitrosomonas sp.
TGTTTGGTAAGGCATCGGGTTTCAGTGCCACGCTGGAGTTATCCAGTCTCGATGGTAGCAATGGTTTTCGTCTGGATGGGGTGACAGTTGGTGATCGATCAGGCAGTTCTGTGAGTAATGCGGGGGATGTGAATGGAGATGGCTTTGATGATTTGATTGTGAGTGCTCCTTCATCAGGCTCAAGTTATGTGGTGTTTGGAAAGGCATCCGGATTTAGTGCTACGCTGGAGTTGTCCCATCTCATTGGTAGTAATGGTTTTCGCCTGGATGGGGTTACAGCAGGTGATTTTTCAGGCAGTTCGGTCAGCAGTGCGGGCGATGTGAATGGGGATGGTTTTGATGACTTGATTGTCGGGGCTAGCCGAGCAGATCCGAATGGCGAGTTTTCCGGTTCCAGTTACATCATATTCGGGCGCAGCGATTTGGGTCGTGATGTTGATTTTCCAGGTACTGCTGGGGATGATGAACTCACGGGCACCAAGGCGGCAGAACGTTTTGAGGCGGGAGCCGGCAACGACAGAATGATCGGGCGCGGTGGCGCGGATGTGTTTTATGGTGAAGCGGGCGATGATTATATCCGGGTGGCCGATCTCAATTTCCAGTGGGCGGATGGCGGCGCTGGCAGGGACACGCTGGGATTGGGCGGCAGTGGCCTGAATCTGGATCTGTCCAGTGCGCAAGGCAGGATCAGCAACATTGAAACCATCTATTTGTATGGCACGGGTGACAATACGCTGACTTTGACCGCGCTGGATGTGGTCTATTTGTCGAGCACCAGCAACACCCTGAGAGTCAATGGCAATGAGGGTGATCGCATTGTTGGACTCGGTCGCGGATGGGACGATGGCGGGGTCCACGGGAAGTTTCATACCTATACCCAGGGTGAGGCGGTGCTGCTGGTGGGGGTGAATGTGGCGACGGATTTTGTTTAGCATGGGTTTAAGCCAATGACCGAATCAATCGGGATGCTGCTTAAACCGGCGACAGAATAATAGTTAAATCGGGCAGATCTGGCTTCACCTGCCCGATTTTTTCTTCAAAAATTGTGGTAATCATCGTTCCCAAAAATGTTAGCCAATAACCAATTTATAGTGAACATCCAGTAAATCCTGCCTTTCCTTTATTCGTGATTCATCATTCAAAATCAACAGTAAAAATTGTTGTATTCATTGTATAGGAATAAGTTTACAATACGTTTTCGATCTTAAGGATCAGAAGGTTACCAAGGTAATTTGTGTGATTCTGATAATACAGATATGACGCGAATTACCTTATTTTATTTATTTAAGGACACTATATTATGGTTACAAATATCAATTTATCCACTTTAAATGGTACGAGTGGTTTTAGCCTTTTGGGTGCGGAACTCAACGATATGTTCGGTTATGCGGTGAGCAGTGCGGGAGATGTCAATGGTGATGGTTATGACGATTTAATTATCGGCGCTTTCGGTGCAAACGCCAGCTATGTGGTATTGGGGCGGGCTTCCGGATTTAATGCCACATTGAATGTCAGCAGTCTTGATGGCAGCAATGGTTTCGTGCTGAAACCGGGAGCGCTGGGTTATCACTTTGGGGCTTCCGTGAGTAGTGCGGGTGATATCAATGGTGATGGATTTGCCGATTTGATTGTCGGAGATGAGGCATCTAATCATAACGGTTTGGCTAATTCAGGATCAAGTTTTGTGGTTTTTGGCAAGGCATCCGGTTTTGGTGCTCAGTTGAGCACGGATAATTTGAATGGCAGCAATGGTTTTCAAATGACTGGAATCGCAGCGGATGATCATCTGGGTTCATCGGTCAGCGGAGCGGGGGATGTGAATGGCGATGGATTTGATGATCTGATTGTCGGCGCTTCCGGGGCCGGCACTGATGATGTTGGTGCCAGTTATGTGGTTTTTGGTAAGGCTTCCGGCTTTAGCGCAAACTTTGATCTGTCGGCACTCAATGGCAGTAATGGTTTTCGCCTGAATGGTGCGATTGGTGAGACCAATGCTGGCTTTTTAGTCAGCAATGCCGGAGATGTCAACGGTGATCGCTATGATGATCTGATTGTCGCTTCAAATCCTTCCGAGCCGGCGAATAATTCTAGCTTTGTGGTATTTGGCAAGGCTTCCGGCTTTAGTGCCACGCTTGATTTATCCAATCTCGATGGTAGCAATGGTTTCCGGTTGGATGAAGGCGCGACGGGTAATTTTACCAATATCAGCAACGCTGGCGATGTCAATGGTGACGGCTTCGGTGATTTGATTGTCGGTGCTACTGGCGTTAGTGCCAATGGCGCCGGTGGGAGTTACGTGGTGTTTGGCAAGGCTGCTGGTTTTGGCGCCGCACTTAATGTATCCAATCTCGACGGCAGCAATGGTTTCCGGTTGAATGGCTTTGCCGAGAATGATCGCCCGACAGTCAGCAATGCCGGCGATGTGAATGGCGATGGCTTTGGTGATCTGATAGTGGGTGGTTTTAATTACAGTGGCAGCACTAACAATGCAGGTTTTGTTGTCTATGGCAAAACCTCCGGTTTCAGTGCGGCGCTCAATTTATCCAGTATTGATGGTAGTAATGGTTTTCGGCTGGATGGAGGAGACGCCAATCCAGTTCCCATTGTTAGTAGTGCCGGCGACGTGAATGGTGATGGCTTTGATGATTTGGTGATTGGTCAGCCAGCTTACGGAGCAGCTAGCGATAATAGTCATGTGGTGTTTGGCGGCAATTTTAGCGATGCCGTCACTCGCTTAGGGACATCTGCAGCAGATACGCTTACCGGCACGACGAAAGCAGACCGTATCGTAGCCGGAGACGGTAACGATATCATTGCCAGTCGGGGCGGAGCTGATGTAATTTATGCAGGTGCTGGTGACGATACCATCAGAGTATCCAATTTAAACTTTCAGTTAATAGATGGTGGCAGTGGCTATGACACATTGGGGTTGGCGGGTAGCAATTTGCATCTGGATTTGACCAGCGTGAAGGGCAGACTTACTGATATTGAGAAGATTAATATGTATGGTACTGGCAACAATACGGTGACTTTGACGGCGTTTGATGTGCTGAATATATCGAGTACCAGCAACACTCTGAAAGTAAGCGGTAATGCTGGAGACCGTGTGTTTGGATTGAGCAACGGTTGGACGGATGGTGGGATTAAAGGTGCCTATCATGTGTACACCCAGGATGCAGCGGTGCTCTTGGTTGGAGTCAATGTGACGACAGACTTTGCTTAAGCTGCTTTTCATTTCACTGCAATTATTTTCTTTCAAAGCTCATTAAAAACATCTTGAATGGATACTACTGAAACTGTTACTCCGCCAACGCTTGAAATCAGCACGTCGCGCCAGATGTTATCGTGGCTGTCCGAGCAAAAGCTTTCCATTGCGTTGACCACTTACCAGATAGGTAAGCTCTATTTCATTGGCCTTAAGCCCGATAACGGGCTTTCGGTATTTGAGCGCAGTTTTAATCGCTGCATGGGCTTGTGCTCGACACCGAATGGTTTATACATGAGCAGTCTGTATCAGGTTTGGCGTTTTGAGAATGTATTCGAGACGGGACAGCAACAGGATGGCTTTGATCGATTGTATGTGCCGCAAGTAGGCTATACCACTGGTGATTTGGATATTCACGACATGGCGGTGGATAGTGATGGTCGATTGGTGTTCGTCAATACTTTGTTTGGTTGTTTGGCGACATTGAGCGAAACACATAGTTTTAAACCATTATGGAAACCTCCTTTCATTAGCAAGTTGGCAGCGGAAGATCGCTGCCATTTGAATGGTCTGGCGATGAAGGATGGTCAGCCTGCTTATGTCACTGCGGTGGGTCGGTCCGATGTCGCCGATGGTTGGCGCGAGCACCGCAGCGATGGTGGTATTGTCATGGATGTGAATAGTGATGAAATCGTTTGCACCGGGCTTTCCATGCCACATTCGCCGCGCTGGCATGATGGCAAGTTGTGGCTGCTCAATTCTGGTACGGGGGAGTTCGGTTATGTTGATTTGAACACAGGTCGTTTTGAATCGCTGTGTTTTTGCCCGGGTTATATGCGCGGCTTAAGTTTTCATGGCAATTTTGCCTTGGTAGGTCTGTCCAAGCCGCGCCATAACAAAACATTCAGTGGATTGGCATTGGATGCCAATCTTAAGTCACGCAACGCAGAAGCCCGGTGTGGGGTGCAGGTCATTGACTTGCGTACCGGTGATGTGGTGCATTGGCTGCGTATGGACGGCGTGGTGGAAGAATTGTACGACGTGGTAGCTTTGCCCCAGGTGCGTCGCCCCATGGCCTTGGGCTTTAAGACTGATGAAATTCGTCGAGTATTGAGTGTTGAAACTGAATTGTAGTCAGGCTTTATGGCAGTTTATCGTTTTCCTGAGAATGTAAATTGATGGCATCTTTGCTGCAAATGGCAAGTCTGTAAAATCTTTTCTGGTACCATGTTCATAATCTCCGCTGAAAAAGAAAGCGCAAGCTATGTTGTGAAGGAGCTGTGACCATGCCAAGAATTGAAGCTAGTTTTAGCAATCAACAAGGTGAATCGCTCACCGGTTTGCTGGAAATACCAGTCGATACGGTGAGATCCTATGCATTATTTGCCCATTGTTTTACCTGTTCCAAAGATAATCTTGCGGCTGCACGGATTGCACGCGCTCTGGCTGATCTGGGGATTGCCGTATTGCGCTTTGACTTTACCGGTCTAGGAAATAGCAAAGGTGATTTTTCAAGCACCAATTTCTCATCCAATTTGCAGGATTTAATGGCGGCAGCCAATTATCTTGAACAGCAATACGCTGCGCCGACTTTGTTGATCGGACATAGTCTGGGCGGTTCTGCCGTATTGGCGGTCGCTCAGGATCTTCCTGCAGTGAAAGCGGTGGTGACGATTGGTGCGCCTGCAACCGCAGCGCATATCAAGCATTTATTTGCAGATTCTTATCATGCATTAACGCATCAGCCATCCGTGCAAGTTGAATTGGGTGGGAGAAGTTTTAATATTCAGCGCCAGTTTATCGATGATCTGGAAAAATATAATTCCGTTGCGCATATTCAATCGTTGAAAAAGGCTTTGCTGATATTTCACTCGCCACTGGATAAGGTGGTTTCTATTGATGAAGCGGCGCGCATATTTACTGCTGCCAAGCATCCTAAAAGTTTTGTGTCACTCGATCACGCGGATCATTTGTTATCCAATCCTGAAGATTCCCAATACGTGGCGGAAGTTTTGTCCGCCTGGGCTGGCCGTTATCTGAAAACGGAACGGATCGAGGCTAAGACAGAAGCTGCAGAAACATCGGCCGTTGAACCGGGTAATGTGATGGTGCGCGAATTGGATAAGAAATTTACGCGCGAAATTTTAACCCATCAGCACCGTTTGATCAGCGACGAGCCGATCGCGATGGGAGGCGCGAATCTCGGATTTAATCCCTACGAATTGTTGCTGGCCGCGTTGGGTAGCTGTACATCGATGACATTGCGGATGTATGCCAATCATAAACAGATCGATTTGCAGGAAATTCGGGTCGTATTGCATCACAATCGTATTCATGCGGAAGACTGTGCCAATTGCGATAAATCTACGCCAACGACTGATAAAATTATCCGTAAGATTCAATTGATAGGCAATTTGGATGAACAGCAGCGTGCCCGGCTATTGGAAATCGCCAATCAATGCCCCGTGCACAAAACCTTAAAAAGCCGAATTGAGGTGGAAACGACATTAGCGGAATCATTATGAGATGCAAATCAATGATAGTGTAGAAAAATATCGGATTGATAAATGGTTGTTTGCGGCACGTTTTTTTAAAACACGTTCGTTGGCAGCCGATGCGGTCGAGCGTGGCCGAGTGATCCTGAATGATCAGCGGGTAAAACCTGCCAAAGTGGTGGCAGTGGGGGACATGCTGACTATCCGCATTGGCAATGTGCAATATGTGATTAAGGTGCTGGCCTTGTCCAATAAACGTGGCTCTGCTCCGCAGGCACAGCAGTTGTATTGCGAAACGGATGAAAGCCGTCAACAACGTGAGATGCTCGCTGCCCGGCTGAAAGCGCAACCACAGCCTGTTTTTGCTTCAAAAGGACGACCGACCAAGCGTGATCGGCGGGTGATTGAACGGTTTATTTCCAGTCAGGATGAATGCTGAAGTGCAAAAGCAAAGATTACTTCTTGTTTGTCATCCAATATCTTTAATGAATACCATCATAGTGAGAAAACATGAGCAACAGCACTTTTAACTTGGATAAAGAGCAGCTGATACAACAATCCTTTGTGCAGATGGACAAGCATCTGCAAGGTACTGAATACAGTCGAGCACAAAAGCTGGCACTGACTTGTCGCATTTTATTTGAAAATGGGCATGATTCCGGATTGGCCGGACAAATTACCGCGCGTGGTGAGGAACCAGGAACATATTTAACGCAGCGACTGGGGTTGGGATTTGATGAAATCCGGGCAAGCAACTTATTGGTTGTCAATGAAGATTTGGAAGTGCTGCAAGGTGATGGCATGGCGAATCCGGCTAATCGTTTCCATTCATGGTTGTATCGCGCCAGGCCTGATGTGCAGTGCATTATTCATACACATGCGGTGCATACGGCAGCGCTTAGCATGTTGGAAGTGCCTCTGGAAATATCGCATATGGATAATTGTGTGTTGTATGACGATGTGGCGTTCTTGCCTAAATGGCCCGGTGTGCCAGTAGGTAACGAAGAAGGAGAGCTGATTTCTAAAACCATAGGCAGTAAACGTGCTTTATTGCTGGCGCATCATGGATTGCTTGTAGCCTGCTCGAGCATTGAAGAAGCCTGTATGTTATCTATTGCTTTCGAAAGAGCTGCACGCATGCATTTATTGGCTGCCGCTGCAGGCAAGATTCAACCGATTGATCCTGATCTGGGGCGTGAAGCACATGACTGGATTCTGCGCGGACAACGCAGCGCGGTCGGTTTTGCTTACTATGCACGGCGTAGCTTGAAACAAAATTCAGATTGTCTGGAATAAATCCGGGTCGAATCTGAAGGCAGGAAGATTAAAATGAGCACTATTTTATCGTCCAGCTCATATATGAATTGTACCGCTTAGCTGTTTCGGTTAAAATCCGCTCTTCCCAGGCGCGTAGCTCAGTTGGTTAGAGCACCACCTTGACATGGTGGGGGTCGTTGGTTCGAATCCAATCGCGCCTACCAGTTAAGACCCGAAGCGATCAGCAGCTCCATCAATTCTTTGCCGAGCATTCGGTCAGATATGATATTTCGTTACTTTCGTAAATGACCTATCAATTCCATTCTGTTTCCCAAGATTTAAATCAATAACGTAACGATAATAGGTTCATTTCTAGGCGCGAAAGATGCTTTTTAGAATATTGTTAGCTTTAATAATGATCACGATTTCTGGATGTTCTGTTTTTATGGCTGCAAAACAGCCAGTTAAGAAGGACATCAGTTTATTCGAAGTGGGCGTGCCACGAACTACGCTGATCGCTGAATATGGCGCACCCATTCTCAGCGAATACAAAAATGAAAAAAAGATTGAGATCTTTAAATTTATCCAAGGCTATAGTACTGGCGCTAAGGTAGGTAGAGCTTTTTTTCACGGCGCAGCCGATGTGGTGACATTAGGATTATGGGAACTGATTGGTATACCCACTGAAATAACTTTTAGTGGCGATGAATTGGCTTATTTAGTGAGATATGACGAAAATGATTTGGTTGATGAAGTCATTCCGATCAAAAAAGAGTAAATATCCTCGTGCATATTGCACGAGGATATTTTTTCATAGTTCCCAACATCGGGAGTTGTTAGTTGTAGAGCTGTTAGCCTATTTTGATGAATTTAGCTACCGAAGGGACTCCCGATGCATCCCACACGAAAAGTAAATAGAAGCCTGGGGGAGCAACATTGGCTGAT
Organism: uncultured Nitrosomonas sp.; assembly: GCA_902826115.1. GTDB lineage: Bacteria > Pseudomonadota > Gammaproteobacteria > Burkholderiales > Nitrosomonadaceae > Nitrosomonas. The sequence goes on from CADEDO010000033.1 coordinate 7,903, forward strand.
TCTGGAGATCTTACCGTTACAATGTTGGCGGTTTGCGGAATGGCTAGATCATAAAAACGTGTTTCATTGTTAAATGCATGTGTGGCTGCTCCGACTCGCAATAGCGTCACCCTGGCAATGCTATCGGATGCTTCGATTGAGAATTCTTGATCCCATGTGATCATGGACGTTGGCGCATCAATAATCTGTGGCCGAGGTGCGAATTCACCGCTTCCATCTGTCTTAAATAAATAGGGTGGATAGTAAATTTCACCATTCAGTTGTTTGACTGGATTGGGCCCGCCACCACCGGTGAAAACACTGCCATCTGGAAGCAGCAATGACGTCGAATGATATAAGCGAGGTGTAGTTGCAACTGCTGTTGTCATCCATGTATTCGTTGCAGGATCCCAAAGTTCAGAATCATATGCGGCGCCCACCATATCGTTGCCAGTTGATGAGCCACCGTTCACCCAGACCTTGCCATCGGCGAGCACTGTTGCATTGCCAAACTGACGATCTTTTGACAAGCTACCTGCGGAAGTAACAACCGGTTCACCACTGCCGTTAATATCAACGACGACGGCGACATTACCTTGACGGACAGAGAGAATAAGACCGGGAGCAAACATAATGCTCGGCAAGTTGGTGCGACTTATGACCGTTCTTTTTGTGTATTTTGCGAGTGTGCCGGTGCCTGTTGTATCAAGTTTGTAGAATGGTCCGTTATGGGTGAGTATGAAAATTTTACCGCGCGGATCTACCCAAGCGCGCGGATAGAACCAGGATTGCCCTCCAAGCTCTCCGTAAGCATAGGTGCCACTCGCAGAACTCAGTGAACGCCAAGTACCATCCTTTGCACGCATTTCTGGGATAGGTGAATAAGTGGCTACGGTAGCCGGTATGGTTGCAGTGCCAGCAAAAGGCTTATCGTTGCGACCGCCAAGTATGGCATGTTCACCATTAGGCATAGTCACTACCGTTGCATACCAGCGCTTAAAGGCCATGTTTTGGGTTTGGCGTGTTAATGTGTCTGTTTCTGGGTCAAAGATGTTGATATGATCATTCGCATAGTTTCGTTGCGTGTTGATTATCGCATCTCCACCCACGACAAGACCATGACCCGTATCAGGGATAAGCGCCTGACCTGCACAGAAAAGGTCAGTGTAAGTGGTATTGGGTAAAACCTCATATGCCCCGGGTGCTGTGCCGAGCGCGGGATCCCAAATGGCATAATGCATTCTGGCAGTTTGTACGCCTAATGGGGTTGTGCCATAAGAAAACACTCGTCCATCTGGCATCAGCATCATGGCGATGGGTATAATTGGCCATGCATGTAGTGGGCCAAATTCTCCCTTCACATGTGCTTCTGATCCAGATGCCAAGGTGGGAGCAATACTTCCGTGGAAAGTTAAAAACAAAGCTAAAGCGACCAAAAGATGCTTTAGATGCCAATTTCCTTTAATGGGTAGAGAATGTTCGAGTGTCATAAATATAGCTCCTGATATTGAATATAAAAAACTGAGAAAAAATCAATTTATTTATATCCATGAAAAGCAGTGAATATTTTATCTTTTCGTGAGAATAATAAACGCCTGATAGAAAAGAGTATTAATTGACTGCCAAATTACAATATTGTTTTAAAGATCCGGTCTTAGTTAATTTTCATTAAGATAATGTATTATTTTTTAAAAAGCAGTGAGAATTATCATAAATTCCTGCCTTTAAATAATAGTATAGGCTTTAGTTGTAAAATTGATATGGGTCAAACCTACTTATTTTATAAGCAAAATATCCTACATATACAGACCAGAAAGTAGGACATTAGTATTTTTTCTTTCATAGGATTATCAAGTAGGCGCGTGATAAGCCGGTGTGGGAATGTTGCCAGCAGGGCCTGCAAAGGGATGTCGATAATATAAGCCGTACTGGTAATTCCAATCTTACGTGTGATGACTGTGATCAGTCATCAATCAGTAGATGGCCAAAAAATGCAAATACACCAATGGCAATTCCCGTGACAAATTGCGCGTGAACTACGTGGGAAAATTTCTTGAGCTCATTTGGTGAATAGCGCCATGTGAGAAACAAACCGAAAAGACCTTGCCAGACAACGAGTACCAATAAAGCAGGGAAAAAAAGAATATGGTTGTAGCGGGAAAACCCCATCATTGAGATATGTAACAGGATAATGGCCACGGCAATGATACCCACATAAATATGTGTGCGATTCATCCAGGTTAGCAGCCGATTTAAATGAGATGAATCAATGGGCGAGGTATAGTCTGGGAGCAGGCGCTGTGCCAATTTTCCTTGCCCCAGCGCCAGTTTTAACGCGGTGCGAAAATAAATCAAAACTAACAATCCCAAGCCGATGTTGCCAAAACTTTCTCCCATCTCGGTAAGAAAAGTTTCACGCTCTTCAGGAATGGAATGTGCTGAGTAAGCATAAATAAAATATATCAATGAGATCAGCGATATGATAATTGTGTACAGAAGAATACTTGTGATATTTTTGAGGGATTCTTGCATGACAATATTAGTAAGATTGATAGCCGATGACCTTGACTACTTTCCACTTGAAAGCATGAACATGCGCATCTTCATTGGCTAGCGGCATTGATAGCGCACCTTTTGATATAGGTGGCAGTTCCAGATCAATATGATGAATTCTGGGGTCGTGCGACATCGTTGAATGCATATCCATATGATGATCGTGAACAGGTTCCATGCTGACAACCAACTGGGTTACATGATAGTTTTTATTGCCATTGTAAATGGTGCCACTAAAGATTCCCCAGCCAAATCCAGCATCAATAGTTAGTTTCTGAATAGCTTCTTCAGGCAATTCGATCAGACATGGTTGTTTTGAGTCAGATTGTTGAGTACAAGGTGTGATCGAAGGAGATTCGCTGGCTATTGCACTGAATGAAATAATCAGTATCGCCAATAGAGATTGTGCAAAAACAAATTTTTTTAATTTAGAAACATTCATCATTGAATATCCTTAAAACAGTAAGCTTTTAAAAAATGGCCACAAGATTGAATAGAATTATAAATCCAATCCTTGAACAAAGCGTATGTGAAAAAAGTGATTTCTAATAAAACTATGCTGGGGGTGGACGAATGGTTGCTCGAATTTGGTTCGGAAGTTGTGGTTTATTGAGCGTATTGGGGTGGCGAGAGACGTTTTTATTAAAGAAACGCCGCTCATGAGAAAAAGGAAGAGCCATGAATCTTGCATCAGAAACGTAATTTCTGATTCATTTTCGATGCAAATAACTTTGCAAAATGAGCTTACGATTTTTGATTTAAATTGTGCTTTTGCACATAAGTCCATAATTCCAATTTACTGTTGACGTCCAGTTTTTCGTAAATAGATGTCAGATGGTTACGTAAAGTACTTTCACTGATGCCGAGTTTTGACGCAATCACTTTGGCAGGTTCTCCGGCATTATCAATCATGGTGAAAAATATCTTTTTCTCTCTCGGCGTTAGTTTATGAATTCCATCCTTTTCCTGAGAGTTATTCTTTTCATTGCTTTGTTGGGATAGTCCATTGATCAATCTTTTGATGGAGGCTTGATTTAACCATAACTCACCTTCGTGTACTTTCTCAATGGCTTTGAGAATTGTATCCAAAGGAGCTTCTTTTTCGATAATACCTTTAGCGCCGGCTAATATGGCTTTGTCGTAGATTTTAGAATCTTGTGACCATTTTAGAATAAGCACATTGGCTTTAGACAATACAATTAATTGCAAGATAACTTCTAATTCTTTCTCGGAATTAAGGTTCATGCCAAGTAGAATGACATCTGGCGATAGCTTCTCAAGTGCCGGGAAGATATTGGAGCAGTTGGGAAAATTTCCAATCACTTCCATGCTTGGCTTCTGCTTATTAATCAGCATTTCTAGTCCATAATGGACGATGCTATAGTGCCCGATGAGTAGTACTCGGATGGGCCTTTTCAATTTATCAGTCATGATTTGTATTGAGAGCAGTTCGTACAGAGAATATTACGGTACTGCTGTGGTATTAATATCATTGAGTATGAATACTTTAATATGTCTTTTCTAATGGTTTTTGGTAAATTAAGCATTAAAATCACTACCCTAGATAGGGATAAGCTTGTATTTCCCTGTTTCCTGCCTGAACTTTATATGTTGACCATGGAGATGAATCTTATTTTTTCAATCAAAATTTCTTCAAGTGCAGGGTGCTAGCATTGCAATGAGTTCTGCAATCATGTTGGTAGGATTGCAAGGGCACATATACCGTCAACCGACATTTGGAATGTATCATATTCATAATTGATGACATGATTCTGGTAAATCGGTTCCCCACAGATAAAGGAAAGGAGGTTTTTCAAACGCACCATAGCGATAGTTTTGCAATGGAAAACAACTCTTTGTGTTATGTTTTTTAAAAAAACATTTGCTTGTGGTGTAGCGACTCAAAGGGTGGTATTTACTTGGCTTTGTGTGGCTTTGCGGTTTGAATATGTTTTGCAAGCAAACCATTGGGGCGCTTCAAACTATATTCTTTTGGCGCGTAGTCTTCTTGCATCTTTTGGATCGATGATCAACGGTCGATAAATTTCTATCCTATCTTTGGGTTGTACGAGCGTATCAGGTTGTATAAATTTACTGAAAATACCTATTTTATTTTTTGTTAAATCAATTTCTGGGAATTGATCCATAATTCCGGAAAGGATAATGGCTTCTTTGACTGTACAGCCTGAGGATACTTCTAGTGTCTTTAAAGTTTGCACATGAGTGCGTGCGTAGGCAATTTCGATGGAAAAATTGTTATGATTTGCCATAAATGACTTCTGCTCGCTCGATAAAGGATTCTACAAAGCTATTTGCAATCATATGAAATACCGGTCCTACCAATTTCTCGAGGATTTTATGTGAGAATGTGTAATGCAGTCTAAATTTTATTTTGCATGCCTTATCTGACAGCGGAATAAATTGCCAATAGCCATCCAGATGCTCGAATGGTCCATCCAGCAAGCTCATTTCTATCAGCTCAGGAGGAAAGCGTTTGTTTTTTGTGGTGAAACTATGTTTGATATGATGATAATCAATTCTAACGGTTGCATGGGTCGTGATTTCATCTTGAGGGTCGACAGAAGTGCCGCCACACCAAGGAAGAAAATGTGGATATTCCTCAACGTTATCAACCAGCGCAAACATTTGGCTGGCTGAATATTCAACTAATACTGATTTTTCTATTTCTGCCATAAAAGTAAATCACCTCGCATCAATGAGGTAATACTAAAAAAACTGATAAAATATACGAAAATTTAGTGATCTCCACCTATTTCTTTCCACTATGAGTATAGTACAAAATAAAAAAGCCTTTCACGATTATTTTATCGAGGAAAAGTATGAAACAGGAATGGTACTAGAAGGATGGGAAGTCAAAGCCATTCGTGATGGTCGAGTTCAATTAAAAGAAGCCTATGTTATCATCCGCAAGAGCGAATTATACCTCATTGGCTGTCATATTAGTCCGCTCAAGACTGCATCGACACATATTAATCCTGATTCAATCAGAACTCGCAAGCTGTTGCTACATGCAGAACAAATTAAGCGGCTTATCGGTAAAGTTGAACGTGCCGGATACACGCTAGTTCCGTTAGATATGCATTATAAAACGGGCAGGATTAAATTAGAAATCGGCTTGGCAAAAGGTAAGAAAGAGCACGATAAAAGGGAATCTGAGAAACAAAAAGAATGGGAGCGCGATAAACAACGTTTGATGCGTACTAAATGAAATAATATATGGTATCAATGAGTTAATTTTCATCAATAATTTTTATTTTTTACATTTATGCAAAAGCCTATTGCGATCTGGTTGTTAATTTGTTGTGCCATGGTGTTTGCCATGGTGGTGGTTGGTGGTGTGACGAGACTGACTGACTCAGGGTTGTCTATTGTCGAATGGCAACCCATCATGGGTACATTGCCCCCAGTTACTCAGGGAGATTGGGACGAATTACTCGAAAAATACCGAGCAACACCCCAATATCAGAAAGTGAATAAAGGCATGAGTGTAGATGAATTCAAAAGTATTTTTTGGTGGGAATACTTTCATCGATTGTTAGGTCGACTCATCGGTTTGGTGTTTTTTATTCCTTTTGTTTATTTCCTGGTGAAAAAGCAGATCGACCGATCGTTAGGGATCAAACTGACTGGCATATTTGTACTGGGTGGACTGCAGGGGTTAATGGGCTGGTACATGGTGATGAGCGGATTGGTGAATGATCCTCATGTCAGTCAGTATCGATTGACTGCACATTTAGGATTGGCATTTATTATCTTTGCGGCAATGTTCTGGGTGGCTTTGGGACTACTGTCACCGAAAGGTGATAATCCTGATGCTGGCGAAGCGATGCAAAGCTTGCGTCGATTTGCTATTGGTCTGACTTCATTGATTTTTATTATGATTCTGTCGGGTGGTTTTGTGGCAGGAATTAGAGCAGGTTTGGCCTATAACACCTTTCCACTGATGAATGGGCATTTCATTCCGCCTGAAATCTTCATACTGGATCCATGGTATCGTAATTTCTTTGATAACATGGCAACTGTACAGTTTGATCATCGGTTAATCGCTTGGATGCTAGCCTTCTTGGTACCTCTCTTTTGGTTCAAATCACGAAAAATTGCTCTGTCTGGAATGACGCGTCTGGCTTGCAATCTTTTCTTGCTGATGCTGGCAATACAGATTAGCTTGGGCATAGCCACTTTATTGCATGTGGTGCCGATTCCTTTAGCGGCCTCACATCAGGGGGGAGCTTTATTGCTTTTTGCAGCATCCTTGTGGGTAACGCACCGATTGCGTTGAAATCTGATACCCGAATAACCGGTGCATGTTATGTTTACAGTTATTCGGGTGTAATTGCCAGGATGGTTTGATCAATCAGGGATTATTTAACCCCAGCCTTTCCATTCGATAACGCAGCGACCTGACAGTGATGCCTAATATTTTGGCTGCTTTGGTGCGATTGTACCGAGTTTGATCCAATGCTTTTACAATCGAATCTTTCTCGAGTCTATCAAGAAAATCTTGCAGTGGCAGACCTTGATCGGATTCGGAAGATGAAGAATGGTCTATATCTTTTCTGAATTCTTGCTGAGGTAACTGCAATTCTTCTTTGCCAATTTGTACATCTGAGCAAAGCGCAAGTGTACGTTCAAGTATGTTCTCAAGTTCACGCACATTGCCTGGATAATCGTAGCTTGTCAGTATGGTCAGTGCATCCTTCTTAAGTCTGCAATTCAAGCGGCCGGTTTCGCGGCATAATTTTGTTAATATCGTTTCTGCTATGAGAGGAATATCTTCGCGCATTTCCCGCAATGAAGGCATATTCAGTTCGATGACATTTAGGCGGTAATAAAGGTCTTGTCTAAATTGCCCGGTTTCGACGCAGTGATTCAGTTTTTTATGAGTTGCGCTAATGATGCGAACATCAATATTTTGTTCTCGCGCCTCACCAATTCTTCTAACTTGCTTTTCTTGAATGACCCTGAGTAACTTCACTTGCATGGGTAGGGGTAGATCGGCCACTTCATCCAGAAATAATGTTCCACCATCAGCGATCAAGAAAAACCCATCATGGTCTTTATCCGCGCCCGTAAAAGCCCCTTTTTTATAGCCAAAGAATTCACTTTCCATCAAGTTTTCAGGGATTGCACCACAATTGACAGCTACAAAGGCTCGTTTATGCCGAGCACTTCTTTCATGAATCATTCTTGCAGCCAATTCTTTGCCACTCCCTGATTCGCCATTGATGTAAACAGAAGCTTGGCTCCTGGAAAGCTTGTCAATGGTGGCGCGTAGTTGGCGCATGGGTTGGGAATTTCCCAATAGCATTCGTTGATTATCTTCTGTTTGTGATGCAGCTTCAGCCTCTGTTTTTATGGGGGGCAGACTTAAAGCGGATTTAACTAAATCTCGCAATTGCTTTAACGAAACAGGCTTCGATAAGTAATCAAATGCTCCGGCTTTAAGTGCTGCCACTGCATTCTCTGTAGAACTATAGGCAGTGATCACTGCAACGGGTAGGTCTGCGCAATGTTGCGCTATATATTTAACCAAATCCAAGCCTTCTCCATCCGGTAAGCGCATATCGGTTAGGCATAACTGAAATGATCGGGTCTGTAGTAATTGCTTTGCATCTTCAATGCGTATTGCACTGGAAACCTCCATTCCCATACGTGCCAGAGTGAGTTCGAGTAACTCAATAATATGAGGTTCATCATCCACGATAAGTATGTGGGGTGAATTTGTTTCCTTGCGTGAGTGAATCACTCGTCCCTTGCCTATAGGCATGGCTGGCTACTCTTTGCGATTATTCTAAAGTGACCGCCTTCTGAGTCTTTAAGGAATTCGAGTGATGCGCGATTGGCTTCGCATATCTCGCGTGCTGTATACAAACCTAAACCAGTACCACTCGCAACTGTCGTATAGAAAGGCTCAAAGATTTGTCTGAGCTGATGTGGATCAATGCCGGGACCGTCATCGATAATATCTATTTGCACATTATTTTCATTGGGGTTTGTGAATAGTTTAATTTGAATGCTTCCTGCTTGTTTACGGCAGTGCCTCCATGCATTCCTGCATAAATTCCATAGCACTTGGTTTAAATGATCGCGATCGAAATTAATCAAGTAGTTTTCTGAAGAATTAAGCATAAAAGTGTTTATGGTGATATTTTCTGTATGACAAAATTCTTCAAGAAATTGTTGAATAAAATCATTGGCATTGATGATGCCTGGATTTGAAATGTTGCGTCGATTAAGTTGTAAAACATCCTGTACGATTTTGTTTAAACGTTGAGTATTGTCACAAATAATGCGCACTAGACGAGAGTTACCACAATTTGTGGCGCATTCTTCTTCTAAAAGTTCGGCAGCATGATTGATAGCGGAGAGGGGATTGCGAATCTCATGTGCTATTCCGGCTGTCAGGCGGCCTAATGCAGCGAGTTTTAGTTGTTGAAGCTGAGCCTGTATATGATCCATATCTTCAAGAAAGATAACGACTCCATTGCGAGAATCTGATTGTATCGGCACAAAACGCGTGCGGATTAATGCATTACTGGGGTGAAGTCGCAAAAGATCGAAAGAAATGTTGTGGTTTCCTTGCCAACAGACAAGTCTGTGGGCTATTTCAGGTGCAGAATCATATAGCTTGGGTAATTCTGTGTTATTGACTGGCGTGCTTAAACTAAGCAGCTTTGCGGCATAAGCATTTTGTTGCCGAATGTTCCCTTGCTTGTCAATAACCAGTACACCTTCTTGTAAATCTTGAATGACTAATTGATTGACCTGTGCCATATTCGCAAGATCGATGCTACGCTCTTGTGCAAGCTGCTCGCTGATCCAAGCATGTCTGGATAGTTGATGTGCCAACCAGGCAACAGCAAAGTACGCCATGCTCAATAACGCAGCCTGTGAGTACTGAGTAGAATAGGCATTTACTGTGAGTAGTGAGTAAGTTTCCTGTAAAAACAGACTTATGATTGCAATCGATGCAAAAAAAAATGCCATGCGACCACGACTGATTAATCCCGCTCCAGCAATTGATACCAACAGTAAAACTCCTAAGCCACTTTGTAACCCTCCACTGGCATAGAGCATGACAGAGAAAAAAATAATGTCACCAATGACTTGTATGATTAATTGCCAATTAAAACTGGGGTGGCGTAATTTAGTAAGCAGTAGGGATAAGCTGCTGAAAAGAGCGTGCCCTGAGCCCATATAAAGGAAGAGGGTATAGTGATGTGAGCCAAAGTCACTGAATTGGAACTTCCAAGTAATCATGACTATGCTAATGCTAATAATTAAACGATAGATATTAAAGTAATAAAGAGAATGCCAGTACTGATCGTGATAGTCGTGTGTATTGACTTCAGAATTGACTGAAAGAGATGTTGGATATTTCGCTGGTGATAAATGGATAGACACGGAGGTTCATTAAAATGAAGAGTTGGTATATAGATTACGGTGCTCTTGGCTGCAGAAAAATTGATTATTATGGCTGCTGATCGCGTCACTTTCAGGAAGATGGACGTCGCAATAAGCACAACTCACCATGTTCTCAATAGAGTCTGGAAATTTCTTTGTTTTTTCTTTATGTTTGTGAGGTCGCTTTTTGATCACCCAGTAAATTAGAGCGGCAATAGCTACGCAGAAAATAAATTTACCCATATCAAATGCTTCTTATATAAAATTAATTTGATCTATTTTTCAATGTAGTCACTGTTTGCATTTTTGCAAGTAATGATTACATTCTAATTTGGGCTGAATTTGCCATAGCTATTGTTTAAGCATAGCAATTTTCTGGATTTGGTGAATTGTGAATTAGTCGTGCTTTTTGTACTTATTCGTAAAAGATGAAGATAGTGGTCTGAAGTGGTAGAGCATGACAATTTTAATTGGTTGGCGGAATGACTATAAGAGTATTTTTGGAAAACTCGTCATGCTGCCAATAAGAAAAATATTTGCAAAAAGAACTTTTTTCCATGAAGGAAAGGTTACTTAATGTGCATTAAGGCAATTTGCAAATACTGATAACAATCTGGCTGTTTTTTTATTTTCTAATGATTGCGTGTCACGGAAAATTTTGCTAATTGAAGCAAACATTCTTTATTTTCTGAGTCTGGTAAAGAAGCAATTGCGGCTGTGGCGGTTGCAATCTCAGCTTCTGCGCATTGCTTGGCATAATCTAAAGCAGCCGTTTCTTGAATGACACTCAGAACAGGCTGAAAGCCGTCTTTTCCACTATCTTCGATAGCCCTGCGGATTATATTCGCTTGCTCAGGTGTGCCTACTCTCATGGCATAGATTAAAGGTAATGTTGGTTTTCCTTCTGCAAGATCATCACCTAAATTCTTGCCAGTGTCCAAATTATTTCCTGAATAATCAAGCATGTCATCAATGAGTTGAAATGCTGTACCTAGATGCATTCCATAAATAGCCATAGCCTCTTCTTCTTCTGGTGTTGCATTGCCCAGAATTGCTCCTAATCGACTGGCTGCTTCGAATAGCTTGGCAGTTTTATAGCGAATCACCCGCAAATAATTTTCTTCTGTTACATAGGGATCACGGCAATTTAATAGTTGTAAAACCTCGCCTTCAGCGATTGTGTTGGTGGCATCGGCCAACACTTGCATGACGCGCATATTGTTGACTTCGACCATCATCTGGAAAGCTCTGGAGTAAAGAAAATCACCGACCAATACACTGGCTGCGTTACCAAACAATGCGTTAGCGGTTTCTTTATTCCGTCGCAATTCGGATTCATCCACCACATCATCATGAAGTAAGGTGGCCGTATGAATAAATTCAACAACTGCTGCGAGGTTGTAATGAAATTTTCCGGAGTAGCCAAAAGCCCCTGCAGCTAGGATTACCAACGCAGGTCGTAAACGTTTTCCTCCACTATTGATAATATATTCACTAACTTGGCGAATCAGTAGTACATGGGAATGTAACTTCTCACGAATGACATCATCGACGATGCTCATGTCTTGAGAGATAAAGCTTCTAATATATTCGATTGACACAATGTTACCTTATAGAAAACGCTATGTTAGGAATGACGGTACCCAAGTGTCAAGTACAATGATAAATTGTTCACAATGATCTAAATTTTCTACCACAATTAGAAGTTATCTATGTATAATCCTCGGTTCTGTAAAAGGGAAGTATGGAGTCAAAATATGTATGCGGTCATAAAAACCGGTGGTAAGCAGTATCGAATTAAAGTAGGTGAAAGACTGAAGGTGGAGCAACTCGAGGTTGATAGTGGAAGCGAGTTGATCATTGATCAGGTATTGATGGTTGCGGATGGTGATAAAGTATCGATGGGGACACCTCTCGTTAATGGCGCTATAGTGAGCGCAACGGTACTGGGTCAAGGTCGTCATGACAAGATTCGCATCTTTAAGATGCGTCGTCGTAAGCACTACCAAAAGCATCAAGGTCATCGGCAGAACTATACTGAAATACAGATTACTGGTATTTCAGCTTAAGGAGTATAAATGGCACATAAAAAAGCAGGCGGAAGCTCCAGAAACGGACGTGATTCACATTCCAAAAGATTGGGCGTGAAGCGTTATGGAGGGGAGTTAATTTCAGCTGGATCAATTATTGTCAGACAGCGCGGTACGCAGGTTCATCCTGGAGAAAATGTAGGTATCGGTAAAGACCATACTTTATTCGCCAAAATTGCAGGAAAAGTAAATTTTAGTATTAAGGGTGTACTAAAGCGTAAAGTGGCAAGTGTAGTGCCGGTATAACAATACAGAATTTCAAATTGTATTTAAAAAGCCCTGTCTAAAATGATGGGGCTTTTTTGTTTGCGGGGTCATATAAAAATTGCAGGGAATTGATAACCAGGATTTATGAAATTTATTGATGAAGCTACTATTCAAGTACTAGCCGGAAAAGGTGGTGACGGAGTTGCAAGTTTTCGTCGCGAGAAATTTATTCCTAAAGGCGGACCTGATGGCGGTGATGGAGGGCGTGGCGGTAACATATTTGCAATAGCGGATCGCAATATCAATACATTGATCGATTACCGTTTTGCACGTATTTATCGAGCCAAGAATGGCCAAAATGGGCAGGGCTCTGATCGATATGGGAAAAGTGCCGAGGATATTATATTGCGCATGCCCATCGGTACCGTTGTTAAAGATATCAATACCGGAGAAACCATCGCCGATCTGGTGCATCATCAGCAAAAAATTCTGCTAGCCAAAGGTGGGGAAGGGGGAATCGGCAATCTGCATTTTAAATCCAGTACCAATCGTGCCCCCCGTCAGTTTACCTATGGTGAGCCAGGTCAGGAGTTTGAACTAAAGCTCGAACTTAAGGTTCTGGCTGATGTGGGTTTGTTGGGAATGCCAAATGCCGGAAAGTCGACACTGATTCGCGCGGTATCTGCAGCGCGTCCAAAGGTAGCTGATTACCCATTCACGACATTAGAACCCAATTTGGGTATGATACGAATTGATCAAAACAGAAGTTTTGTCATGGCTGATATCCCGGGTTTAATTGAAGGCGCTGCTGAAGGGATTGGCTTAGGACATCGTTTTCTGAAACATTTGACGCGCACACGGCTATTGCTGCACGTAATCGATATGGCACCCTTGAACGAAGACACTGATCTTGTGCATGAAGCCCGCGCATTGGTCAAAGAGTTGCAGAAATATGATCAGGCTCTGTATGAGAAACCGCGCTGGTTGGTGCTGAATAAGACCGATATGATGCCGGAGGAGCAGCGTGCGGAATTATGTCGGCAATTTGTCGACAAGTTGGGATGGGAAGACAAATACTTCATGATTTCTGCGCTGACAGGCGAAGGCTGTAAGCGCCTGACCTACGAGATCATGGATTATCTGGAACAAAATCTTCCTCCGCAGCCTGATGATTCATTAGATTCAGATCAACCATCGATTTAATTCATGTTAAAGCAAGCGCGACGTATTGTCATCAAAGTGGGCAGCAGTCTGGTGACCAACCAAGGCAAAGGACTTGACCATGCAGCATTGGCCTGTTGGGCAGCACAAATTTCAAGCCTCAAGCAAATGGGTAAGGAAATCATTTTAGTTTCTTCGGGTGCGATTGCCGAAGGCATGCAACGTTTAAACTGGGAAAGTCGACCGACCGCGTTGTATGAATTGCAAGCCGCGGCGGCGGTGGGACAAATGGGCTTGGCGCAAGCCTACGCTTCCAGTTTTTCTCAGTATGACCTGCAAACCGCTCAGGTGCTGCTGACCCATGAGGATTTGTCCAATCGCAAGCGCTATCTCAATGCGCGCTCAACACTGACGACCTTACTGAAACTCAATGTCATTCCGATCATTAACGAGAATGATACCGTGGCAACTGACGAAATTCGTTTTGGTGACAATGATACCTTGGCGGCATTAGTCACTAATCTGGTTGAAGCCGATGCCTTGGTTATTCTGACCGACCAGGCTGGTTTATTCACCAGTGATCCACGCAAGGACCAGGACGCAAAACTATTGAGCGAAGTCATCGCGGGGGATCCCGAGCTTGAGAAAATGGCGGGCGGCGTTGGCAGCAGCATCAGTCGCGGTGGCATGCAAACGAAAGTCATTGCAGCAAAACGCGCGGCGCGCAGCGGCGCAGACACGATCGTTGCATCCGGTCATGAAGACAATGTATTAGTCCGATTGAGTCGAGATGAAGCGATCGGTACGCGTTTCTTGGCCAAATTGCCGGTTCTGGCCGCGCGTAAGCAATGGCTGGCCGATTATTTGCAGGTGCGCGGCTATGTCACGCTCGATCAAGGGGCCGTAAAAGCATTGTTGACGGATGGAAAAAGTTTACTGCCTATCGGTGTTGTCAGTGTTGACGGGGAGTTCGAGCGGGGTGAGACAGTATCTTGCCTTGATCAAGAAGGCAGGGAGATTGCCCGAGGTCTGATTAATTACAGCGCGGTGGAAACGCAGAAGATTCTCAAGCAGGCCAGCAGCGAAATTGAAGCGATACTGGGTTATGTGGACGAGCCGGAATTGATTCATCGGAATAATCTGGTGCTGCTCTAGCGATGGTTTGAGTTTAGGCAGAAGTACCCCGTGACTATCCAGTTCGATAACCACACACAACGCATCGCAGCCATCGATTGGTTGCGCGGGCTGGTCATGATTCTGATGGCGCTCGATCATACCTCATGGTTCTTCAATACCCACCGGATTTTCGCGGATTCAGTATTGCTGCATGAAACCGGTAATCTGCTGGCTACCGAACAGTTTCTTACCCGTTGGATGACGCATATCTGTGCACCGACTTTTGTTTTCCTGGCAGGAACAGCCATTGCCGTCAGTCAGATTCAGCGTCGACAACAGGGTATGCTACAAGCGGTGATTGATCGCGAATTGCTGATGCGAGGTGCTTTCATTGCCATGCTGGATCTCTGCGTGTTCTCAATGGCCTCCGGAAAAATACAAATGCAAGTCCTGTATGCCATTGGGATAAGTATGATGCTCATGGTGCCTTTGCAACGTCTGAATCCGCGTTTGGTTTTTTTGCTGGCGATTGTGATTCTGGCAGGCAGTGAATTATTACTGATGACTTGGTGGGAGCCGGGCGGTGAAGTGCCGCTCTGGCTGGCGCTCACCTTTGCGCCGGTGTTTGGTGAAACCTACTCTGTGCTGTATCCCGCACTACCTTGGCTAGCGATCATGATGTTGGGGTGGGTGTTCGGCGAATGGATAATAGCCAACCAATCTGGCTCGGAGTCAGTAGAACGATTGCTCATGATTAGCAGTCTGTCGGCACTGATCTTGTTTGTGTTGATTCGCGGCTTGAATGGCTATGGCAATATGTTCATGTCTCTTGAAGGCAATACTTTGGTGCAGTGGCTGCATGTGAGCAAGTATCCGCCGAGTTTAGCCTACACCTTGCTGGAATTGGGGCTGATGTCGATTGTTTTTGCACTATTGATACGTCTGGAAATCATACGGGGCGTTGTTAGTCACAGCGGGCCGGTCCTGGTATTTGGACAAACTGCGCTGTTTTTTTACCTTGCACATTTTTGCGTGTTGCTGCTGCTGCGTTTCGTGCTGGAGCGCGGTGATCTTGCACAGACCTATTGGATTACCTTGTTGGTGCTGATCATTCTGTATCCGATTTGTCGTATTTACCGTGCTTTGAAATGGCGCTATCCGCAAAGTTTATTGCGTTTTCTATGAAATAAGCATCAATACGACATTCTGTCGGATCTTCGCTTCATTCAGTTTTTGTTCATGTTGCCCGGCGTAAATTGGCACTATCAGGAATCAACCTGGACTCATTAACTGAAAGGAGTTATGCAATGAAACCTAAAGAAAACAAACTGGTCAGCCTTTTACTGACAGCAGCATTAGGACTGACTTTGACAGTTCCCACTTTAGCGCAGGCGGGCGGAGGCCATCATCGTCATGGCCATCACCATCATGATCATGGTCACCACCATCATCATAGACACTCGCATCAACCGCATATGGGGGGTTACAACATTATTTATAACCAGCCGCGGGCTTATTACAATCAAGCCTATTATCCGCAACCGAGCTATAACTACTACCCGCCAGTACCGGTTTATGCTTATCCGCCCAGTGTGATGCTGGGCATCGATACCGGCGATGCGAGCTTTATGTTACGCTACTGAGACTAGCAGCAGGTAATCTCAAAGTATTATGCATTTACCGATTGCCTGCTTGATTTCTACTCCCACTGAGCAGGGCTAATTATCATGAATAGATTGCGAGTCATTTTAGCGCTTGTGATGATCGTAACGAGTTCGGTCACTCAAGTAATGGCTGCTGCGCAGAGTAACGCTACAAACGATGCCCGCACGGGAAGTTACTCAACTCCCGGCATTATGACAGAACAGAAAGCGATTATGATTGCGCAACAGCATTTTAAAGGCCGCGTGCTAGCCATTACTCATCCTGACAATGTCTACCGCATCAAAATACTCAGTGAGCAAGGCACGATTCACATTGTGCTCATCGATGCAACCGATGGAACTGTGATATCTGCCCATTGAGATAATGCCGATCAAACTACGCCAATTGAATAGACCTCTCATCCAGTTCAACTCAATTTTCGAGAATTTTAAATGCGTATCCTAGTAATCGAAGATGAAATCAAATTACAGAACCAGATTCGTCAGCAACTTGAATCGTTGGGTTATATGGTGGATACCTGTAGCGACGGTGACGAAGGGTTGTTTTTTGCCAATGAATACCCGCTGGATGCTGCCATCGTTGATATTGGCTTGCCCGGCAAATCAGGCTTGGAAATAGTCAAAGCCTTGCGTGAACAGGGCAGCTTGCTGCCGATTTTGATACTAACGGCCCGAAGCAGTTGGCAGGACAAAGTGACGGGACTGGAAATGGGAGCGGACGACTACCTGACCAAACCGTTTCAGATGGAGGAGTTGCAGGCCAGAGTGAAAGCCTTGCTGCGTCGGTCGACGGGCATACCGCAGACCTTATTAAAATGCGGACCGATTGCACTGGATGTTTCCGCGCAATCAGTCACTGTGGATGGCGAAGCCATTGAATTGACTTCGTTTGAATATCGATTGTTAGAAGAATTGATCCGCCATCACGGAGAAATTCTTTCCAAGCAAATCCTGACCGACTATCTGTATCCGCATGATGAAGACCGGGATAGTAACGTACTCGAAGTGATGGTCGGTCGTTTGCGCCGCAAACTCGATCCCAACGGCACGCTGAATCCCATTGAAACCATGCGTGGGCGTGGTTATCGTTTCACCCTGGAATGTAATAAATCGTCATGATGTCGCTCAATCAGCGCATTTTATTCAGTGCAACCCTGGTTTTGCTGATTTTTATCGTTGGCATAGCTTTGACACTGGATCGTGCATTCTACGATAGCGCCCGGATAGGCGTGCAGGATCGCTTGTTTGCGAAATTGCTCATGCTGATGGGCGATACTGAAGTCGATGAAGCAGGGATACTGGATGTCCCGACCAATCTGCTCGACGCAGAATTCGGGCATGTAAATTCTGATACGTATGCCTTCATCACTGATCATAACGACGCCATCGCTTGGCAATCCACTTCATCGTTGAATGAACAAATCCCGGAAGTGACTTTGTTTGAGAAAGGCAAAAAACAATTTACGCAAATCATGATTGACGACAAGCCGCACTTTATCTACAGCTACCGCATTGCGTGGGAGACGCCAGCAGGTGATTATCCGCTGACCTTTAATGTCGTTACCAACACGGTATTGTTTGAAGCGCAGATAGCGCGTTATCGTGAAGATCTCTGGGGTTGGCTCGGCGTGATGGCTATTTTGCTGCTGGCTACACAGATGGGGGTGCTGCGCTGGGGTTTGCAACCAATGCGTCAAGTGTCTGCGGAGCTGTCAGCGATCGAATCCGGTCAGCAAGAAAGCCTGAAAGGTAATTATCCCGCTGAATTGAAATTGTTAACCGACAGTATTAATTCCTTGATCAATCATGAACATAAGCAACAAAAACGTTACCGGAATGGACTCGCAGATTTGGCGCATAGTCTCAAAACCCCGCTTGCCGTGCTGCAGGGTGCAGTCAACAGCGAAGATGACGAGTCATCCCGGCGCAAAACAATTCACGAGCAGATCGAGCGCATGGATAATATTATTCAATATCAGTTGCGCCGCGCAGCCACGGCTGGAAGTTCTCCGGCGATGGGGCAAATTATGTTGCGACCCATGGTCGATAGAATTGTCACCACTGTTGAGAGAGCTTATCGCAGCAAGCATCCGCTAGTCAGCATTGAAATCGATGAGGTCATCGGCTTGCGCATCGACGAAGGTGATTTAATGGAATTGCTGGGCAATCTGGTGGATAACGCCTTCAAATGGTGCAGTCATCATATCTGGATTTCAGCATGTTATCAGGGAAACCAAGTGGTGATTCAGGTCAAGGATGACGGTCCGGGCATTCAGCCCGATCAAATTGCCAGAATTCTGGAGCGCGGCGTGCGTGCTGATCAATCGACCCCCGGTCACGGCATCGGTTTGGCTATCGTGAGAGACATCATGCAGGTCTACGGCGGCGAATTATCCATAGAGAATAATTCAACCAACGGCGCCTGCGCAACGCTGCGCTTGCAGAAAAGCAAATAAGTGTGTTGTTTTGCCCAGTTCCGGACCCTCTTGCGCTTTCCTTAGGCTTTGATCAATGTCCATGCTCCGATAATGATAAATCCCGCGCCTGCGATATAGTGCAGGTGTTTTTCGCTGATATAGTCGGAAATGAAGCTGCCAGCCAGCACGCCAATCGCAGAGGTTACAATCAATGCCAATGATGCACCGACAAACACCGTGAGCTTGCTGACTTCCTTGTCGGTGGCAAACAGTAAAGTGGCCAGTTGTGTTTTGTCACCCAGTTCCGCAAGAAATACCGTGGCAAAAACGGTCAATAATATTTTGTAGTCCATGTTTTATATCCTGTCAGTGGATTGTGTATTAATGGGTATTGTATGCCAATGACTCAAAACGCTGGCTATGAAGAAATCATGCGCGTTTTTCCCGAAAAACAGTGATAATAAATGACATGTCAGCATATTTTTCTGAATTAAAATCCAAGCGATTCTTGGTCAGACTCCAGAATTCTCGATTAATCAATTATTGTGAAAGGAATGTTCATGATTAAAGCCTATGCAGCATTAGAACCGGGTGGGAAGCTTCATCCTTTTGAATATGATCCAGGACCGTTGGGTGCTCATGATGTTGAAATTGCCATTGAGCATTGCGGAATTTGCCACAGTGACCTAAGCATGCTGCACAACGATTGGGGAATCACTCAGTACCCCTTTGTGCCGGGGCATGAGATCATTGGCACAGTCGCAGCCAAGGGCGGGCATGTCAACAATCTTGCACTGGGGCAGCGCGTTGGCCTGGGTTGGCATGCGGGTTATTGCATGACATGTCATAGTTGTCTATCCGGCGATCATAATCTGTGCGCGCAACCGGACTCAACAATCGTAGGCCGCCACGGCGGTTTTGCCGACAAAGTGCGCGCTAATGCCGTTAGCGTTGTGGCATTGCCGGACAGTCTCAATGCACAAAGCGCGGGGCCGCTGTTTTGTGGCGGGATCACTGTTTTCAACCCTCTGCTGCAATTCAACGTTTCACCGACGGCTCGGGTGGCTGTCATCGGCATCGGCGGGTTAGGGCACATTGCATTGCAATTTCTGAATGCCTGGGGTTGCCGGGTAACCGCCTTTACTTCCAGTGATGACAAAAAGCAGAAAGCCTTGTCAATGGGTGCGCATGACGTGCTGAATACAAAGAATCCTGCCGAATTGACTGCCGCGGCGGGTCGTTTCGATCTGATTTTGACCACCGTCAATGTCAAACTGGATTGGAATGCGTATATCGCAACCTTGCGCCCCAAAGGCCGTTTGCATTTTCTGGGTGTACCGCTTGAGCCATTGGATATCAATGTTTTTCCACTGATCGCCAATCAGTGCACGGTATCAGGCTCTCCCGTTGGCAGTCCTGCTGGCATAGCCACCATGCTGAGTTTTGCGCAGCAACACAAAATCGAGCCGGTGGTTGAAATTTTTCGTTTCGATCAAGTCAATGAAGCGCTGGCAAGATTGTCCAGTGGTCAGGCGAAGTATCGGGTTGTTTTGAGTAATCAGTAACAGGCATTGCCCTGATAAAGGCATGCTTTACCATCCCGGTATTTCCATGCATTGCCTTGTGCGACCATAGCCAAATAGTCTTTAAATGGTTAGCAAAACAGATTATTTGACCCGATCACCATTATTCAGGAAGGGAACTTTCCGGCGCTGATTAACTCATTATTTAAATAAGCGTTGCATAATGATTGATATTCAAAGGCACAGCTATTGCCGAATGCCTTTATAATACCAGCCAGTATTCAATCCATCAGTTATCCGGCCAGCTCGGTAACTGTCTAATTAAATCAAACAAATCAAATCTTAATACTCTAAAAAGTAGAATAAAACCTCTTGCCGTAGAAGACGGGAGGCCTCATCAGTGGAAAGTTCAATTTATGATTCATATCTCAAAAAGAAAAGAAATCCGCTCGCATACTTCATTGCGCGGTTGGGCAGCTTTGATGGTTGTCTTCGTTCATTTCCGTTCCTTTTTTCATTCATCGATAGATCCCGATGAAATTACCTTCTTTTTGTACAAGGGTTATCTCTGGGTGGATTTCTTCTTCATTCTCAGTGGATTCGTGATGGCCTATGTGTATGACATCGAACATCCCAGACGTTATAGCATGCGTGACACTTTGCACTATCTGATTGCTCGGATTGCCAGAATTTATCCCCTGCATTTCATTACGCTGTTGGCAACAATGTTCTTTTTTACGCTGATGGCACTGATTAACTGGGGATTGGGAGAAGAAGCCTGTTGCTTGTTCGACGATTCCTTGCGCACTGCCGAATCACTGGCCGCCAACCTGCTCCTGATCCACTCGTGGGGCATGTTTGACTGGGTCACATGGAATCTTCCCTCATGGTCGCTGAGTGCGGAGCTTTTCTGTTACCTGATTTTTGCTGTGCTACTGACCATCAATGGCGAGAACCGCAAGCTGGCCTTGGTTGCGTTGTCATGCACGACAGCACTGTTCTATTGCTTATGCATTGCGACGGGTAGCGATGTGGATGAAAATTTTCGCTTGTCTGCCGTGCGTGCTTTGTCGGCTTTCACGATCGGCATGATGTTGTTTTTGGGACGTGAAGTTGTTTCTACGCTATCGGATACAAGTTTGACCTGTATTCAGGTCGCCGCCTGTATTGCGCTGTTCCTAGCGCTGCACTTTGGTTTAACCGATATTATATCGATTGGCTTGATGGCCCTGATCGTGTTGGTGACCTGGGAAGATCGTGGTTATTTATGCCAGTGTTTGGACACGCGCTATCTACACACGATTGGAGTATTGTCATTCTCTATTTATATGTGGCATTACCTGATTAAATTTATCGCAAAGCAAGACTGGGAGAGTCTGACAGGGCTGCCAGTGCAAAGTAGCGCGCTGGGTTCGATCCTGTTTGTTGCTGGCATGATCGGTTTGATTGTTCCGATCGCAATCTGGAGTTACCGACACCTGGAAATGCCTACGCGTAAATGGATTAACGTGCGGTTGACCGGCTTGCTGGAAGGCAAACAAACTTTGGGCTGGCAATGGATTTGGGTGCCCAGTGACAGAAAAAGATAATAGTCTGTGTGGCGGGTGATTGACCAAATCGTTAAGATTTTTCAGCAATAACGCCCGCCTTCTGATTGACATCCTGGATGCGCTCAACAATCCGCTGACGGAGCGCATCGCCAAAAACACCGGCAACGCCTACTCGTGATAACGGTTAACGGCGTCTCGAAAGTTATTTGGGGTTTCAATACGTGCAGATGTGAGCATAATGCAAAGTCCGCAGAAACCTAAAACCAAGCCAGCTTATGAAGTGGTCAATGACCGTAAGGAGCGGGATGATGAGGGAGATGTCAAGGGGCCAGTGCGTGATAGAAGTTGTTCAACCCGGTGTTGATTCCGAAGCATGCTAGGGTAAAAAGGGCGGTCAATTGTCGTCAGCATGCTGCTGACACTGCTTGATAAAACCAGAATCGAACCAAATAGCCGTGTCCATGACGACAAAGCGTATTGCAGCCAGAAACATCGCGATGCTCTAAAAGTGCGCGACATTAAGAATGGCATTCAGGATAAGGCTGCGAAGAACAAACCGCTATTGAGGCAGAATTTCACGCAGTCATTTGATTACAAGGGTTCGCTATGCAGTAGAACGCACCTTCGGCAGCTAGTTATGTTTGTTCAATGCCAATTTTTACTGCATTTTTGGTCCGAATTGTTTAAGTGACTGTTCTGCTTTAATATATTTATTTAAAATAATTACATCGATGTCTTCAGCAGACACTTTTTCTGATCCAAGCTGGTCACGCATTACAAGTATTGTCTGAATAAAAGCAGGGCGACATCTTTCGGATAATTCACTCCCACAACCAGGAAATCTTTTCTGGATCTCAGCTAAGCGTGAAATTGTTTTCGCATTTACCATCGATAAATTTTGAGCTTCATCAATAAGCTGTTTTATATCCAAAAATCCAGGGGGGTAATTGCCTGAATCAAATTTAAATGATTCTATAGCTATTTTCATTCTTTGTTGTTCATTCTGAACATGAGAATTCATTAAACCATTCACCCATGCTCCTATTACAGCCCCGAGAATGCCAAAAATTGAGCCAATAAAAATCCCTTTTAAATCATTCATGTTTTAAATGTTATCGTAGAAATATAAATTATATCAATTAATAATACTGATTTAAGCTTTCTTCCTGTGCCAATTCCAATGTTCTAAAGCTCATCCGTATCTTTTGCTCAAAATGTCTTTCACTTGTCACTATTTTAGTTGATTACTGCGCTGATGGGAGAGGTTGCGCAGGAGTTTTAGGATTCTAAAGTCAGTATGCAAGGATTGAAATAAAACCGCTGCGTATGTTCAACGCAAGTGGGTAAGAATCTGGATTTGGCAGGTTGTTGAGAGACTATCTGCATTGCCGCATCAGCGTGGCGGGCTGGATCGGTGTTTCAATAGGCCATTGCTATCAAAGAATAGGTATGTGCCGGTTCCCGGGCCAATCAGGTCAGCGCCTGTGATGATGGAATCCGCGCCAAACAGATTGTATTCCCAGGTGTCGCCGCCAGTGCTTTTGCGCGTGCCGGTACACCATTTGCAAGGCAATCCCCAGGCGGCAATGACTTGATCTTGTGTCATGCCGATGATGATTTCCTTATTGTCGATGGCTGTGCGTATGGCTTCCGGTGTGCTGGGGTCAGCCAATACGGCTTGTCTGATTCTGTGCTCTCGGGCCATTCCGCAGCCATTGAGCAGGAGGATTGCAGCGATTAGTGTCATCAATAGTGTTTTATTCATCGAGGAAGTCATCCGTTGAGTCGCCGAGTTGAGTGTAGATATCTTATATATAATTTTCTGTTCGAATTCCAGTGTGTTATGCCAAATCTTTTGGGGATTGATGCATTTTATGATGGAAGCATGAAAATGCTATCGGTGGCAGGTATCCGTTGCAGCGGCACTATAAGACAGAATACGTGTCTAAAGTGTGTTTTTCTGCAACTGACTAATCATCGTTAGGAGTGGTCAAAATGATCGAATATGAACTTTCAGTTTTTTTGTTAATGACCAGTACCATCATTTTGGCGCAAATTGGTTTTAGGGATTTTTTTATCAAGAAATTGAATATTCCGTCGGAAACCTATGCCAGATGGTTGTTTTATCTCACCAGCGCACAGCTCATCATGATCATCGTCGCTTCAATCATGTCGATTATCATCGGTCAAATACCCTTAACAGGCAGTTAAGCCGGTTTCTATGCACGCGCAGCTGCCGTGTTAAGTCGGCCTATTAGCTATGTGGTTGAGTGCGAGAATAATGAAAAGTAGTGTGTGTCAGTTTGATAAAAAACGCCGTGACGCGCACACTAGTATTGAGAGTTGCAATGAGCAATCTTCAATCAATTACTAAACGGGTGTTTTGACATGAAAAAATTTTTAATGACCGGTTCATTGGTGTTTTCTGTGGTTCTCTATGGTTATTTTCTCGAAACTGGTGATGGGGAAGTGCTAGTGCCCGTTTTGTTGGGTCTTCTCGTTTCGTTCACTTGCGCGATGCTGTTTCTGACTGACAAATGATGGGAAGCATCCAAAAGCTGTTGGAATACGCTTTATAGGAAATCTAGTGTGTTGTTATAAGAGGGTTTTATAACTTGTCTAATTCTTTTGCCGGTGTCAGCTTATTTGAGGTGATTATTACCATGTATCTGACGTGGTAATAATAGTATAGTACTTTCGCAGGGTATTTATTAATCATAACTATGCGGGGGAAGTTAATCATGAGAATTAAAATCCTATTAGCATTCGTTTTTGGCTGGCTGAGTTTATTAACTGCATGCGCTCAAATGAATCCTCATCCGATGGATATGGAACTGGCTATCAAGAAAGCAACGACACGAGCGGACCATGAAGCATTAGCGAGGCATTATGAGAATACAGCCAGAGAGTTGCAGGCAAAAGTAAACGAGCGCAAGAAATTGTTGGGAGAATATGAAGCCCATGCCGCTTACTATGGCCGGCAAGCATTAGATTTACAGTCACATACCAGAAGCGCAATTATGGCTTATGAACAGGCGGTTAAAGCAAATATGGATATGGCCGGTTCTCATCGATTAATGGCCGAAACAATCAAATAATACTCACTCTATCGTTTGATTTGCTTTTTTAAGATCTCATCATGCAGATTAAAGGCAAATATATCTGCAGTGAGTTAAGTATGTATTGGTTTTATGGTACACACATTTGATAAACAAGGAGAATATGATGAAGTATCCGTTTATTATAACTGCTGTAATTGTATTGTTGACTGCCTGTGGCGATCCTAAACCAGGTCAGTATCCACCCAGTCTTTATTCAGACAAAGCTGAGAAAATATATCCCGCCGATGATCCGTCGATACCACATGCTAAATCAGATAAAGAGCTCAGCGCAGAGAAAGTTGAAAAAGCTTATCCTGCCGATGATCCGACAGTACCGCATGCCAAATCAGATGAAGAACTTACTGCGGAGAAAGTTGAGAAAGCCTATCCTGCTGAGGATGCGGCACCACCTCGGCGTGGTGGGTATTAAGAATCTGTTGCATTAGGAAATAGGCGACAAATGCGGTTCTGATATAGATTCGAAACTAGAATCGCATTTGTCGTCATTCAGTGCGTGATGCCACTGCTGGAGTAAAAGGGCATCGGATCATGCGTGAAAAGTGTATCAGTTAAGTTAAAAATTGCGGAGCTTGATTCTCAGGTTTTGCGCTGGTAATCTGATGTTGCCGTGCATTGGCACATCAGCTTGTCAGCC
>CADEDO010000034.1 GCA_902826115.1 uncultured Nitrosomonas sp.
ATTGGCGGAGAGAGAGGGATTCGAACCCTCGATAAGCTTTTTGTGCCTATACTCCCTTAGCAGGGGAGCGCCTTCGACCACTCGGCCATCTCTCCGTTTATAGTGCGGAAGATAATTATTAAATTATCTTAGTATTATCATGTAATTTTCTTGATCTAGAGCGCTTGCTCTAAATCAAAGGCTTTATGCAGTACTCTAACAGCTAATTCCATGTATTTTTCATCTACAACAACTGATACTTTTATTTCAGAGGTGGCTATCATCTGTATGTTAATGCCTTCTTCTGCTAACACCCGGAACATTTTACTCGCAATACCAGCATGTGATCTCATACCAACACCCACTACAGAAACTTTTGCGATTCTATCACCTCCGAGTACATCGCGTGCACCAATATGTGGTTGAATTTTCTCTTTGAGGATATTCATCGTATTTTTAAATTCATTGCGATGAACGGTAAATGAGAAGTCTGTCAGGCCATCATGTCCAACATTCTGAATAATCATATCAACGTCAATATTTGCATCAGCAACGGGTCCCAAGATCTGATAAGCGATACCGGGATGATCTGGAACACCTAGAACAGTAATTTTCGCTTCATCACGATTAAATGCGATACCTGAAATAACTGCTTGTTCCATATTTTCATCTTCCTCAAAAGTAATCAGGGTGCCTTGCCCTTCATCTTCAAAACTGGATAATACTCTCAGCTTTACTTTATATTTCCCTGCAAACTCAACAGATCTAAGCTGCAATACTTTGGAACCAAGACTTGCCATTTCAAGCATTTCTTCAAAGGTTATGGTATTTAATCTTCTCGCTTCAGCCACTACGCGAGGATCTGTTGTATAAATTCCATCAACATCTGTGTAGATTTGGCATTCATCAGCTTTCAAGGCTGCTGCCAGGGCAACGCCGGTGGTGTCTGATCCTCCACGACCAAGCGTAGTAATACTACCTTTCTCATCAACCCCTTGAAATCCTGCTACAACAACGACATAACCCGCATCGAGATCTGCGCGAATTCTTGCTTCATCAATACTTAATATGCGGGCTTTAGTATAGGTACTATCGGTCAAGATTCTAACTTGTGATCCTGTGTAGCTTTTAGCCTTGACATTAAGTTCCATCAATGCCATGGCCAGTAATGCAATAGAGACTTGCTCACCAGTGGAAATCATGACATCCAGCTCGCGCGGATCAGGGCTTTCCTGGACTTCGTGAGCCAATGCAATCAGTCGATTTGTTTCGCCACTCATAGCTGAAACAACCACTACAATTTGGTGTCCTTGCGAATGAAATTTAGCTACTCGTCGAGCAACATTTTTGATTCGTTCAGTGCTTCCAACCGATGTGCCGCCATATTTTTGTACGTAGAATGCCACGGATTATCGATCCACAAATTTGGAAATAGAAAAAAGTCCGTAATTTTACCCGGTTCTTTAAAATAAAACCATATTCCATTAATACAAACCCGGTAACTTGAAGAATTATTAGGTAGCTTTATGTTTAGTTGAAAGCGTTAGAAAATTCGAAATAGCCACAAATTGTGCTACAGATAAGTTTTCAGCCCGCAATCCTGGATCAATATCAAGTGAGTTAAAGTCACTCAATCCTAGATAACTATGCAGCGTATTGCGTAATGTTTTCCTGCGTTGTGAGAATGCAGATGCAACAATTTGTGAAAATAATATTTCATCTTTGGCATCTCGCGATGAATCGTCGCGCGGAGTCATGCGAACTATAGCGGATTCAACTTTGGGAATGGGGCGGAATGATTCTGCTGGAACACTAAAAACATATTCCATATCAAAGCGGTACTGTAGCATTACTGAGAGGCGTCCATAGTCGGATGTTGAAGGCGTTCCAACCATCCGCTCGACGACTTCTTTTTGCAGCATAAAATGCATATCCAAAATATGCTTTGAAAACTGGCTCAGATGAAATAGTAATGGCGTCGAGATATTGTAAGGCAGATTACCGACAATACGCTGCCGCTCTCCTAAAACAGAAAAATCGAATTTCAAGGCATCTGTTGAATGAATCGTTAATTTTTCCTTGGAAAATTCTTTATCCAATTTATCTACGATATCGCGATCAATCTCCACAACATCCAAGTGATCAACTATTTGCAGCAGGGGTCTGGTTAAGGCGCCAAGACCTGGACCTATTTCTATGATTCGATCATCTTTACGTGGATAAATCGTATCGATGATATCTGCAATAATCTGCTGATCAATCAGGAAATTCTGACCAAAACGCTTGCGGGGATTATGATGCATGATTAAGGGATTGTGCTTGATTGCGGGCAAGTTGTGCAGCCATTTCGATAGCAGTCAGTAAACTGCCAGAATGCGCCCGGCCAGTAGCAGCCAATTCCAGTGCGGTACCATGATCGACTGAAGTGCGAATAATGGGTAATCCCAAGGTGACATTTACGCCTTCACCAAAACTGGCATGCTTCAGTACCGGTAATCCTTGATCGTGGTACATAGTGAAGATGCAATCATACTGATTGAGATAGGCAGGATTAAATAAAGTATCTGCCGGTACCGGACCTTTCAAATCCATTCCTTCAGCTCTTAGCTTATCTAACGCGGGAATGATGACATCAATTTCTTCTCGCCCTAAATGTCCCGATTCTCCGGCATGTGGATTGAGTCCTGCGACGACAATACGGGGCTTATTCAGCATAAAGCGCTTGACTAGGTCACGATGAATGACACGCAACTTACTTTCAATCAGGTCAGTTGTAATGGCGGCTGCAACCTCTTTGAGGGGTAAATGGGTAGTTGCCAGTGTGACACGCATATTGCCACCGACCAGCATCATGACAACAGCACTATCAGTCAGTTCTGCGAGATATTCGGTATGCCCGGTAAACGGTATGCCTGCGTCATTGATTATCCCTTTATGCACCGGTGCTGTGACCATGCCATCAAATTGACCGGTATTACACAATTCTACCGCGCGTTGAAGTGTGGCCAGAACATAATGCGCGTTGGCTGGATTGAGTATTCCAGGCTGAGCAGGCTCAGTGAGAGGAACATGCAGAACCTGCAAACTCCCCGGTATATGCTGGCTGGGTGGGGTTGACGGACTTATTTCGATAAGCTGTAAAGGAAGTTGCAACTGATGTGCGCGCGTAAGCAATAACTCACGGTCAGCAATTGCCACCAGCTTGCCTGCGATGGGTTGCTGCGCGATTTGTATGCATAAATCAGGACCAATTCCGGCGGGTTCTCCTGCAGTCAATGCCAGTGTTGGAATAAACGGATTAGTCATTGATGGCATCCAATCGAAGCTCGACATAGGCTTGGTCACGCAATTGCCGTAACCACTCTTGAATAACCACATCAGCCTTGCGCGATCGTATGGCTTGGCGGGCTTTTTGTCTGCGCCGATCCAAACTGATATCTTGCGAACGACGTTCCAATACTTGAATGACATGCCAGCCAAATTGAGATTGCACGGGATCGCTAATTTGGCCTGGTAACAATTTATTCATGGTTTGCTCAAAAGCAGGGACGGTATCACCGGGAGAAAGCCAGCCAAGATCGCCACCTGATGCCGCGCTGGTGTCTTCAGAATACAATCTGGCAATTTCTTCGAAGTTCTCTCCTCGATCAAGCCGTTCTTTAAGCTGGTTAATTTTGAGTCTGGCATCATTCTCAGAAGTCAATTCGTTAATTTTAATCAGAATATGACGAGCATGTGTTTGATCAATGATAACTGTAGGTACCTCTTGAGCGCGCCTGCCCAGCAGCTTGAAAATATGAAAACCAGAGGGGCTCTGCACGACGGGTGTCAGTTGGCCTGGTTGAAGTGGTGACAGCAATTCTGCAAATTTTGGTCCCATTTGGCTGATAGGGCGCCAATCAATGATTCCACCTTTCGTGGCATCCGGAGCATCTGAAAATTCTGCAGCGACTTGGGCAAAGTCCACGCCTTGTTTGAGCTTTGCCAATGCCAAATCAGCGCGCTGGCTTTTTTGCTGAATTTGCTCGGAATTCATATTTTCAGCGACCAGTATCAGAATATGAGCGAGTTGATATTCATCATTACCCACAGCCGATGTTTCCTGGGTTTTAAGGAAATTATCCACCTCTCCTTCGGTTACATTCACCTGATTTTTAACTTCTCGCTCCTTGAGTCGCGCCATAATCATTTCCTCGCGGATTTCGTCGCGGAATTTGTTAAAGCTGATGCCATCTTTCTCGAGAACGGAAAAAAATTCCTGTAAAGAAAGTTTATTGTCTTCAGCGATACGATGCACGGTTTCATCAATTTCACTTTCACTTACCGATAAACCGACTTCCTTGGCATGCTGCAATTGAATTCGTTTGGTGACAATCGATTCCAGTACTTGATTTTCCATCGTCTGCTGATCAGGCAATTGAATACCTTGCAATTGGAATCGATCGACAGCGGTTTTAATGGCTTCATTCAATTCCTTTCGAGTAATCACGTCTTCGTTGACGATTGCCACGATATGATCAATTGCCTTAACAGTCGGAGTAAATTCCGCGTCTTGCGCTGTGACATGGGCAGGTATTAGTATGATCAGCAGTATGAAAATGCAGGAATAGTTTCTGATAAGCATAGAGTAGTGTTTTTCAATGAACGACATGTAAAGCAAACAATATTAATGAACGCTGGTATATCCGGGGATAGTTTGTTGTAGTACTTGTAGTGGGTTATTGCCAATGCCCATTAACCCCTTCAATTCTAGTTGTACAAAGAATGCCGAGGTTGTCGTATTAGTTGCGGTTGTTAGTCGTTGCATGACAACACGTAGCGCCCAACAGCATGAGTTATACTCAAGACCTGCTAGCCCTGCCAGGATTTTGTCATCGGTGAGTGAATAATTAGCGCGCGCAACGCCATGTAAATTGCCAATAATTGGCCATTGAATTGAGGTATCCATTTGTTCTAGGATATCGCGTGAATAACGATAGCCAACATTAAGCGTCTTGCCTGGTTCCGGCTGGTAGCTAATGCCTGTGCGAAGCTTTTCAGTTAGGAAATGGGATTCATCAACTTGAATGTTAGTGTCTGTGCTGATCGTGGGTGTCAATCGTCCGGATATTGCTGCGATGAAGTCTGATTTTCCACTAGTAACCTGGGGATTGGGCAGATTGGCAATAATTCCTGGCACCACTACTCTAGGATCAGTGAAATTCACTAATTGCCCTACGGCCAGTCGCAAACGCTCAATACCCGTATCCTGTTCGATAAATCGTGAGGTCAGCGCAGCTACAGCCCGGTTGGAGTCATTGATTCGATCACTTCCGCTAAATCGATTTTCCGTCAGCATCTGTGCAAAACTAAAATCATTGACTGCAGAATCAAAATTGGGCAGATAGCTTTGATTCCGATAGGGAGCGTAAACATAAAACAAACGCGGTTCCAGGGTTTGGATAAATTTCTTGTCGCCGAATACTAACTGGCGATCAAATGCAATACCGCTGTCAACACTGAAAATTGGGATCGTGCGATCGATATTTTCTCCCTTATGCCTAGCTTCTTCAGGCGCCGCAGACAGGCTGTAGTTTGTGTAATGCAATCCAAATTTTGGCGTGATATAGCCAAATTCATTGCGTAACGGAACACTGATATTGGGATAAAAAACGAAGCGTTTGCCATCGACTAATTGTTTCTCATCGATACGAGTCGGCTGGTGATAAAAATTTGTCCAGCTACTGTTGAGCTCAAAATCCATTTTGCCAACATTTTGCTTGATCATATTGAGGGAGAGATGAGGTAACCGTTCATAAGGCGGAACGATACGAGCAAATTGATTCGGATCTTGGATAGTTTGAAAAGTTTGCGCAAATCCGGTGAAGCTTAGCGATCCATTAGCACCTAACCTGCCGTTGTATGTGACGCCAGCTTGTTGAGACAGGTTGGTTAAGCTGATCTGGGCAAGATTGGGCGTGAGCTGGCGAAAATAGAGGTCATCAGAAACGCGATTGTAGTTGAGAAAGCCCTGCCAGCCTTTACCGATGCTCTGTGTATGCGTGTATAAAATTCCCCAACGGGTTCGATTGGTATTGATGTCTTGTGGAAGAATATCAAATAACAAATGACCGTTCATATTGTTATTTCCAATATACCGCAACTCATTACTCAGCATAAAACCACGCATGGTCATTATGCGAGGCGCTATGGTTGCATCAATATTGGGGGCGATATTCAAGTAAAACGGCAGGGCCATGTCAAACCCGGTTTTTACGTTATAACCCAATAGCGGTGTGAGCATGCCTGTTTTACGTTTGCCACTATATGAAAAATCTATCCATGGTGAATAGAGTATTGGCGTGTCTTTAAACATAATGCTGACATGCCGTGCTGTGCCAACCTCTTTTTTGTTATCAATTTCCAATTCTTTTGCACGTATATACCAATCGTGATTACCTTCAGGGCAAGTCGTGTAATTGGCATCATTTAATCGATAATTATCTTTACCTTCAAATAATAAAGTACTGCCTGCACCGCGTCCTTTCCCATCTTTAATATAATAACGGGGGTCGGACATATGGCCTTGTTCAGTTTGCAGATTCAGATGAAGATCTTTTCCCTTCAAAGTATCTTTAGGTCTGTCCAGGCTGACGTTTCCAGTGACTTCTGTATCTTCTGTCGTTTGGTAGTATTTCATGTGATCGGCAGTCAGGACATTATCGCCATGCCGCAATTCCGCATTTCCTGACGCTTCTACTTCCTGTTTGTAATACCCTGTGACGCGATCAGCTTCGATGAATACTGGTTTCTTCTGTGGTTTGATAATTGTTTTTTGATCGTTTTGTGATTGAAGGGGCACTTCATTACTGAACCCAGTCAATGGCACGGTAACCAATGAAGCCGAAATGAATATATTTCGGATAAGTTGTATATTCATTGTAGGGCTATTCTTGAGAAGAATGGAAAGTTGGTACAATCGCACTGAATCTTATTTTCATGCATGCAAATCGATCAAATTTACCTTAGAGTAAGCAGATACATAGAAATAATATCTATCCAATAGGTTCAATGTTAAGTGCTCCGCGATTGCTTTATTGATAAATTATAGAATCATACTGATGCTGAGTCGGTATTTTTATTCAAATCATTAGGGTATTGTACTATTTCTCATATTAAGTTATCCATCAGAGATAGTATTTACATTAGGATGATTGATTTAAACGAATGATTAAAATGGATCAATAGCAATTTTATGGTATTCGGCTAACGTGTGGCACACTCACTACGAATAGGCATTCGATAAAGAAGCACGCATTTTGTGAGCAACTCCATAATCTTCAAAGCATTACTTTTTACTATGATACGATAGTTGCAACTATCCTCTCCTAATTTATTCCAGAAATCGTAAGAAATAAGTAACGCATAAACTGATTTAGAATTTCTGGTTTTCCTATTTATGTTTGATATTAAATCAATTTTTTCATCTGATGGCGTACTTTCTCGTCATATCACGGGATTTCGCATGCGCTTTCAGCAAATGGAAATGGCCCAAGCGATTGCGGATACCATTGCAAAGCATCAGATTTTAGTCGCCGAAGCAGGCACGGGAACAGGCAAAACATTAGCTTATTTAGTACCCGCATTACTGGCAGGAGGTAAAGTCATTATCTCCACAGGTACCAAAACATTGCAAGATCAGCTTTTTAAGCGAGATATACCCAATGTGCGGGCGGCACTGAAAGTACCGGTGACCATTGCGTTATTAAAAGGTCGTGCTAATTATATCTGTCATTATCATTTGGAAAGAAGCTTGCAAGATACTCATATGAGTTTTATCAATCGGGAGGAAATCCAGTATCTGCAGCAAATTGAGAGTTATGCCCACATCAGTAAAGAGGGTGATAAAAGCGGACTTAGCGAAGTGCCGGAAAATGCTGCCATCTGGCAACAGGTCACGTCAACACGTGACAATTGCCTGGGTTCCGAGTGTCCTGATTACAAGAAATGTTTTGTGATGGAAGCGCGTAAGCAAGCCTTGCAGGCTGATGTCGTGGTGGTGAATCATCATTTATTTTTTGCCGATGTCATGTTGCGCGATGAAGGCTTGTCGGAACTCTTGCCTGCCTGCAATACCGTGATTTTTGATGAAGCCCATCAATTGCCAGAAACCGCGAGTCTGTTTTTTGGTGAGTCGATCAGTACCAACCAAATGTTGGATCTGGCACGCGATGCCAAAGTGGAATCTCTCCAAGCTGCCGGGGATTTCATCGAATTGCCAAATGCCATTGCTGCCATGGAAAAAGCCGCGCGTGATTTGCGCTTAACGATCGCAGAAGAGAATACGCGCTTAGCACTGGCAGTGATTATGCAGACCCCGGGGTTTAGTGTTGCGCTGGATAGCTTATTAGAAAAATTGATGATATTGACCCAATTCCTGGAAAGCCAGGCAGAGCGATCGGAAGGATTGGAAAATTGCTGGCAGCGTGCCAATAATCACTTGCAACTGATCAGACGATGGCGTGATGAAGCTGAGACACAAGGCTATGTGCGCTGGATTGAGGTTTATAATCAGGCATTGCAATTAAACGCAACGCCGCTATCGATTGCGGAAATTTTCCAAAAACAAATGGCTGCATCGCCACGGGCCTGGATTTTCACTTCCGCCACCTTATCGGTTAAAAAGAATTTCACCCATTACAATGATGAAATGGGGCTAACTACCGCACAAACAGCTTGTTGGGAGAGTCCTTTTAATTTTGCTGAGCAGGCACTATTGTATGTGCCGACTGCTATGCCCGAGCCACATCATAAAACCTATATTGATCACGTCGTGCAAGCGGCACTGCCGGTTCTGCGGGCCAGTCGTGGGCGCGCATTCTTTTTATGTACCAGCTTGCGAGCCATGCAGCGTGTCTATGAGCTATTGTTGTCAACGGATAATTTTGATTTTCCCTTGTTGTTGCAAGGACAGGGATCACGCTCATACATGCTGGAACGCTTTCGTGAATTGAACAATGCTATTCTTATCGGCAGCCAATCATTTTGGGAAGGTGTGGATGTGCGTGGCGAAGCGTTATCGCTGGTTATTATCGACAAGCTGCCTTTTGCCCCTCCCGATGATCCGGTGCTATCCGCGCGCATAGAAAAAATTAATAGCGAGGGGCGCAATGCTTTTATGGAATATCAATTACCCCGTGCTGTGATCAATTTAAAGCAAGGCGCCGGTCGTTTGATTCGTGATGAAGCTGATCGGGGGGTATTGATGATTTGCGATCCGCGGTTGATTACTAAAGCCTATGGGAAACAAATCTGGCAAAGTTTGCCTCCCATGAAACGTACGCGGGAATTGGCAGACGTTGAACATTTCTTTCATGCCGACTAGGAGCATAAAGATGACATTATTAAACTGTAGCAGAAGGGATTGAAGAACAACTGGGTTTGATGATGAAAGCCAGAACTGAACAGGAATCTTCATTTAATCGCACAATTACAACGGGATGAAATGGTTAAGTCATAGTCAGCCAAAGAAACTTCAATCGGTGATCATATTAAGCAATTTTTTGCAGGGCGGAGTGTTGCCCTGTTGATGGCGTTGTTGCAGGCGAATATTATTCTATAATGCGCGCTTACAGCGTTATGCAGTAGCAGTATGCAATTACCTGCAATGGACATCACTTTCGCAAAATGAATGATTTACAGCGGGAAAGATTAAACAGGTACTGTTAAGGTACAAATACCAATACAAGGGGAGAACGTGCAGCCTATCACTGTGGCAATCGTTGAAATTAATCAAAATCAACCGGTATCAGTGGAAAATTTTTTACAGCATAATGACACTAAAGTCGAGCTGTTAGCTGATATTCCATCCAATTATGATCATGTGCGCGAACGTAGACAGACATTGCGCAACAATGAAGCTGCGATTGATAATGCTGTCGCCAGAATCAAACGTCTGCGCCCCCAAATTTTATTGATTAATGCAAATCAAGCCATTGATGAATATTGTGATTTGTTGTTTGTATTGCGGTATGAATGTCCAGACACGCAGGCTATTCTAATCATCAATGAAGCCGTAGAAGAAAATTATCTTCTGGAAACATTAGCTTGCGGAGCCCGCGGGTTTATAACAGACAACTTGGATTCACTCAATTTCTCTAAAGTGATTGATGCAATCAATCGGGGCGAAGCTTGGGTATCACGTAAGTTGGTGGGTAAAATCATGCACCAAATAGTCTCAGCTTCGCGCAATGATTTTATAGAGGCTGGTTTTGATTCTTCTTGCTAGTGCTAGCGAAGCCATACTTTTTCGCTGGAAGCAGGGGATAATGGATTTTTCTCCATTAGATTTTGCTTATAATTTTGCATCACTGACCGAAAAATTGATCAAACTACAACCTGAAATTCTTCTGCTGGACTATGAATTGTTGAATCTCAATAGTGAGCGGTCAATTTTGGAATTAATCAATCTGAGGGCAGGAATCAAGATTGTAGTATTTAGTCCTGAGCTGCCTAATGAGATTGAATGGAAGCTATTCAAAGCGGGTATTAAAGGCTGTTGTCAGAATAATATTCAACCAGAGCAGATAAAACGTGTTATTAATGTCATTCTGCAAGGCGAGCTATGGATTCGTCGCACACTGACTAATCAGATATTGGATGAATTGGTTAAGGTGACGCATGAGAAAAACAGAGTTGATAAAGCAGTCAATGAGTTGCTTGATAATCTTACGCGTCGAGAGTATCAAATTGCCACATTGGTTGGACGTGGAGAGAGCAACAAGCGGATTGCGCAGCAATTAGCGATTACCGAACGCACAGTAAAAGCGCATTTAACAGAGATTTTTCGTAAATTGCGTATTTCGGATCGAGTCAAACTTGCATTAATTATGAAAGACGCGATGAGGTCACCGGAACAAACACTTCAGCGTTGACCGAAAACCGGTTGTTTTTATTGATTGGGAGAAAGCAAATGCAGCTTCAGGCAGAAATGAAAAAACAGACGCTATTATGTATATCAGCCTTAATGCTGATTCTATCTGTACCAGGCACACTTCTGGCAGAAGAAATTGGTAGTGTTTCCACTAAATTCAAGATATTAGGGGCCAATGACAAGATTGTCATCGAGGCATTTGATGATCCTGAAATTTCCGGAGCAACTTGCTATTTGAGTCGGGCCAAGACAGGCGGCGTCAGTGGTGCCGTGGGTGTGGCTGAGGATACCTCGGATGCTTCTATTGCTTGTCGTCAAATTGGACCTATTTCTTTACCTGAGAAAATAAAGAATGGCCAAGAAGACGGAAAAGAGGTATTTAAAAAAAGTACGTCATTTTTGTTTAAATCGTTGCAGGTTGTGCGATTTTACGATGCCAAGCGGAATGTTCTGGTCTATTTGACTTATAGCGACAGAATTATTGAAGGCTCACCTAAAAATAGCATTTCAATTATTCCTATTACGCCATGGCACTAATGCAATGATTAAAAGTCTAATGACAATTAGAAAAATAAATTTCGTC
Organism: uncultured Nitrosomonas sp.; assembly: GCA_902826115.1. Lineage (GTDB taxonomy): Bacteria > Pseudomonadota > Gammaproteobacteria > Burkholderiales > Nitrosomonadaceae > Nitrosomonas. Next base: position 11,475 of record CADEDO010000034.1, read on the forward strand.
ATTGATGGTATTTAAGAGTTGCTAATATTATAATGCCGCGTTATTTCTTACCAATTGTTTACATTGGCTAACATTATCTTTCATGCAGTTATTCGCCTTTGGTATTAATCACAACACTGCGCCGCTAGATGTGCGTGAGCAGGTTACTTTTCCTGAGAACACGATGGAGCATGCATTGCATGATCTGATTGGGCGTAACCCGATCAAGGAAGCAGCCATCGTGTCGACTTGTAATCGTACAGAAATCTATTGCTGTACGGATAAACCTGAAGATGCTATGACGTGGTTGGCAGATTTTCATCACTTACCGACACGCGAACTGGATCCCTATTTATATAAACTGCCGCGCGAGCTAGCTGTCAAGCATGCCTTCCGGGTAGCGAGCGGATTAGATTCGATGGTGTTGGGCGAACCACAGATATTAGGCCAGTTAAAAAGCGCGGTGAAATCGGCTGAAAATGCCGGCACACTGGGTTTGTTATTGCACAAACTGTTTCAACGGACGTTTTTTGTAGCCAAGGAAGTGCGCTCATCGACTGAAATTGGTACAAATTCGGTATCGATGGCTGCAGCAGCTGCGCGCTTGGCTGAACGAATTTTTGGCGATATTGGTGAGCAACGCGTTTTGTTTATTGGTGCGGGCGAAATGATTGAGTTATGCGCTAATCATTTCGCAGCTCGTAATCCAAAGAAAATCACTGTTGCCAATCGTACTACTGAGCGTGCAGAAGCGCTGGCGAATCGTTTTAACGCTCAAGCCATAACGCTCAGTGATTTGCCAGAGCAATTGGCATTGCATGATATTGTCGTAACCTGTACGGCAAGTCCATTGCCCATATTGGGTAAAGGGATGGTTGAGCGTGCTATTAAAATTCGCAAACATCGTCCCATATTCATCGTAGACTTAGCCGTGCCGCGTGATGTCGAATCCGAAGTGGCAGAATTGGACGATGTGTTTCTTTACTATGTCGACGATCTGTCGGAAATCGTGAAAGAAGGGTTGGATTCGCGTCAAAATGCAGTTGCACAGGCTGAAACCATTATTGATTCCAATGTAGTCGATTTTATGCGCTGGCTGGCAACGCGGGAAATGGTTCCTACCATTCGAGCATTGCGTGATCAAGGAGAGCGTTATCGTCGGCATGAACTGGCCCGTGCCAGCAGATTGCTAGAAAAAGGCGAAGATCCGAAAAAAGTCATCGAATCGCTGAGTAACAGTCTTACTAATAAATTCTTACATGTCCCCTCCAGTGTATTAAATCATGCGGCCGCTGATGAGCGTGAGGAATTAGTCGAGCTCATTAATCGACTATACCAATTGCATCGCCCACAATGAACAAAAATATTGCCGATAGGCTCACTCGCTTGAGTGTGCGCATGGAAGAATTAAACCAATTACTGAGCAGTGAATCTGTCACTGCCGATCTTGATAATTATCGCAAACTGACGCGAGAGCATTCTGAAATCATTCCTATTGTTGAGCTCTATCGCGCATATCAGCAATGCGAACAAGATATACAGACCGCGCGGGAAATGCACGCTGATTTGGATATGCGTTCTTTTGCTGAAACTGAGATACAGTCAGGCAAGGAAAAGTTAGTAAAAATTGAAGCAGAAATACAAAAGCAGTTACTTCCCAAAGATCCTAATGATGAACGTAATATCTTTCTGGAAATACGTGCAGGGACGGGTGGAGATGAGTCTGCATTGTTTGCCGGCAACTTGTTTCGTATGTATTCGCGCTATGCTGAAAGACGCGGTTGGCAGGTTGAAATCATTTCACAGAGTTTGTCTGATATTGGTGGTTTTAAGGAAATTATCGCAAAAATTATTGGCCAGGGCGCATACTCCCGCCTTAAATTTGAATCCGGCGGTCATCGCGTTCAACGTGTGCCAGTTACTGAAACGCAGGGGCGGGTGCATACGTCAACTTGCACTGTAGCGGTCATGCCTGAAGCGGATGAGGTCAGTGAAGTGATTCTGAATCCTGCGGAGTTGCGAATTGATACCTTCCGGGCTTCGGGTGCAGGTGGTCAGCATATCAATAAAACCGATTCAGCCGTACGTATTACCCATTTACCAACCGGTATCGTGGTTGAATGTCAGGATGGGCGCTCGCAACACAAAAATAAAGCTCAGGCGTTGAGTGTTTTGGCAGCCCGTATTCATGATAAACAAATGCGTGCGCATCACGCGGAACAAGCAGCTACTAGAAAATCGCTGGTGGGAACAGGCGAGCGATCAGAGCGAATTCGTACCTATAATTTTCCTCAAGGACGTGTCACCGATCATCGCATTAATCTGACACTTTATAAAATGGATCAGATTATGGATGGTGATATTGACGAACTTTGCTCAGCATTGATGGCTGAGCATCAGGCGGAGCAATTGGCAGCTTCCGTAGAAGAATAATCCGATGCAGTTAAATATTCGAACAATGCAGTGATATGCAATTCAGCACTATTGCACAAGCATTCGCTTGGGGATGTCGAGAAATTGACAAAATAGATGCAAGATTGCTGTTACAGCATGTGCTAAACATTGATCACGCAGTTTTATTGACTTATCCAGATCGACTATTAACCTCACAGCAGGCCAGCGAGTATTCTCAACTGGTAGTACAACGCATTAATGGCAGGCCAGTTGCTTATCTGATTGGCAAGCGCGAATTTTATGATCTGACTCTAAAAGTTACTGAAGCCGTTTTAATTCCTCGCCCTGAAACGGAAATTTTGGTTGAATGGGCATTGAGATTGATACCGGTTGATCAGCCTTGCAAAGTACTGGATTTAGGAACAGGTAGCGGGGCGATTGCGATCACTATTGCCAAGCACCGTCCGCAAGCGCGAGTGGTTGCTGTAGATTTGTCAGCCGATGCGATTGCTGTATGTCAGCAGAATGTTGAAAATCTGCAGATAAACAATTTGTATCTGATTTCAGGCAACTGGTTTGATGAACTTTCCCAAGCAAGATTTGATCTGATTGTATCTAATCCGCCTTATGTGGCAGAAAATGATCCTCACTTGCAACAAGGTGATCTGCGCTTTGAGCCACAGCTTGCTTTGTCTTCGGGAAATAATGGCTTGGCATGTATTAGTCATATTATTGGCTTAGCTCCCAATCATTTGGTTCAAAGTGGGTGGTTACTGCTGGAACATGGTTATGATCAAGCTGGGGAGTGCAAACGATTATTTGCCAATGCAGGTTTTAGTAATATTTGTAGCTATCCAGACTTGGCTGGCATAATGCGGGTTAGCGGCGGTCAAATGAATACTTCAATGTAGGCTTGAAGGGTATATTGCTGGTTTGAGATTGACGAAGTTGCTTCTGTAATAAAATTTTTAGGAATGAATTTTGGGAGAAATTAACACTATGAACGTTGAAGATTTAATCGAACAACAAATTACCACACATCCGGTTGTTCTCTATATGAAAGGCACATTAGAACAGCCACAATGTGGTTTTTCAGCTAATGCCGTGAATATTCTTAAAGCTTGTGGTGTTGATGATATTTTTTCTGTGGATGTGTTGTCAGATCCGGAAATCAGACAAGGGATCAAAGATTATTCAAACTGGCCTACCATTCCACAACTTTATGTCAACGGTGAATTTATTGGCGGTTCGGATATCGTGACCGAAATGTATCAAAGTGGTGAGCTGCAGAAATTGTTTGAAAACTGATGTTGAATTTATAATCTGACAATGATCCGGTTTGTTCATCCATGCTATAAACCGGATCTTGCAGCAACAGTTTAGTCGGCTTAATTGATTGCTGTTGCAATTACCCAATAGCGGGCAAATTTACCCACAGCGATAAATAGCAGAGCCCACAACCAATAAGTGCGTAACCATCCAGCAGCAACGCACAGCGCGTCCCCGATTAATGGCGCCCAGGATAAAAGGAGTATGGGGGCACCATGCCGACGCACCCACTCTAATCCTCGCGAATGTCCCGCAGACTTCTTCAGTAAAGTTTTCTCATCCGGTAAAAATCGACCAATCCAATATGAACTCATGCCTCCCAATGTGTTGCCTACAGTCGCCAGAATCAGTGCCTGCCAATGAAGTTCAGGGTATTTCAACAAAACCCCAACTAACACAGCTTCAGATCCACCGGGCAATAGCGTTGCAGCTAAGAAACTACTAGCAAATAAAGTCAATAGACTTGATTGTTCATCCATAATGCAATCCAAATTCTAAAAATGCCATAGTTTAACTGGATATTTTTAAACTAATAGGGATATGGATGATGATCTTAGTCAATATTTAAAATGAAGGTTTACGCAACGAAGCAGTAGCAGCGAATACTACATAAGATTTTGAAATATTGGTGCTATAGAACTGGTATTCCATGGGTAGCAAATGCAGCTACTGAGACTCCTAAGTGATTATTTTCTGAGTTTCTGCAAAAAATAGACTACAAAATTATCTGCATACTAATAACTATGCAGAAATTGTGACAACCTGGAAAAGATTACGGGATTTTGTAAAGATCTCAAGCAATAGGCACCCATTAAACTAATAATCGAATATAAGTTGCTATTGTTGGGAATTTGTTAATTAAAATTATTAAAAATACATTATTGCTTTACTAAAAAATGCTTGTTTTTTGCAGTTCTGTTTTAAAAATTTGCTTTGCAAGGTTGTCAGAATATAAAAACTACGCAGTTGTATTAATATTTTGTCCAAGATGCGAGGGCATATTTTGTACGGAACTACTATTGGGAATTGCCTCAATCAGTGCAAGGGCGCCTTCAGCACTGATATTAATTGCTTTTTTGAGAACGGCCATGCTGACAGCTTGATTGGTGTTGGCTTCAGTCATTGCCGTTGCTACATTTGCTATACCTGTGACGTCCATGAGTTATCCTCCTTAATTGTTATAAAACAGTTAACGGCTCACCATTGAAAAATTTTAGAGCAACTTAGACGACAGGGAATTCATAGTGATAAGGTGGGTTGCAAAGGAGCAGCTTACCGAGGTGATCGATTGCCCGTATCAACTTAAATGCAAGCAATGAGTAAGTTAGTAATTACGCCAATTCGAGAAACATTCCTGCAGAGTTTTAACAATTCTTTGACCGGCACCAGATTCTCCATACACGGGTGGAAATGGTTGATTGCGGCAACGTCGTTGCGAACGTACTCTGTCGCGAATAATGGTTGGAGAAAAGCCGGTTAGAACGTTGGCTCCCGTGATGATGGTTTCCGGTCGTTCCGTATTGTCTCGTACTGTCACACAAGGTACGCCAAAAATATACGCTTCCTCTTGAATACAACCGCTATCGGTAATGATTATTTCTGCAAATTTCTCAAAAGAAAGCGATGTAAATGGATCTACGGAGTCAATGACCGTTATTCGTGACAACAAATCTAAACTAAGCCCATGATCTTTCATAGTGGCCCGTGTCCTTGGGTGCATGGGAAAAATCATGGCATCGAATTCATCAGCTAATGTGTTGAGTGTCGAAAAAACATCGATCATTTTTGCACGGCTATCGGTGAATTCTTTGCGGTGCAAAGTGATATAGGCATAGCGGTCGGAACGCAGCTTGACGAGTTCAGCAGAAAAATCCTGAATAAGATCAATAGTCGTATTGCCTACATTAAAGATTCGTCCGCGCAAATCCGGGATTTTATTTAAATATTCGGCATGATGCTGCGTATAGGTAAAGAGGTAATGAGCTGCACTATCCACCATGATCCGGTTACGTTCTTCATACATGCAGTTATCAAAAGCACGCAAGCCTGCTTCTACGTGTACCAATCCGACATCAGAATAAACAGCGGCGATCGCTCCGATAATGGATGCGGCAGTGTCTCCATTGACCAGAATCAGATCAATCTGGAGCGAGTGAATGAGATCGCAAACCCAATCAATGGCGGCGCCAACGCTATATGGTTGAGGAAAAATAAAATCAGGCGCATAACCCATTTGGGAAAATATGGTTTCCCGCAGAAGAGGGTCTTGATGTTGATTGGTATGCAGAACAAAGAAATCTACCTCAGCCGCGCGCAGCGCTTGCACGATAGCATAGTTTTTCATCACCTCGGGCCGAGTCCCGATGACAATTCCAATTCTCACCGTGCGAGGATAGCTTGGGTAAATGATTCGGCTACCAGACGATTTCCTAATTCATTGAAATGGACAGAATCGACATAGCAATTTCGACTGAGTTCATTGATAGGCACCCAAACTATATTTTTATTTTCTGCGGTAACTTTTTTGATGGCTGCATTGTATAGATTACGTTTTTCAGCGGTTTCTTTGCAGAAAAAAATATGGCCATCCGGATAGATGGGTGGAATTTCTCCACAAAAAATGGCTTTGTATTTTTTGATCAATAAGGTGCGGATGATTTGACGGTAATATTCTTCAAACAAATCTAAAGGCGTTTCGTTGCCAACATCGTTAGTGCCGATGAGTACGCACGCTTGATAAGTATCACTGACTATTTCAATGTCATTGTTAAGCAAGAACCATAGATCGCGAGCGGTATATCCATTAACGCTGCGATTAATCGTTCGCCATTGATAAGGGGTATGCTCAGTCAATATCTGAGCTAAATACAAAGGATAGCATCCATAAGTTCTGGCGCCAAACGTCTGACTATCTCCGATGCAAAGCAAGTTTTGGTAATGCATATCACGGTTTCCTGAATTATCGATGACTTGTCAAAATTGCAAGGTATTGGAGATTTTTGAGGATTTAAAAGGATACTCCAGGTCGATAACAGAGAAAAAATTCTAGGATCCTGTTATTCCTTGAGAAAGGATGTTTTTGCTAATTGTTGAGAAGCCAGTGTGACTCATCATAATTTTCATCAATCGCTCTTCTTGTCTTATTTTAATGATAATAATTAGTTAGGTTGGTTATCCAAGTAATAGGCTATATGCTTGTTGGAACATGTTTTCCGATAACTATTCGTTTCATTTTACTTGATTAACTGCTAGATTCAAGCGTATGTAATATTATTCCTACTCAATAAGTAGGAATTTGCCTAATTAATTGGATGACCATTTGCTTACAATTTGAAATTGATTCCATTCACTAAATCAGCTGTGACAAGGGTTTCTAACACAAAAGGTAGTTTGTATTTCTTGGGCAACTTTCATTCTCCAGGATATTTCAGTCCGACTTGCGTTCTGATTTGATCCAATATTTCCATGCGCGCGAGCGTATCTGCAAGAGGAATGGCAGTGCTTTCCAATTGGTTTTCTCTGATGCATCGGTTTACCTCAGCCGCTTCATACTGATATCCCGCCTTGTTCCAGGTAATCCGGGGTAATTTCTTAGAGCGCCATAGCACGGATAGCCGAGCGCGCCAGAACAAAGGCATCCAAACTATTCCCTCAGTGCCGAATATAAAAGCATTGTGCAGAGTACGGGTACGAACAGCGCTTGACAGCAGGGCGAGTTGACCTCGAGGATACTTCAGAATGATGCCTGCCTGTTCGTCCACATCCGTTGCACCCAGATGGGCAAGCGCCTGAATGTCGGTGGGCTGAGAGCCCAATAGTTGTGATGCCAAGGCAATCGGATAAATGCCGACGTCAAGAATCGACCCGCCGCCAAGCACCGGATTAAGAATTCGCTGCTCAGGCTCCCAAGGGGCACGGAATCCGAAATCAGCTTTCAACATGCGCACTTCTCCAATCAAGCCGTTCTGAATCCAATGCATGGCGCGTTGATAGGCAGGGTTAAATCTGGACCACATGGCTTCCATAAGAAAAAGTTTTTTCGATTGCGCGCAGGCAATCATCTGGCTGGCTTCTACAGCATTCAGTGCAAATGGTTTTTCGCATAGCACATGTTTGCCGTTTTCGAGACACAATAATGTGTGTTCTTTATGAAAATTATGGGTTGTTGCCACATAAATGACATCGATATCGGGATCTGTTGCCAATTCCGCATATGATCCATAGGCACGTGGAATATGATGTTTGGCAGCGAATGCGGTCGCACGCTGGAGAGATCTCGCAGCTACAGCCATGATTTCCGTGTCCGGAGCTTTTCTGAGATCGGCAGTGAAACGATCGGCAATTCGCCCTGCACTTAAGATGCCCCAGCGGATGGGTACGCTCATGGAATTCTCCTTGGATCAATTTGACAAAACATCTCTCAATTTTGCGATATCAGAATGGTTTGCATTCAGGCCAATATTGAAATTGGATAGCATTGTATCGCTGTGCCAAGGCTTCGCCCAGTTGGATTTCAATGCAATGGGACAATTCCCTCTTTGTTGGAGGGTTGCCAAATTTGATAATCACTCTACACTGGTTGCAGCGATTTGCGTTTCAACATGATTCAATCAATGTAAACAGGATAATCATCTATGCCGAGTCATACAAAGAAAGTCGAGATTAATCTGGGGTATGCGTGCAATGCGAAATGTCCTTTTTGCTATTACTATGATTCCGTAGTCACCAAAACCAATGAAAATATGCTGACTACCGATGAAGCCATGCAGCAATTGAGGCTAGCCAGAAAGCTGGGTATTACAGAGATTGAATTTACCGGAGGCGAGGCTACGTTGCGTAGTGATTTGCCTGAATTGATCGCTTATGCCAAGAAAGAGCTTGGTTTTTCCATCGTGTGCCTGATTACCAATGGCATTCGGTTGTCCAAAAGGGATTATGCCGCCAGTCTGGTTGCTGCCGGTATCGATGATATTCTGTTCAGTATTCATGGGCATGATGCCCATACGCATGATGATCTGACGAAAGTACCGAAAAGTTTCCAGCACATCATGCAAGCCATGGATCACGCCAGCGAGTTGGGTGTGCGGGTGCGCACCAATACGGTTGTTTGCAAATCGAATTATCAGTATCTGACTGAAATCATGCGATTATTGATTGATAAACAGGTCGACAATATCAACTTTGTGATGTTCAATCCGGTATTGCAGGCAAAAAACATTGATATCGTTCAAGAAGTGTATGTCAACTACGCCGATGCAGGCCGGGAAATCATGCGCGCCATTCAGTCATGTGAAGCTGAATTGCCTCACTTCAACGTAAGATATATGCCCTTTTGTTTTCTACCGGGTTATGAGCGATATGTTACCAATATGGATCAAATGACGTTTGATCCTGATGAGTGGGACAATTATGCGAGCTTTAGAATCAGAAAAGGCCGTTTGATATCCTGGCTGTGTGCGGCGATGGGCGTTTTGAAAATACCCTATCTTCCATTTGTTGTCCGGCATGGCTGGAAGGCAACCTGTACGGCCGCGATCAGTCGATTTTATGTCGTGAAAGATCGTGTCAAGACAAAACAGTGCAAACAATGTGCCTATGAGAATGTATGCGATTATCTGTATCGTCATTATTACGCTATTTATGGGGCAACCGATATGATTCCGGTAGCAGGGAATAAAGTGAATGATCCCGCGTGGATTATGAATGCAGCAAAGATTCGTCAACCGGGCGTGTTGCCAAAAAAGCCTGACCGGTCGGCAAGGACCCAAAGTTCATTGCCGTGGAAGGATCCGGAGATTACGCGCCAAATCACTGGTGAATGATGAGGATAATAGGGGTTGCCATTTTGAGATTCGATGTTGATCAATGCACGCCATGAATGCGCTATATCAACCATGAATCTCAAGGAACTTAAGTATCGCATGGTGAGGCGGGCATCGCTTGCCGGTATGTGGATCAGCATGCGGACAGGCTACGGATTGCCATTCAAAAAAACGATCCTTGCAGACAATTACGGATTTTGTAGCAGCAAGCAATCCTGTCTGCCGTCTTTGCCCTGGAGTTATCCGGATTTTGACATATCAAAGCTCTCCACGGCGGATAATGAATCTCTGGAAGCAATCATTGCCACCATAGTCGGGCCGCAGAACGACTGGCATAAAGAACCGGACACCGGGCGATACTGGCCTGTTCAATTTTTTGCCCGCATCGCTTTTCCACCTGGCAATCCCATCGGAGACATTCAGCGGGTTTGGGAGCGATCCCGATTGCAAAATCTGGTTACCCTTGGTCTGGTCTGTAGTGTGTCGCAGCATGCGCCAACTCAGCACTTATTGATCCAAATGCTGGAAAAAAGAATGTGGTCATGGATCGACGGGAATCCATGGCTTCTAGGCATACATTATATTTCCACTATGGAGTGCGCGCTCAGGCTGATCAGTATTTGCCATGCATGGGATCTGGTCAGGAATCAAACGGTCAGTCAGCAAGCCTGGCAAGGAGTGGTGTATCTGGTACACAGTCATGCCTACTTTATCCGGCGCAGATTATGTCTTTATTCGTATGCGGGCAATCATACGCTCGGGGAATGCGCAGGATTGATATATGCCGGCTTACTTTTTCCTGAATTGCCCGATGCACAAGAATGGTTGCAAACAGGATTGGATCACATGGAGCGGGAGGCCAACGTGCAAATACTTACCGATGGTGGCAATCGTGAACAATCATTTAGTTATCTGGCCATGATGGTCGATCTGTGTGGATTGGTGACGGCGCTATTAAAACATTACGACAAATCTGTGCCGGATGGCATTGAGCAAGCCTGGATGCGCGGCAGCTCCTTTTTGCAAGCATTTGCGGCTTCTCCTGACAAATTGCCTGCTGTGGGGGACAGCGATGATGGGTATGCGCTATCTCGCTACCTTCGGTTATCCTGGCAACCAAACAGCCAGTTACCTGAATCATTCAGAGATCGCTTACAGGTTTTTGAAGCATCAGGTTTTTCAAGGATACTGGGTGAAACCGCACATGGCCATATGCGCTTTACTCATGGACAGCTTGGTATTGCGCGTGGATTCGGTCATGGACATGCCGATGCCTTGTCGGTCTGTTGGGATCTGGGTGATAAACCGATCCTGGTCGATCCAGGAACCTATCTCTACGACCGAGATCCGCATTTTAGAAGCTATTTCCGCGGCACAGCGGCGCATAATACGATTATCATTGATGCCTTTGATCAGGCGCTGCAAAATCTCCAAACAGCATTTGGCTGGCGACAACCGTATAAGGCTCGATTGGTTTGGCAGCAAAAGGAATCGGAGGGAAGAATCATACTATTAGCCTGTCACGATGGTTATTCTGGATTGGGAGTCACGCACTGGCGGGCGCTGATCTATGATCATCGGTTCGGTTGGGCAGTGTGGGACCGCATTGATGGCATGACTGAGCATCATTTGGCGATGCACTGGCATGTGGATGCGCCGATTGAAAGATCAGGCGATGGATGGATGGTTGATTGCGCGAATGCGCCGTGGTTTATCCGCATACAAGGCGGGGAATCCGATTGCTATCGCGGTAATGAGGACTTGCCATTGGGGTGGATTTCCAGAAAATATGCAGCGTGGGAACCAATAAACACTATTAAAGCCCAGGTACGCACTCAACTGCCGCATGAATTCCTGACCATCATCAGTGCGCAGCAGCATATCCGAAAGGAATTGTTCATTGATGAACCATTGATGCAGAGGCTGCGCAATCAATGCAAGCATCCATGTTTATCATAGGCCGGTCATCGCGCCATGATGCATTCCGGTTGGAACAGATTGTCATGGGTGAGTCGACTTTCCCGGTTCTTAGTATTCGATTACTACTCTCATAAACCTTGTTTACTGAGCCGCCCGGCAAATTCTTACAAGTAAACTAAATAATTTCCTATATATTTTTCAATGAATTAGATCTAGCATTTTAACCAGTGCTTATTGCTAATGGGTTGAGCACTGTGTTCCTGATTCCCCTACAATATAAAGGAGGTGGATAATGGCTTTTACCGATCATTGCGATTTATATGCAGCGGTACATGAAGAAGGTGCCAATCGCCTGATTCAGCATCTCATGCTTCAACGTCCTTCCATGTTTAACTATGCGACTGCCGATGTGGCTGCCAACAAGGAGCTGTGGTGCGAGCAAGTTAAGTTTACCGATGATGTACCCAAATATGGCAACCCGATATTTACTGTATTGCCGCCATTGCCGGTGATTGGAGTGGATTCTCCACCGGTGGGATTGAGTTATTGCGTGCAACTGCAGAAGTTTGAACTGGATTTTCATCCGAATAATATTTTTGGTCTCCCCCCCGAATTAGACCCGCTGAAGGAACAGCATTTCGCACTTCATTTTTTGGTGTGCGGCGCGCTTGCTTGCCCGGATGATCGCGTTCTGGAACAAATTCCCGTATTGCCTCCAGAAACGAATAAAGAACGTCCTGAAAAGGTGCCCCCCGTTCATGTTCCGGGCAAGCTCCAGTGCTTCTGTTTGCGAGTATTTGTCGTCGGTCATTTTGAGCGCGCATTCATCCTAAGCAAAGAAACGTTGCTAGGCAAGGTGGATGGTGTCGAAATTGTCGACATTAAACCAGGAGAGCTTGAAAACAGTATTGAGTGTTATATCCGCACGGCTGTGACCATGACATTGCGGCAGAAACTGGCGATTCCGTTGGCTACTTTCTTTGTCAGCTTCCCGCTATTTGGGATGGGTACCGTCATTTTGACACCTACCACCAATCCTCCCATACCGAATAACCCCGCAATCGAGGAAGACCAACTCAAAGCCTTTATCACCATGACGGTCATTTAATGAGGGAGAATCATTATGAATCACGTCACAATTGCTGCTTCTGAAAAAGCATTTGAACAGTTGTTTAAAGCGGTGCGCGACAACTTCACCGTTGCCAAATCCGACAGCGCAAATTTTGGGCCTTTCTCAGCCAGTTATGCAATTCAACTGCATCTGGCTGGCGGTAGCATTCAGCTCAACAACGACGGCACGATTGAGATCAAAACTGTGGATGTAGTATTCGATGTGCTCAAAGTGCAGATTTGCTTTGATTTGCCCGGATTCTGCATTCCCAGTTTTTGTATTATTCCCGATCCGTGGAATGGTTGTCTGGTGGGTTTTCCCGGTTTCTGCATCGGGGGTCCCGTATGCCTTCCGCTTGATTTAAGTGGTTTGGTTTCAGAGATTAATGATATAAAAGCACGCCTCAATCCCAAATATTTTGTCGATCCTGGTCGTCTGCCGACTTGGTCTGACTTGGATGCCGAATTTGCCGGCAAGCCCAACCAGTGGCAAATATACATAGATCCTGATTGGGTGAGCGTGGATCCGATTGATATTCCGGCAAGCGTAGGCAATATGGTCGAGAATGCATTGAGGAATGCAATTAACAATCTGTTTCCAGGTTGGTTGCCGGGCTGGGCCAAGGATCTGATATGGGCTTTCCTGGGGCCATTGCTTGGCGTGTTGAAGGGAGTGCTCGGTTTCTTGGATAGTTTTGAGGATTTTCTTCAGGATTTGCTGGGCAATCAATTCGATATTCTCGGTTTCATTGAAACGGCGGTGGCGGATTATCTGGCCAGCAAATATCCTATCTATCAGTTTGAAGACCCATACCCGATCCTCCCACAGGATGGTTTGTTGATTCCGGTGAAGATTCCACTGCGCAATCTGACTGCCACTGTCAATACCAACGAAATGATCGTCCTCGCGGATGTCGGCTAAAAGGAGAGCATCATGCATTTAACTTTCGATCAGCATTTATTTTCCCAATCCGGCTTGGATAGCGGTTCTCTGACGCTACTAGGATCAATCGTTCATAGCTTTCATGAGCCCGGCGAATATCGGGGCTCGGTTCATAAAGTCGGCGGCGGGCAGGCGGTTTTTTATATCTCTGTAGATAAGAATAGCTCGGCAGCCCAGGTGAATATCGACTTGGCTGCATTGCGGGAATACGCAGGGACAGGCGATCAGCATTGCTGCGACAAGCGAGCGGATAATCATTTTACAGTGAATCCCAAGGGGTACGTAGTGTTTCATGTCTCCCGCGGCAGTGGCGGATTCGACGTACATGTGCGCCGCGCTGTTGAAGACCAGAAAGAAAGGGTGTTTAACAGTCAACAGTTAGAGGCGGGCGATATTTTCTCGGCAGTCATCATCCGACCGGGCCTGTACTCGGTTGTCAATCAACTGGAACGCGCAAAAGCCGAACTCACCGTTACCTATCCTGAGATTGACAAAGTCGCCTACCGTCCACCTGCGCCAGAGCGTATACAAGTCAGTAGCAAAGGTTTTGAGCCAGCGCGTGTGGAATTGAAGCCGGGGCAAGGATTGGTGTTTGATGTCAAAGTATCCGCGCGCATTGTCATTGATCTGATCAAACCGGACGACGGCCCTACCCATGACCGGAAAACTCCGCCGCGCGGATGGTCCAAGCATGCACTGCCGGAAATAAAGCTTTGAGTACAGCGAATGCCTTATCAGGATTCAATTCGTATGAAGCACACCGCGATCTGGTATGACTATGTTGGCTGCCAGATCGCGGCACTCATTGAGCGATTTGGTCTGCAGGCATCGCGTGTGCAGATCATGCAAACCTACGGGGATATTTGTGGGGATTCATTGGCCTTTTCACGCAATATCCGCCCACGCTGGGATGCACGTATCAATCATGACGGTACGCCAATCCAGTATGCGGTGACGTTGGGTTCTTCCCAGCATACCTTGCAATTTCTCAGCACGGCCGGCAGCCCCGGCATCACTGGTGCTGAGCGGATGAAGAAAAACAGAGAATGCATTGCCACTATTGCGCGACGACTTCACGCAGATGAAATGCTGGCATCGGCCAATCATTTACTGGCTACACTGGCGCCCAAATCAGATATCGACTTGTTGGCTGACTCCGGTGGGGCGTATTGGGTGGGTGCGGCTTTTTCGGCATCGCAAGAATCGCGCCTGAGAATCTACATCAATACGCGCTGGGGAAAAGAGCAGGACCGATGGACACGCTTGAGTCAGTTTGCGAATTACTTTAATAAATCCATCAAATGGCGAGATATTTTGAGTATGTTGGCATCCGAGTTGCAGCCGCTCGGTATGGCCATTACTTTAAATGGAAAGCAACCACCCAGTGGGCGTATTTATCTGAGTGCCTATGGTAAGTCCATGCCTTTTTATGAGGATTTGGCACTTAAATATGGCGGTCAACCGTTCATGCAACAAATGAGTACATTGGCTGTATGCATGCTGGGTGATGATTATGCTTATCCAACACAAACTGCGGTATGTTCGTTTGGTTTTGGCGAAAATCAACAATTGGATTTTAAGTTTGAACTATGTGCGCACTGTTTGTTTTCCAGTGATATTGAGGCTACGCAACGTTTGCGACGCTGGTTTGAAACCACGGGCCTGGACGCAACTGATTATTACAATGCCTTGGATGTTCTGTCAGATGGTTATTTGAGTGATCAGTCGTTAGATTTGCATTGTTATGCGGGAATAGGACTGCGGCATGAAGTGCTGTATGCGACTATTTACCTCAAACCCCGTTTTATTCTGCCATGACAGAAAAATATCAGGCATTGAATACCTCCATCGCTGCCGGCCTAAACTATATTTTGTCCAGACAGGCAGAAGAGGGAGCATGGACGGAGTGGACGTTACCGCCTGGTAGCTCTTCGACATGGACGACAGCCTATGTCGGTTATATGTTGCGAAATCTCCCGCTAAAGCCGGCAGCAATTGCCGCTCGCCGCATTGAAAAGGCTGTGCATTGGTTAACTGGCCATGCATTGCCGGATTGTGCATGGGGGTATAACGAGTGGGTAGGTTCGGATGCAGATTCCACCGCTTACGCGATTTTATTCCTGACATCGGTGGATCAATCCGTACCGGACACGGCCTATGCCGCACTGGCTGATTGGCAATGTGCGGATGGCGGAATGACCACTTATTTACCGATGGGTGAGCCGCATGCCTGGAATATTTCACATCCGGATGTCACGCCGATCGTATTGCAGGCCATGCTGACTCATTCCACGCCGGATCAAGCTGCGCTACAGCGCGGTATCGAATTTGTCTTGGGGCAAAGAAGTTTAGGTGGATTGTGGAATTCCTTTTGGTGGGATTCGTGTTTGTATGCGACCGCTGCTAATCTGTCCTTGATGCAAACCATGGGCTTCAAGATGACCTCCTGTATTGCGCTCACTCAAATCAAACCTGCCAACGCATTTGAATCGGCTCTGTTGATTTCCAGTCTGTTATCGGTGCAATGCGATGATTTTCCTGTGTTGATCAATGATCTTGTGGATCAGCTCATTAAGCAGCAACAGCCCGATGGTAGCTGGAACACGGCCCCTATTTTGCGCATCACCCGGCGGGATTGCTATGCACCTTGGATAGCAACCGATGCGGGGCCATTGTACGCAGAAACTCACCGACTGTTTACTACTGCCACGGTACTCCATGCATTGTCACAGGTTCATAACGCATTCAGAATCTAATCCCGATTCGGTTCCAAATATTTTCCGATAAAGTATCAAAACAGTTTACTGGCCATTACTGCATGTTTTTTCCGTGGTAGTTAAGTAAAATGAACTGAGGATTTGCACACCTGGTTCAATTTTCTATACCCTCAGTGGGTTACCTCCAGTGGATTAACGCATGAATAAACATTATCTCAGCCCGCTTTTCTCTCCTCGTTCTGTGGCCGTTATCGGTGCTAGTGATCGCGTAGATTCGGTTGGGTGGGTGGTATTCAAAAATATGTTGGAAGGTGGTTATCAAGGCAAGCTGTATCCGGTCAATCCCAATCACGCTGAAATACAAGGCCAACGAGCCTATGCCGACATCAAGCAGATTGGCGAGCCGATTGATCTGGCTGTCATCGTCACCAAGGCGGCTACGGTGCCGGATATTATCGAATTATGCGGCAAGCAGGGCACACGAGTGGCTTTGGTTCTATCCGCGGGATTCAGCGAGATCGGATCACAGGGAGCAGCACTGGAGCGTGCGGTCGTGGAAAACGCCAAACGCTATGGAATGCGTCTGGTCGGTCCGAATTGCCTGGGTATTCTGTGCCCTGCAGTGGGTTTGAATGCCACGTTCAGCAAAGGCGGTGCAATGGCCGGAAATCTGGCCTTGATTTCTCAATCCGGGGCTTTTTGCACGGCGATTCTGGATTGGGCGCGACCGAATGACGTCGGCTTTTCTAGCATCATTTCCATGGGCGCTGCCGCTGGCGTGGATTTTGGCGAGATTCTCGACTACCTTGCCTCTGACCCGCATACGGACAGCATCCTGCTCTACATTGAAGGAATACATCGTGCGCGCGGCTTTATGAGCGCATTGCGTGCGGCCGCAAGAATTAAGCCGATTTTCGTCGTCAAGGCAGGGCGCCATGAAGCGGGTTCCAAGGCAGCTTTTTCTCATACCGGCGCATTGGTTGGTGCGGATGATGTGTTTGATGCCGTTTTACAACGCGCTGGCGTGGTGCGCGTGAATACCATTGTGCAGTTGTTTTCTGCGGCGCAGGCACTGTCCACTCATTTTCACCCGGCCGGCAAGCGATTGGCGATTGTCACCAACGGCGGTGGTCCAGGCGTCATGGCGAGCGATCGGGCGGTCGATCTGGGCGTGGTCATCGCCACACTTGCTGAGGATACGCTGGCTCAATTGAATGCCGGTCTGCCGGAAACCTGGTCGCATGGCAATCCGCTGGATATTATCGGTGACGCAACGGCTGAACGCTATCGACATGCGGTCACGCATTGTCTGCAAGACACAGACGTGGATGGCGTGCTGGTCATTCTGACACCGCAAGCCATGACGCAGCCGCTGGAAGTGGCCCTGGCTGTGATTGAAACCGCGCAGAAATTTAATAAACCATTAATCGCCTGCTGGATGGGCGAATTACAAGTCACTGAAAGCAGATTGGCCTTTATCAAAGCAAAAATACCGTGCTTTCGTACCCCGGAACCAGCCGTTGAGGTGTTTTCTTATATTGCCGCCTACTATCAGAACCAGAAGTTGCTCATGCAAACACCCGGCCCGATAGCGCAACACAGCGTGCCGGACGTGGAAGGTGCGCGTTTACTAATCGAAGGCGCATTGGCGGAACACCGTAAAGTACTGAATGAAATGGAATCCAAAGCCATCCTGGCGGCTTTCCATATTCCGATTGCCAAAACCATGGTGGCGCGCTCGCCGAATGAGGCATTGCTGCTGGCAGAGGAGTTGGGCTTGCCAGTCGCCATGAAAATCAATTCCCCGGATATTTCGCATAAATCCGATTGTGGCGGCATTCGCCTCAGTCTTGGCAACGCTCAAGCCGTTCGGGCGGCTTATCACGAAATTATCGAATCGGTGAGAAAACATGTTCCCAGCGCAAGAATTGACGGTGTCGTGGTCGAGCCTATGATCATTAAAACCAATGGCAGGGAATTAATGGTGGGGGTTACCAGTGATGCCATTTTTGGCCCGGTGATTACTTTTGGCGCAGGGGGAATCATGGTTGAGGTATTGGGCGATCGCGTGGTGGCGTTACCGCCGCTGAATAGTTTTCTAGCCAGGAATATGATCAATAGAACGCGTATCTCCAAGCTGCTAGCGGCATTTCGTCATATGCCGCCTATCGATATGGCCGCGCTGGAGAGCGTGTTGTTGCGGGTATCAGAAATGGTATGCGAATTGCCCTGGATCAAGGAAATGGATATCAATCCTCTGATTGTGGATGAAAATGGGGCCTGCGCGGTGGATGCACGCATCGTGGTGGATTTTCTGTCGCCCGCTGCGGATCGTTACGCGCATATGGCAATCCATCCTTATCCCAATCACTGTGTTACGCATTGGCAATTGCCGGAAGGCATCGATCTCACGATCCGGCCTATTCGTCCGGAAGATGCGGAGCTGGAACAAGCATTTGTGCGCGGATTATCAGAAGAATCCAAGTATTTCCGCTTCATGGATTCTCTGCAGGAGCTCTCTCAAAATATGCTGGTGCGTTTTACACAAATCGATTATGACCGCGAAATGGCTTTGATAGCGGTGCTGAAAGAAGGCAATCAGGAGCAGGAAGTGGGCGTATGCCGCTATATTGCCAATGTCGATGGTCAATCCTGTGAATTTGCACTGGTAGTGGCTGATGCCTGGCAGAAAAGAGGCATTGGCAACAAGCTAATGAATTGCTTGTTTGAGATAGCCCGTGCCAAGGGCCTCAAAGTGATGGAAGGCGAGGTATTGGTTAATAACCGTTCCATGTTGGAATTGGTGCGCAGACTTGGATTTGATGTGCTGATTAGCGAAGAAGATGCCTCGATTAAACGCATTATTAAGCAGCTTTAATCAAGCGATTGATTCGAGTATTTTGTGTAAATGACTGAATTAAGTTTGTGCCGGTAGGTATTGAATTGGTTGTCTAGAGAATATTCTATCAGACATGAAATTCATGTTGATTACCGTATTGTCGGTAATGTTATCCTACAAAATATGCGCGATAATTTTCTTGACTTTCGATTTAATCCACAAACTATAAAAAATATAAGTATTTCTTTAGTTATGCAGATATAAAAAATAATTATTAGAATAACTGCATGATTAATAATTAATAATAAAATTGTTAAATTATTAATCAGTTCAAAAATTATCCTTACTTCTCGATATGTTAAATGATCAATATTAATGTTTTCCACAAAGTTATCCACAGAAAATGTGGGTAATTTAATTTCTCTTTATTAAAGAAGAGAATATCATTCATACTGAAAGCTGCTTCTTAGAAGCATTGATACATAATCTGTTTAATTGGTCAGCATCCTTCTCCGGTTTGGTAGCGTGAGGTTTGGATGATGATTGAGCCATTTCGTGTATTAACACTTTTTGTGGACAACTCAGGGAGCACTTCAAAATAAAAACCCCGATCAGTGAATAGCAATACTTGTCGGGGGGAAGAGGAAGCATCATCAATGATGCAACTATTTTATCGGTCAACCACTCTCATTTCTTTAAGCAAAATAAACCAAGTTGATTTAACTCCAGCAGAGGTGCTTAAATGATTGAACAGAAAAAATTGTTTGGACCTGAAAAAGTTTCATGTGAAGTATGCCTAAAAGAAATCCCGATATCCGAAGCATCAAGTGTAAAGGCCACGGATTATATTTTGTATTACTGTGGTCTTGATTGCTATGACAAGTGGAAAAAGCAACAAGGTAAATCTAAATAAAAATGCTTGAAAGATTTCGCTGCTGATTTAGTCAGATATTTAATTCAAAATAACGGGTTGTAATACCAATAAAAATAATGAATATACTTATTACAGGCGCAACGGGTTTCGTTGGTCGACACCTGGTGCGGCAACTGAAACGAAATCATCATGCGATCAAAGTGCTGAGCCGGGATGGTCTGCGTGCCGGTCAACAGCATGGTGTGGCTGCCTATGATTGGGATTATACAAAAGAAGCAGTGCCCGCCGAAGCAATGGAAAATATTCAAGTGATTATTCACTTGATGGGTGAAAATTTGGGAAATGGTCGCTGGACAGAGCAGCGCAAACGAGAAATTTATGATTCTCGCATCTTGAGTACTCGCAAACTAGTGGCGGCAGCACCTGCCAGTCTGGAGTGTTTCGTCTGTGGCTCTGCTATCGGTATTTATCCAGGCGAAGGCGATGATATTTATGATGAATCCTACGTAGTGCCTGAGCATAGAAATTTTATGCAAACCATTTGCCATGATTGGGAGAAAGAAGCTGCATGCATTGAAAGTAGAGGAGTGCGCCGGGTTAGCATCCGCACAGGTGTTGTGCTGGGCGATGGCGGCATGTTGGTAAAGCTCCTACCAATATTCAAACTAGGACTAGGTGGATCTGTTGGCGATGGGAATCAATGGCTTCCATGGATCCATATTCATGATTTGGTTTCAGTATTTGAAACAGCGGTTGCGGATGCTCGTTATCGTGGTCCGGTGAATGCTGTTGCACCTAACCCGGTGCAGTATCGGGATTTCGCTGTCGCGCTTGGCAAAGCACTCCATCGACCTGCTTTTTTTACTACGCCGGCTTTTGTGTTGAAACTGGTGCTAGGAGAGGCTGCTGCGTTGGCACTTAATAGTTATCACATCGCGCCTACAAAATTAGTCCGGGAATATGGCTTCGAATTCAAATTTGATCATCTATCCACTGCACTTGGAAATTTATTCAAGAAAAATTGAATCCGATCGAATGAGAGAATCTCTCGGGTAGTACTCTCTATTTCTGTTTTGCATTTGCTATTGCCAATAGAGTTGCAAAAGCTAGAGACTTTAACTGGTCGCGCTAGAATCTGGTTAATTATGAAATTGTCGCAGAGTGGATCGTAATCCAGAAATAAAGGGGTGGTGACAATTGATAAGCGCCCTGCATGAATCCACTGGATCTGTTTCGCTCATCTTTTGCACTGACAAAACAATTGATCACTACATGAAAGTAGGGGAGAAATTCGAGGAAACTGTAGAAGCTTGGTTGAAAACTTGATCTGATAGCTACCTAAAAACTTTAGTCACTATCAAATCAAGTTTGAATAGTATGCTGCTGATTGGTCTAATGTTTCTGAGTCTTGTTGCTGGCGAATATTGACCAAAAGTTACGATGTGGATTTGTAATTTTGTCTCCCATGATGACATCAATTACATTTCTGACGTAAGATTTTTTAGTTGTTAACCACCATTTGAATTAAATTACTATGGAATTTATTTAATTGACTGCATTTTTATGGGTTGCGACATTCTGCATGGTTTTATTGCCATCGGTATTCTGTGCTTCAGCAGATCCCATTTGCATAAAGAAATAAAGCAGAGCAAGAATTGGCAAAAATGGAACGTACTTTCCTAA
>CADEDO010000035.1 GCA_902826115.1 uncultured Nitrosomonas sp.
TAAATAAGCGCTAGGCTGTGCTTTCAGGTTCTCGGATTGACTAATCCTGAATTACTTTGCCATGACCTCTTGTCAGATAATCCTCTGACTGCATCTCCATCAAACGGGAAATCGTGCGTTCAAATTCAAAGCGGATATCTCCTGCGGCGTATAGCGATTGCGCAGGCACAGCGGCCGAGCACAGAAATTTAACGTTATGCTCGTAAAGCGCATCAATCAAAGTGACAAAGCGCTTGGCTTCATCATTGTTCTGCTCATTGAATTGCGGGATCGCAACCATGATCACGGTATGATAAGTTCTGGCAATGGTAAGGTAGTCTGCTGATCCCAACGGATTGGCGCACAAGCGTTTAAATGAGAAAACAGCAACCCCGCGCGCGGCTTTGGGCACGAACAGCGTGCGCCCCTGCACTTTGAGTTCTTCACTGGGAACCTTATCTCGATCTTCCACGCGACGATCGGTCAGACGAAAGAAAGTGGCCGATAATTGCGCGGTGGTTTCGGGATTAATCGGAAAGTAATAAGTTTCTGCGCCCTTCAAGCGGTTGTAGCGATAATCGTTCGGACCATCGAGCGGAACCATGGTGAGTTTCTGCTTGATTTGCTCGATGCAAGGTAAAAAGCGCTGGCGATTCAGGCCGTTTTTATACAGTTCCTCGGGTGGTCGATTGGATGTGGCGATAATGATGACGCCCTGAGCAAACAATTCCTTGAACAATCGAGCCAGCACCATGGCATCGGCAATATCCGTGACCTGTAATTCATCAAAGCATAATAAGGTTGATTCATGAGCGATTTGTTGGGCGATGAATGGAATAGGGTCCTCATCCTGCGCGTGCCCGCCATGTTGGGCGCGTTTTTGTGCGGAAAGCTCATGCCGTTCCTTAAGGCGGGCATGGATATCCAGCATGAATTCATGAAAATGTGTGCGCCGTTTTGCTGTTATGGGCGCCACAGAAAAAAACAGATCCATCAACATCGATTTGCCACGACCTACGCCGCCATAGAGATAGATCCCCTTGGGCGCATGTTGGGCCTTATTCGACCAGCGTAGAAAACCCGCAGGCCACCATTTTTTGAATGAAAATGAACTGCGTTGGCTGCCAATTTCCGGATAATCGATCAGTTCGCGATACAGTTGCTCCAATACCGCGACGGCTCTGGCCTGATCGGCATCAGGTTTGAGCTCGCCGATCTGGAGCAGTGTCTGATATTCGGCTTCCGGTCCGTTGTTTTTGGTGTCTTTTTGCATGGTTAATAGTCAAATCGCCTATTTATCGGGCAGGTTTGTCAAAGGTTGCCTGTCCGGCAAGCCAGACTAAAATCAACACGGGCAGACCCAATAGTGCCGTGGTGATGAAAAAACTTTCATAACCATACGCATCTACAAACTGTCCGCTGAAACCGGCAATGAATTTAGGCAATAACAACATTACCGAGCTGAATAAGGCATATTGGGTAGCCGAGTAGGCGGAATTGGTCAAGCCGGATAAATAAGCAATGAATGCGCAGGACGCGATGCCGGCCGAAAGGTTATCGGCTGAGATGGTGAATATCAACCCGCTGACATCGTGGCCGCGTCCTGCCAGCCAAACGAACAGCAGGTTGGTGGCTGCCGATAGCACCGCGCCCAGAAACAGTGTGCGCATAATGCCGATTTTTGCTGTCAATACGCCTCCGATGGCAGCACCCACGATGGTCATGATGACGCCGTACACTTTGGAGATCGTGGCGACTTCATCTTTGCTATACCCCATATCCACATAAAAAGGATTGCTCATGACGCCCATGACCACGTCCGAAATGCGATAGATGGCGATCAACGACAGGATGAGTAATGCTTGTCGTCCGTGGCGCACGATAAAATCCCTGAAAGGTGCGATCAGAGCGCCGTACAGCCAAATCAACAAGCGCTTGAGTTGCGAATTAAGATGCCATCTGGCAATGGCAAGCTCCGCGATTTTTTCGTTGTCTGACACGAGCTGACTGTAGGCA
This sequence comes from uncultured Nitrosomonas sp., assembly GCA_902826115.1. GTDB lineage: Bacteria > Pseudomonadota > Gammaproteobacteria > Burkholderiales > Nitrosomonadaceae > Nitrosomonas. The sequence continues at coordinate 1,996 of CADEDO010000035.1, forward strand.
ACCTCAGGCTCGCGGATCATCAGCGTTGTCAGGATGCCGACCATCATGCTGGCGGCCATTACCAGATAAGCGAAGCGCCAGGGTAGGTGCTCGTAAGTGCCTTCAGACGCATCAACCGCTGCCGCAATCCACAGCACGCCGGCCGAAGCCATGATCATGGCGACGCGATAGCCTGCTTGATACGTTGCCGCCATGGCGCCTTGTAGTTCAACCGCGACCGCTTCGATGCGATAGGCATCCAATGCGATATCCTGAGTCGCGGAAGCAATCGCCACCGCAAGCGCAAAAAAAACCAGTTGGGTCAGATTGATTACGGGGTCGGTGCTGGCCATGCCTATCAATGCCAGGGTGATGATGATTTGCGATAGAAATAGCCATGCGCGGCGGCGGCCCAGCCAGCGAGTCAGCAAGGGCAGAGATAGCCGATCCACCAACGGTGACCACAACCACTTAAAACTGTATGCCAAGCCGATCCAGCTCAGATGACCGATCGTGGTGCGGTCTATGCCGGCCTCACGCAGCCAGAATGACAGCGTGCCCAGTATCAGCAATAAAGGAAGTCCGGCGGAAAATCCCAGCGATAGCATGCCCAGTACGCGCGGATGCGCATAAATGCCCAGGGCCTGCAGCCAACCGGATGATTCTGTCGACTTCATAACGTGTGATCGTAATCGATGATCAAAGGCGCGTGATCCGAGAAGCGTTCAGCTTTATAGATCGAAACATTGCGTGCTGTTTGCGCGATGGCTGGCGTGGCAATCTGATAATCGATGCGCCAACCGACATTGTTGGCCCAGGCTTGTCCGCGATTGGACCACCAGGTGTATTGATCGGATTCGGTATTGATCTGCCGGAATACATCGACGAATCCGATGTCATGCAACACATTGGATAACCAGGCGCGTTCTTCCGGCAGGAAGCCGGAATTTTTTTGATTGGAACGCCAATTCTTTAAGTCGATTTCCTTATGGGCAATATTCCAGTCGCCGCACAAAATGATTTCCCGTCCACTGGCCATCAGTGTTTTGAGGACCGGATAGAATTTTTCCATAAAAAAGAATTTGGCTACCTGGCGATGCTCGCCGCTGGAGCCGGACGGCAGATAAATGGAGATAATGCTTAAATTCCCAAAATCGGCTTGAATAAAGCGACCTTCGTCGTCGATTTCCGTGATGCCGATGCCTTCGATGACATTATCCGGTTGTTTGCGGCAATAAATTCCGACGCCGCTGTAGCCTCTTTGTGCGGCGCAATGAAAGTAACCCCGATAGCTGTCCGGAGCCAGCATGTCAGCAGAAAGATCAGCGACCTGGGCTTTCAATTCCTGCACGCACACCACATCGGCGGATTGTGCTGCCAGCCACTCAAAGAAGCCTTTTTTTGCAGCGGCCCGGACGCCATTCAGGTTAAGCGATATAATTTGCATATTCTATTTATTTGGGTTGATTAAGGTTATGTCCGATTTCCGGCAGGCATTCATTAAATTTGCCATTGACTGCAACGTACTGTGCTTTGGTGAATTCAAAACCAAAGCGGGGCGCATGTCCCCCTATTTTTTTAATGCGGGTTTATTCAATGATGGGGATTCGCTGCGCAAACTGGGGCAATTTTACGCCAAAGCGATTGTTGCTGCTGAGCTTCCGTTTGACATGCTATTCGGCCCTGCCTACAAAGGCATACCGTTAGTCAGCACGATTGCCATCGCTTTGGCCGAGATGGGGCATAACTATCCATTCTGCTTTAATCGCAAAGAAGCCAAAGATCACGGCGAAGGCGGCGTGCTGGTGGGTACTCCGCTAGCCGGACGAGTATTGATCGTCGATGACGTGATCTCAGCAGGCACTTCAGTGCGCGAATCGGTTGACCTGATCCGCGCAGCAGGCGCAACGCCTGGCGGTGTCGTGATCGCACTCGACCGCATGGAGCGCGGCATCGGAGAGTTATCGGCAGTGCAGGAAGTAAAGAAAATGCACGGTCTGTCAGTGACTTCGATTATTAATCTGGATGATTTGGTCGAATATTTACAGAATCAACCAGAACTCAAACATCATCTCCGTGCAGTAGAGCGCTATCGTGCACAATATGGAATCAAATGATTATTGGTCTAATCAGTCGTGTTCTCGGATCTCGAATTAATCGAAGACTACGAAAGGTAACTACAAGTTCAAGATTATTATAAATCAATAATTTGAAATTTTTAAGCATGGAAAACGGAGTCATACAGTCGTAAGCAACGGCATTTTCACGATGGTTTGGCACAAATTTGATACAATCCAATTTTGTACTGCTTTTGGTTCCTCGATTAGAGAGCAAATCAAGAACTGGCGGGCTAATTGAAACGATATCCGAATATTTTCAAACTGATAAAAATGAGAGCTAACCTACTTGTATATCTCCATTGGCATATTTGATATGTTTTTTCTTTGGAGTAGCTAGAAAATAAGCTAAAGTTAGTGGCCCTACACGACCAGTTATCATCATAAAGATAATAACCATCTCACCTCCCATGCTCAGTTGGTTAGTCAACCCTCTGGATAAACCAACAGTGCTAAGTGCGGATATAACTTCAAAAACAATATCAATAAATGGAGCTTTTTCAATTATGGTTAGAATAAATACTCCAATAAAAATCATAATAATAGATACAATGGTTAATGCCAGCGCCTTCATAACTTGTGGCTGCGGTATGGTACGTTGTAGCACAACCACGTCATCTCTGCGACGCAAAAAGGCATAAGTTGCCATAATTAAAACCACAAAAGTGCCAATTTTTAGGCCGCTGGCGGTACTTAATGAACCTCCACCGATAAACATCAGTAAGATCATCAGTGTTGTTGTGGCATTAGTTAACTCTTCTATGGATAGGGTATTAAAACCGGCTGTCCTGGGTGTTATAGCCTGGAACCATGCTGCCATCGCTTGATCAGTACTAGATAATAGAGCTAATGTTGCCGGATTTTGAGCCTCAAGAATCCATATAAGCACAAATGCACAAAAATTAATAATCAGCGTGCTGACTAATACAATTTTGGTATTAATGCTCAGCTTATGCCATTTTTTTTGTGTTCTTATATCAATCAATACCAAAAAACCAATGCCCCCAATAATAATAAGCGCTGTGATTATTAAATTGATTGATAGAGCGTTAGAATAAGGCATCAGGCTATTACTATTTAAAGCAAAGCCGGCATTATTAAATGCGGAGACCGTATAGAAAAATGCATGGTAAGTAGCTTTACCAAAACCCAAGTCATCTAGCCAAGTTACAGTAAGCAATACGAATCCAGCTAATTCAATTAACAGAGAATAAATCAGTACGTATTTTGCTATATGAGTGACTTTTTCCAAGCTGGTTTGATTAAATGCCTCTTGTGCAATCAATTGCTGGCCAATTCCCAATCTTGTACCCAAGCTTAATGCTGCGACAATCGCAAATGTCATAAAACTCAGTCCACCTATTTGAATCAGTAATGCAATGACGATTTGGCCGAACAGTGTAAAATGAGTGCCAGTGTCGAGAATCACTAAACCAGTAACTGTTACCGCTGAAGTTGCGGTAAATATGGATTGTAACCAACTGGTTTCCGTATATGTAGCAAAAGGTAGCTTTAATAATAGAGAGCCAATTGCAATAAGCAAAATGAATCCAAAAAATAATACCGCTGGCGGACTGATATTAAGTACATTGTCTTTTGCTACCCTTGCTGCTTTGTAAGGTAAAACATGTGGATCCCATGGCTTCATGATTACAATAGTCTTGGTGCAATTTTTTTAAGCGCGTTTAATGAGCCTGCTAATACCAGAGAATCACCTGCTTCCAAGACAAAGCTTAGCTCAATCAGCTTAAAAATATCATTTTTCCGCCTTACCAATAAAGGATCTATAGAGTCTTTAACGCCAATTAACAATTTTTCAATTGAAGTACCCTGACATTTCTCGCTTATTTTGATCTCAACTAAATATAAATTCTGACCAATCGACATGTACTGATTGACCATAGGATAATTGAGCGATTGTGCTACTCTCACACCCATTTCTTCTTCAGGATGGATGATTCGAGAAACTCCAATCCTTGAGAGAATGGTGTGATGTGGTTTTGAAGTAGCCTTGACCCAGATTTCTTTGATATGCATATTCTTGAGCAGCAATACACACAATATGCTGGCTTCCAGGCTTTCGCCAATCGCCACTAAAACAGCATCACAGGTTGTTATGTTCAAATCTTTAAGTGCGTGCTCATCTGTTGCGTCTGCTATAGCAGCAAAGGTTAATTGATCTGCTATTTGATTTACAATTTTTGCATTGATATCCACGCCTATTACGGAATGACCAAGGCGCATTAATTCCAGTGATGATGCCGAACCAAACCGTCCTAGTCCAATAACTGCAAACTGTCCCATTTGTTTCTCATGTTTTATTTTTATGTTGATTATTGATTTGCCGAGTATCGGATAAAACAGCGATGATGCGCGCTCCTTTCAGGATTTGGCGATAGAAAACGTGCCGACAGGTTTATATTTATCCGCCCCAGAAACGGTAGTTCCCTGTATCCAGATGCACAAAATTAGACGATGGATAATAGCCGACACCACCCATTTGCAAGGATAGAGCGGCGGTGCGCAGGTCGGATAATTTGCGTCCTGGCAGGCGAATGTCGATGGCTTTTCCATGCGTATGCATGCTGTTTTTAGCAACGCCGCCGTTTTGCTCTGCCAATTTGGCATTGGTGGCTGGGGAGCGGTAGGCGGAAATGACGTGGAATTCCTGTCGGGTGCCCAGTTTGTGCTGTAACAGGTACAGCACATCGAAAAGATCAGGATCAATCGTATAACGGTCACCGGTGCGATGGTCACGCAGTACATGATTGATGGCACGCATGCCTTCAGGGATATAACGGCCATTGGCCCAGTAGGTTGCCCGGGTGCGTTCACCGGTGTGCAAATTTAAGAAACTGAGCTTTTTCTCAAAGGGGCGTTTCATGGCGGCTTGAACGGATGGTATTGCCATTGGTGAAGCGAGTAGAGTGCAAGCGCCTAATCCTGCTTTTAGAAAACGGCGGCGGCTATGCGCGGTTTCGGTGTCTGAATGAAAATGTTGATCGAAAAACTTTTGTATCGGCATCGTATTTCTTCTCCGGAAAATTCTGTGATTGTTTGCGATTGACAGTTACCAGCCAGCGTAGTGTAAGGCTCGCAAATCTCGTCCATAGATATCGGGTGAAAAATGTACTTTCTCCTGCTCATCAACCCAGGCCGTAATATACACTAAGTAAATCGGTAATGGTTTACGTAAATGGACGGTCATAGTCTTGCCGCTGTCCAAATTCTCGAGAAAAGTATCGGAAAGATTTTGCTCGCCGAGTGAGAAAGCTGCCAGTTCCATTGGCTTTTCCAGGCGGATGCAACCTGAGCTGAATGTGCGGATATCCTTACTAAACAGCGATTTGGATGGAGTGTCATGCAGGTAAATGTTGAATGAATTGGAAAACATGAACTTAATTCTTCCTAGCGCGTTGCTTTTTCCCGGGTCTTGGCGCAATACATAGGGAAATCGGTGTTTGATGCTGCGCCAATCAATCGTGTCCGGGTCGATGGCTTCCGCATTGCGATCGTGATTCGGAAAAATTTTCATATTGATCGAAGTAAAGTGACTCGGATCGCTTTGCTGTTTCGGCAGCAGATCTTTACGCGCAATGCTGTCAGGAACATTCCAATAGGGATTCAGAACCATATGCGAGAGTGCGCCATTGAAGCTGGGTGTTGAGCGGTAATCACGTCCAACGATAATCTTCATACTGAGCACAGGCTCGCCCTGCTCAGTCGCGGTGAGCCGGAAACCGGCTGTATTCACCAACAAATAACGTTTGCCCAGATCCTTGGGCAGCCAGCGCAGGCGTTCCATATTGATGCGCAATTGGCGTATTTTCCAATCCAACGGGATGTTCAAGGCACGCAGGGTATTTTTGCCAATGACGCCATCGGTGTTTAAGCCGTGCTGGGCCTGGAAAGCCCGAATGGCAGCGACTAGTTCGTCGTCATAGTGCGGGTCTTTACTGGGAGTTACATTATATTCGGCAATACCATCAGCCGCATAGGCTTGCGCGATGCGCTGGCGAATCAGCGCAATAATTGCATCGGTTGTGCCCGGTTTAAGCGATGGGGTGTCAGGAATATGCACCCATTCGGTGTGATGGTCATGGAGCTTCTGATAGCGCGCTAGCGTCTGTTTCAGTACTTGATAACTGGATTGCTGTGGTGCCAGGTTATGCAGTGATGGCTGCAAACGGTCATTTTTGATGGCATCCTGCAAGAAACTGGCGGCATCAAAGGTGGTTTGCGGAATGTGCCAATCCGCATCTGCCTTGGTGGCTGTGAGTCGGCCGCGCGATAAATCCCGTGTCAGTGACAGCATTGCATGGGTTGTGCGTATTTCCAATTCAGTCGCTGCCTGCAAGGATGGATCGGGTTGCTGTTGCAGTTGTTGCAACTGATGCAGTTGATAGTCGTTGCTGTTCAAGCCTTCCGTGTCTGCGGCTGCGATGAAAGCCAGGGCCATTTCAAGTCGGGAGGATTCCGGGGCGATCCAAATGGGTTGATGCTGCCGGGCTTTATAGAATCGTTGTAGGTTAGCGACTTCTGTATTGGTAAAACCGAACAAATTGGCTGCTGACAATCGCTGCTCTAGTGCTCTGGCATCGATGGACAGCGCATGGGAAGCCGATGGGCTCAATGCAATGAATGCGCAACAAAGCAACCACAAAGTGAGTACAAGGGATTTTAGTTTATAGTGCGACAAGTGTGTTTCCTTTGCTGCTGCTGGATATCGAAGAAATTGCCGGGATTTTATCATCAATAGGGTGCTGTTCTAATCCTCAAATTGAGTGGGGAATACACGATGATTCTGGTATTTCATGTCTTTGATTGCTTCGGTTGGGTGGGTCAGTTGCCTGAATGGCAGGCATTTCGTTATTGCTGGATAGAGCGATAAATCATGCCAAATGTTAGCTGCTCAAAATTAAAGATATATTCTTTCAATGAATTGAGGTATGCTGATTTCTGAAGAATTCTGATTTTCATCAAATATATAGAGGCCTTAGTAAGTTACACGCTACTCTGCAAGTGTTTAATTTCCTAGGGTCCTTTTTTTTATACTGATATGAATATTCTGACTTTCGATATTGAAGATTGGTATCACTTGCTGGATATTGATTGTGCTGTCACTGAAGCCGATTGGTGTCATTTTAAGCCAAGAATTCATGCCAATGTCGAACGCCTGCTGGAGCTCACTGTGCGGCACGGTCACACGGCAACGTTTTTTTGTCTGGGGTGGGTAGCCGAGCAGTATCCGGAAATTATTCGCACAATCGATGAACTTGGTTTTGAAGTCGCATCCCACTCACACATGCATCAATTGGTTTATCAGCAAACTCCGCTGCAATTTCGGGAAGATTTAAAGCGTTCAATTCATACGCTTGAAGATATCACCGGTAAAAAGATCAAAACCTACCGCGCTCCAGGATTCTCTTTTGTCAAAGGAAATGCTTGGGCAGTCGAAATTCTGCTTGAACACGGCATAGAAAGAGACAGCTCTATTTTTCCCGCGGAAAGGGGGCATGGTGGCTATGAAGATTTTGGATCGGCCCAACCCTCCTTGCTGAACTGTCCTGCTGGCAAGATGAAAGAATTCCCCATCAGTCTCGGACAGGTTTTAGGAAAAAATATTGTATTTTCGGGAGGAGGGTATTTCAGATTGATGCCTTTCTGGATGATCCGACGTTTGACCAGCCGGTCTGATTATGTGATGACTTATTTTCATCCGCGCGATTTTGATGCCGATCAACCGGTACTGGATTTGCCGCTGCATCGTAGATTTAAATCTTATGTGGGTTTGAGCGGCGCCTACAAAAAACTGGATCAATGGTTGAGCCAGCAAAAGTTTATCGACATCGAAACTGCGGACAAGCTTGTCAACTGGGACATGGTTCCAATGGTTGAGATGCAATCTTACTGAGCATGATATTGGCGCAGCCTTGCCTGCGCCTCTGATGAATAGGTAGAGCTGCGTATGCATGAAATATCTATCGAGTTACTTGGGCTGGTTTTATGTCTGACAATTTTCTTGTCTATGCTATTGATGCCCGTCACCATCAGTCTGGCTCAAAAGATTGGCGCAATAGATATTCCCAAGTGCCGGAGTTCCCATACGACACCTAAACCACGTATGGGTGGCTTGGCGATGTCATCGAGTCTCTTGATAGTGTGCTTGGTTTCTCTCCCATGGGATAGTTTTATTGTTGCTTTTTTGTCAGGACTGATTGTCATTGTCGTCACAGGCATTGTGGATGACATGATAGAAATTCCACCTTTTTGGAAACTGATGGGGCAGATTCTGGCTGCATCGCTATTTGTCAATCTGAGTGGTATTAAAATTGAGCATATTGGAGATATTTTAGGCATTGGCGATATTGTATTGGGCGAAGCGGCATTTGCTTTTACGGTATTTTTCTTGGTAGGTACGATCAATGCATTCAACTTTTCCGATGGTCTGGATAGTTTGGCTGGTGGGATTTCGGTGATAGCATCGGCAATTTTTGGTTATTTTGCATGGCGTATACACGAAGCGGGTTTGCTGATTATTGCCATTTCCCTCATAGGTTCCATCGTTGGTTTCTTGCGCTACAATAGCTATCCGACCAGGGTTTTTATGGGCGATAGCGGTAGCATGATGTTGGGCTATACGCTGGCGGTAATGCTGATCAGTTTAAGTTATTTTTCTCCTCAACTACCGGTATCCGCGCTTGCCATGGTAGTGGCACTACCCTTGCTGGATACGCTGTTGGTAATGACAAGACGTATTTTTCACAAGCGCAATCCGTTTCATTCTGATCGGACGCATATACATCATCGCTTGATAGATCTTGGCTTGTCCCATCCGGCGGCGGTGATGACGATCTATATTGTCATGTTCGGTTTAGGCTTGCTGGGAATTGCGCTGCACAGTCAGCCCGATTGGGTAATTCTTTCGAGCCTGGCAGGTGCCGGGTTATTGATCTTTGCTTGTATTTCATTTGCACGACGAAGCGGCGTTCGTTACTCAAGATGGACTAGCCAACGGCTGGATAAGGCTAGGAAAATGAATGCGTTCAAATTTGCGAATCTCTGGCTCAGAGGAGTTGCTCAGCCGGTAGACACGACAATATTTGTGGCATTGCTGCTGCCGACCTTGTTTGCGTCATTACTTGCTTTGAGCGGCAGCAAGGTACTGGTGTTGTATTGTGTGGCGATGTTGCTGGTGTTTCTCTCTTTCCGGACTCGGCGTGCAGCAGATCAAAGCATTTTACATGGCACTTTGTTTCTGAATATTTTTGCTCTGGTATTGATTTATAACCTCTCGGCGTTGACGCACTCTTCCTGGCTTGATGGATATATCGGTATGCTGTCAGTTTTCGCCCTGCTGTGGACAGTATTGAGGTTGTTTTTTACCAAGTACAGCGAGATTCTTTTTGTGTCAGACTTCGAACTATTGATACTTCTCATTTCCTGGTTTGTTGCTTTTGTCGTTATGGAAGACTTGCCAGTATCTTTACCTGTTTTGCAGGCTGTGCAAAATGCATTCTTGTTGTCTCTTCCATTTATGCTGGTAATGAAAGTCAATATTTCCAACCGAAACCAGAAGTATTTGTTTTCTATTCCACTGATCGCTGCATTGGTCATCGTGGTGACCAGAGCGGCAGCTTAGGGTTGGCCCCCAAAAACCATCGATAGGTGATTTGAGTGCCACCAAGAGCATCAGAAGTATTGATATATCAGAAACTATATCCATCCTTCCTGTAGCATGACGTTACCCGCTAGGTACGTAGCCGCTTCGGAAGTCAGGGCAATGTCAACGGCCAGCCATCCACGATCCGCTTGCTGATTATCCAAATGTGATAATTGTCCGCTTAATTCTGCGTCAGTAGCGGATCGCCCTATTGTCTGCGCGTAGAGGGTTTGAACATAATCCGCATCGGATAGATTATTCGAGTCAGCCTGCTGCTGAAACCAATCCAAGATGAGATCAGGATCTGTCTGATCATTCAGGATTTCCTGACCTAATCGCCATTCATCGGAAGTGGCGTTGCGATCAAAGAAGCTGTGCATCAGGCGTGCCAGGACTGCTTCTGCGGTGTTATGTGCGATGATTACGGTTTCACCGCTATCGAAAGCAATCACTTCGGCGTTTTTCAAGCTCAACATGGCGCCATCGGTCAGGCGTGTGAGTTCCAGGCGATCACCGGCAGATTCAAGGTGCACATCCTCGCGGCCATCCAACATGCGCAAGACATCATGACCTGCACCTCCGTCAGTGTTCAAGGACAATCCCAGCGGCAAATACCCTTCATTGTTGTCAGCGCCGGCGGTGATTTCACGCGCCACATTTAATTGGAGAATGTTGGGATTGGTATCCAAACCGGCCAGCAGCTCGCTAGCGGTTTTGTTTTGCAAATCTACTGTTTCAGGAAGGCTGTAAAAGACAGCCAAAATATCTTCGGTATCAGCGCCTGTCCAGTTTTGTACGGCGCTTGCTTCAGCTACTGTCAAATCTCGTTGCAGCCAAGTCTGAGCCAGATGGTGTGCCACCGCTTCAATGGTTGAATGAGCAATGACCAGATTGGAGCCACTGGCAAAGCGAACCAACTCAACATCAGTCAGTGTATCGGTTTCGCCATTATTCTGGGTCAGAGTGACTACGCCATCCGGTGTTGTAATCTGATAATCCGATAACTGACCGGCCTGAATGGCTTGATCAAAACCCAGTCCGCCGTTGAGTTGATCGTTGCCGGTACCGCCGGTCAAGGTATCGTTAGCGGTGCCGCCGAAAACAATGTCATTGCCTGCTTCACCAGCAGCATGATCATCGCCGCCCAAACTGCCGATGGTGTCTGCGCCATCGCCGCCAAACAAAATATCGTCGTCAGCGCCCAGCACGATGTATTGATTCTGATCATCGCCGACGACAAAATTTTGATGACTGCCGCCAACCACCCGGGCAGCTCCAATAATCGCGGCAAAGGCGACATTATCCAACTGAATCAGAGTGCCGGGAGGGAGGTTGCTGACGTCGATGATCAAGGCCTGCGGGCTACCATCATCCAGATTCGAACCAGTGATGATGATGGGAATATTCGGTGCCTGAGTGTTGCTGGCGGATAGCGTGATGGTTTGCACGATAATCTGCGCATCATCCGCCAATGAAGCCAGAAAATTCTTGGCATGGTTGATGGTTGCCTGGTGAGATTGGTCATTGCCACTGGCTGATTGCTCGATGTATTGGGTCAAGTGAGTAGTTGCAGCTTGCCGAGTCAGCGGATCTGGATTGCCTGTGCTGCTTAATCCCACACCAATTGGCAAGCTGGTAGTCAATACGGCGCTGCCATTTGCGCGGGAAACGATAGGAATATCAGCATACTGTCTGAATAAGCTGCCGGGATCATCTTGTCGATTGGCATCGATGGGAGGAATCGTTGTGACGACCGTGCCATCGGATTGCGTGCTGCGACTAACCGTTACGCCATCCAGGGTAGTGAGAACTGGTTCAGGATCCGAATCGCCGCCACCGCCTCCTGAAGATGCCCCCGCAACGGTTGCAGTAATGCCATTTGCGGTAAGATCAGCAACAGTTACACCCGCATCGGCGCCTGCTGTCCAGTCTTCCGCCGCCGCCAGATTGTAGGTGGTGGCATCGGTCGAAGATGTGCCGCTTTTGTTGAGAATTAGATTGACTGCAGCTTTATCAGTCGCGCTCAAAGTAAGCGTGAATGATGTACCGGAAGTGATGTCGACATTAGCGGTGTCAGTTAATGTGTAGGTGACGCTACCATCGCCGGTTAGCGTGAATTTGTTGGCAACGATGTCATTGGCTGCGCCACTGCTTTTTAGAAAGCCAGCGCCGGTGACGACTAATGCGCCCGTGCTAGCGCTATACGTGGCTGATGTGATGGTGGGTATTGCCACATTGGACACGGTAACGCCATTCCCGCTGGTATCAGCGATAGTGACCGCTGCGTCGGCGCCCGTCGCCCAGTCTTCTCCTGCCGCCAGGTTATAAGTGGTGCTGCCAGTCGAGGATGTGCCGTTTTTATTGACGATTTGATTGACAGCCGCTTTGTCGGTACTGCTCAATGTCATGGTGAATGCCGTGCCGGAAGTGATCTCGACATCGGCGGAATCTGTCAATGTATAGGTGTTGCCGCCTTCTCCGGTAAAAGTGAATTTGGAGGCATCGATATCATTCGTGGCGCCATTTGCTTTCAGGAAGCCGGTACCGGTTACCACCAGCGCACCGGTGCTGGCGTCATAAGTGGCTGATGTGACAGTTGGTGCTGCGACATTGGCCGCGGTGATGCCGTTGCCAGTGGCATCCGAGGTATCGCCACTGGTGGCATTGGTGTTCCAGACATTGGCTGCGGCCAGATTATACGTGGTGGCTCCGGTGGATACCGTGCCATTTTTGTTGATGATTAGGTTTATGGCTGCTTTGTCGGTGGCGCTCAGTGTGATCGTGAATGCTGTGCTCGAACTGATTTCAACATCGACGGAGTCGGTCAGTGTATACGTGGAGCCACTTTCGCCCGTGAGGGTGAATTTTGATGCATCGATATCAGCCCCGCCGCCGTTGGCTTGCAGGTTTGTTGCGGTTACGGCTAGCGTACCTGCGGCTGCATCATAGGTGGCCGATGTGATTCTCGGATTAACCGATACTGTAACTGCATTGGCGGCATCGCTGATGTCAGTCGCTGAATCGGCACCGCTCATCCAGTGATTGGCAGCCGCTAGATTATAGGTCGAACCGCCGGATGAAGCCGTGCCGGTTTGGTCCAGCAAGGCATCGACACTGGTTTTGTCCGGTCCTGATAAGGTGATGCTGAACGACGTGGCGGAAGTAATCTCGACATCCGATGCGCTTGTCAGCGTGTAAGTGGCATTGGCCACGCCGCCGGTAAAAGTGAGCGTGGATATGTCAATGTCGTTATTGGCGCCGATCTTGTTGAACAGATGCGTGCCGGTAATCACCAGAACACCCGTATCGGAATCGTACGTGACCGATGTGATCGTTGGCGTCTGCACATTGCTGACAGTGATGCCGTTGCCGCTGAGGTCGGCTACGTTAACGGAGGTTGCGCTTCCCGCCATCCAGTCTTCAGCCGCAGCGATATTGTAGGTGGTGGCACCGGCTGATGACGTGCCATTCTTGTTCAGCAAGCCCAATACGACCAATTGATCGGCAGCATTCAATGTGACACTGAATGCTGTGCTGGAGGCGATTTCCACGTCCGAGGAGGTCAAGCTATAACTGCCGCCTTCCCCGGCGATCGTCAGCAAGGACACATCGATGTCATTGGTGGCGCCGCTGTTGGAAACAAAATTGGTTCCGGTGACGGTCAACACGCTGGTGCTGGCGTCAAATGTTGCGGAAGTGATGGCCGGCGCGGCATAGTTGCTGACGGTAATGCCATTGCCGGTCAGATCGGCGGTCGTAACGGCGCTATCTGCGCCCGCAGCCCAATCCTCGGCAGCAGCCAAATTGTAGGTGGTGCTGCTGACCGCTGACGTGCCATTTTTATTCAGCAATGTTTCGACACCGATCAGGTCGGCGCCGGTCAGCGTTGCCGAGAATGACGTGTCGGACGTGATATCCACATCGGTTGCTGTGGTCAGCGTGTAGGTTGCGCCGCCTTCGCCGGTGAAAGTCAGTTTGGATAAGTCAATGTCATTATTGGCGCCGCTTTTTTGCACAAAACCGCTGCCGGTGACGGTCAGCGTGTTGCTGCCGTAGTCGTAAGCTGCCGAGGTAATGGCAGGCGCTACCACATTGGAAGTGGTAATGCCATTGCCTATGGTATCGGCTACAGTAGCTGCAGCATCGGCGCCACCGGCCCAATCTTCGGCGGCGGCCAAGTTATAAGTGGTACCGCTGGCCGAGGATGTGCCGTTTTTGTTGATGAACTGATTGACTGCAGCTTTGTCGGTGGCGCTCAACGTGATGGTGAACGCCGTGCCGGAAGTAATCTCGGCATTGGCGGAATCCGTGAGTGTGTAAGTGCTGCCGCCTTCACCAGTGAATGTGAATTTGGATGCAACGATGTCGTTGGCAGCACCACTGGCTTTCAGAAAACCGGTGCCGGTAACCACCAAGGCACCGGCACTGGCATCATACGTGGCCGATGTGATCGTTGGTGTAGCGACGCTGGATGCGGTGATGCCGTTGCCGGTCAGGTCAGCGACGGTGACGGCGCTGCTCGCGCCCGCTGCCCAATCTTCCGCAGCGGCCAGGTTGTAAGTGGTGCCGTTGGTAGAACTGGTGCCGTTTTTATTGACGATCTGATTGATTGCGGCTTTGTCGGTGCTGCTCAGCGTTACGGTAAATGCCGTGCCGGAGGTGATCTCGACATCGCTGGAATCGGTCAGCGTATGGGGGGCGCCGCCTTCACCGGTGAACGTGAGCTTGGAGGCATCGATATCGTTGGTTGCGCCATTCAATTTCAGAAAACCGCTGCCAGTGATCACCAGCGCCCCGGTGGCGGCGTCGTACGTCGCCGAGGTGATCGCGGGAGTCGATACGTTGCTGACGGTGATGCCGTTGCCGCTTGCATCCGAGATATCCGTATTGCCGATCACTGTGTTCCAATCATCGGCGGCAGCCAGATGGTAGGTGGTGGCACCGGTCGAACTGGTGCCGTTCTTGTTGACGATCAAATTGACGGCGGCCTTGTCGGTACTGCTCAATGTCACGGTAAATTCGGTACCGGAGGTAATCTCGACGTCGCCGGTGTCGGTCAGGGTATGAGTGGCTCCCCCTTCGCCGGTAAAGGTCAACTGCGAGGCATCGATATCGTTGGTGGCGCCGCTGGTCTTGACCAAGTTCGAACCGGTAACGGTGAGTGTGCCGGTGCTGGCGTCATACGCGGCGGAAGTGATCGTAGGGGTTTGCACGTTGCTAACGGTGATGCCATTGCTCGTGAGGTCGGCATTACCGCTTTGCGCCGGATTCCAATCCGCCGCGGCGGCAATATTGTAGGTGGTGCCGCCGACCGAAGACGTGCCAATCTTGTTTAGCAAGCCTTCGACATTGATCTGATCGGCGGCATTCAGTGTAACGGTGAATTGTGTGGCGGAATCGAGTTCGATGCTCGGCGACGTGAGGGTATAGCTTGCACCGCCTTGTCCGGTTAATGTCAGTTTCGAGACGTCGATGTCGTTGAGTAAGCCTGACGTGGCCGCCATATTGGTTCCGGTGACGACCAGCGAATTGCTGCTGGCATCGTAGGTGGCAGAAGTGATCGTCGGGGGAGCCGGCTGAAAAGCTAAGCTCTGATACGCTAAGCCTGTTTGGCTAGGAAAACTATTGAAATCGAGTGCTGGATTGGTGGAAATGTGCCGGATGCGTATTTCATCTACATTATCAAAATTGGAAGATAGACTAATAGTTTGGAAGTTATCGTTGATAGCTGTCGCTATTGAAATGGATGAATCAGTTGTAATTAGATTTCCATCTCGATACCCAAGGATTTCCAATTTGTTAAAATCAGTGCTGTTTTGGCCTACTGTTATAGAAACTAAATCAAATTCGCCACCATTGGCTGTAGCAAATGTAAACCAGATACCACTACTGTAATTGTCTGCATCTTGTATTGATATTCCAGCTATAGGGGTGTAGGTGTAAGAATAATCGTACAAGCCATCGGGGCTAATCATTGGTGCCAATGAAGCAAAAGCCGTACTCGTCCCGGAATCGGTCGGTTTGATGGTCAAATTGCCATAACCTGTTGTGGCCTTGGTATAGCTGAGAACGGGCGAGTTTGTGCCCGAACTATTCAATTCATGGTTGCCAAATGAAATGGTTTCGGTCGCCAGCGTGCCGCTGTAATCATTCAACACGTTTTGTTCGAAAATCAGCGGGGTATTGATTTGTCCGCATCGAAAAGCTAAATCCCAGTTTCCTCCCAAAGACTTGGCGCCGGTCAGATCGATGGCGGCAGCCATGCTGGCTTGCACCGTTGCGCTGAGTTGTCGGACAAATTGCTCACCGGCTACACCTTTTGCCACTTGGCAGCCGTACAGGAAAATTTCTGCTGCTTTTGTCAGTGCGGTGCGCCAGGATTGCAGGGCAGGCAGATAAGTACCGATAGTGACCGGATTTAATGTGGCATTGCCGGCAACGATTGCGGCTGGATGGCCATGCGACAGAATATGCACGCTGCCGATATTGCAACGCTGATTCAGTATTGCGGTGATTTGCATGATACCGTCTTGATCGGCATCGAGCAGGACGATTTCGATTCCTGGTCTGACGCCGTTCATCAGCGATTGATAATCCGCCACGTTGCTGTCAATAAATAAAATCGATTTTGCTGGCATTGTGGTCTGAGTATTCATAGTCGCATATCTCCGGGATTTCATTTCACTGTGGGATTGCAGTGTAAGTTTTTATGGAATTGTTTAATGCTGCTCTTGTTCTTGCAAATGTTGCGTAACTTTCTGATTGAGTGTTGCTAGCCATGTTTCCGGCATGATGACGAGAATCTCTTGCATGATCGCCTTTGCGGCAATGATTTCTTCCGGATCTTGCGATCGTTGCAGAGCTGCTGCCAGCCACAAATAAGCTTTGGCCAGATGTTCTGCGGATAGCCGCCCGGTTTCCGGATCAGGTTTTGCATGATAAAAATGCTTACCTGCCTGAAAATAAGCCGGTATGTATTTGTGAGCGGCGGCTTGCTCAAACATGAGCCGGGCTTTTTCCGCTGTGATTGCTTCCGACGTGCTCTGCTGCATGATCATGCCTAAATAATACAAAGCCTCGGGAGCCTGTTTTTGCGCGGCAGTTGTAAACCAGTAGTAGGCTTGCGGCATATTTCGGATGGAAGGATCGCCTTGCAGATAAAATTTTCCCATCCAGATTTGTGCGGGAACCGAGCCTTGTAGCGCCGCAGGATGGCAGAGTTCCAGCGCTTTGATCGGGTCTTTGGCCGCCCCGTTACCGGTCATCAAGAGATTGCCGAGATGGCAATAGGAATGAATATGACCGGCCTGTGCGGCTTTTTGGTACCAAAAAGCCGCTTGCGCGGAATCTGCCGGGCGGTGCGCGCCTTCCTCGAAACAGATACCGGTAAGATGCTGTGCAGTCGGAATACCGCTTAGTGCGGCTTTTTCAAACCATTGACAGGCAGCAGCTTTATCGATCGCGCGTCCCCAGCCATTCTGGTAAAACAGACCCAGGGAGAATTGTGCCAAAGCATTATTGTCTTTTATTGCAGCATCATGATATCCGGCAAAGGCTTTTTCATAACCGCCATCCGCTAACGCGGACTTGGCTTCATTCATAGCCATGCTGCTGCCGGTTTGCACAGGCGCGCTGTTGGCGGCGGTTCCAGGCAGCAGTATGGCAGTGCATAGCAATATCCAAAGGATTTTTTTCATGCTATATGAGCAAAGCCACCCAAATTAAGGGCGCGTAGGGTAGACACCTTGCACGGCAATGATGCAATTGACCACGGTATAGGGCTGCATGATTGAGAATGGCTGAGAACCCCCGGCAATACCGACACTGACGTTGGTGCTTGTCGTGGTGGCGATATTGATTCCGCTCAGCGTGGTTTCGATGGACGCTGCATTCATCGTTACATTGGGCGCCGAGGCGGAATAGGCGCTGGCTGTTCCTTTTGCATTGGCCAGTGAATTGCCTTCTGCGGTTTTTTTGTCGGCGTCACTATTAACCGCTTTCAATGTAGACGTTGCAGTTGCACCCGGCGCCACGGTGGATGTGGAAATCGAGGTGGCTGTGGCGGGGTGGTTATGTGCCGGCATATTATTGATGGTTAATGTGGCATTCTCCGCACCGCTGGTTTGTCCAAGCGTGAACACCGAACCGCCCGGGTGTTGTCCCTGGTGAACCGGTATCTTTCCGCGCATGTCAGGCAGCTTGAAGTTGGTGACGCCATCCCCACCGTAGGTGGTACCAATTAACGAATAAAGTGCTTGGTACTGACTGATGGGTAATGTTTGCCCGTCGCATTGCAACCATCCGTCCGGTGCAAAATTAAACGCTACGTAATTGATTTCACCGACAAACGGTTCCATACCCGCAGTGGCGCTATCAGGCGTTGCAGCAGAAAGTGCGATAGCTGCTGTCAAAGTGAGAAAACTTTGGATTCTTTTCGGACGTTGCATTGATAATTCCCCTTTCATTGAGATTCAGATTTGATTTACCACACACTTCTGTTGCTAATTTACGTTTCTATACAAAATGATGGTTATCGTAGCAGTACATCCTCACAATCAAATTGATTGATTAAGCACCTTTATGCCGTTTATTTCTTTGCAAGAAAGGGCTTGTAACTCATCTGAAATCTATGAATGTCGGTTTAAACCATACTGAATTCTGCTGTGTACTGATGATAAGATGGCAGTGATGAAACTGAGCGATCTGAAAAACTGGACAGACTATTGGGACCAATTGCGCACGGCGTTGTTGGAGCCCGCGGTCGATAAGGAATTGCTGGAAGCCTCTTTGCGCGAAGCGCGTGTCAAGATGCCGGTGCCGGTATTATGGCTGCTGGGCAAGACGCAAGCAGGCAAAACTTCGATTATCCGAGCGTTGACCGGTAGCGAGGCGGCTGAAATTGGCAATGGTTTCCAGCCTTGCACACGTAGTTCGCGTTTTTATGATTTTCCTGCCGAAATGCCTGTTATTCGGTTCCTGGATACGCGTGGATTGGGGGAAGTTTCTTATGATCCGGGTGATGACATTCACTATTGCGAATCCCAGGCGCACTTGCTGATTGCAGTCATGAAAGTGGCGGATGTCAATCAGGCTGCCGTGATCGAAGTGTTGCATACAATTCGCCGGCGTCATCCCGAATGGCCACTATTGATCGTGCAAACTGGTTTGCATGAACTGTATCCGCTGGATTTTAGGCATGTGCAGCCCTGGCCTTATCGGATCGACCCATTGCCGGAAACCGTGCCGATGGATTTGCGTCGTGCTTTGCTGGCGCAACGTGATGCGCTGAAATCGTTAGTGGGCTCTGCGCCGGTGTGTTGGGTGGCTGTTGATTTGACATTGCCGGAAGATGGATTTGATCCGTCTGATTATGGTTTGGAGGCACTGTGGCAGGCGATTGAATCTTTGACATCATTGGGTTTGCAACGCCAATTAAGCGGGGAAAAAGAGATCCATGATCTGTATGCGCGCACCGCACATCAGCATATCGTGGGTTATGCACTCACTGCTGCCGGATTAGGCGCTTTGCCGGTGGTGGATCTGGTGGCGGTGTCAGCGGTGCAGGCGAAACTTTTGCACAGTTTGGCGCTGCTTTATGGTCAACAGTGGGACAAAAGCATGATCACGGAATTTTTGGGACTGATGGGAGCAGGGATTGCATCCAGTTATCTTGCACGCGTTCTGGGGCGTGCCGTGGTCAAAGTGATTCCTTTCTGGGGACAAACAGTGGGGGCCGTGTGGGGTGCCAGTTCCAGTGGTGCGACTACTTATGCACTCGGTAAGGCGGCAATTTATTTCTTTGTCAGGCGTAGGGATGGACTGAATGTGGATGCGGATGCGTTACGTGGAATCTATGCCAAGGAACTGGAGCGCGGTTCAAACCTACTCAAAGACCGTTTGAGAGGAAAGTCGGCATGAAAGCACGCATTCCAACTATCGATCCGCTGCGCATATTAGTTCTCGTTCTGATGATATTGCCTGTGCTGGCGCTGTTTGCTTTTGGCGTGCTGTGGTTGTGGCAAAACGATACGTTGCAATATTGGTTGATGGCCATGGTGGGATGTGGCGGTTTGGGGTACGGTTTGCAGCAGTGGTTGGTGCAGCGTGAGCGCAAATTATTGGCCAAAGCGGTGACCGAGCCTAATCCAGAATGGCCGCCCAGTGCAGAAGTAGTATGGCAGAAAGTCGAAGCATTGGCAGAAACTTGTAATCCTGAAGACTGGCCGCTGGAAGACGGGGCATGGGTGCTTACGCTGGGGCAAAAAACGATGGAAACTGTCGCACATTGCTATCATCCGAATGTGGAAAAGCCATTACTAGAGCTGACCCTACCGCATACTTTGTTCATTATTGAACGGGCAAGTCGTGATCTGCGACGCGATGTGGCTGAGAAAATACCGTTTAGCAATCGTCTGACGATTGGGGATTTGTTCCGAATACAGCGTTGGAAAGCTAAGGCGGAGCAGGTGGTGAATATTTATCGGGCTGGCAATATGATCTTCAATCCCGTCAATGCATTGCTGGGAGAAGCATGGCGGCATTTGCGGGAACGAAGTTTTGATCAAGCCAGAAATGAACTGCATAGTTGGTTTTTGCGTGCTTACATCTGCAAGGTGGGTTATTACGCCATTGATCTTTATAGCGGCCGTTTGCCGCTGGACGATGCCGAGCCTACGGCATCAGCAACGCCGCTATCCAAGGCGGATATCAGCCACGCCGAGGGAATTACCAAAGCGGTTGTGGAACCTCTGCGGATTCTTGTGCTGGGGCGGTCGAATGCCGGTAAATCCAGCTTGATCAATGTTTTGTTTGGTGAATTGACGACAGCTACGGATGTGTTGCCGGACACAACCCAGAACCTCAAACCGTTTGTTTTGTCTCGGGAAGGACTAACGCAAGCTTTGATTTTCGACAGCCCAGGGTGTGACAGTTCATTTTTCGACGCAAAACAGATGTTGGCAGCGGCAGAAAATGCGGATCTGATTTTGTGGGTGAGTTCGGTCAATCGCCCGGACCGACAGATTGAGCGTGATTTTTTAGATGCTTTGCGAGCAGTTCAAAGCGCGCAGATGGATCGCCGCCCACCACCCTTATTGATCGTTGCCAGTTTTATTGATCAGCTGCGACCGGTGAATGAATGGCGTCCTCCTTATGATTTGACAGATAGACTCAACATCAAGGCAACCAATATTAATGCTGCGGTGCGAGCAATCGCTGCTGATTTGATGGTGCCTGTCGAGTGGGTGATTCCCGTCTGCTTGTTGGCGGGTAAAATTTATAATGTGGATGATTCCCTATGGGCAGCGATACTGAATCATCAGGATGAAGCGCTGAGAGTGCGCCTGATCCGTTGTCTGAATGCAAAAAAACGTGCCGAGGATTGGGTTTTGTTGCGCCGTCAGATGGCGGGTGCGGGGCGATTTCTGCGGGATTTGCCGGAATTATTGGGTAAACGTTCCGAAAACTAACATGCATTTGGATTATAAATGCATTCATTGCGTTTTTATTGTGGATTGCTGAGTTTCGACTGGATTGTTGTCAATTATGAAAATAGGTCATTTACGGCTTACCCGCACAGTATCGTTTGTGATGCTTTTGGGTTTCATCGTGCTAGCCGCGGTTTTGAATTCTGTGCAGGCGCAGAATTGGTGGACTGCGAGTCGGGAACCAGTTGGGTTAGCCCCTGATCCTGCTTCCACGCCCGAAGCAATCATTCAGGTGTATGGCGCACGCGCTTATAGCTGGCGGGGGTATTTGGGAATTCATACCTGGATTGCAGTAAAACCTGCGCAGGCAAAATCGTATACCATCTATGAAGTCATTGGATGGTTGCAACGTAGGAAAATGCCAGTAGTGGTTATTCACGAGAATCTCCCCGATAGGCGCTGGTACGGGAATAAGCCTGAAATACTGGCGGAAAAACGTGGCGATGGGGTCGATGCATTGATAGAAAAAATTGATCAAGCAGCGCGTAGTTACCCCTACGCGCAAGATTACACTATATGGCCGGGACCCAATTCCAATACATTTACCGCCTGGGTTTCGCGCGCAGTTCCGGAACTTGAGCTGGATTTGCCGCCCACGGCGATAGGTAAAGATTACCTGGGTTATCAATTTATTTCACAAGCACCCAGTGGCAGTGGTTTTCAGATTTCCTTTTTTGGTTTGATCGGTGTGCTGGGCAGTGCGATAGAAGGCGTTGAATTTAACTTTCTAGGTTTGTCTTTTGGTGTGGACTTGGATCCGCCGGCCATTAAATTGCCGTTGATCGGACGCAAGGATTTGGATTTGTGATCGAGAAGAAGATGAGAAAAGCGTGACGGTTGTAAGATATTCAGTTGGCGTATTTAATTGATAATTATTCTTATCCATAATATAGTAAACGCTAATAATCATTTCAACTTATGAACATTTTGTTTGGAACTTTGTAATGTCAAGATTTAACTTAAACTATTGCCTTGGAACGGTTTTAATTCTTTCTTTCTGGTTGCTTGCTTATCCGGCTAAGGCTGCGGAAGTGGTGGTTTATTCCGCGAGGATCGAGCAGCTTATTAAACCCATGTTTGATGCATTCACCAAAGAAACCGGAATCAAAGTTAAATATACAACAGACAACGAAGGTGCTTTGCTGGCGCGATTGCAAGCGGAAGGTAAGAATACGCCTGCTGATATGCTGATAACAGCCGATGCAGGCAATTTGTGGGCGGCAGCGCAGGAAAAGCTACTCAAACCTGTACATTCTCAGGTGTTGGAAAGCAACATCCCGGCGCATCTGCGAGATCCTCACAACGAATGGTTTGGTTTGTCAATTCGCGCGCGTACTTTGGTTTATAACACCCAAAAAGTGAAGCCTTCCGAACTCTCTACTTATGAAGATCTGGCAGATCCTAAGTGGAATAAACGCTTATGTTTGCGATCATCCAAGAAGGTGTATAACCAATCGCTGGTGGCGATGATGATTGCAGATCATGGCGAGGCTGAAGCTGAGAGGGTTGTGAAAGGCTGGGTGGCAAATTTGGCGACGGATCCTTTGTCGGATGATACGAGAGCCTTGGAATTTGTGGCCGCTGGAAAATGTGACGTTACTTTGGTGAATACCTATTATTATGGTCGATTAATGAAAAAAGACCCTAATCTGCCATTGGCAGTGTTCTGGCCAAATCAGGAGAGTGGGGGGGTACATGTTAATATTTCTGGTGCAGGCATTACACGATATAGTCGCAATGAGCAAGCTGCGATCAAATTATTGGAATTCTTATCTTCCGATAAAGCGCAAAATCTTTTCGCTGATGTAAATATGGAATATCCGGCCAATCCTAAGATTGCAGCAGATCCATTCGTTGCCGCTTGGGGAAGTTTTAAGCAAAACTCCATGAATCTTGTTAAAGCTGGGGAGTTACAAACCACCGCTGTAAAACTGATGGATCGCGCAGGTTATCGGTAATGTGCGGTGAGTGTTAATGATAATCCGTTGCATGAGGTGACCGCTAATAAAACCCCTGCGCATTGCTTAATGGTCAGTTGGCGTCTGGTTCCTTTTTTAGCGGCAGCACTGGTACTCGCGCCTGTTGGTGTTATCGTTTCATCTTTTTTTGCCCCGGCTAGCGATATCTGGCAGCATCTAGTTGAGACGACACTGCCCCTTTTGCTCACAAACACGCTCTGGCTGGCGCTGGGAGTGATTGTGGGTACAGCATTCCTTGGTATCAGCTTGGCGTGGTTTACCGCTGTTTACGAATTCCCCGGTCGCAGTTTCTTTTCTTGGGCGCTACTATTACCGCTGGCAATGCCGGCCTATGTGACTGCATTTGTCGCCTTGGGTTTGTTTGATTTCACCGGTCCTATACAGACTACGTTGCGTAGTTGGTCAAACGCTGATTTGTCCTGGTTTCCGGATATCCGCAGCAGGCTGGGAGTCATCATCGTGATGACACTAGCTTTTTATCCCTATGTTTACTTATTGGCGCGCAATGCTTTTTTGAGTCAAGGCAAGCGTTCGTTGGAGGTAGCGCAATCTCTTGGTTTAACTCGTCAACAAGGTTTTTTTAGAGTTGTGCTTCCTATGGCGCGTCCGTGGATAGCCGGAGGTGTCATGCTGGTATTGATGGAAACCTTGGCAGATTTTGGTACGGTTGCCGTTTTTAACTACAATACGTTTACCACTGCTATTTATAAAGCATGGTTTAGCATGTTTTCTTTGCATGCTGCTTCACAGTTGGCTTCTCTATTGATTATTATTGTTTTTGTAGTGGTCGTTTTGGAACAGCAATTTCGGTTGCGCATGCGCTATGCTGAGAATAAACGCAGTCAGCGAGCGCAAAGAATTCGATTGATAGGCTGGCATAATTGGCTGGTGGTTGGTTTTATCATGAGTGTATTATTTTTTGCATTTTTGCTACCGGTTACGCAATTGTGCATTTGGGCGATACAGTCATTTACGCAAGATTTCGATGTTGCCCGCTATCTGGAATTTCTCTGGCATTCTTTGTCTTTGTCTGGCTTAGCTGCTTTTTTCACATGTTTGGTCGTTATCGCGATGGTTTATGCTGTGCGGCGTTACCCCAGCCCTACCACGCGCTATGCGGTGCGCGCGGCAACTATTGGCTATGCCTTACCTGGTACCGTTCTGGCAATTGGGGTGTATGTGCCGATTGCTTGGTTGGATGGGCAACTCAGTGAATTCTTCTTGCAGTGGTTGCAGATAGAGACAGGTCAATTGATTCAGGGCACACTCATCACGATGCTGATTGCTTATTTGATACGATTTATGGCGGTCAGTTTTTATCCGATTGATGGGACGATGCAGCGAATTACTCACAGCATTGATGAAGCAGCAATGAGTTTGGGATTACATGGTTGGGCAATGATACGAAAAGTGCATGTGCCTATATTGAAATCAGGCATTTTTACGGCGACTACATTGGTATTCGTTGATGTGATGAAAGAAATGCCAATTACCCTGATGACTCGACCATTCGGTTGGGATACATTGGCGGTTCGAATTTTTGAGATGACTTCTGAGGGGCAATGGGAGCAAGCTGCTTTGCCCGCTGTGACGCTTGTTTTGGCTGGATTGGTACCCATCGTATTATTCATGCGTCAAACAGAAAAATAAAGATATGGGCACAGTATTACTACAGTTAAATAGCGTACGACAAGCTTATGGAGAGCAGGTCGTAATTCATGACTTGTCCTTGATACTGGAAAAAGGGCATATTGGTTGTCTATTAGGCCCGAGTGGTTGTGGTAAAACGACCGCGTTGCGCTGCATTGCGGGTTTTGAATCCGTATCTGCGGGAGAAATCTTCCTTAATGGTGTCTGTGTGAGTCGTGCTGATTTCTTTCTGCCGCCAGAGCAAAGGCAAATTGGCATGGTTTTTCAGGACTATGCTTTATTTCCTCATCTTGATGTGGCCGCCAACATTGGTTTTGGTCTGCATCGCTTAACCAGAACAGAATGTGCGCGGCGTGTTGCTGAATTGTTGGATGTTGTTCAACTAACCAGTGTCTCCAAGAAATATCCACACGAGTTGTCAGGTGGTCAACAACAACGCGTAGCGCTTGCACGTGCGTTAGCACCGAGACCGGATTTGATATTGTTAGATGAGCCGTTTTCTAATTTGGATGTCAGTTTACGTGAGCGCTTAAGTTTAGAAGTGCGTGATATTCTTAAAGATCAGGGAATTACGGCTATTCTGGTGACGCATGATCAAGCAGAAGCATTTGCTATTGCAGATGAAATTGGTGTGATGTACGAAGGTGAAATTCAACAATGGGATACAGCTTTTAATCTTTACCATCGCCCAACTAATCGATTTGTTGCAAATTTTATTGGTCAGGGTGTGTTTCTTCCAGGAAAGGTTATTAATGATCATAAAGTTGAGATTGAACTGGGAATTTTAAAAGGCGAGATTTCCCAACCGTGCATGCAGGGGTGTGAGCGGTGTGGAAAGGGTTGTATGGTGGATGTATTATTACGCCCAGACGATATCGTGCATGACGATACCAGTCCTTTGCAAGCAACAGTTATGCATAAGGCATTTCGAGGCGCTGAGATTTTATATACATTGAGTCTTGCGAGTGGGGCCAGAGTGCTATCGTTAGTGCCAAGTCATCATAATCATGTGATCGGAGAGAAAATAGGCATTCGGCTTGAAGCCGATCACGTTGTAGCATTTGGTCAACCAACGGTTACCTAGGGAAGCGCTGATTAATTGACTGCACGAGCGAATTGCTTCGTTGCGCGGCACTCACTCCCTCGCCTATCAGATTGATATGTCTCGGTTGTTGCGTTCCGTGCGCCTCGCCCTTCATCACGTTCGTTGAATTAATCAGTGCTTCCTTAAGCAACTATATCGACCTTGCCTGTCTTCAGGTTGTATACGCCCCCAACTACAAGAAGCTTTTTCTCCGCTACCAATCGACTGAGAATGGGTGTTTGCTTCTTCAATTCTTTCACATTTTGTATGACATTCATTTTGATGACATCGTCGATACGGTTTTTCGATTGCTTGTCAATTGCTCTTACCGCTGGTGCTAATGCACTGGCTATAGATTGAATATGTCCGGGAAATTGCGTGTTGTTGTCTGAGGCATCAATCGCAGCTTTGAGCGCACCGCAGCTTTCATGACCCAGTACCATGATCAGTGGAGTATGCAAAACAGCCGCTGCATATTCGAGTGTAGCAACAAAATCAGTCGTTAAATAATTTCCGGCAACTCGGGCGACGAACAAATCTCCCCGTTGCTCGTCAAAGCAGAATTCAGGGCTCACTCTTGAATCAGCGCAGCTTAATATGCTGGCATAAGGATTCTGGCCTTTGACCAAAGCTGCGCGTTCAAGTTTAAAATTCAATGGGGTGGACAGACCCGCAACATAGCGATCATTACCTGCCATCAATCTTTCCAAGGCCGCTTCTGGTGTGAGTACATTCTCCGGTTGAGGCGGTGTCTTAATAGCGCCTGATGTGGCCATGACCTGATGAGTTACTGCCATTCCCAGCCCCAGTGCGGATGCCGTGGTGAATTTTAGAAATGAGCGCCGTTGCTGATTTTGTTGTGAATTTCTGTTTTCTGGTTTGTTGGATAGCTTGCACATCTTTTGTTCTTTTTCCTAAAATAATGGATGTATGGATTGCTCCTATTGTATAAGAACATACAACGCTTGCGAATGAATGAGGCGATAATAAGTATACGAGGCTGTAAAATGCGTTTCCCTTTTTCTTCAGTATTGCGTTATGAGGGGTAGGCTCCGCTCTAGCATCAACCCGCTATTCTAGAAAGAATCTTATGCGATTCACTATCGTCACATACGAAACCAAAGGTGATTCTCGTCCCCTGCATCGAATGATGCCGTGGTTTGCAGAATGCAGGTCATGAGGTCCAGTTTTTTGCTGACCGATCCGCATTTGGTCGCTGCGTAGGCGCAGGGAATTTTATTTTATGTGTTGAGTGGTGATAGGAAGGAACAGTCGGCTCCGAGAGAGCATTGTCGAAACCGATGCAGAAGGGCGGCGACGTTACGCAACTGACTAAGATGGTTGCGCGTATTGCGGATGAGAACACGGCTGAATGGATGAGGGAAATCGCTGTCCAGTCCTAAGGAAGAGCTGATTAATTGACTGCACGAGCGAACTGCTTCGTTGCGCGGTACTCACTCCCTCGCCTATCAGATTGATATGTCTCGGTTGTTGCGTTCCGTGCGCCTCGCCCTTCATCACGTTCGTTGAATTAATCACGCTTCCCTAGCTTTTGGATTTCTCTGTGTGGCAATTTTACCTAATTCATTCTTAAGATCGCTTTGTCGAGTCGATTAGACTTCCCTTTTAGTTCTTTTTTCTATAGCATAACAAAGCAGCAGTAAATATACCTTTCTGTTACAACTTAACTTTATTCCAAGCGACCCCTTTAGCCAATCTCAGAGATAATTATGGGGCTTGTTTTTTCTTAAAATTGAATTATTAGAATGAGGATTATATGAGTCAGCATATACATTACGTTACTGATGCTAATTTTGATGAGGAGGTTTTACAATCAGCGATTCCTGTGCTGGTTGATTACTGGGCAGAGTGGTGTGGTCCTTGTAAGATGATAGCGCCTATATTGGATGAGATTGCAAGTGAGTATGGCGATCGCTTAAAGGTTGCTAAACTAAATATTGATGAGAATCAAATAACTCCACCTAAATACGGTATTCGTGGTATTCCTACGCTGATGTTATTTAAAAATGGAAGTATTGAAGCAACCAAAGTGGGCGCATTATCTAAGTCACAACTCACAGCATTTATTGACAGTCATATTTAAACTCGTTAATCTTACAGGCAAAATTAGCGGATCATGTAATTTTTAGAAATCACAGTACCTAATTTTAACTATCCCATCTGTAACAACTTTCCTTCCAACGCCTTTATCTTTCACCTGAATACTCTTTTTTCGCGAGCTTTTTCATGCGCTTATCTGACCTAAAGAACCTACATGTTACTGAATTAGTAAAAATGGCCATCGAAAACGAAATTGATGGCGCAAACCGAATGCGAAAACAAGATCTGATTTTTGCATTACTTAAGAATCAAGCACGTAAAGGCGAGAATATTTATGGCCATGGAACATTAGAAGTTTTACAAGATGGTTTTGGTTTTTTGCGTTCTCCTGATACTTCATACCTAGCCGGACCTGATGATATTTACATTTCACCTAGTCAAATTAGACGCTTTAATCTGCACACAGGTGATTCAATCGATGGGGAAATTCGTCCACCAAAAGATGGGGAGCGCTATTTTGCTCTGGTAAAAGTTGATAAAGTAAATAATGAGCCTCCAGAGAATTCCAAACAAAAAATTCTGTTTGAGAACTTGACTCCATTATTTCCTGATGAAAGGCTAGTACTTGAACGCGATATCAAGGCAGAAGAAAATATAACCAGTCGTATTATTGACTTAATTGCACCTATCGGTAAGGGGCAGCGAGGTCTACTGGTTGCAAGTCCGAAATCTGGTAAAACCGTCATGCTTCAGCATATTGCGCATGCCATTGCGGCTAACTACCCTGATGTGATTTTGATGGTGCTATTAATCGATGAGAGGCCTGAAGAAGTAACTGAGATGATTCGATCAGTTAGAGGGGAGGTTATTTCTTCCACTTTTGATGAATCAGCCATGCGTCATGTGCAAGTTGCTGACATGGTAATTGAGAAAGCTAAGCGCTTAGTTGAACATAAAAAAGATGTTGTGATATTGCTTGATTCGATTACAAGACTTGCACGTGCGTATAATACGGTAGTGCCGGCATCAGGTAAGGTTTTGACGGGTGGTGTGGATGCGAGTGCATTGCAGCGACCTAAGCGTTTCTTTGGTGCGGCCAGAAATATTGAAGAAGGAGGGTCGCTGACTATTATCGCTACTGCACTGATAGATACAGGATCACGTATGGATGATGTGATTTATGAAGAATTCAAAGGTACCGGTAATATGGAAATCCATCTCGATCGGAAAATGGCTGAGAAACGTATTTACCCTGCTATTAATGTCAATCGATCAGGTACACGTCGAGAAGAATTGCTGATTCCTCCAGAGGTGCTGCAAAAAATTTGGGTATTACGTAAATTACTACATCCTATGGATGATATGGATGCCATGGCATTCTTACTGGATAAAATCAAGGCAACCAAAAATAATTCGGACTTCTTCGATTCAATGAGACGCGTATAAGTTTGGATTTTCGTAGTTGCGCCTGTGCGTACATTAAAGGATAATACACCGCTTTTTAAACCATACTTTAGCGATGGAATAACCGAGGGATATTGGTAATGAAAACTGACATTCATCCTGACTATCAGGAAATAACCGTAACTTGCAGTTGTGGTAGCGTTTTTAATACGCGATCTACCATGAACAAACCTCTTAATATTGAAGTTTGTTCACTTTGTCATCCCTTCTATACCGGTAAGCAGAAAATTGTGGATACAGCAGGTAGAGTTGAGAAATTCCGCCAGAAATATAGTAAGCAAGTATCCAAGTAATTATCTAAATCGGCATTTATATGATTTTGGTTAGATATCTGGATTGATATAGATTTTCGATCGAATATATCTTTGCTAGGCTGCCTGCGTGAGTCGGTTGGATTGAGATAACTGACTCAACAACGGGGTAGAGCTTATCAGTAGTGGACAGCAAGCCAGATAGTCTCGGTTTTGGGATCTGTCCAACTAACTTTGTGCTTTTTATGAGAGGGGATGTTAATATAATCTCCTTCATTAAGCTGAACTAAAGTTTGATCCTCAAAGAGAAGTTCAGCTTTCCCTTTTAAAACCATAATCCACTCATTTTTTTTCTGATCATACCATGCGGATTTAGGTGATTTCTGGCCTTTTGAAACAATTCTTTCAATCTTCACTGTATTGCTTTTTATTAAAAGCTCGAATAGTTCGTGTTCAATATTGTATGGAACATTTGCAAAAATATTTTGTGATTTCATTTTGTATCTCTAGGGTTTGTTGACATTTCACATAGGCAACCACAGATATCCATGTCATGGCTACCATATTCTCAAAATTTCTCTTCAGTTTGTCGTGTCGCTACTGCCCGATACTGTTTTAGCCGTGCAGAAGCATTTTCACCAAATACTGGTATCGATACAACCCCCAATCCATATCTGCGTTACCCTTTACAGAATTGCACTTTTTGGGGATCACAACCCTGGCTTCCTTATTCGTTATTTGCTCCCGTATATATTTACTGCCATAGCCTTTATCCGCAACAATCATCTTCGCGTCAGGTAACCAGGCAATCAAATCGGGTGCTGTAGAGCCATCATTGATTTCTCCACCGGTGATTTCAAACTCAACCGACAAGCCATCACTATCAATGTCCCAATTGATCTTCGTGGTATTCCTCGCACGGCTTTTTTCGGATGACCAGCAATTCTTGACCTACCGCACCCGAAGAACTATGCCGATGTGCCTTAAGGTAGTTGTCAGCAATAAATTTTCACTCAAAATACGGATCGATGGTCGGTGCGCCTTAAAAATCCTGTCCCACTTGCCACTAGTCGCCCTTGAGAAATGGCATTGATCGCTATTTTGAATCTACTGATCAGCGGTCAATGCAGTTTTTCAGGACTGACTATTTAATAAAAAATTACTCCAAATTGATAACAGACCCTAGCAACATTGAACTGTCGATTCACCTTGTTCTCGAACGCCAGTTGTTTGTGATTACTGTCAAGTGTTGCCTTGTATTTCTTCCGGTGCCTCAACGTCCACTTCTCACATCAGACTGCGACAACTGTTTCGATATTGTTATAGCTGAAAGTTTTTTCGGTGGCATTAAATAG
>CADEDO010000036.1 GCA_902826115.1 uncultured Nitrosomonas sp.
GCTTCCGGTAATGGCAATTTCAAATGAAGATCAATATTTTCCACCGATATCATGGGTACACTGACAAACTGCGCCAACACCACACCGCCGATGATGAGCGCAAAATAAGGAATCGCAGGTTGAGTATCCTTAAATTTGGAAAACAGCATTAGAAATACCCCGAGCCCCCCTGCGGAGATGGCGACCATTTGCATACGTGCGCTATTCCAGAATTCGTCGGTAACCGCTTCCGCCGGTATTTCGTAGGTGAATTCGGAAAACTTCAAAAATATTTTTAATCCCACGCCAGCCAGCAAACCTTCAACCAAATAAACCGGAACGGCAACGAGCAGATAACGCTGCCAATTGAATTTCCAGATCACTGCTTGCATGACTGCAGTCATAAAAATACAGAATGCCATATTCTGCCAACCAAAACTGGCTACACCCAGAGCCAGTACCGGCGCCAATCCAGCCGCAATGCCAGGGGAACCAATAAAATTGCCCGGTTTGAACCAGGCGTTGATCCAGCCGACCAGAGAAGCAAAAGCGACCGTCGCCAATCCAATCTTGATCGGATAGTCGGACATTATCGCAATGCCGATGGTCAGCGGTATAGCCATCGCCCCGGTTATCAAACCCGCAGCAGTATCGCGCAAGAGATATTGTGCTTGGAAAGCGGCAGAACCAGCCTTGGCAGCAGCTGTGCCTTGCTGATCATCCGATGGCCGCTTATCTTCTACTTGTGAAGTCATAAATGTTTTCTCCAATTTGACAAATAATAGTGGATAGTGACATGGTCAAGAATCAAGCGTGAAATTACGTAGCACCATCCAGGAATCGTTTTCAGGATCACCTTGATAAATCATATATAACGCAGACAATGTTAAGGTTTCATGAATACTCTGTTAAAGCCTCGTGAAGATCCTCTAGGCACTTCTATAACCATTTGTTCCTGAACAAACATTCAACAGGTGTTTTGGAGAAATAAACCATCCTTAGCTTTACCACGGAGAATCGCAAGTTGAATCCGAGAATCCGGTTGTAATGAATGCAATCAGAGAATACGACCTGTTTGATTGCTTTACTGCACGTAGTTTGAAAACACTTTAGTATCTTCGCAGGGAATGACAATCTTGTCGGCTTCTCATCGGCGGAAGGGTGAGTTCTGTTTTTGCGCGCGTTAAATCTCAAATTGCGCTGATGCAATCTGTAGTCAGTTACTGGAGGAAAAATTACGGGATAAAAACGATGGCATCCAATGGGACCGCCGGAATCTGCTGCGCCGCGCCCAGCTTAAATTGCTGCTATCAACGTCACGGCCTCAGACGTTTCTCAATACCTGCTTATGCGGAATCACATGAAGCCGGACAGAGGGATATCGGCAACGGCAAAAGCTTTATTTTTGAAGTTTCTTGTCGTGCTGAATCAACGCATATGCCGAATGATTATGAATAGACTCAAAATTTTCCGATTCAACGACATAGGCGTCAATGCGCTTATCATGATTCAGTACTTCAGCAATATCTCTGACGATATCTTCCACAAATTTAGGGTTATCGTACGCCCTTTCCGTCACGTATTTCTCGTCGGGTCGTTTCAGCAGGCCATATAACTCACAGGAAGCGTTGTTTTCCGCGATGCGAATGACATCTTCAATCCATACGAAACTATTGGTGCGCACAGAAATAGTGACATGAGAACGTTGGTTATGTGCGCCATAATTGGATATCTTCTTGGAACATGGACATAAGCTCGTGACAGGCACCACGACTTTCATGGTAAAAAGATATTCATCATTCTTAATCTCACCTATGAAGGTTACTTCATAGTCCAGTAAACTTTTTACTTGAGAAACCGGTGCTGATTTATTGATAAAGTAAGGAAAGGTCATTTCAATATGACCAGAATCCGTTTCGAGTCTTTCGATCATTTCCCGCAAAATGGTTTCGAACGACTCGACAGAAATTTCCCGTTCGTGACCATTCAGAATTTCCACAAAACGAGACATATGCGTACCTTTAAAATTATGCGGCAAATTCACATACATATTAAAAACCGCTATCGTATGCTGCACACCATCATTTTTGTCAGCCACCACGACAGGGTGGCGGATGGCCTTAATGCCTACCCTATCAATGGCAATACGCCGTGTATCGGGTGAACTCTGCACATCCGCAATAGGTAAATCTATCTGTTTATTCATGTTAATTCCTCCCCTGCCATTAGGAGTTTATGGCAATCATTAAGTTCAACACTCACTAACTCCCAATCAGGATGAATGCCGTTGCATTTTAGCGAGATAAAATACACAGCTTACTCAGGCAATATTGATCTTATCGACTGAAGAATACCCTTTTTATCTAATCCACAATCAGCAAGCATCTGCCCATGATCACCCTGATCAATAAAAATATCTGGCAATCCTAATTGCAATACGCTGACAATAATCCGCTGACTATTCAACGATTCCGTGACAGCACTGCCTGCTCCACCCATCACAGTATTTTCCTCAACGGTCACCAACAAATCATGACTGGCCGCCAAAGATGCCACCAGATCGTCATCTAACGGTTTAATGAAGCGCATGTTGGCAACTGTGGCATCCAGCTCTTCCGCAGCTTGCAAACAGGGTGTGAGCATACTGCCGAAGGCCAGCAATGCAATCTTCTTTCCATGCCGACGAATCTCTCCCCGACCAATGGGTAATGCCTGCATTTCCTTTCTAACTTTTACTCCAGCCCCGCTTCCCCTTGGATATCTGACTGCTGTTGGTGTATCCAGCTTGAATGCGGTATAGAGCATTTGCCGACATTCGTTTTCATCCGCAGGCGCCATCACGGTCATATTAGGTATGCAGCGCAAATAAGACAGATCAAAACTGCCAGCATGAGTCGGACCGTCCGCCCCTACCAATCCAGCCCGATCAATGGCAAAAACTACCGGTAAATTCTGGATGGCCACATCATGAATGAGCTGATCGTAAGCGCGTTGTAAAAAGGTCGAATAAATCGCCACAACGGGTTTTAAACCATCACATGCCGCACCGGCCGCAAAGGTTACCGCATGTTGTTCCGCAATCCCTACATCAAAATATCGATTAGGATACTCCTGAGAGAAACGCACCAACCCTGATCCTTCGCGCATTGCCGGCGTAATACCGATCAAACGCGGATCTTGCGCAGCCATGTCACATAACCAATCACCAAATATCTGTGTATAAGAAGGCTTTCCTGTTGCTTTGGTAACGATACCTTCTTCAGGATCAAACTTGCCTACGCCATGGTATAGAATCGGATCCTCTTCGGCGACCTTATAGCCAGCTCCTTTGCGAGTGACCACATGGAGAAACTGGGGGCCATCGAGGAGCTTGATATTATTCAGCGTAGTCACCAAAACATCCAGATCGTGACCATCGATCGGGCCAATATAATTAAATCCGAATTCCTCAAATAATGTTCCCGGCGTCACCATGCCTTTGACATGCTCTTCAGCCCGCTTGGCCAATTCAAGCATAGGCGGCACGACCCCCAGCACTTTTTCACCCGCACGCCGTGCCGTCGCATAGAATCTTCCAGACATCAACTTGGCCAGATAGTTATTGAGCGCCCCTACCGGCCGCGATATTGACATGTCATTGTCATTCAGGATGACCAGCAGATTGGCATCCATCACACCGGCATTGTTCAGTGCTTCAAACGCCATGCCCGCACTCATGGCGCCATCCCCAATAATAGCAATGGCACGCCGATCCGTATTATTTAATTGCGCAGCTACTGCCATGCCCAGCGCAGCGCTGATTGAAGTACTGGAATGTGCAGTGCCAAACGCATCATATTTACTTTCATCACGCCGTGGAAAGCCGGCGATACCTCCGTGCATGCGTAATTTACTCATGCCGTTTCGCCGGCCGGTCAGAATTTTGTGCGCGTAGGTTTGATGCCCCACATCCCACACCAGTTGATCGTGTGGTGTATTAAACACATAGTGCAGGGCAATGGTCAGCTCGACCGTACCCAGATTGGAAGACAAGTGCCCCCCGGTTTTCGCGACCGACTCTATAAGGAAATCACGTAATTCCTTAGCATACTGCGGCAATTTCTTCTGATCCAGTTCACGTAACTGGGATGGCGAGTCAATGGTATCTAGCAGTGGATACATTCAAAACCTGAAAATAGAAAGTGTAGGAAATAATACTCAGAATTTACGTTTAATAATGAAATCGGTTACTTGTCGCAATCTTAATGCAGCTTCATCAAAGCTATCTAACGCCTGATAGGCATCGTGCTGCAATTTCTCCGCCAATTCACGCGCTTGGCTAATCCCTAAAATACTGACATAAGTCGGTTTATTATTTTCGGCATCTTTACCAGCTGTTTTGCCCAATGTCGCCGTAGTCGCCTCGGCATCCAGTAAATCATCTACCACTTGGAATGCCAAACCAATACTTTTAGCAAAGTGATCCAATCTGCTTAATTGCTGATCATCCAGACGGTTGCTACAGCGTGCTCCCAGCATTACTGCTGCACGAATCAACGCGCCTGTTTTATGAATATGCATAAATTCAAGTTCTGGCAAACTCAAAGTCTTGCCAACGCTATCCAGGTCAAATGCCTGCCCCCCAGCCATACCCCGGGAACCAGCTGCCAAAGCCAATTGCGTTATCATTCCCAATTGCGCCTCCGGTGCATCAGTCAAACGTTTCTCCGCCAATAACTCAAAAGCCAGTGTTTGTAAACTATCACCCGTCAACAATGCCGTAGCTTCATCAAATTCCACATGGCAAGTCGGTTTTCCGCGCCGTAAAATGTCATCATCCATACAGGGCAAATCATCATGCACCAGTGAATAGGCATGAATAAGTTCTACCGCTGCGCCTACGACAGTTACACGTTCGACATCGGCAACCGCC
Source organism: uncultured Nitrosomonas sp. (assembly GCA_902826115.1). Lineage (GTDB taxonomy): Bacteria > Pseudomonadota > Gammaproteobacteria > Burkholderiales > Nitrosomonadaceae > Nitrosomonas. The sequence continues at coordinate 4,892 of CADEDO010000036.1, forward strand.
AGTTCCCCGGCAGCAAAAGACAAGAGTGGACGCACCCGTTTTCCTCCCCCCAGAACAGAGTAGCGCATTGCCTTATGTAATCGTTCGGGAACACAATCCGAAGCTGGTAATCGCGATTCAAGGAAGGTTTCGATACGCGCCTGACAATTACTTGTCCAATTCTGAAAATCAACGCTCATCAATATCAGGTCTTGTAAAATTTTTTAACATATCTGCTTCGAGTATTCGCACCTGTTGTTGTGCGCTTTGCAGCTTATTCTGACAATATTGCAACAACTCAACCCCGCGCTGATACGCTGCAAGAGAAGCTTCCAATGACATTTGCCCTGCTTCCATGGCCGCTACTATTTTTTCCAGTTCAGCCGACGCCGCTTCAAAACTTTCTGGTTGAGCTAAAGCAGCAATTTTAGGAGATTTAGTCATAAACCAAGAGCAAAATAATATGGATAATAAGTGTTTCGAACGCAAAAAACAGACAAAAATAACGCAATTAGCTGTGTCAGGTCAATTCAAATTTAGCAATGCCGGGTATTATTGCTGAATACATATTATCAGTGATTATCTGAAACATCGCGAGAAACACTGGCCGCAAAGAATTACTCGTGTTTTTTTGACAAGCATATTATCTGCATTTTCTGCCACATCACCTGTCAATTTAAGCGATACGCTCAATGAACTCCATGCTGCATTCATTTCGATTGAAAAAGATACGTGCTAAGTATAAGTGTTAAGTGAATCTTATTCGACAAACGAGATCAAGGCGTCCCTAATAACTATCTAATATGACCATACAAGACAAAATAACATTATTGATACATGGATCTCTCTATGGCAAGATACAATAAGCGGTGGTTATTATATAAGAATCCACTGCATATTTTCTAATGTACTTAAATCGAGACAACCTTGAACGAAAATTCCTTAAACGAAAGCGCTGTAAGCGAAAACATTAGTCAAATCGCCGGATATTTTGAAACCGTACCGATGTGGCCATTTGTATTATTTGGCATTTTAGGGTTAGTGGCCATATTCGTTGAAATACTGAATCGCAAGCGCCGAGCCAATGCGATTGATAACTTCCGCTATACGATTGAAACTGAATTAGCCGACTTGTATCCCAGACACAAAGGCTGGCCCAAAAATATCAATATATACCTTTGTTCTCGTTTGCCTGAGATGCAAGAAAATTTTGAGGTTTTGCGCGTATTTATTCCTCAGGATCGTCTAGCCAGCTACAACGAAGATTGGAATAACTTCCGGGATTTTTGTCGCAACATCACTGATGAACAATGTGCTGGCACAGAGCCTGACCATACCGACGACACAAAAACAGTTGTTAAAAAACAACCAGATCCGAAAGAAACTTTCCACAAATTGGTTTCCGATTTATTAAAACATACTAATCTATGAGTAATGATTGGCATGGCTATCGCCAATCAACCATATCTAGAAATCAGCAACATTTTGTCAACTGATTAGCATCGAATAACAGTAACTGACTTGATCAAAGAAGATTTCCTGCGCAGATCCACTACTTTCTGCTCAATATCGCTATAATGCAAGCCATCAATCCGATGCATTATTACCTAATACATCATTAATTTGCCATGAATAAACACGATAAGTCAGCGGTTTCAGGCGCTGTGACAGTACGGCCAGTCATGTCTTATCTTGACATGGGTCAATTTATCGATGTACCCTGGCATATCTACGCTGATGACTCCATGTGGGTACCTCCGCTCCGCTTGGAACGACGTTTCCATTTTTCACGTTACAATCCATTTTTTAAGCATGGCGAATGGCAAGCTTGGATTGCATATCGAAATAATTTGCCTGTTGGTCGCATTAGCGCGCAGATTGACACATTGCACCAAGAGCGGTATGGCACAGATAAAGGTCACTTTGGCCTTTTTGAATGCATTGATGATTCCGCAGCATGTGCTGCCCTGATGCTGCATGCGGAGGCATGGTTGGCTTCAAGACAGATCCGGTATGTCAGCGGCCCATTCAATCTTTCCATCAACCAGGAATGTGGTGTATTGGTTGATGGATTCGACACGCCTCCGGTTGTCATGATGCCTCATTCACCGCGCTGGTACGGTCGTTTGCTCGAGGAACAAGGCTTTCTTCCTGCCAAGGATTTATTGGCCTATTGGGTCAATGTTGATTTTACCCCACCGCCTGTCATGCAGACGCTGATTAAACGATTTTCTTCACAAATTACATTACGCACACTTCGGCGCAATCGATTCGATGAAGAAATGGAAATTCTGCGTGATATTTTTAATGACGCATGGTCCGATAACTGGGGATTCGTGCCGTTTACTCGGGAAGAATTTGCGGAACTCGGCAGCAGCCTGCGCCTCCTGTTACCGGATGATTATATTCAAATCGCTGAAGTTAACGGTGAGCCTGCGGCGTTCATGGTGGCATTGCCCAATCTCAATGAAGTGCTGGTAGAATTAAATGGCAGCTTATTTCCCTTCGGTTGGCTAAAAATGATCAACAGAATCAGGAAGCATCAAATACGCACGGGACGTATACCACTGATGGGCGTGCGCAAGCAATTTCGCAATACGCCGTTGGGTTTGGCACTGGCCTGCCTGGTCATTGATGCCCCGCGGAAAGTCGCCATTGCTCGTGGTATGAAAGAAGTAGAAATGTCATGGATACTCGAAGATAACACCGCCATGCGCGGAATTCTCGATGGCATCGGTAGTCAACAATATAAACGTTATCGTATTTATGGAAAAACATTGTGAACGATGAATCCAATAAAGAACCCAAGCGATTCGTTGCATTGGTTTTAGCTGCTGACCGCACGGCCAAAGATCCCATTACTCAGCATACGGGAGCGGCCTGCAAAGCATTTGCTCCGGTTGCAGGCATTCCGATGGTCATTCGGGTATTGGACGCACTGGCAGCTAGTGATCTGATTGCGAAAATCATTCTCTGCGGCCCTCCCGAATCCCTGCTTCCACACTGCCCGGAATTGAAACAACGCATCGCTTCCAAACAAATCACCTGGCTACCCAATCTGGATTCTCCCAGTCGCAGTGCCGAAAGCGGCTTCAGTCATGTACCGAGCAACATGCCGGTATTATTAACCACGGCAGACCATGCATTATTGACCACTGCACTGGTTGACGATTTTTTACGCAAGTCTATGGCGGTTCATGCAGATGCCACTGTCGGCGTAGCCAAGCAGCAGACTATTGCAGCCGCATTCCCGGGTGCAAAACGCACCGTAATACGGCTGCGCGATGGTGGTTTTTGCGGCTGCAACCTGTTTACTTTCAATCCACACGGACGGGGATTGGTGAGATTCTGGCGGCAGGCGGAAGATTTGCGCAAACGTCCCTGGCAATTGATTGCCCGAGTACTCAGCCCCAAAATTGTTTTATCTTACTTATTTGGTTTTTTAACATTGCAGCACGCCCTAAATAGCGTGTCCAAGAAATCAGGGGTTAACATACAAGCCATTATGCTCGATGATCCGCGTGCTGGTGTCGATGTTGATAAAATTGAAGATCTGGTGTTGGCTGAATCCTTATTGAATCAAAAATCACCCCTTCATCACGACAATAATCCATCTGTTTAGTCATTACCAGCCTCTTTATCGCTCGGTTTCAACATCAGCTTAAAGCCATCTCAGCAGATTTATGAAATTAATTGAACGTTATATCGCACGTGAAGTATTACTGCCATTTACAGTAGTTCTTCTCATTCTGGTAGGCTTATTTGCCAGTTTTAGCAGCGCCCGACTGTTGGCAGGAGCAGTGACAGAAACATTGGGTATCGCCGCTCTGCTCAAACTCGTGTTCCTGAAAACATTGATTGCTCTCGAAGTGCTGATTCCCATTGCACTCTATATTTCCGTCATCATCGGCTTGGGCAGGCTCAATAAAGATCAGGAATTGAATGTCATGCGATCCATCGGTGTCAGCGGTACACGCATTGTACTGACAGTACTGACTGTCGCGATACCGGTGGGCATCGTCAGCGGCATGCTCTCTTCCTACGTTCGTCCTTGGGCCTATGCGGAAAGCTACATCCTGGATGCGCAGGCAGAAGCTGAATTAAATACCAATCGCTTCCAGGCCGGACGTTTTTATGGCAGCGAGCGCACTGGCAGAATCGTGTATGTGCGCAGCAAGGATGACACCAATAAAGAAATGCAATATGTTTTTCACTATATCAAGAAGCCGGAAAACAGTGAAATTGTCATTGCCAAGCAAGCTCGCCAGGTTCAACCGAAAACCTCTGAGCAAAGGCCGCATATTCAATTATCCGATGGCATGATTTATCGATTAACGCATACCGCCAGTACCGATGATGTCATTCAATTCGAGAACATGACCTATTTTATCGATAGCGATTATGCGATGAATTACCGGCGCAAGGCAGCCGCAACCAGGACACTATGGGAATCTGATCAGCCACGTGATATTGCAGAACTGCAATGGCGCATTTCCCGCCCACTATCAACCATACTCATGGCGCTGATAGCCGTGGCATTTATTCGCACTGCACCGCGCCAAGACAAGACTGATCGAACTTATCTCTTCGCAGCCTTGCTGTTCACGGTTTATTACAATCTGAGCGGATTAGCCAAAACCTGGGTAGAACAAAGCGTCGTTGGCAGCATACCTGGCATCTGGTGGCTTTATCTGACCATGTCATTAGCTCTCGGCATGTATGCACTATTCACAAGAAAGAAACAATTTTCACGCAAGCCATGATCATTTATCGCTATATCGCCTATCAAGTACTGATCGGCTTCATCATTTCCACCGCAGTGTTACTGCCTTTATTCAGCTTCTTTGATTTATTGGATCAATTGGATGATGTGGGCAGAGGCACTTATCGTGTCATTGATGCCTTCACATACACTGCAATGCTTTTGCCGCGCAGATTTATTCAGATCGCACCCTTTGTCGCTTTATTGGGCACTGTCATCGCACTTGGAAAACTGGCGGTGAATTCTGAATTGATTGCCTTGCGCGTAGCGGGTCTTTCGCCTCTGCGCATCAGCTTTGCGCCTTTGACTATCGGTATTTTATTACTGTTCAGCGTTGCCATTCTGGAGCAATTCATAGCGCCTCAACTGCAACAAAAAGCCATTACTTATCGGGCAGTTGCATTGGAAAAAAGCGCCGAGCTCGGCAAGGACCTGGGAATCTGGACACGCAATGAAAACAATATTCTGCGCATAGGTCAAATGTTGCACGCGCAAAAAGCAGCGGATATTGAAATCCTGCATTTGAATAAAGCCGGTTTTTTGCTCACGCATACCCGTGCACAATTTGCCGATATCATGGACAATGATGTCTGGGAATTGAGTAATGTAATCATCAGAACCTTTTCCGAAGATCAAGTTTCTGCCACTCACTTGGATTCATTAAGTTGGCCGTCTTTTCTGAATCCGGAAGATATCTTGACACTCACCAAACCCCCGGAAAGCCTGTCACCGCTCGAGTTAGTAAGGCACGTCGAGTTTCTGCGCAGCACCGGGCAAGATGCCGACTCCTATGCACTGGCATTATGGCGCAAAGCGGGCAGTGCCTTGATGACGATTGCCATGCTGTTACTATCCATTCCCTTTGTATTCGGATCGATACGCACAGGTCTAGGCAATAAATTGGTATTTGCAGCGCTGATTGGGCTTGCGGTTTACTTATTGGATCAGATTATCGCCAATGCTGGCCTAATTTTGCACTTAAACCCTGCACTCATCGCGCTGGTCCCTGGTTTGGTGATGATCTTTCTGGCAAATATATGGTTACGTCGAACTTTTTAACCACAATTCTATGATTGTGGTCTTAAAACATCTACAATCGCGTAGCCTTGCGTAATCGGGTACGCACTTATGAATGTAACCATTTCAGACAAAACCCAATATTCATCACATATTACACATGCCGACTTCAACATATATCTATATCTTTGGTGAGAGCGAAACAAAAATTTGGGGATTAACCGGCCGCGAGCGCTTACAGCGCATGCTCGCAGGACGAGAGAGAATTACCTTCGCCGACGATCCCGAGAAAATACCTTCCGGTGCTACTGCGTTATTTTTGAATGCTAATTTTCTATTTGATGCGCGCGTACTCACAGCATTACTCGGTCTTGACAAGAAAATCGCTTTGTACAGCAACGAAGGCAGCCCAGCCGCGATATATGTTGAAGGTGATCAGGCATCCCGCTTACTCAGAAATTTGAACAGTAATCAAAGCCAGAATTATAAGTTCGTGCTGCTCACCATCCCGCGCATTGGTTTGAGTGACTTAGCAATAGACTTTCAACAAAATTTGAAAAAGAAAGATCCACCGTATCTCTTGCCAATCAGTGAAGCAAATCGGTATCTATTGGAAAAAGAGCTGTTTTCAGGATCCTATAAAGGCGTAACCGATCTGGTAACTAAATGGCTTTGGCCGGTTCCGGCATTCTGGTCGACGCATTTTTGCGTACGCCACGGTTGGCAACCGAATCACGTCACCTACCTCAGCGTTGTTTTTGCAGCACTGGCTGGTCTCGCGTTTTGGATGGGATTTTTTGGCATTGGATTGGCCATGGGCTGGTTCATGACCTTTCTGGATACCGTTGATGGTAAATTGGCGCGCGTTACCGTAACTTCCAGCCGCTTCGGTGATGTACTCGACCACGGTTTAGACATCGTTCACCCACCGCTGTGGTATTTGGCCTGGGGAGTCGGTCTGGCGGGCACGGCAACCCCCATAGCCGGTCTGGAAATTCTTATGTGGCTGATGCTGATCGGATATGTGGGCGGACGTTTGTGTGAAGGCGCATTCCAGCTATGGCTGGCACCATTTGATATGTTTATCTGGCGCAAACTGGATTCTTTTAATCGACTTATTACCGCCAGACGCAATCCCAATCTGCTATTGCTCACTTATGGATGGTTAATCGACCAACCTCATGTGGGACTATTATTGGTCGTTGCCTGGCATTTAATCTCAACCGGCATCCTTGCATGGCGTTTGATGGTTGGCTGGCGGACTCGACAAAAAGACGGCGCACTGAAATCATGGCTGCAGGACATCGATCCAGCGCGCGACCGCGACATATGGGCGGTCAAAATTTTTACCCGTGCACCACTCAATTTGAAAAAACCCTATCCTTCCTCTTCCAATTCCATACGTTAGAAACACTGCATGACTTCACCAACAAGGATTGATCGCCTGCAAACCGGAGCTGCTAAAATAGGCTGCGTACTCAATCCAATGAGCGGGCAAACACGCAAACACCTAGCGGCCATTCAACAAGCTCTAAATGACATACCCGGCATGAAGGTTTGTGAAGCAGCCGATGCGATAGCTTTTAAAGCGGCCATCGATCACCTGATACAGGCAGACATCGACTTACTGGTCGTCGTTGCCGGAGATGGCACGACCCATGCCATACTCAGCCATTTGTTTGCGACTCTAGCATTTAGTCAATGGCCGGTACTGATGATCATACCGGGCGGCACCACCAACATGACTTCGCTCGATATCGGCGTTCACGACAAACCTGTGCAGGCCTTGCATCGCTTACGTGATTATCTGCTAAATCCATCCACTCCCAAGCTCGCGCAACGTCCAGTGTTGTGTATCGAACAGGCTGGCATGAAGCCAATTTACGGCATGTTCTTTGCGGTTGGGCTGGTGGCACGCGGGGTTAAGTTTTCGCGCAGCCCAGTCAAACAACTGGGCATCACCGGCGGCATCTTCACTGCAATGGTAATGCTGCGATCATTGGCAGGCATGCTGGTTGGCATGGCATTGGGACATCATCAAAGCGAATGGGCACCAGTGACCATGACCTTGACGGAAGACAATGAGCGAACGCATAAAGGCACTTATCTGTTTGCTTTGGTTAGCGCATTGGACTGTTTGTTATTAAATATGCGCCCTTATTGGGGACAAGAACCTGCACCGCTGCATGTTACTTTTGTCAGCCAGCAACGCAAGCGCCTATGGCGCTCAGTATGGCCCCTACTCTCCGGTGGCGGTCGGGTGCTGAAGGAAACGGATGGTTACTATAGTCACAATTCCCATTCTGTAACCTTGCATATGGATGATGAATATATTGTCGACGGCGAATTGTATCGATCGACCAGCACACTTGAACCATTGCGGATTACCGCAACGAATCCCGTAACATTTTTAGTTTTAAAGGACACTGCTACTACCATGACTAGCTCCATCACTGCGCCCGCCGCGCAACTACCCGTTCGACTAATTAATGAAGTTGCATGGGAAAGCAATAAAGCGGTATCCCCTGATCTCATTCCATTGGTAGATTCGCTCGTTACGCGCTTTGGCGAATCACTGGATGCCGTGATTCTGTACGGCTCCTGTTTGCATTCTGCTTGCAGCCTGGACGAAGGTATCGTCGACCTGTATGTCGTCGTAAATAGTTACTACATGGCTTATCCCAAACGTTATTTAGCGAATTTAAATACCTGGCTGGCACCCAATGTCTTCTATTTGGAACTTCCTCATCAGGGCAGAACATTGCGCGCAAAGTACGCCGTGATTTCGACGCAAGATTTTGAACGTGGCGCGCAATTCTGGTTTCATCCCTATATCTGGGCGCGCTTTGCGCAGCCATCGCGGCTACTCTACTGCCTTAATGATTCCATACGGGAACGGATTTATGCGGCGCTGGCGCATTCCGTTGTTACCTTCTTAAAATCAGGGGTACCTACGCTCGAAGCAGGCATACTGGATGTCGAAGAGATCTGGACGCGTTGTCTGATGCTCACTTATGCCGCCGAATTACGAGCAGAGCGAGAAACACGTGCGCGACATCTGGCACAAGCCAATCTGAGCGCATTCATTCGACTGACAGAAGTCGCTGCTCCCATGCTCACAGGATTGTTGGAAAAACAAGAAAATGGCAAATACCTCTGCATAACCGATCCGAAGATGCAACAGCAAGCCCTCTGGCACTGGCGTTTACGCCGCTGGCAGGGGAGGATTCTGTCAATCCTGCGCCTATCCAAAGCAACGCTTACCTTTAACAATAGCGTCGAGTACGCGGTCTGGAAAATAGAACGGCACACGGGCGTCAGTGTGGAAATTACTCCGATGCTGCGCCGCCATCCCATCCTGTGGGGCTTAAAAGTCGCGTGGCAATTATTACGGCGGGGCGTGTTGCGCTAACGCCTCTTCAAGTGAGCTTAAGAAATCATCAAGATCAACAATCTACGGACTTTTTAATGGAGAAAAACATGAACTATTTATATCGTTTACTCTTTGTGTCAGTATTGCTTATGCTAACTGCCTGTTCCACCATGTATCTCGAAGGTTTGGAAAAAGTCGGCATTCCCAAACGCGATGTGATGGTTTACCGGGTTGAAAAAGCGCGTGACACGCAAGAAGAAACCAAGGAACAATTCAAATCGGCCCTGGAACAATTTACCGCTGCCACCAATTTCAGCGGCGGTGATTTAGAAGCCACCTATAAAAAACTTAATGAGGCTTATGAAGGCAGCGTCAGCAAAGCGGATGAAGTCAAAAACCGGATTGCGGACATTGAAAGTGTATCCGAGGCCCTGTTTAATGAATGGAAGCTGGAAATTTCGCAGTATAGTAGCGCTGCACTAAAACAGAGCAGTCAGAAAAAACTCGATACCACGCAAGCGCATTACCGGCAGTTGATCGCTTCCATGAAGCAAGCTGAAGCCAAAATTCAACCGATTCTGACTGTATTTCACGATCAGGTCATGTTCCTCAAGCACAATCTCAATGCGCGCGCCATTGCTTCGCTCAAGGGGGAGTTGGGCACCATCAAATCAGACGTATCCGTTTTGATTGCTTCGATGGAAAAGTCGATTAATGAAGCAAATGCGTTTATTAATACCATGGAACAAAAATAATTCAGGTAGAATGCAACCGCAAATGTAGGAAAAATTACATTTAACTTTTAAAAACCCATCAATAATACTGGCAGAAAGCTGCCATCAATATCATTCGGATCATAATTTATCGATTTAAACTGAAATAAAAACCATCCAATTCATCAGCATAAAAGATCGCTGATATCTGTTAGAGGAAATTTTTATGAAAATACACGCTGCTTCACTAGCATTGTATGGTGCTGTCGCTTTTATCACATTAAATTCCTGCGCTGCCTTAGCGGGAACAGGACATGCTGTTCACTATCACGATAAGTATCAAGGCAGAAAAACAGCCAATGGCGAAGTTTTTGATCAAAACAAACTGACTGCCGCCCACAATCAACTTCCTTATGGATCCAAAGTAAAAGTCACTAACTTAGCGAATAACCAAAGTGTCATCGTCAAAATCAATGACCGCATGGCGCAACATAATCGAAATATCATTGATGTCACAAAACACGCCGCCAAAAGACTGGGTTTTTTTGGCAAAGGGCGCGCACGGGTTATTCTTGAACGAATACAATAACTCTGTTTGAAGTCATCAGACTGCAATTACAGGCGATAGCTGTCATTTTTCCTCTAAAACTACAAGGGGAAATGTCTGGCACTGATACATGCTGCTACCAGCAAGTCATTAAATGAAACGCATCGACAGATCTATCGCCTGAATATTTTTAGTCAATCCGCCGATAGAAATCCGATCAACACCCGTTTCAGCCACTTGACGCACCGTCTGTAAATTAATGTTGCCGGATGCTTCCAGGATAATGCGCTCACCGCCGGCTTGCTGGCGAGTTAACGTGACCGCATCCGACAATTGTCTTAGCGAAAAATTATCCAGCAACACCATACTGGCTCCGGCAGCTATCGCTTCTTGCAGCTCTTGCAGGGACTCCACCTCAATTTGAATAAAAACATGAGGCGGTGCAATTTCCTGCGCTTTGACCAAGGCTGGTTTAATACCACCGGCAGCCATAATATGATTTTCCTTGATCAGGATGCCATCATACAAACCCAGTCGATGATTAATGCCGCCACCGCAAGTCACGGCGTATTTTTGCGCCATGCGCAATCCCGGCAATGTTTTGCGAGTATCAACGATAGCGGCTCCTGTGCCCACGATGGCATCGACATAATGCCGGGTTTGCGTGGCCACGGCAGATAACAACTGCAGAAAGTTTAACGCTGAGCGCTCAGCGGTCAACAATGCGCGCGCATTGCCGGTAACTTCGCATAGCTTCTGTCCGGCTTGTAGTTTATCTCCATCCTTTGCAAACCAATCAATCACTGTATCGGGTGCCAAGGTCATAAAGCAGGTTGCAAACCACTGCATACCGCACAACACCGCGTCTTCCCGACTGATCACACTGGCATTCATTGTTGTGCCGCTTGGAATCAATGCGGCTGTCAAATCGCCTTCCCCCACATCTTCTGTTAACGCCTGCTGTACATTCCGTTGAATCTCATCGCGCAAATCTTTCAATTCTTTCTTACCTTAATTTTCAATGAAGGATGAAAGTATAGTATAGCTGGTTAGTTGAACGGCATTCGCATTCGTTACCGGTGTTCAGAATATTCACTTACCCCTACTGAACGGATAGTATATGCTGTCCATCATCAATAGGGAGGCTGTATGTCCGGTGCGATCGATCTGATTATTTATAGTCTGGCTACGATGCTAGGAATTGTCATCGTTGGCATGATCGTATTCTGGTTTATACAAGATGTCACTCAGAAGAAACATTCGGTTTTACGCAACTATCCTGTCATTGGCCGGTTACGGTATATTTTCGAACGACAGGGTAAATATTTTCGACAGTATTTCTTTGCCAACGACCGCGACGAAATGCCGTTCAACCGGGCTACGCGCGGCTGGATATACAAAAATGCCAAAAATAAAGGCAGTCTGGTCGGTTTTGGCTCCACCAATGATTTGCGCCAACCCGGTTCGATTATTTTTGTTAACGCGGCATTCCCGATCCAGGAAGAAGATCAACTGCCAACGCCCTCGTTGCATATCGGTCAAGGTTATTGCGAACACCCTTTTGAAGCAAAATCCATCATCAATATCAGCGGCATGAGTTATGGCGCCATTTCCAAACCGGCTGTGCGTGCGTTGTCGCTGGGTGCAGCACAGGCGGGTTGTTGGTTGAATACCGGCGAAGGCGGGTTGGCACCGTATCACCTCGAAGGCGGCTGTGATTTGATCATGCAAATCGGTACCGCCAAATATGGCATCCGCGATGAAAACGGTGATTTCTCAGCGCAACGCGCCAAAGAACTCAGCAAAGTGGTTAAAGCGTTTGAAATCAAGCTATCGCAAGGTGCCAAGCCCGGCAAAGGCGGCTTATTGCCCGGCAATAAAGTGGGCAGCGAAATAGCCGCCATCCGCGGCATCCCGGAAGGTCAGGATTCCATCAGTCCGAATCGGCATAAGGACATCAACAATATTGACGAGCTGCTCGACAAAATTCACGCTCTCCGTGAGCTCACCGGACGGCCGGTGGGCATCAAAACAGCCATTGGCGGTTGGAATTTCATTAATGAATTATGCGACATGATCAATCGCCGCGGATTGGAATATGCTCCCGATTTTATAACCATTGATGGTGGCGAAGGTGGCAGCGGCGCAGCACCGCAAACCTTGATTGATCATGTCAGCCTACCCATAGCGGAAGCATTGCCGCGCGTCGTGGACGCCTTATTTCAATCCGGACTCAGACAGCGTATTTATGTCGTTGCTGCCGGGAAACTGGTGACTTCTGCGGAAGGTGCATGGGCGCTTTGTGCTGGCGCCGATTTTGTCAATACTGCACGCGGCTTCATGTTTTCTCTGGGCTGCATCCAGGCCATGCGCTGCCATCTCAACACCTGTCCCACCGGAATCACGACTCATGATGCGCGTTTACAAAATGGCCTGGTGGTTGAAGAAAAATATATCCGAGTAGCCAATTACGCCAGAAATGTGAACAAGGAAATTAACATGATCGCGCACTCTTGCGGCCTGCATCATGCACGCCAGTTTAAGCGTGAACATGTACGAATCGTTGAAACTGCGGGCAAAAGCGTAGCGCTAAATATTCTGTATCCCTACCCTGAGCCGCTTAAAAAAAATAAAACAGATTCTGATGCGCTAAGGATTCACGACTGAAGCCGGCAATTTACGCATCCAATCATTCCGCTCTTGAAATTTGGCGGCCATCCCCCACGTACGAGTCAATAACCTACCTAGGGAGAATTTCATGCGTTTTGACAAATTAACCACCAAGTTCCAACAAGCATTCGCGGATGCGCAAAGTATTGCCATCGGTCAGGATAATCCCTCGATCGAACCGCAGCATTTGCTGCTGGCGCTCCTGCAACAAGATGATGGCAGCACACTCTCTCTGTTACAACGCTCCGGCGTTAACACGGCTCCATTGCTGGAAAATATTAAACAAAACGTGCAGCGTCTGCCCAAAATCGAAAATTCAGGTGGAGAAGTGACCATTTCTCGCACGCTGAATAATCTGTTGAATCTGGCTGATAAGGAAGCACAAAAGCGCAATGACCAATTCATTGCGTCTGAGATGTTTTTGCTGGCAGTTCTGCAAGATAAAGGCGAATTAGGCGCACTGCTTAAACAATACGGCGCCAACTCCGCAGCGTTAGAGAAAGCCATCAATACAGTACGCGGCGGCGAACAAGTCAGCAGTGCTGAAGCCGAAGGTAGTCGTGAAGCATTGAAAAAATACACATTGGATCTTACCGAACGCGCACGCCAGGGCAAATTGGACCCAGTCATCGGACGGGACGATGAGATTCGCCGTGCGATACAAGTGCTGCAGCGGCGCACAAAAAACAACCCGGTGCTGATTGGTGAGCCAGGTGTCGGTAAAACCGCCATTGTCGAAGGACTAGCACAGCGGATTATCAATGGCGAAGTCCCTGAGAACTTAAAAGATAAACGAGTATTGTCTTTGGACATGGCCGCATTACTGGCAGGGGCAAAATACCGCGGTGAATTTGAAGAGCGCCTCAAGTCTGTGCTGAAAGAACTTGCACAGGATGAAGGCAAAACCATCGTATTCATTGATGAATTACATACCATGGTGGGTGCCGGCAAAGCCGAAGGCGCCATGGATGCGGGCAATATGCTGAAACCTGCATTGGCACGCGGCGAGTTGCATTGCGTGGGCGCCACGACATTGGATGAGTACCGCAAATATATTGAAAAAGACGCCGCCTTGGAACGACGCTTCCAGAAAGTGATGGTGGAAGAACCCACGGTGGAGGCGACTATCGCGATACTGCGTGGTCTTCAGGAAAAATACGAAGTGCACCACGGCGTGGATATTACGGATCCGGCAATCGTCGCCGCCGCAGAATTATCCAACCGATATATTACCGACCGCTTTCTGCCCGATAAGGCGATTGATTTGATTGACGAGGCAGCCGCACGCATTCGTATGGAGATCGACTCCAAACCGGAGGCATTGGACAAGCTGGACCGTCGTCTCATACAACTCAAAATTGAACGCGAAGCCATCAAAAAAGAAAAAGATGAAGCCTCACAAAAGCGCCTGCAGTTACTCGAGGATGAAATCAAACTCAAAGAACGCGAATATGCTGATTTAGATGAAATCTGGAAAACCGAAAAATCCCAAGTGCAAGGCTCCCAGCAAATCAAGGAGGAAATGGAAAAAATCAAGCTGGAAATAGAAGCTGCAACGCGCAAAGGTGATTGGCAAAGAGTCTCGGAATTGCAATATGGCCGCCTCCCACAACTCGAAGCGCAGCTTCAATTCCAACTCAACGATCAGAAGCAGCAAATTCGCAGCACCGAGCCCAACACTTCGGTGGCGCCCAAGCTATTGCGCACACAGGTTGGCGCAGAAGAAATTGCTGAAGTGGTCTCGCGCGCGACCGGTATCCCGGTATCGAAAATGATGCAGGGTGAGCGTGAGAAACTGCTGTTTATGGAACGAAAACTGCATGACCGGATCGTAGGTCAGGATGAAGCCGTGCGGCTGGTATCCGATGCCATACGCCGCTCTCGCGCAGGTCTGTCTGATCCCAATCGCCCTTATGGATCCTTTCTTTTCCTGGGCCCGACCGGTGTCGGCAAAACCGAGCTTTGCAAAGCGTTGGCAGGTTTTCTGTTCGACTCGGAAGATCATTTAATCCGCGTGGATATGTCCGAATTCATGGAAAAGCATTCGGTGGCACGTTTGATTGGCGCCCCCCCTGGCTATGTGGGCTATGAAGAAGGTGGATATCTGACCGAAATCGTGCGCAGAAAGCCTTATTCAGTCATTTTGCTGGATGAAGTGGAAAAAGCACATCCTGATGTATTCAATGTGTTGCTGCAGGTTCTGGATGATGGTCGCATGACCGATGGCCAAGGACGCACCGTCGATTTTAAAAATACGGTCATCGTGATGACCTCCAATCTGGGCTCGCAAATGATTCAGGAAATGGCAGGCAGCGAATATCAGCTGGTCAAAGAGGCGGTGATGGGCGAAGTAAAAACACATTTCCGGCCCGAATTCATCAATCGAATCGATGAAGTTGTAGTATTCCACTCTTTGGATGAAGAGCATATCCAATCGATTGCCAAAATACAGTTGCATTATCTTGAAGCCAGACTGGCCAAGCTGGAGATGAAACTCGACGTCAGTGATGCGGCATTGGCAGCGATCTCTCAAGCCGGCTTCGATCCCGTGTTTGGTGCACGCCCACTGAAACGCGCCATTCAGGCTGACATTGAAAATCCGCTGGCAAGAGAGATTTTAGAGGGTCATTTTGTTGCAAAAGACACGATCAAGGTGGATTACAGCAACAACAAAATGAGTTTTTCTAAAATAACGGGGTAAAGAACTTTCGGCTCAAGTGAGTAAGGCTTGCTACAAGAATGATCGCTCTGTGAGTGGCAAGTACAAAAAATGTGGAATCACGAAGTGAATATGCTTAAATACAGTGAGATTCGGGTAAAATGTATTTTTTTTACTGGATAGATTGTCATGTTTAAAGGTAGCTTGGTTGCTATCGTCACTCCAATGCATGAGGATGGCGGATTAGACTTAGAACGTTTTCGTTCTCTTCTGGATTTCCATATAGCACAGGGTACCGATGGTATTGTCGTCGTTGGTACCACCGGCGAATCTCCCACGGTAGATTTTGATGAGCATCATCTGTTGATGCAAACCGCGGTTGATCATGTTGCTGGACGCATACCGGTAATTGCAGGCACTGGTGCCAACTCAACCCGTGAGGCCATTGATTTATCAATTTATGCAAAAAATGCAGGTGTCGATGCCTGCTTGTCGGTGGCTCCCTATTACAACAAGCCGACCCAGGAAGGACTCTATCAGCACTTTAAAGCGATAGCAGAAGCCGTTGATATGCCGCATATCCTATATAATGTTCCCGGTAGAACCGTGGCGGACATTCACAATGATACGGCTTTGCGGTTGGCGCAGATCCCTAATATCATCGGCATCAAGGATGCGACAGGAAACATAGGCCGAGGATCTGATCTACTATTGCGGGCGCCAGCTGACTTTTCCATCTATAGCGGCGATGACGTCAGTGCTCTAGCACTGCTACTGCTGGGAGGTCATGGCACTATTTCAGTCACGGCCAATGTAGCACCCAAAATGATGCATGACATGTGCGTGGCTGCATTCTCGGGAGATCTAAAGACTGCAAGAGCACTGAATAACAAGCTCCTGCGATTACATGTTGATCTGTTTGTGGAAGCCAACCCAATTCCTGTGAAATGGGCTGTTGAGCAAATGGGTTTAATAGGCCCTGGGATTCGGTTGCCGCTCACCGCACTGTCCAGTCAATACCATCAGCTAGTTCGAGAAGCAATGCAGTTTGCCAATATCCATGATTTGAAGGAGTAAGATGTCAAAAATGAAATGGCGACGAGTAACCATACCGTATATGGTATTGGCACTTTCATTGACAATTACAGGTTGCAAGCTAATTCCAGAAAGCAAAACCATTGACTATAAATCAGCGGGTAAACTGCCACCTTTAGATATACCTCCTGATCTCATTAAACCTGCGATTGATGAGCGCTATGCGATTCCCGAACTTGCTTCGTCAGGCAGTACAACGTTTTCTAGCTACAATAGTGAACGTGGCAAGCAAGCGCAGCCCGGCAACGCCTCTTTTTTGCCGACATCGATTCAGAATGTTCATATCGAACGTGCGGGCACACAACGCTGGTTAGTCGTTCCTCAACCTCCCGAAGCGGTTTGGCCGATCATCAAGGAATTCTGGCAAGAACTGGGATTCCTGATCAAAATTGAAGTGCCTGAAGCCGGTATCATGGAAACGGATTGGGCCGAGAATCGAGCCAAGATTCCTCAGGATTTTGTGCGTACATTCCTATCCACATTCTTGGACAGTATTTATTCGGCCGCAGAACGCGATAAATTCCGTACTCGCCTGGAGCGTAGTGAAGCGGGCGTCACTGAAATATATATCAGTCATCGCGGCATGAATGAAGTGATAGAAGGAGGCAATCTGCAGCGCTCCATCTGGCAACCACGGCCGGCAGATCCTGATCTGGAAGCTGAGATGCTATCCCGTTTGATGATGCGCTTTGGTGTAGAGGAAGAAAAAGCCAAACTGGAGCTGACGGCAAGCAGCAGAAGTTCAGCGCAAGAACGCGCCTATATCGACAATACTGGCAGTACTCTCGTGATTAATGAAGCATTTGACAGATCATGGCGACGCGTTGGTTTAGCACTTGATCGCATCGGCTTCACTGTTGAAGATCGTAATCGGGTTGAAGGGATTTATTTTGTACGCTATCTTAATCCCGATAAAGACAGCAAAAAAACCAACGATGATAAAGGCATTTTGTCAGGCCTGTTATCGGGAATCACTTTCTTGCGTGACAACGATAAAACAGATTCAAAAGCCGCGAAATACCGCATTCAGGTCAATAACACGGGAGCTAATACCAGCAAGATTACTTTACTGAATGATGATGGCACGGCAGTAAATTCTGCCACTACGAATCGAATTCTTAAGTTACTCCATGAGCAACTTAAATGAGTAAGACACAAATGTTAATCACCTACTTTGATGCTTAACATTTGTTATGTTTGCAAGCCAAACACTAGATCTTTTCACTTCAATAATGTGTGGCCTAAAATGAAATGGTCAGCCCTATTCCCAAGACTTTCATTATAAATTAACTTGTCAATAAAAAACCGCCCGAAGAGGCGGTTTTTTATTTCTCAAGCAAAGGGAATTATTTTTTGCTTTCTGCTTCCCCGCCACTCATGATTTTTTCATAATTTGCTTTTTCCGTTTCAGGTAATGCCTGACTGGGCTTTCCACCACATGCGGATAATATCAAAACTAATAATGACACAGCCAGAAGAGTATATTTCATTATGTAATTTTCCTTATAAAAAGTTTCTTAAGTTAAGCAGTATATAACGAATTTAGCCAATTTTTCAAGCAAGCTTTTAGCCTTGGGTTCAACCAGTTTATATTTGCTTTTGAGTATTAATCATTTTTATTTATCAAAACAAAATTCATTAAAAGCGAAGATTGGTTTAAATAATAAAAATGAAATTTAAGATGATATGTTCGAGCGTTTAAAAGCGGTAAATAGGAATTTAAAACAGATACTTCATTTAATCAATCGACATATTTATCATTAGTCTCCTTCTAATTACTACCCCAAGAAGACTAATGTTTTGTGAAGAATTATTTCATACCATTAACAGTTTTCCGGTAACAATAGAAATAACACTTTATTCTTTGTACTACTTACTGTACTACTTGCCATCAGCACTGTCTGCTGCGCTATCTGCACCTTTTGCCTCAGTTCCGTCCAGAGCTGGCTCAGAATCTCTAGGTGCAAAAGCTGAAGGAGGTGGTTTGTCCATAGGATAACCATCAAGACTTTTTTTACCTTCACAAGCAGTTAATGTCAAAACCGCAAATGCAGCGGCCCAAAATGTCAATTTCATCATTTAATCTCCCGTGTTCTTCTAATTGATTTGCACTTCATAGCATAATCGAAGTAACACGATTATACAAATTTGAACCCAACAATTAAATGATCAAACAACTCTTCTCTAAAACTTTATCCGACATGCAAAGCTAACCTGCAACATTCTTGCAGCATAAAATTATTTAATACCAATTGAGACTAATCATAAACTCTTAAGCAATTTGCTAATAAAAAACCGCCCTCTTCGGGGCGGTTTTCATTACCGATATTTCTTTTAATATCAGAAACAATCGATATCTCATCACTTTGGCGTGCCTTCACGCTCATCCATGAAGCTTGGCGGATATTGACCTGGTTTTGGATCACCACATCCGACTAGAAATGTTGTTAAAAGGGCGGCAATCAATAGAGCGAATTTCATATTGTATTTCATTCTAAATCTCCTATTTTCAGAAAAATTTAACGAAAAATAAAATTATGTAAAGCAACTCATCAGTCATTCAATAATGAAAGACCACAACCTTAATACCAGAATTAAATAATGCTGTCCAGGAAATTTCAAGAAAAACTAATTGAATTTAAGTAACCAAGACTCTTATCACTCGCCATTATTACTCTCTAAATAGCCACTAACATACCATTGATAAAGGACTTTTCCAGCCTCTTCATCAATTCTGGAAACAGGAATAATTTCATGATTGTCAGCAAGGTTAAGCAGCAATTTGTAAGCATCCATTCCAACGTTATAAACCTCGCCATTCATAAAGAATTTACCGTCACCACTTAACAATCTACTTTTTAAGTCAAGTCGCACGCCATTATTCATCACTTGTTGCAAGAACAAACGTGAGCTCAAAGGTTCTTCAGGTTGCTCAAAAAAAATGTGCGATTTAGGCTCAGATAGATAAATGCCCAGAAAATTTTCTACATCTTTGTAATCCCATTTAATCTTCTTAAGTATTGAACGCGTCTGGCGTTGCATCGCGGCACTGATTCTTGATGGATGAGATTGCCATGATAGATTGGGATCGGAATACCAACCTTCCGTTTCAAAATTATCCTGCAAATAAACAAGAAACTGAGTGATCAATTCATGATGACTAGGCGCACGAAAACCTATCGAATACGTCATACAATCCTCTTCAGCAATACCGTTGTGCGCATACTGAGGCGGTAAATAAAGCATATCTCCTGCTTCCAATACCCATTCCTGCTCTGGTCGAAAATCTTGCAAAATCCTCAACGGGGCATCGGCGACAAATTGATCATCTTTCTGTGCTGATATTTGCCAGCGCCTAGATCCAAGACCTTGCAATAAAAACACATCGTAGGAATCAAAATGAGGTCCAATTCCTCCGCCTTTAGGCGCATAACTCACCATTAAATCATCCAGACGAGCGTGAGGTATAAAGCGGAATCTCGTCAATAAATCACGCGCGGAAGGAAGAAAATGATTGACATCCTGTACTAAAAGCGTCCACTGCTTCTTAGGTAGTTTTGCCAATTCATAACTACTAAGAGGACCGTGCTTGAGTCGCCATTTACCATTTTTCTGGACAACCAAACGGGATTGTGCATCTTCACAACACGCCAATTCCATTAACTCATCCTTCGTTAATAGGCCATTAAAACCGGGTAGCGCATTCCTTACCAGTAGGGGTTTTTTCTGCCAATAATCGCGCAAAAAAATTTGGGGAGTCATGCTCCCCAAAGAAATCATCTTTATCTTATTAATGTTTAACTCCCCATAATTCTTCCAGCCGTTTGTCCCGTCCACAGTTGTTTCGGTAATAAGCGTATCGCAGCGGATTCTTAAGAGAGTAATCCTGGTGATACTCCTCTGCGCGATAAAATTCTGACGCAGGCAAAATCTCCGTTACGATAGGTTGAGTAAATTTTGCGGAATCCACTAATGCTTTTTTCGATGCCTCTGCCAGTTCTTTTTGATGAGCATCGCTATAAAAAATCACGCTACGATATTGCGGACCTTGGTCACAAAACTGACGATTAACAGTCAGTGGGTCGATGGTCAACCAATACGCAGCCAATAACTTCGAGAAACTTGTTTTGGTTCGGTCGAAATGAACTTTCACCGCTTCGACATGCCCGGTGTTTCCTGCCACCACCTGCTCATAGGTTGGATTAGTCACGCTACCACCGATATAGCCGGATGTCGTAGAAACAACCCCTGGCATTTTGTCGAAATCAGACTCAGTACACCAGAAACAACCTCCCGCAAAAATTGCAGTCTCTAAATTTTCATTCGCGATAGGCAGTGAAGGTGACTCTGCGATCAAGCTATCAATCTGCCGGCATGAGCTAAATAACAGCAGAACAAGTAACCATACAATGGTGGAATATTGCCGATGGAAGTTCTTTTGCATAAACCTAACTCCTGAGTTCCGGCAATTGATCGGCACGCGGTACAAATTTCAACGCCAATCCATTATTGCACCAGCGTTCCCTTCGCGGTGGCGGTCCATCTTTAAATACATGGCCTTGATGTCCGCCACATCGCGCACAGTGATATTCAGTCCGTAGAATAATCAGCATGTAATCACGCCGGGTTCCAATATGTCCTTCAATAGATTGCGTGAAACTTGGCCATCCGCTTCCGCTTTCATACTTATGTTGACTTTCAAATAATGGCAAATAACATGCCGCGCAAATAAATGTTCCGTCGCGATGCTCATGATTTAATTCGCTACTGCCAGGCGGCTCTGTATGCTCTTCAAATAAAACCTGATACGCTGCTGGCGACACCATGTTCCGCCAGGCTTTATGAGGCTTGTTAAGAGGCACTATCGAAGTCTGATTGACATCACCTGCAATCGCCTGGGTAGCGGGCACTAGCACTGAAAAAGCAGGCAGTGCAGCCGCCACGCTGATTCCTTGGAGAAAGGTGCGTCGTTTCATGAAAAATCCCTCATATATTATTGATACTGTCAAATCAATTTGTTGCAAGATTTCAAGTAAAATGATCAAGCAAGCTTGAATCAGAACTTACCCGGTTTGCCTAAAATGAAGACTATTTTGATCAACTCTGCCATGCAGATTTATCTGCAAATCCTGTATCATCTCAGTTTTAAGATTATATCTTAGCCCACATGAAAATTACTTTTCTGGAATTTGAACAGAATATCGCAGAATTTGAATCCAAAATAGAGGAATTACGTTTTGCGCAGGATGATTCCGCTTTGGATATTTCAGCTGAAATTGCTCGCTTGCAGGCCAAAAGCCAATCTCTCACAAAAAATGTTTATGCAAAACTGACTCCCTGGCAGATCTCACAAGTTGCTCGGCACCCGCAACGCCCGTATACACTCGATTACATAGAACATTTGTTTACAGATTTTGAGGAATTGCATGGCGACCGGAATTTTGCCGATGATCACGCGATTGTCGGAGGGCTGGCTCGTTTCAATAATCAAACTGTGATGGTGATTGGCCACCAGAAAGGACGCGACACTCGGGAAAAGATCCATCGCAATTTTGGCATGCCTAAACCGGAGGGTTATCGCAAAGCCTTGCGCTTAATGCGTCTAGCAGAGAAATTTTCTATTCCGTTGATTACGTTTATTGATACACCTGGTGCATACCCTGGCATCGATGCAGAAGAACGGGGGCAATCAGAAGCCATCGGTAAAAATCTTTATGTCCTCGCAGAATTACGAGTCCCCATCATTTGTATCATTATTGGAGAAGGCGGATCGGGCGGTGCTTTGGCGGTAGCGGTCGGTGATGTGATCCATATGCTGCAGTATGCGACCTACTCTGTCATTTCTCCGGAAGGTTGCGCATCCATTCTATGGAAAAGTGCAGACAAAGCACCCGAGGCCGCAGAAATCATGGGAATTACCGCCGATCGACTGAAAGCTGTCAATCTGATCGATAGCATAGTTCCCGAACCTATAGGTGGCGCTCACCGCGATTACACGGCAACCATGCATTCGGTAAAAACCGTAGTACAGGAATCGCTACGCAAGCTGCAGGATTATTCTACCGATAAACTTCTACAAAAACGCTTTGAACGACTGATGGCATATGGTTCATTTAAGGAAGTCAAAGTCGAATAATCTTTTATCTGACACTCAAGACGTATTACTCGCACATATCCAGCAGGGCAATCACTTAACCGTTGCTCTAAGCGGCGGTGTAGATTCAGTTGTACTATTGCATTCACTCGTTGCATTATCTAAGTCCATGCAATTTACGCTTTCAGCAGTACACGTTAATCATGGCATCAGTAACAATGCAAAGCTTTGGAGCCAGTTTTGTTGCAATCTTTGTCATGCTTACGATATTCCTATCTACGTGGCCTACCTACAGATTAGAAAAGACCCAGGCTTAAGTCTTGAAGCCGTCGCCCGGGAACAACGTTATCGTGTATTCGATCGCATGCAAGCAGATTACGTTGTCCTTGCACAGCATCTGGACGATCAGGCCGAAACGCTTTTACTGCAATTGTTTCGTGGCGCGGGTATAAAAGGATTGAGTGCCATGCCCGTTGTCAGAAAACAAACTTCAGATAATGCGCCGCAAATACTCAGGCCAATGCTAGAAATTTCCCGTAGCCGCATCGAAACGTATGCAAAACAACATAGATTAAATTGGATTATCGATGAAAGTAATGACAGCCTAGCTTTTAATAGAAATTACCTGCGCCATGAGATTCTGCCCTTATTAAAAAAGCGATATCCCAATTATCCCAAAACCCTGCTGCGCACGAGTCGTCACTTATCTGAAGCCTCATCACTTCTGGATGAATTGGCTGAAATTGATCGTGCGCAGTGTCTTGCTTCCGACAGATTGCAAGTCGATCATCTGCGCAAACTAAGCTCTGCGCGCGCCAAGAATCTGTTGCGCTACGTTTTGTCACAGCAAAATATCAATACGCCCAGTACAGCAAAATTAGACGATATTTTGCATCAGCTCTTATCAGCACGCACAGACAATCAATTGCATATCAGTTTTGGAAGCGCTGAAATTCGTTGTTATAAAGGCGCGGTGTATATATTGTCCGGAAAATTACAACACCGAGCATTCCAACACCATGTGTGGCGTGGAGAACAATCTATGCTGCTTCCATCATTTAGTGGTTCCATTCATTTCACACAGGTAAAAGGTCAGGGCATTGATCCGCAAAAACTCATGAATCAGTTAATCACAATCCGCGCACGCTCAGGTGGCGAACATCTGATGCCCGCACATAATCGACCACGTCGCAGTTTAAAAAATTTATTGCAGGAAGCCTCTGTTCCTCCCTGGAAGCGTTACTCGATTCCACTACTATTCTGTGGTGAAAAACTGGTGTGGGTACCGGGAATCGGCATCGATTATGAATTTCAAGTAAAATCTGATGGAATAGGGGTTTTACCTATCTGGGATACTGAGTAAATTTTAGAATTTCCAGAAAATCACTGAGTATTCTGGAAATTATCGAATAATTGAACACAATCAACTTTTTCTTTAGGAAATTCGAATGATTCTTGTCACGGGTGGTGCAGGATTTATAGGCAGCAATTTTGTATTGGATTGGTTAGCACAATCTGATGAAAAAATCGTCAATCTGGACAAATTGACCTATGCCGGCAATCTGCAAAATTTATCTTCATTGACCGGAGATTCAAGACATTATTTTGTGCAAGGCGATATTGGAGACATTCAGTTAGTGCCGCAGCTACTGAAGCAACATCAACCACGGGCCATCATCAATTTGGCTGCCGAAAGCCATGTCGATCGTTCAATTCATGGCCCGGAAGATTTTATTCAAACCAACATTCTGGGTACTTTTCGTTTATTAGAGGCAGTACGTACTTATTGGAATGAACTAGAAACGCAGGAGAAACAGAATTTTCGCTTTCTGCATGTTTCGACCGATGAAGTGTATGGTTCACTTACCTTGAATGAGCCCGCCTTTACCGAAGAACATCCTTATCAGCCTAATAGCCCGTATTCAGCTAGCAAGGCATCCAGCGATCATTTGGTACGCGCTTATCATCACACGTACAAACTTCCCGTTCTGACGACCAATTGCTCCAATAATTACGGCCCCTTTCAGTTCCCGGAAAAATTGATACCTTTAATGATTGTCAATGCATTGACTGGAAAATCACTACCGGTGTATGGCGATGGTCAGCAAATTCGAGATTGGTTATATGTTACTGATCATTGCAGCGCAATTCGCCGCGTACTGGAAGCAGGGATTCCGGGAGAAACTTATAATATTGGCGGTTGGAATGAAAAACCAAATATTGATATCGTCAAAATGATCTGCGATTTACTGGGAGAAACTTATCCCAATTCCACTTTCCAGAACCTGATTACTTATGTGCAGGATCGACCAGGCCATGATCGTCGTTATGCAATTGATGCAAAGAAAATTGAGCGTGAACTAAACTGGAGACCAGCAGAAACATTTGCAACAGGGATCCGTAAAACCATTCAGTGGTACCTAAATAACCAACAATGGATCAATAATGTGCAAACGGGTTCTTATCGTGAGTGGATAGAAAAAAATTATACTGGGATAGCTCAATGAAAATTCTGCTATTAGGCAAAAGTGGTCAAGTAGGATGGGAATTGCAACGCAGTCTAGCTCCATTAGGGGAACTCATTGCTTTAAACTCGAGTAGCAAAGAGTTGTGCGGAGATCTGACTAATCTTTCAGGTATACAAACGACAATACGCAAAATTGCACCCGATATCATTGTCAATGCTGCAGCCTATACGGCTGTTGACAAAGCTGAAAGCGAATCGGAACTGGCTCATATCATCAATGCCGAAGCTCCTGGCATACTTGCACAAGAAGCAAAGCAACTGAATGCCTGGTTAATACATTATTCAACAGATTATGTTTTTGATGGCAATGGGGATCAGCCCTATCTTGAAACGGATATCCCTAATCCCAACAACATTTATGGGAAATCCAAACTAACAGGTGAAAACAATATCGTCGCAGCAGGTTGCTCGCATCTAATATTTCGCACAAGCTGGGTTTACGCGGCCCATGGAAACAATTTCATGAAAACGATACTGCGTTTAGCTCAACAACGCGATCAATTGAGTGTCGTTGATGATCAGATTGGCTCACCTACCGGTGCTGAATTAGTAGCGGATATCACAGCACATGTGTCACGCACATTAAAATACCAATCAACGGCTTCCGGAATTTATCATTTAGTCGCTAAGGGTGAAACATCATGGTATGGTTTTGCGAAATTTATTTTACAACAAGCCCACAATGCAAATTTTTCTTTGAAAGTTCAATCTGATGTGTTGTCGCCCATTCCCAGCAGTGCATTTCCTTTGCCGGCGAAACGCCCGCTTAATTCACGTTTGAATACTTCCCGCTTAGAAAAAACTTTTGAGTTGCATTTACCAGAATGGGAAACAAGCGCAGCACGCACGCTATCCGAAATACTTAACAAGTGAGTAAAGTTACTCAATGTTAAACCATCACGCTATCTCTTTATCTGATCAGCCAACCACTATCCGCCAAAACATTGGCGATAACTTGACCAAAACGCTTAGTAAACAAATCAGCAAGGCCTTCACTGGGAGAAAAATCCACTACTGCTTCAGCTTTAATCACCTCGCGTGCGACATATTCAGCGCTGCCTATTTCATCAGCCAACCCTAAATCGATGCTTCTTTGACCTGTCCATACAATACCACTAAAAATTTCAGGAGCATCTTTTAAACGATCGCCTCTACCTTCTTGCACAACACGGATAAATTGCTCATGGATTTCTCTAAGTAATGTGCTTGCATGAGCTTTTTGAGCAGGATCCAATGGCGTAAATGGATCCAGAAAACCTTTATTTTCACCGGCAGTCAGCAAACGTCTTTCAACACCCAATTTTTCGAGCGTGCCAGTAAAACCGAAGCCATCCATCAAAACTCCAATCGAACCCACTAGACTTGCTTTATCGACAAAAATTTTATCGGCAGCTGCTGCCACATAATACCCGCCAGAAGCGCATATATCGCTAATCACAGCGTACAATGGGATCTCAGGATATTTAGCACGTAATCTTCTTATTTCATCATTGATATAGCCTGACTGTACCGGGCTGCCGCCAGGACTGTTTATCCGCAAGATGACCCCTTTGGTATTTTTATCCTGAAATGCAGATTGAAGACTAGCATTGATTTTATCGGCACTACTTACACTATCTGCCATGATGATGCCACGCAAATCAACAAGCGCAGTGTGCTTATCATTTAATCGTACTTTTCCATCGCCAACCCAACCTAATGCAACAAACAGCAGGATGAAAAGATATAGAAACGTTAACGATTTGAAAAATATTCCCCAACCGCGCGCGCGTCGCTGTTCTCTCAGGGAAGCCGATGCAAGATTCTCCAGGACATTCCTTTCCCAACTTTCATTCTTTATTTCTGGATCATTCATAGTCTTATTCTCATCAGTAAAAAAACAAGATTATTATATTAATAAATTTTTTTAATTCGATAATTAGAGCTATTAATCATTACCATTCAAGAAATAGGCTCTTCAGATGGACTGCAAGAAGTTCTAACATAATTTCGCACATCGAACGATTGCGACAAAGGAGAGGCTAAACACATCACAGAAGACATGATGTTGAAGAAAAAAGCCTCTCAACGGATTGAAGAGAGGCTCTTTATATAAAGTGCCTGGCGGTAACCTACTTTCACATGCGAATGCACACTATCATCGGCGCAGCTTCGTTTCACGGTTCTGTTCGAGATGGGAAGAGGTGGGTCCAAAGCGCTATGGCCGCCAAGCGTAACTTGGCTTTAGTAGTATTTTATAAATACTAACTACAAATGGAAGAAGTAAATTAGGTTAGATCATATCTAAGCAAACACTATATTACTATCAGATATTTATTAAGTTACTAAAGTTATAGGATCAAGCCTCACGGTCAATTAGTATCGGTTAGCTTAACATATTACTATGCTTCCACACCCGACCTATCAACGTCGTAGTCTTCGACGAACCTTTAGGAGGGTTAAACCCTCGGGAAATCTCATCTTGAGGAGAGTTTCCCGCTTAGATGCTTTCAGCGGTTATCTCTTCCGCACTTAGCTACCCGG
>CADEDO010000037.1 GCA_902826115.1 uncultured Nitrosomonas sp.
ATCAACACATCAACACATCAACACATCAACACATCAACACATCAACACATCAACATACTATAATATAGTAATACTTTAACACTTAAATATGCCGATACCGAAATATTAAACGCTCTCTTGCAACTTAATAGGACAACTAAGAGCTCTATTTTTTTGAGGTAATGGAATTGAATTATTTGTATAGAACACACTCAATGTGTAATATTTTAGAAAAAACTACACATTGGGGTTTATATGAGAACAAATATTGTTATTGACGATAAATTGATGGAGGAAGTTATTAAATTAACGGGAGTAAAAACCAAGAAAGAAGCGGTTGAGCTCGGTTTGCTAACTTTATTAAGAATTAAAAAACAAGAAAAGATTAAACAGTATCGAGGAAAACTAAATTGGGAGGGAGATCTCAATGAAATGAGAGCTGATTTATGATCATTGTCGATACTAGCGTCTGGATCGACTTTTTCAATGGTAAGGTTACTGAACAAACAGATAAATTGGATTTTTTCCTGTCAAGTTCAGTGGTTGGGGTAGGGGACTTAATTCTAGCAGAGGTGTTGCAAGGTTTTAGAGAGGACCACGAGTATTTAATTGCACGAAACCTAATGATAGAACTTGAATTAAAATCCCTTTGTTCCGTAGAGCTAGCGGTAAAAACTGCTGAGAATTACCGCGTGCTTAGAAAACGTGGGATTACAGTTCGAAAAACCATCGATTCCTTAATTGCCACTTACTGCGTAGAAAATAAATTTGCTTTGCTTTTTTCTGATCGAGATTTTGATCCTTGGTGCGAGCATTTCGGCTTGATTAACGCTTCTCGGCTTGTGAAAGAAACCTGACGTAAGTTTAGGGAGAAATAAGTAATTATCAGTTTTACTCGATGCTTATTCAAAGAAAAATAGTTAATAGTCAAGTCGATTATTTTAATATTCAAACGTCTAAATATTAGGATGTTACAATATTCGGGAATCTAATAGTTAAAATTTGCTATTTATAAAGTCTCTACTTTTAACTAAAAAAAAAAAATGACTGAGTAGATGAAAGAATTAGGGATTGCGATATTGCGATATTGCGATATTGTAATATTTTAATAACGTAACATTATAAAGTATGCTTATGGGTATGCTTAATGGCAGTATTTTGTATAGATAATTTGTCGTCTAGGTACCCGACACTGACATGAGAGCCTATTTGCGGTAGTTTAATATCTCCGGGGTTCTCATATTTGATAAACCCGTATGGGGTTTTAATAAAAAGCTCCGAGCTAGTGAAGTGAACTAATATGCCTTCCGATTTTTCACTTTTGTCAGCTTCTTTGGCCATAAAGATGTTATAGATGCCACCTTTCAAAGACTCGGCTTTTGTCACTTTAATCGTTTTCCATTTGCCATCGACCTGATTCTCAATAAGTCTTTGGCCATTCATAACTAGTATTCGTAGTTTCATAGTTTCAAATGGAGTTAGATCTTATGCTATAGACGTTGTTCAGAATCTCGTCAAAATTGAATTCTTTTTGATCATGCCCATGTAAATAAGCCATAAATTGATACGCTCCGGCTCCTTTAAAGGGCTCGCTGTGAGATAAAAATCTCGCAAATTGAATCGGATCATTGATTGATTCACATCCATCCTCGTAAATCTTATTAAGATAGTTGCTAATCAATGTGATTTGATGTGAATCAAAAGAAGTTTTTATATGTTCGCTGTTGTAATGACGAGTCCATGATATTTTTAAGATATCAATACTATTAAGTTGTTTTTGTTCTAAAACCTGCTGTGTGCTAGCTTCTTTTTTACTTTTTAGTTCATCGGTGACCTCGGGAATTGGAGTGATTGTGTAATCACTGGCTCTCTCAATATTCTTTGATTTATTGTATTCGATAAAATCTTTTAAAATTTGAGCAGATCGTCTAGAGATAACCTGTTCTTTATTGTTATTAATCCAATCATGAGTTGTGATTGGGTCAGCTTTGTAGCAGACAACAAGAAGGTGAATGATATATAGATCAGTGCATTTGCCCGAGTGAAATAAATCAGCGATAGAATCAGGCAAGTTAAGTAATTTAGCATGTAAAGAAACCCACGAAACTGACTTACTCAATTCTTGCGCTATCGTAGTTTGCGTTTTTCCTTTTGCTAATTGCCGCCCAATATAGTCTGCAATTTCTCGAGCAGTCAGATTTTCACGATGTACATTTTCAATAACTTGATCGTCATCAATATAGTCATTGTCAATATAAGCTGGAATTATTGATTTTCCTGCGATTTTGCTTGCCCGAAATCTTCTATGGCCGTGATTGATTGTGTAGCGTCCGGTTTTTTCATTAAATCGAACAGAAATTGGGGTTTTTACTCCACGTGAGCGAATGGAATTAGCCAATTCCTTCAATGCTTCTGCATCAAAAAATCGCCGTGGCTGATTAGGATCTTCGTCTAAAAGTTCAAGGGGAACAACCTGGACTGCTTCCAATGAGGGAAGGCTAACCTCTTTCTTTTTAGACATTTAAGTTTAGTTATAAAATGGAGGAACTAGAAAAACGTCAAATTTATCTTTGGGGTTAATTATTCTTATTTTTAATGCATTTGTTTAGTTACTTATGATTTCTTTATTGTATCAGATTTGGCTAAAACCATGATTGAGCTAGTGATAAATCAATTATCTTTATTAATTCTTTATTAACCGTTAGAAATTAAATAATTCATGTATATAAAAATTGTTAGCACTAATATCCTTCGAATCATGCAAGAGAAGAGAATAACTCAGGAAATACTCGCTCATAAATCAGGCTTGTCAGTACCTTTCTTATCCGAGATCGGGCGTAACCTGGCCAATCCTTCCATTAAAACCCTTGAATCCATTGCGGATGCTTTAGAAGTCCCACTTCCTTCATTATTCCAAGCAACGGATTTTGATTTGTCAGATCTTGAAGATTCTTCAAATGAAGAGATTAAGACGCATCTTCCCAGAGGATACCAGGCAGTTTATTTGATATTGACAGATATACAAGCTTTTGAGGCGAAACAATGGGATAAAGAAAATAAAGCTAAATTAAAAAAATAATTTAAAGAATACCATTGCAAAGGTTAGTCAAATACTATATTGTTCGATAATCGTCAGTGATATCTTACAGTATAGTCCATGGGATCAAATAATATAGAAAGTCTGCCTGTCTCAACCCAAGATCGTGCTTGTCGCAAGTTGGAGCGTGATTTAGGCAATTTCTTGTTGTTAGCACTACAAGACCCTGAAACAGTTGAAATCATGGTCAACGCTGATGGTCGTATTTGGCAAGAAAAGCTCGGTCAAAAAATTCAACACATCGGACATCTGCAAAGCGCCCAGGCCGAAGCAGTCATCAAAACGGTTGCAGGTTTTCATGGCAAGGAAATCAATCGATTCAATCCGATCATTGAAGGCGAATTTCCGCTGGATAACTCACGCTTTGCCGGTCAATTGCCTCCAGTAGTTGCATCTCCGACCTTTGCGATCCGCAAAAAGGCCATCAAGATTTTCACGTTGGAGCAGTATGTCGACACCGGCGTATTAACGCGTAGGCATGCTGAAGTGATTAAGAACGCTGTCAGAGATCACCGCAACATCCTCGTCATTGGTGGCACCGGATCGGGTAAGACCACATTGATCAACGCGATCATCCACGAGATGGTTCTGAATGATCCGGATGAGCGCATCTTCATCTTGGAAGACACTGGCGAGATTCAGTGTCAGGCTTCAAATTTTGTGCAGTATCACACCACACTCGATGTCAACATGACGCAATTGCTCAAGACTACCTTGCGCATGCGCCCCGACCGGATTCTGGTAGGCGAGGTCAGGGGGCCTGAAGCGCTCGATCTTCTCGATGCCTGGAATACTGGCCATGAAGGCGGGGCAGCTACATTGCACGCCAATGATGCTCTGTCGGGCCTCACCCGTCTTGAATCACTCATTTCTCGCAATCCATCAGCTCCCAAAGAAATCATGCCCTTAATTGCCGAGGCAGTGGATATCGTTGTACATATTTCACGCACTCCGCAGGGCAGGCATATCAAACAAATCATTGAAGTACAGGGCTTTAAAAGAGGAAATTACCAGATCAAGAAGTTGTAAATAATCATAGGAGTGGGTTTCATGAAGTTGAGTATTCAAAATCTTGCGCTATTGGGTTGTTTCAATTTAATTGCTGTTGTCGCTATCTTCGCGTTGTCGGCAGATCAGGCGCATGCGGCAGTCGGTGCCGGGGGTGCGCTTCCCTATGAAACGTGGCTTACCAATTTGAGAAACTCCGTGACTGGCCCGGTCGCTTTCACATTATCGATTGTCGGTATTGTAGTTGCGGGCGGCATATTGATCTTTGGAGGTGAGTTGAACGCTTTTTTCAGAACACTCATTTTTATCGTGCTGGTGATGGCGTTACTCGTGGGTGCCAACAATGTCATGAGCAATCTCTTTCAGGGCGCCGTGATTCCTATGGATACTGACACGGTGGAGGAACCAGCCCAGGTTTTGCCTATTTCTAAAGAAATTACTCCAGTAAACCCATAAATCAATAATTCAATAGGGGAGGGTGACTATGGCGCTCAGGTCTGTGCCCATCCATCAATCTGGCAACCGGCCTAACCTTTTTATGGGCGGGGATCGAGAACTCGTGATGTTTTCCATTCTGATTGCAGCCACATCGATCTTTGTGGCGATGGAACTGAAGGCCACATTTTTTGGGCTGGCGCTGTGGTTTTTTGCGTTGTTCACGCTGCGATTGATGGCCAAGAACGATCCGCAATTACGCCATGTGTATTTGCGCCAGATTCAGTATAAAAAATACTATCCGGCGCGAAGCACACCCTTCTATACCAATACCGGCTTGCAGGAGAAGCAGCATTTATGATTGCCGCGATTTCCATCCTCATTGCGATCTGTGGCGCCATCCTACTACTTATGCTGTTTATCCGCATCCGTGATGCGGATAAAGAACAGAAACTGGATCGGCACCGATCGAGAGAGATGGGCTTTGCTGATCTGTTGGTGTATGCGGCTGTAGTGGAAGAGGGCGTCATCGTCGGCAAGAATGGTTCACTGATGGCTGCCTGGATATTTCGAGGCGAAGATACTGCAAGCAGCACCGATGCTGAGCGCGAGCACGTGTCGCATCGTATCAATCAGGCGCTGTCCCGATTGGGCAATGGCTGGATGATTCATGTCGATGCGATACGCAAGCCTTCGCAGGGTTATTCTGACAAAGCAACTTCAAATTATCCTGATCCGGTGACTGCTGCCATCGATGCCGAACGGCGTGAGGTTTTTGAGAAGATTGGCACGCTCTATGAGAGTTGTTTTATTGTCACACTGACCTATCTGCCGCCAATACTCGCACAGCGCAAATTCGTGGAACTGATGTTCGACGATGACAGCAAAGCACAGGATGAGGACGCCAGAACGCAAGGTCTGCTCGACTATTTTAAGCGTGAGTGCCTCAATTTCGAATCCCGATTATCCAGCGTCTTCACATTATCGCGGCTCCAGGGGAAAAAAGAGGTCAATGAAGACGGCTCGACCGTCATCCATGACGATTTCCTGAGCTGGTTGCAGCTGTGTATCACCGGGCTTGATCATCCGGTTGCTTTGCCAACCAACCCCATGTACTTGGATACGATTTTGGGTGGTCAGGAGATGTGGGGCGGGGTCGTGCCTAAGATTGGTCGCAATTTCATGCAAGTGGTCTCGATTGAAGGCTTTCCGCTTGAATCATCGCCCGGCATGCTGAACCTTTTATCAGAATTGCCAGGCGTCTATCGCTGGTCATCGCGCTTCATCTTCATGGATACCCATGAAGCGGTCTCTCATCTGGATACATACCGTCGCCGCTGGAAACAGAAGGTGCGCGGTTTTTTTGATCAGGTCTTCAATTTGCAGAGCAGCCATATCGATGAAGATGCCCTCAACATGACTGAAGATGCCCAGTCGGCCATTGCTGAAACCAATAGCGGGATGGTAGGGCAGGGGTACTATACCAGTGTCGTGGTACTGATGATGGAAGACCGGGACGCATTGGAAGAAGCAGGGCGTAAAGTTGAAAAAGCGATCAATCATCTGGGCTTTGCCGCGAGGGTTGAAACCATCAATACGATGGATGCGTATCTGGGCAGCCTGCCGGGCCATGGGGTAGAAAATGTACGCCGCCCGCTCATCAACACGTTGAATCTGGCCGATCTGCTGCCGGTCAATACGATTTGGACTGGCAAGGAAATAGCGCCTTGTCCGATGTATCCACCCAATTCCCCGCCACTGATGCACTGTGTCACCCAAGGCGCCACACCCTTCCGGTTAAATCTGCATGTGCGCGACCTGGGGCATACGTTCATGTTTGGCCCAACCGGAGCGGGAAAATCCACGCATCTAGCACTCATTGCTGCGCAATTGCGCCGCTACAGGGATATGTCGATTTATTGCTTCGATAAGGGGCTATCGATGTATCCGCTGACGCGCGCGGTTGGTGGTCAGCATTTTACAGTCGCGGGGGATGATGAATCGTTATCCTTTTGTCCGTTGCAGTTCCTGGATTCTAAAAGTGACCGCGCCTGGGCGATGGAATGGGTTGCGATGATGGTCGAACTCAACGGTATTACGGTGACGCCAATGCAGCGCAATGAAATCAGCCAGGCCATTAGTAACATGCATCACAGCGGCTCCAGAACGTTATCGGATTTTGTTGTGACGATCCAGAGTGAGGCGATACGTGAGTGCCTTCGGCAGTATACGATCGATGGGATGATGGGGCATTTGCTCGATGCGGAAGCCGACGGGTTGAATTTGTCGACGTTTACGACTTTCGAGATCGAGGAACTCATGAATCTCGGTGATAAATATGCGCTGCCAACCTTACTATATTTGTTCCGACGCATCGAGCGCAGCTTACAAGGTCAGCCTGCCGCGATCATACTCGATGAAGCCTGGCTGATGATGGGTCACCCGGTCTTTCGCGCAAAAATTCGCGAATGGCTCAAAGTCATGCGCAAAAACAATTGCCTGGTGTTGATGGCAACGCAAAGCTTATCGGATGCCGCTAACAGCGGCATTCTCGATGTCATTGTTGAATCCACCGCCACCAAAATATTCCTGCCGAACGTTTTTGCGCGTGATGAGGAAGCATCCGCTCTTTACCGGCGTATGGGCTTAAATTCCCGCCAGATCGAGATTCTGGCATCCGCCGTGCCTAAACGAGAGTATTACACGGTGTCGGAGAATGGCAGACGGCTCTACGATTTGGCGCTTGGGCCATTGGCGCTGGCGTTTGTCGGGTCGACCGACAAGGAATCGATTGCGACCATTAAAGCTTTGCATCAGAAGTATGGCGATGGCTGGGTGCATCAATGGCTGGCTTTGAGGGGATTAACATTATCTGACTATGAGGTGGCCGCATGAGCGTGATCAGTGATTTCTTTAAATTCAGAAGCGCATCTGGAAACGAATCAGATCAGCAAATTCGGCAGACCGATGTGTTTTTACAAGGCGGCCGCAGAGCCGGTGAAAACGAAAACCCTTACCTATCGGCGAGGCGTACCTGGAATGACCACATGCGCGGGATACAGTCTTCGCGCACGATGTGGCAGTTATTGGCGCTCTTGTGTTTACTGATTGCACTCGCTGCGGTAGGCGGCGTCATTGCGATCGGCAGTCAATCCAAATTTATTCCCTACGTGGTACAGGTTAACAAGCTCGGTGAAGCGATTGCGGTATCGCGTGCGGATATTGCGGGGGAGACGGATCCGCGGGTGGTGCATGCTTCACTAGCCTCCTTCATCAATGATCTGCGCATGGTCACACCCGATGTAGCGTTGCAACGCAAAGCCATCTTTAGAGCGTATGCCATGCTGTCCAATAATGATCCCGCCACGGCAAAAGCCAACCAGTGGTTCAATGGCAGCGAATTAAGCAGTCCTTTCAAACGCGCAGAAACCCAGACGGTGAATGTCGAGATCATCTCGGTGATCCCACAGAGTCCGGAAACCTGGCAGGTCGATTGGCTGGAAAAAGTCTATGACCGGCAAGGCCACTTGGCAGAGCAACCGTTCAAGATGCGAGCGTTGCTTCGAATCTACAACAAACCGACGACCCCAAGCACGACTGAAGAGCAGATCCGCAACAACCCGCTGGGAATTTATATCCAGGATTTCTCCTGGTCGAAACAAACCTAAAGAGGCTGCTCATCATGAATTCATTACGGTTTTCGCGAGTATTCAGTGCTTTCAATGCTATGGGTGCGCTTATCTTTACGTTTGCATGGGCCGCTCCTATTCACGCCAATGGTTTGTCTGAAGCCTACTTTACCGAAAAAAGCCCCCAGCTCACGCCACAGGAACGTGCAGCCATCGGTCTGGCCAAAAAATGGCAAGCGGCCAATCCGACCGGCGTCAAACCGGTAGCAGGGCCGGATGGCTCGATCCGATTCTTGTTTGGTTCTCAGCAACCGAGCATCGTCTGTGCGGTATTGCAGGTCTGCGATATCGAATTGCAGGCCGGTGAGCAGGTCAATTCGATTCATCTGGGCGACCAGGCCCGTTGGCTGGTTGAACCGGCTGTGACAGGGCAGGGGATATCTGAGGTTCAACACCTCATTGTAAAACCGCTCGATGTGGGGTTAGAGACTTCGCTGGTGGTCACGACCAACCGGCGCACCTATCACCTGCGGCTTCGATCTCATCGGCGCGATTTTATGCCCCGCGTGGGTTTTACCTATCCTGAAGATGCACTCGCTAAATGGGATGCGATGAAATCGCGTGAGAGTCATGCACTCGATATCAAACGCTCACGCACGATGCCAGAAACTGGAGAATATCTCGGCAATCTGGATTTTGCGTATTCGGTAGATGGTAGTGCGGCCTGGAAGCCGGTTCGAGTCTATAACGATGGGCAGAAAACGATCATCCAGATGCCAAGCATCATGGCGCAGACGGAAGCACCGACGCTGTTGTTACTGAACAGGGAAGGGGGGTTGTTTCGTGATGATGAAACGGTCATGGTTAATTATCGTTTGCAAGGAGATCGCTATATTGTGGATGCGGTATTTGATCGTGCCATTTTGATTGCCGGAGTAGGGGGCAATCAAAGCCGTGTGATGATCTCACGGGGGAATTGATGATGGTACAAAAAATTAATCAATCTCACCGTTTATTGGCTCTTTTACTGGTGTCGATGTTACTGAATGGCTGTGCAACGACGCAATATGGCAATTTCATTCAGAATCCCTCCCAAGACGCGAACCAGATCATGGCTACTGATGCCGCAACTCAGATTGTTCGGCTATATCCAGCTGCCACGACACAATTCTCGATAGGCCATGTAGTTAATGACACTTTTGGTCAGACGCTGATTGAAAAGCTCCGCATAGCCGGGTTTGCGGTGCAGGAAGCGGCTGAACCATCTATTGAGCAATCCTTGTTTGCTGTGCCTCAACCGCGAGAAGAACAAAAAGCAGGTATCCGGTTGAGTTATATCGTTGATCAGTCAGATAATTTGTACCATGCCAACCTGTTGATTGACGATACGCGCTTATCGCGAGCTTTCATTGCTCGGGCCGACAGTGTTCGTCCTGCAGGTTTGTGGGTTAAGAGAGAGTAGGGGAGGAGGATGTCAA
Organism: uncultured Nitrosomonas sp.; assembly: GCA_902826115.1. Taxonomy (GTDB): domain Bacteria; phylum Pseudomonadota; class Gammaproteobacteria; order Burkholderiales; family Nitrosomonadaceae; genus Nitrosomonas. The sequence goes on from CADEDO010000037.1 coordinate 9,627, forward strand.
CCCATTCAAAACTCTTCTCGTCGAACTCCTCTCCGCAAAGAGTCGATAAAAATGCCGGCGTGCGGCGCGTCAATAATCTGCCGATCGTGATTTTTGGCGCAATCATGCTCATTTTTATGCTGCTCATGATGATCGTGGCCATGAATCGAGCAGCCGAGCGCAATCAGGCTCACACTGACACATCTCAAGAAGTGCAATCGAGCCAATCGTTTGCCTCACTCATCGCAAAAGATTATGTTGGCGGTATGATCGAGCCTAAGAATCCGCCGAGCGTGCCAGATTCCAAAACACCCTTATCGGGAATGATCATCGAGCGGCCAACCGATTTGGATCGACCACCGTTGCCGGAAGGTGGCGCCCAGTCTCCCCATGCTGGCCAAGACCCGGATCTCGCCCATATCCGCATGCTCAAGCGCCAGCAACTGGAAGAGGCCATCAAGGCCAAAACCCAGGTCAATGTCGTTGCTCCTCGGAGTGCTGCATCTTCACCCCATACCACACCGACACGCGATGAAATGCTCGCTGAAATGGCCTCTGTGCGACAGCAAGCTAATTCGACGCTGCGTGAAGATCCAACGACAGCTTATCAGACGCGTTTGGCGCAATTGCGCAGACCCGCTCAGGGAAGTCATCCAGACGCTGGAAGCCTGGGAGCGGGAAGGGGAGAGGATTATATGGATGATATGGCACCCCGCCTGGTGGATGATGAGCAGAAAGGCCAAGCACAGGATTACTCTCGCATTGATTCATCTGATGGCGAGAAACGCTGGAAGTTAAATAGTGACGTGCAAAAGCCAGCATCGCCCTATGTATTGCAGGCAGGCTTTGTGATTCCGGCCACACTAATCTCGGGTATCAATTCCAGCCTGCCGGGTCAGATCATGGCCCAGGTGAGTCAACACATCTATGACTCACCGGTGGGTAAGTGGCGCTTGATACCACAAGGTTCCCGGCTTGTTGGAACCTACTCCAGTGACGTGGAATATGGTCAAGCAAGGGTTTTGGTTGCTTGGCAGCGCATTATTTTTCCCGATGGCAAAACCATGGATATTGGTGCCATGCCCGGCGCCGATGGACTGGGCTATGCCGGATTCCATGATCAGGTGAACAACCATTATCTTCGAATCTTTGGTTCAGCACTGATCATGTCGGCGATTGTAGCGGGATCAACGTATAGCCAGCGCGATGCAGGCAGTACGTTTGGGCGGCAGAATGCTGGCAGCATCATGAGCCAGGCGCTGGGGCAGCAATTGGGGTTGGTGACATCCAATTTGATCCGCAAAAATCTCAATATCTCCCCGACACTTGAAATCAGACCAGGCTATCGATTCAACATCATTGTGACCAAAGACATGAAGTTCTCCAAACCGTATCAATCATTTGATTATTAAAACAGGAGCCACGCCATGCTAAAACCTGGAAACAAACCTACCCGATTCATCATGATGTTGCTGGTCATCATGAATGCTGGGCTTGTATCAAATGCTCGTGCAACGGGGATTCCTGTCATTGATGCCGCGAACGTCGCTCAAAGCATTGTTACCGCAACAGAAAGTGTGGATCAAACACTCATATTAATAGATCAATACAAAAAGCAACTCGAGCAATATGAAAATATGCTCAGAAATACTTTAGCGCCACCAGCATATCTGTGGGCAAAAGCCCAATATGCGATGAACAAACTCATTCATCTGACTAACACGATACGCTATTACGAGCAGGCTTATGGAGGGATTGATGGGTATATGCAGCGGTTTCGTAATGTCGAGTATTACCGCAGCTCACCGTGCTTTAGTGTCGAGGAAAAATGCAATGAAGCGGCCTGGAAATTACTGCAGGACGGGCAAAACACCAGCACCGATGCGCAAAAGAAGGCCAATGATGGACTCCTAACCGGTTTGAGTGAACATCAGAATCAGATGCCGGTAGATGCAGCTCAACTGCAATTGCTGCAACAAAGAACTGAGACAGCAGAAGGGCAGATGGCCGCACTGCAATATGCCAATCAACTCGCGGCATTCCAGGCTAACCAGTTGCTACAAATGCGGCAGATGTTGATCGCTCAGCATAATGCGCTTAACACGCAAGCCCAGGCTGAAGTGGATCTTAAAGCGATGCAGCAGGCAGCGCGTGGAGTGGCGATTAAGCGATTGAGTCCGGAGATATTGCCTGTAGGTAGAAGTTGGTCGGTTAGAGATGGGTTTTAATACATTAACTCAAGGAGAAAATGATGAAAAAGCATTATTTAAATATTGCAGTGGTGGGGCTATCGGCTTTGTTTCTGTTGTCGGGCTGTGAAAAAGACGGTGACGGTAAGTTGGAAATGAAGGAGCCTAAGAAGGAGTTGAGTGAGATGCCAGAAAGGAAGAATTGGTCTGTTAAAGATGCAGAAGGCTTCGGCGAATAAATAGCAGTGATCAATTTCATGTAACTCAACCTGGCGATTACAAATGCAAAAGTTTAATTTAGGCACTGTTTTAATCCTACTTTTCTTTATGGGCTTATCAACAAGCGCATTTGCTGAGTTGTCTTATATAGATCCAACATCCAATCAAAGCGTGCTGGATCAGGTAGTGCAAAAATTTGGTGGGAAGGTAAGATCCTGGAAAAATATTATTCAAGCTGCAGCAGAACGTTTATTCTGGACGCTAGTTTTGATATCTATGGTGTGGACTTTCGGCATGATGCTTTTACGCAAAGCGGATATAGCTGATTTCTTTGCCGAATTTACGCGCTTTATTATTTTTACAGGATTGTACTTCTGGCTGCTTACCAACGCAGTTTCAGGACACAATATCGCCGGTACAATCATCTTGTCAATGGAAGATCTGGGAAGAACTGCAGCAGGATTACCTCAAGGCGCAAGTCATTCCAGTGTCATAGATACCGGTGTTTTGATCTGGACTCAGGCCACAAATAATCTCACCTTACTACAACCTATAGATAGTTTAATCGCGATGATTATCTCGCTGATCATCCTAGTTGTCTTGGCCGTCATTGCGATCAATATGCTGCTATTGATGATTTCTTCCTGGGTACTGATGTATGCGGGAATTTTCTTTCTGGGATTTGGAGGAGCACGCTGGACAACGGATATTGCCATCAATTACTTCAAGACCGTATTAAGCGTTGGCGTTCAATTATTCGTAATGCTCTTGATTGTTGGGATTGGGAGTGATCTATTGACCAGTTTTTACACCAAGATGGGCAAGAACGTGCTCAATTATGAAGAATTGGCGGTGATGCTGATTTTTTCGATTGCGTTTTTTGTGTTGATATCCAAGTTGCCGCCACTGCTGGCCGGCATCATAACCGGTAGTTCCATAGGATCGAATGCTGGCATTGGTGGTTATAGCGCAGGCAATTTCCTAGCAGGGGCGGGGACTGCGGCAGCGGTTGCGTCTTATGGCGGCTCACTGGTTGCCAGTCGGGTTGCAGCGGCATCAGCCGCCAGGAATGGAACAGAAGCTTTACGCAATGCCATAGAGAAAGGCCAGGCATATGAGGCTGCAAGAGGAGGAAATAATTCGGGTGGAAGAGATCTCTGATGGATTTGCCGCCGGACATGCAGGAGCGCGTGGTTTGTTCAATAGCTGCTGCTATCAAGTATGAAATACCTGCCAATATCCTGCTCGCCATTGCCGAGAAAGAGGGTGGAAAGCCAGGGCAGTGGGTGCGAAACAGTAACGGCACGCACGATGTTGGTGTGATGCAGTTTAATACTTCATACTTAAAAGATTTATCGAGATATGGCATTAAACCAGATCATGTGTCAACCGCAGGTTGTTACGCTTTCGACTTGGCCGCTTGGCGTATACGGCTACATATCAAGAATGATCGAGGGGATATTTGGACGAGAGTGGCAAATTATCATTCACGTACTCCAAAATATAATGCGAAGTATCGGCATGACTTGATGAACAAGGCTCTTAGGTGGGCGGATTGGTTGGAGAAGAGGCATTAATATTTGAATCCAGTGCTCGCACCGTCGACCGGCGCGAGGGACATAAGCTACAAGCCAAAATGCTGTTCCGAACCCTAGCTCGATGATTGTTTATCGTCGCTATTCCTTTTGCTAAACACTTCTTAGAAAATAATTAATTTTGCACCTAAGCCGATTATTCCACAAAAGCATATTACTTCAAGAACATTTCTCTTAAAACGAAATAGCGCAACCGCTGCAATGATTATAATTGATGCTGATATCCAATCAAATTCTCCATTAAATCCTTGCGGCCAAAGAACATGATAGCCAAAGAACATGGCTAAATTTAATATAACCCCGACAATAGCTGCTGTGATTGCAGTTAGCGGTGCAGTGAACTTTAAATTATCGTGTGTAGATTCAACTATGGGTCCTCCCGCAAGAATAAATATAAATGAAGGTAAAAACGTGAACCACGTTACAATGATGGCAGCCATAGATCCTGCTATAAATAGCATATCCGGCCCTAAAAGCTCTTTTACATAACCACCAATAAAAGCTACAAAAGCTACTACCATAATCAATGGCCCAGGGGTTGCTTCTCCAAGTGCTAGCCCATCTATCATTTGCTCAGGTGTTAGCCACCCGTAAAATTCAACTGCTCCCTGGTAAATGTACGGCAAAACTGCATAAGCGCCGCCAAAGGTTAATAACGCAGCTTTTGTAAAGAACCACGCCATTTGGGTGAAATCATGATTCCATGAATAAAGCACCGTCAAAAATAATATAGGGATTAGCCATAACAATAATCCTGTTACGATAATCGAACTTAACCTTACCCAAGAAAATTTTGCATGTTCTGGAGTTGGAGTATGGTCATCAATCAATGCCGCACCGTATGAAATATTCTTTTTTCCATGTGATTTATTTATATGGAAATTTTGAGGTCTATATATTCCTCCGATAAATCCTATTAATGCAGCAGTGGCGACTATAAATGGAAACGGAATTTTTAATATAAATATGGCTATAAACGATGCTACGGCTATAAGGAAAAGAAAGCTGTTCTTGATTGTTCTCGATCCGATCCGATATGCCGCTTGAAACACAATCGCTGTTACTGCGGGCTTTATTCCATAAAATATTCCCGCAACTAGGGGAACATCCCCAAACGCAATATATATCCAGGAAAGGGCGATTAGGATAAAAAGCGAAGGAAGAACGAATAAGACTCCAGCAATAATGCCACCCCATGTGCGATGTAATAACCAGCCGATATATATAGCAAGCTGTTGAGCTTCTGGCCCCGGCAACAACATGCAATAGTTCAGCGCATGGAGAAATCTTCTTTCAGAAATCCAATGCATACGTTCAACCAGATCTTGATGCATAATCGCAATTTGTCCCGCTGGACCACCAAAGCTAATAAATCCGAGCTTTAACCAATACCAGAATGCTTCAGATAAAGTTACATTCTTAGGCGGAGTTACATCGCGATTTGAGGAATTATCTGAAATATCTGTATGTGACTCGTCCATAGCTTCTCCTTGGAATTATCCAAAAAAAGCAGGCCTTGGACGAAATCGTCTTAGAATGGGGAGGCTGCTGAATCCCCGCTCGAATTATAGCATCAAATAGCTGAGGTTAAGCAGAAAGTACGCGAAAACGAGCACTGGTCAGATATTTGCAAGGGATCTTAGCCAGCCGACCATCGAGAATCAGCTGCTTGTAGCCAGAAATTGTATTATCCTTGTTAATAGAAATTTATCATTATTTCTGAAACATATAAAAAGAGTTGACATTCCCATGGTTGGAAGGTTGAGTATTAGAACTCCATAAATGAATGACTAGGAGTTTTAAATGAAAAACCGTCTGCATCACAATTCTAATCAATTTAAAAATCAGTCTTTAAGTAAAACTGCTTTGATGGCGACGTTGCACTGTCTGTCTGGTTGCGCTATCGGCGAAGTCGCTGGCATGGTAATGGGTATAGCCCTCGGTTGGAGCAATGCTGAAACAATTCTGCTGGCAATAACGTTGGCGTTCCTGTCGGGCTACCTTTTTACCATGATCCCTATTCTAAGCGCAGGATATAACTTCAAAGCTGCTATGTATATTGCTTTGGTTTCTGATACGGCCTCGATAACGATCATGGAGACTGTCGATAATCTACTGATGCTGATGATTCCAGGTGCGATGGATTCCCCCCTTAATTCATTGATGTTCTGGGGCAGCCTTGGCAGTGCTCTGCTTATTGCAGGAATTGTTACTTTCCCAGTGAATCTCTGGCTTATCGCTCGTGGAAAAGGACATGCACTTGCTCACGCACATCATTAAGGAAAAATAAGATGAATATTGGAGAAGCGGCACGTGCTTCAGGTATTTCTGCAAAAATGATCCGTCATTACGAGTCAATAGGCCTCATTCCTAATGCTGGTCGTTCGCTTTCAGGATACCGTTATTACGATAAAAAAAACATCCATACCTTACGTTTTATACGCCGCGCTCGCACCGCGGGTTTCAGTGCCGAACAAATTAAGAAACTGCTTTCATTGTGGAGCGACCAACAACGACCAGCACGAGAGGTTAAGCAGCTCGCTGAACAGCACCTGTCACAGTTGAAGGAAAGGATAAATGAATTGAAATCAATGGCCGCTGCCTTATCTGAATTGATAATGCATTGCCAAGGCGATGATCGCCCAGATTGTCCTATTCTAAAATCATTGGCTGATGAAGACACTACTCAAGAGTTTAATAATTCTCTGAATAAGCCTTCGATTCGTCACGGTCAATCATTAAAGAAATAATAGATTTCCTCGGAATATTTAACATTATTTCGAGGAAATATCCCAATATTTGGAAATAATCCATGAAAGCATACATAGCAACCTTTCTTTTCATTAGCATAATCTTATCCGGCCCGCTTCGAGCAGATGGAAATCATCAACACTTCGGAGAAAACAATAAGGAAAAATTAGGACAGGTCAATTTTCCAATTTCCTGCACACAAGTTGCTCAGGAACAATTTAATCTAGCTGTAGCAATGTTACATTCCTTCTGGTATGACGAGGCAGAAGTGACATTTCGCCGAGTTACAGCTATTGATCCAACATGTGCAATGGGTTATTGGGGAATCGCAATGAGTCTATATCATCAGTTATGGGCCACCCCTCCTGCTGCAGCAGAGCTGCTAAAGGGACGGGATGCACTCTATCAGACAAATAACTTAACAATTAAATCAAAAAAGGAAGAAGCCTATCTGAATGCAATTAAAATTTTATATGATGATAAAGCTGACTACGAGGCGAAAAAGCTAGCGTATCAGCATGCAATGGAGAAGCTCTGGGTTCAAAACCCAGATGACCGAGAAGCCGCTGTTTTTTTTGCTTTAGCATTAATTTCTAATGCTTCTCCAAAGGATAAGACTTACGTGAATCAAAAGAAAGCTCTAGAAGTGTTGCAAAAAGTATTGCAGGATGAACCAAATCATCCCGGTGTAGCGCATTACATCATCCATAGCAGTGATTATCCTGAACTTGCAAAGTTTGGTTTGAACGCGGCTCGGGTCTATACTCATATTGCTCCAGGAGTACCACATGCGTTACACATGCCATCCCATATTTTCATTAGACTGGGGCAATGGCAGGATGCAGCACAGTCTAACCTAGCAGCATATCTTGCCGCGAAAGAATATTCGCGTAGAAATGCCATAGTAAGGACTTGGGATCAGCAATTTCACTTCATGGATTACATGATTTATTCCTATTTACAAACTGGAGAAGCCGACAAAGCTAGAGAGATCGTACAAGAACTGCAAACTATAAAAAAAGCACAGCCTGAAAATACCACTTCTGCTTACGCATTCGCAGCAATTCCCGCTCGCTATGCTATAGAACGAAAGGAATGGTTAGAAGCTTCTGAGTTAACAGTTACTCCGCGCGATTTTCCTTGGAGCCAGTTCGGCTGGTGTGAGGCGATTACTCACTTTGCCCGTGGATTGGGTGCAGCCAAAAGCAAAAGAATGGAAACCGCTAAGATAAGTCTTCAGCGGCTCGAAACACTGCGTGATGTTGATATCGCAGCCAAGAAGTTCTATACGGCTGATCAAATTGAGATCCAACGATTGGCCGTAGCGGCCTGGATAGCTTATCAAGAGGGAAAAATAATTGACGCGCTGCAACTCATGCGAATGTCTGCCGAACTGGAGAGTGGTACTGAGAAAGATAATGTTACCCCTGGAGCAATCATACCTGCCAGACAGTTACTTGGTGAATTGTTACTAGAACTACAACAATATGATGAGGCGTTAAAGGAGCTCGAATTATCACTGATTCGCACCCCCAATCGTCGTAATGGATTATATCTTGCTGCGCAAGCGGCAATGCTTGCCGGTGATCAGTCTAAAGCAAATCGATTTGAAATGCAGTATAAACAATTAAAAAATGTAAATAACTAATCCATTGGTAAATGATTCAGGCACAAGCAAATGCATTGCGTGAAGATGAGGCAATAAAAATTACGTGGTAGCCTGCAGTGCGGGTGATGTTTTATCTTACGGAAATAAGGTGGTTATTTTACGGAAACTAAGTAATAAAACACAATCAATGGATGCTGGGAGGTCATATCTTCAGTTAATATGATCGGAAATAATGTACGGCTATAAGTAGGGATAGATAATAGTTAAATGAAATGATTCTTAATTATCTTGAAGAAAACATTATTGATCAAACTCATCTATTTTGGTTTGACTAGATTTCGAACATAGTATTTACTAAAAGGAGTAGAACATGAAAATATTGTTGAGTCTATTTGCATTAATTACTGTTGGACTGGTAACGGGGTGTACGCATATTACTCCAGTTCGAATGGATATGTTTGAAGAAATCAGAAAAGCAAGAACTCCTGCTGACCATATTTCACTTGCTAAACATTATGAAGATACTGCAAAGGAAATGCAGGCAAAGGTTGATGAACATAAAAAAATGCTAGCGGAATATGAAGCCCAGAGAGAAACTTATGGAAGACGAGGATTAGATATGGAATCCATGTGTAAGGCATTACTTCATGTTTATGGAGAAGCTGTAAATGAAAATATGAATTTGGCTGATTCTCATCGGAAAATAGCTGCAGAAATAAAATAATCTCTGCGAAGTGAACTAAGTTAATTTATTTCAAACAAATTCCTCATACTTATCTAAATTGAACAAAAGATGAGATCAAGTGCATACCATTGGTTACTGCTTTTTTTCATGCTATGGCTCCCAGTTCAGGGTGCTGCGGCGGCTGTGCTGTCGGTATGCGCAGAGGAAAAAAAATTAAACAGTCATCATGGTACAAAATTAGCAATAAATATTAACGACGATCATCATCACGCTGACTGCCATAAGCAAGTAACTGAAAATCCAGCCGATCATGTGCTAGCCAGCATTGCATGTGATGACACCTCTTGTGATGCATACAGCAACACACCGATCGTACCGAACTGTGCAGCATCAATGTTGGTTAATAAAACTTCTGCCGTGTTTGTTTTGAATTCCGGTCTCATTTCGTTTATACCGGAACAACTGCAACGACCTCCCTTGTATCTTTCCTTCTAAAAATCCGCCTGTAATTTAGGCAAAAATACCTGTTCGCATACCTTCTGTCGCTCTTTAAAGTAGAGCATAGGGATCGCGCGTATCTATATCTTCATTTTCAACTAAGAAAGACCTTATCAGTCAGGAGATGGGCATGTTCATAGTATTTGTTATCAATATTGTTGTTCAACAAAGAGATTTTCTATGGAGGCTGCAATGATCCGCGTCAGTTTGGGAACATTTGCCCTGATTGCGCTTGTGAGTACAGCTATTGCAAAAGAAGAAGATATTAAAACAAACAAATCTGGCTCAGGTATTTATTCCCACTCAGCCATTTTGCGTAATGAAACTCCACTACCCACTTTAGTTGTGGAAGCCCTCGAAAATAATCCGGAAATTCGCGCAGCGCTAAAAGAACGCGAAGCCGCTCAGCAGCGCATAGCGCCAGCAGAAGCGCTGGATGATCCGATGCTTGAAGCAGGGGTGATCAATGCACCTCTTGCATCGTCCCCGTTTAATCGCGAAGACATGACAATGAAAATGATTGGTTTGTCTCAACGGTTTCCCTTCCCAGGAAAACGCGGCTTGCGTAAAGAGGTTGCAAGTAAGGATGCCGAAGCTATTGAGCAGGGTTACCATGAGACAGTCAATCGTGTCATGCATGATCTTAAGACGGCCTATTTTGATCTCGGACTAACACTGGAAATGATCAAACTGGTTGAGAAAAACAAGCAGACACTCGAACATTTTCTACGCGTTGTTGAAGGACGATACCAAGTAGGGCAAGGAAATCAGGCGGATGTGCTTAAAGCACAGACACAAGTATCGAGAATGCTCGATAGATTGTTGAGCTTGGCTCGGGAGCAACCTATATTTGAAGCTGAAGTAATTCGTGCTTTGGGGCGCAACGTCAAGGGCGAAATCCCAACTCCAGCGCCACTGCATATTCATGAGGTGCCCCTGATTCTGGAATCGCTGCAGCAAGAAGCGTTAGCACAACGCCCGCAACTCCTGGCATTACAAAGTCTGATTACGCGTAATGAGAAATCCATTGATTTAGCACGCAGAGCCTATTATCCGGATTTTGATGTACGTCTTTCATACGGCCAACGCGACAACATGCTCGATGGCACTCGACGCGACGACATGGTCAGTATGACGGTAGCTGTTAATTTACCCGTATGGCGCGGTAACAAGATTGAGCCTCGTATTATGGAATCCCAGGCATTGCGCGATCAGGCAATCAACTTATATCAAGCCCAAAGCAATGAAATTTCGTCAAGGTTGCGCCAACAAGTAGCGATCGCTGAACAAAGCCTCAAATCGGTCAAGCTCTATCAGAGCGCCATCTTGCCACAGGCAAAACTGACAGTTGAGTCCGCATTGGCTGCTTATCAAGTCAATCGCGTCGATTTTCTGACCCTGCTCGATAATCAGATGACCGTATTTGATTATGAAACCAATCTTATATCCGCAATAGCCAATTACAACAAAGCAATTGCTGAAATCGATTTAATGGTAGGCAAAAGGCAACACTAACTGATAACGATTATGGAGCTTCCTATGCATACCCTTGCAAAACTAACCATTGCCGGTATTACACTGGCAGTCGCGATTTTTGCGGGTTTCTGGTGGGGTTATACACAATCCCAGACGAAAACCGCGGCTATTTCTCACCAAACAAACAACTTTGATAAAAAGATTCTTTATTATCGTAATCCGATGGGACTGCCCGATACTTCTCCCATTCCCAAGAAAGATCCAATGGGGATGGATTATTTGCCTGTTTATGAAGGCGAAGAATCCCAAACTGATAAATCCTTAATCAGGATTAGTACAGAAAAAATTCAAAAATTAGGGGTGCGAGCTGAAGCGGCATCAATGCGCCAGCTTATCCGTACCGTCAGGGCTGTTGCAACGATACAAGCAGATGAACAAAAGTTACATACTCAAGTTACTAAATTTGAAGGATGGATTCAACGTCTTTACATCAATACGACTGGCCAAGCGGTTAAGAAAGGCGATATGTTGATGGATGTTTATAGTCCTGAATTAATTACGGCTCAACAGGAGTATCTTATTGCTGAGAAAGGGTTGCAAGCAGTTGCAAACAGCGATACAGATACCAAGGCTGCTATGCAAAGATTGGCTAAAAGTGCTTTACAGCGTTTGCGTAATTGGGATATCTCTGAAATTGAATTACAGCATTTACAGCGCGGTGGTGTTACCAAAGAGTATGTCACATTAAGATCTTTAGCCAATGGCGTAGTTTTGGAAAAACCTTCCATTGAAGGAAAACGCTTTGCACCTGGAGAAGTGCTTTTTCAAATCGCAGATCTTTCTCGAGTATGGGTGCTGGCAGATGTTTTTGAGCAAGATTTAGGTCTGATTCATCCTGGACAAAAGGCAACCATTAGAGTCGACGCCTATCCAGAAAAAATATTTACTGGAAAAGTTGCTTTTATTTACCCTAAAGTAACGCCTGAGACTCGTACGGCAATCGTACGTATTATCCTTCATAACCCAGATGGCTTACTCAAACCCGATATGTATGCAAACGTAGAGTTTGCTTCATTTCATAATGATAATAAAGTATTAACCATTCCCGATTCGGCAGTACTTGATACAGGCGCGCGTCGGATGGTGTTGGTTGATCTAGGGGAAGGCCGATATGAACCGCGTACGGTGAAGTTGGGTATGCATGCGGATGGTTTTACTGAAGTACTAGGTGGGATTCAAGCCGGTGAATTTGTGGTGGTTAAGGCTAATTTTCTAATTGATGCCGAAAGTAATATGAAAGCGGCGATAAGCAATTTTAGTCATGCTTCACATAATTTCAAAACAGACGAGCTAATGCCCGTCAGTTCAAGTAAGCCTACAACAAGTACAACTACTGTTCATCAAGCGGATGGAATCATTAAAGAAATAGCCTCCTCGCGAAGTGTTATCAAGCTTGCGCATGGCCCAGTCCCTAGCCTTAATTGGCCGTCCATGACTATGGATTTCAGCTTAAAGAATCCTTCATTGCTGAGTTCTTTAAAACCTGGACAGAAGGTAATATTTGAATTTATTGAGGAATCTCCTGGAGCATATGTAATTACTCACATATATCCTGCTGCAGGCCACAATCTCGGCCCTCTCCAAGAACATTAACATGGTTAAGCAAATTATCGAATGGTCAGTACGGCATGTTTTTTTGGTATTACTGGCTACTTTCTCAATCATTGCCTGGGGAGTATATGCTGTTTCAAAAACTCCAGTAGATGCAATTCCTGACCTATCCGATGTACAAGTCATCGTCTATACCGAATACCCGGGACAGGCTCCTCAAGTAGTCGAAGATCAAGTGACTTACCCGCTGACTACAGCGATGCTGAGTGTGCCTAAATCCAAGGTGGTGCGCGGGTTGTCTGCATTTGGGGTATCGTTTGTCTATGTCATTTTTGAAGATGGAACGGATATTTACTGGGCTCGCTCACGGGTATTGGAATACCTAAGCTTTGCAGCTAATAAATTACCGGAAAGTGTCAGACCCTCACTCGGCCCGGACGCAAGCGGGTTAGGATGGGTTTATCAGTATATTGTTACCGCTAAAGACCGCACATTGGATGAATTACGCAGTCTCCAGGATTGGTTTTTACGTTTTCAATTGGTCGCAGTAGATGGAGTATCCGAAGTAGCTAGTGTAGGTGGATTTCAGAAAACCTATCAGATCACGGTAGAGCCAAGGCGTTTGCAAACATATGGCATCTCCCTCAGAACAGTAATCAATGTGGTCGCTCAAAGTAATCGCGATGTTGGCGGGCGAGTGATCGAGCTCACCGAAACCGAGTACATGGTGCGCGGTAAAGGCTATTTGCGCGGGATCAGCGACCTGGAAAATCTAGTTGTAAAAGCCCATGAAGGTATGCCAGTGTTGCTACGCGATGTAGCTCGCATAGAACTGGCACCGGATGAGCGGCGAGGTATTACCGAATTTAATGGCGAAGGTGAAGCTGTTTCCGGCATTGCTGTAGCGCGTTATGGAGAAAATGCGTTAGAGGTCATCCACAATGTTGAAGCAAAAATCGACGAACTCAAACCTGGTTTACCGGGGGGAGTCGAAATTCAGTCGGTTTACAATCGCTCTGAATTAATTGAACGAGCCATCGCAACGCTTAATGAAGTATTGATTGAACAGGTCGTTATCGTGGCGTTGATATGCGTGGCATTTCTTATGCATGTCCGCAGTACATTGATTGCGATCATTATGTTGCCAATTGGCGTAATCATCGCATTCATTGTTATGTTTCATTTGGGGATCAATTCCAACATTATGAGCTTGGCAGGCATAGCACTGGCTATTGCTGAAATGACCGACGCAGCCATTGTAATGATCGAAAATGCTCACAAGCATCTTTCGAGGCTCGAGCCCCAGGCTCCTGCTTCTGAGCGCAGGAATGCAATTATCAAAGCATGTCAAGAAGTTGGTCCTACCCTATTTTTCAGTTTGCTGATTATCACTGTGTCATTTTTACCGATATTTGCACTTGAAGCCCAGGAAGGGCGTATGTTTCAACCGCTCGCTTTTACCAAAACCTTTGCTATGGCGGGCGGGGCTCTACTTTCCATTACTTTGGTTCCAGCGCTGATGTTGTTATTGCTCCGAGGTCGTATTCCGCGTGAACAGGATAATCCATTGGGAAAGCTGCTGATCCGCTTGTATGAACCGGTCATCCCCTGGATTATTAAATGGAAGAAAAGCATTCTTGTTATCGCCATTGCAGTATTGGGAGTGACTATTTATCCAGCTCTAAAACTAGGTACTGAGTTCATGCCGCCGCTAAATGAAGGCACATTGCTTTATATGCCCGTGACACTCCCGGGTGTCTCTATTACAAAAGCAGCAGAATTGTTGCAAACGCAGAACAAGATTATCAAAAATTTTCCTGAAGTTGCGTCAGTATTTGGTAAGGCGGGACGTGCAAATACCGCTACCGATCCGGCACCTTTGGAAATGACAGAAACAATTATTAACTTAAAACCTGAAAGTGAATGGCGGCCTAATATATCGCTTGAAAAACTCGTTGCAGAATTAGATCAGGCATTACAAATTCCTGGGGTAGCCAATGCCTGGACTATGCCTATCAAAAATAGAACGGATATGTTGGCGACCGGTATTCGTACGCCGATTGGTATCAAAGTCTTCGGCAATGATCTCGGTGAAATAGAAAAGTTAGGCAGAGAGATTGAGGCGGCTATAAAAACTGTACCCGGCACTACGAGCGCATTTGCAGAGCGGACCACGGGCGGTTATTACCTCGATATAGAACCAGATCGTATGGCGCTTGCACGTTATGGATTAGCAGTAGGTGATCTGCTCGAAGTCATTACAGTAGCGCTTGGGGGTGAAACGATTACCACAACGGTGGAAGGGCGCGAGCGCTATGGCGTGACTGTGCGTTACCCACGTGAACTTAGAAGTGACCCCCAAGCTATTGCTACACAAGTGCTGGTTCCATCCATGAATGGAATCATGATCCCGTTGGGTCAATTGGCTAAAATCAAGTTGATCCAAGGTCCACCCAGTATTCGTACAGAGAACGCATTGCTTGCTGCCTATATCTTTGTTGATATTCGAGGTAGAGATATCGGCAGTTATATTGCTGATGCGCAAAAAGCTGTGCTTGAACAAGTAGAATTTCCATCAGGATATTACGCAACCTGGAGCGGCCAATTTGAATACATGGAACGCGCAACAGAGAAGTTGAAAGTGGTGATTCCTATTACCCTTCTCCTTGTATTCATTCTAATCTATTTAAATTTCAACCGACTGACCGAAACTATGATCGTTATGCTATCAGTTCCCTTTTCTCTGGTCGGCGGTATCTGGCTGATGTTTTGGCTCGACTATAATATAAGTATCGCGGTGGCAGTAGGTTTCATCGGTTTGGTCGGCATTGCGGCTGAGTCCGGTATGGTGATGCTGGAGTTTCTCGATCAGGCTCTGACGGAGATGCGCGAGAAGCGTCAAGCCGCAGGTGAGGAAATCACCATTGAAGACCTTTACTTTGCAGTGACTGAAGGCGCTGTTACTCGGATACGTTCTGTCATGATGACTATTGCCGGAAGTATTCTAGGTCTGCTGCCCGTTATGCTGAGTAGTGGCACGGGTTCCGAGCTGACTCGGCGAATCGCGGCTCCGATGGTTGGTGGCATGGTTTCAGCGACGATATTGACGCTGATTATTTTTCCTGCAATTTATGTACTAGTTAAGGAAATATCGATTAAGCGCTCACTAAAAACATAAAAATTGAGAGGACGGTCGCGATGAAGAGAGACCCCCGTTATATCCCTGTGTTTTATTTTCACTGGCTGACGCGTTGGTATGATCCGGTCATGCGGCACTTATTTCCTGAGGAAGCATTAAAGTCTGCATTGATTGCGCAAGCCAGTATTCAACCAGGTCATGAAATATTAGATATAGGCTGCGGCACAGGCACTCTTACTTTGCAGATCAAACACACTCATTCGGATGCATTAGTGTATGGACTCGACGTAGATCCTGAGATATTGAATATCGCTCAAAGAAAAGCCAAGCAAGCAGATAAAACTATCCTGCTGCAACAAGGAACGGCGATTAATCTACCCTATCCGAACGAAAGTTTTGACCGTGCATTTATCAGTCTGATGCTGCATCACCTGCCATCGCAAGATAAGCGACGAGCGCTTACGGAAGCATTCCGAGTACTCAGGCCCGGCGGCCAATTGCACGTTATAGTATATCCCGTCAGCGGCAGTTGGACAAAACGATGTGATTGCATAAGAGAAAGTTTTGGCTCATCGTTATGAATAGCATCGTCAGTGCATTCTGAAAAACATTTAGATCATAATTCTTTCCACTTCATCAAGCGTCATATCATCGCGGCGCCGGTCATATAGCTGTGTGGTACGTGTACTGGAGTGGTTCGCCATAATTGCCGCTTTTTCTAAAGTTCCGCCATTTTTAAGGTAAGCAGTAATGCCGGTAGCCCTAAAACTATGATTGCCAACTTTTGTTGCGATACCTGATTTATTAATGTGTCTTTGTATCATGGCATGAGCATTGGCTTGTACTAAAGGAGAAGAGGTTAGTTGTCCGGTTCCGCGGCCAATGGTACGAAAAAGAAAACCCTTCGGATCATCACGCAGATTAGTCTCATTAATATAGGCACTTAAATACTCTTCCAGATTATGGTGACAGGGCATTTCATGTCGTTTGCCACCTTTTTCGTGCAAACGTACCCAGAGCCTTCTGTTTTGCGTATAAACATCCTCAACTTTCATCGCTAAAGCCGCACCAATCCGAGCAAATGAGTAAACCATCAATGCAATCAGCGCCCGATCTCTTAAGCCTGAAGGTTTGCTGACATCGATGCTGTTCAATAATTGCCGGGTATCTTCACTATCTAAAATGGGAGTTTTACCGGTTTTAACGCGATGAGCAGGGCCTCTAACGGACGAGGCTGGATTGGTGGCTACAATTTGGCCGATTACGAGCCAATCAAATAAATGCCGTATAGCCGCCAAATGTTGCTTGACACTGGGTGCCGATAGTCGTCTGGTTTGTAATTCAATCCAAGCGGCTACATGTAATGGCTCAATATCAATCAATGCGGCAACCTGAGCCTCGGTCTGACACCAATTCAAAAAATCCAAAACTGCGCGAACATATGCACGACGAGTATGAGGATTTCGAATATTGGATGCAAAGAATTCCAGAAAACGAATTCTGGCTCGTTCACCGGATGCAGTGACTAATGTCGGGCAGGAAAATTTTGTCAGAGAAGTTAGATTCGACATTTTTGGTTAGGACAAAATGCAATCGTGATGAGTGAATTTTACACTTATTCATACATGTGATAAAGGACATTATCACATATAACAATATCATTATTTAAGCAAATAGATTGTATTATAGGGGTACTCAATAGTATGATATATTAGTATTCATTATATTATGATAAAGATATGACACATCGAACAACTGTCACTTTAGATGATGAAAGTTTTGCCTTTCTAAATAATATTGCTGGTGAGAATAGAAGCGCATACATCAATGAGCTACTAAAGCAGGAAAGCAAGAATCACCTTAAGCAAGCTTTGCTAAAAGCAAACTTAGAAGAAGCTGCTGATTCTGAGTATCAGGAAGAATTGAAGGAATGGAACACAGTTCTATCAGATGGGCTGTCAAATGACTGAGTTTAGTCAACTTGATATTTACTGGGTTGATTTGGAACCTACTAAGGGTGCTGAAACGCAAAAACTGCGACCCTGCGTGATAATTCAAAGTGATCTGGTGAATATACAATCAAAAACTTTGATTGTGGCACCTCTGCTACCTAATCATAAGACTTGGCCATTTGCCGTAAATTTGACGCCAACAAATGATAATGGATTGGACAAAGATCGTCATATCAATCTCAAACAATTGCGTGCTATCGATATCTCTCGAATTGGCAAAAAACAAGGAAAGATTGAAAATCAATATTTGCAAGAGATTAAGCAAGCCCTAATAATCATATTCGACTTGGCCTAATTGGATGACCATATTCAACACTAAGAAATAGGCTATAAAAATAGCTCAATTAATGAATTGAATTTCACAAGTAAACAGTAAAATCCCCTATCTTATCCTACTCTTGATTCAGAGCATGTAGATATCTTGAGCAAGATCCAGACTCATTGGAGAGGTCTCTGGATATTGTTTTATGCAATCAGTCTACTATAGATCTACTAATTTTAAGATACAGTGCTTACATTTCTGTAAGTCACTGTTCTATTCGTGAGTTCTATTAATAACTGTACGAAAAAATAAAAATAATCAATCTAGTCAAGTTCCCAGATATTTATCTACCTACTATTTAAGTAAATATAGGACAGATAATCATTGATTTGTTTAATAATTTCTTTAAAATCAATACCCTTATAAAGAAGGAATCATGATAATGAAATCTGCGCTCTACAGACTAAAAAACTTAATCAATTCACCAATGTTCCTGCTTCTTTTGCTTCTGCTCTTGATATTTAATCCCAGCACTATCAAAGCTGAGATAATTTCTTATCCTGCGCAGCTCGAGGGGTGTCTGCTCGGAGGAACTCCATTCGCATCTGTTAAACCTACATGTCCTGCTACAGTTGCGGCATATTACAATGCAATATCAGTTTCTTGTTCACATGAAATAATATATGAATTCCAAAATGTTACCTGCACTGTATCAAGTTCTTTGGGGGCACCTTGGACATCATTAATGGGGATGTGGCCATGGTATGTCTGTTCATATGGCGGATTGCCAGTTGCTGGAGTAGCAGCATACAATTGTGAGCAAAATACTACAAACATTTTTCCAGCAAAGAATTTAGGCGCTGATTCGAACAGCTGTGCGCTATATGCAGGAAATCCAATACATACTCGAACTGGCAACAAATACGCATTTGAATCTGATTATGATTCCCAATCATTTAAATTCACACGCTACTACAACAGCGCACAAAATACGCTTGATCGTCACATTGGCACGCAGTGGCGGCATAGCTATAATTCTCAACTAGCGTTTAACCAAACAACTAATTCGATACCAATTACCTTTGCAGAACGCCCCGATGGCAAGACAATATTCTTTAGATTTAGTGGTGGTCAATGGGTCGGCGATGGTGATATTTCCGATGAACTCATCGAAGTTCCTGGAAGCGGCTGGCAATTGATCACTGCCGACGACACGATAGAAACCTACAATACAACTGGTAAATTACTATCCGTTTCCAGCCGAGACGGCCGCACGCAGACACTGAGTTATGATGTTAATGACCGCCTGATTACAGTAACCGATGACGTTGGCCGTGCATTAAGCTTCACCTACGATGGCTCCAGCCGCATCAATACGATAACCGATCCGGCCAATGGTGTCTTTCAATATACTTACGACGCTGTTGGCAATCTTGCTTCGGTGATCACCCCCGACGCCAAAACCCGCACCTATCATTACAACGAATCTATCTACATCGCAGGCGGCGCTAATTTACCCAATGCATTGACCGGCATCACCGATGAAAACGGTGCGCGTTATGCGACTTACAAATACGATTCACAAGGTCGTGCAATCAGTACGGAACATGGTACTGGTGGTATTGACCGGCATACATTGAGCTACAGCACCGATGGTAGCAACACCCTCGTGACCGATCCGCTGAATAGCCAATACACGCACACCTTTCAAACCATTCTGGGTGTGGCCAAAAGTACCGGCCAATCGCAACCGGCGGGATCGGGTTGTAGCGCCGCAGCAAGTAGCATTACCTATGACGTCAACGGCAATGTCGCCAGCCGAGCCGATTTCAATGGCAATAAAACCTGCTATGCGTATGATCTGACCCGGAATCTTGAAATCGCCCGGGTTGAAGGCTTGAGTTCAGGCAGCGCTTGTCCGGGTGATGTGAGTGGTTACACACCAGCCGCCAACAGCAGCGAGCGCAAAATCCTCACGACCTGGCACGCCAGTTTTCGGCTACCCACGCTCATCACTGAATCCAAGCGCGAAACCAGCTATGTATACGATACTCATGGCAACGTCACACAGTTTCGCATTAAAGATACCACTACCAACGCCACGCGCACGTGGAATACCAGCTATAGTTATCACCCCAGCGTTCCCGGCGTGATCCTGCAAAAAACCGAGAACGGCCCACGCACCGATGTGACCGACATCACCACCACCGATTATTACGCACCGGATGCAGCTTGTGTCGGCGGTCACAAAGGTTGCCGCGCTCAAGTCGCGAGTATCACCAATGCATTGGGCCATATCACGCAAATCGCCCGCTATAACGCCCACGGCCAACCGGAAGAAATCATCGATCCGAATGGTCTTACAACAACACTGACTTACGATGCTCGCCAACGACTGCTGTCGCGCACCAGCGGCACGGAAATCACCGGCTACCAATACGACAGCGTGGGGCAGCTCAAAAAAATCATCCTGCCGGATAACAGTTTCTTGGATTACACCTATGACGCCGCGCATCGTTTGACCGATATTGCGGATAATCTCGGCAATCGCGTGCAGTATACGTTGGACAACATGGGTAATCGCACCAAGGAAGAATTGTTCGATCCGCTCAATAACCTGACAAAAACCCAACAACGCGAATTCGATGCCTTAAGCCGTCTGTGGAAAGACATCGGCGCACAAAGCCAGACCACCCAATACCAATATGATGCGCAAGGCAATCTGAAGCAAATCACTGATCCTTTGCTGCATACCGTTGCCAATCAGTTTGATACGCTTAATCGCCTCAAAGAATCCATTGATCCGGCTAATGGCCATACCCGGCAAACTCTGGATGCGCTCGATCAGATCACGCAAGTATCCGATCCACGAGATATTGCCACCTCTTACACGGTCAACGGTTTTGGCGATATGACCCAGGAAATCTCAGCCGATCGCGGCACGATTACCTACACCTATGACACCGCCGGTAATCTCAAGACCGTCACCGATGCAAGAGGTGTCAAACATACCTATACCTGGGACGCGCTCAATCGCCCGACCAAGCGTATCCATACCACGGTAACCGGAGTTCCCGGCGCAACCGCGCTGATCTGGAGCTACGACACGGGCACCAATGGCATTGGGCGCCTGACCGGCATGACGGATGAATCGGGTTCTACCAGTTTTAGCTATGACTTACATGGCCGTCTGCTCAACAAAACCCAAATCGCTAAGATCGGCACCATCAATTACACACAGACTCTGGGCTACCAATACGACAGTTTTGGCCGCCTGAGTCAAATGACTTACCCTTCGGGCACGCAAGTCAGCACCACCTATGGCGCCGATGGCCGTCCAGTTGAGATCCGCGTCAATGGTAATCTGCTTCTGAGCAATATCGTTTATCAACCATTTGGTGAGCCGAAAAGCTGGGTGTGGGGAAATAACCAGACGTACACCCGCAGTTTCGACGCCGATGGCCGGCTCAAAACTCATCGCGTCGGCAACGATACCCGCACGCTCACCTACGATGCCGCCAGTCACATCATCCAAACAGCCGACACCAACCCGGTATATAACCGCACCTATGATTATGACGGACTGGATCGCCTCATTAGCCAATCAGACAACACCAGCTTCAAACTCTGGGGCTATGACGCCAACAGCAACCGCGCCAATGCCCAGGCTGGCAGCACGAATTATCCGTATACCGTGGCAACAGATAGTAATCGTTTACTCAATGTGGCAGGCCCGGTCACGAAGATCTACAGCTACGATGCTGCCGGTAACCCATTGAGCGACGGTGTCACTACCTTTACCTGGAATGCCGCCGGCAAGCTCTCGACGACAGTCAAGAGCGCCAAAACGCACACCTATAAATACAACGCACTGGATCAGCGCATCAGCAAAAATGGCCCGTTGAGCTACAAATTTTTCTTCTTCTACGACTCGGCCGGGCAATTGATCGGTGAATACCGGGACAATGCCAGCACAGCCACACCAACCGATGATTGGCTGGTGCGGCAAGAAACCATCTGGCTGGAAGATATTCCGGTCGCCGTAATCCGCAAACCCACCGCAACAGGGCCAATCCAGGTGTATTACATTCACGCCGACCATCTCAACACCCCGCGAGTGATCGTGAACCAAAGCAACACACCAGTCTGGCGCTGGGAAAACACCCATGCGTTTGGCGCCAACCTGCCCGACGAGAACCCGGACGGCAACAGCCAATTGTTCGAATACCACCCTCGATTCCCAGGGCAGTATTTTGATAAGGAAACGAATCTTCACTACAATTATTTCCGGTATTATGAGCCGGAGACGGGGCGATACATCTCACCCGATCCGATTGGACTGGCAGGCGGAATAAATGTCTGGGGGTATGTGGGGCAGAATCCGTTGAGTTTTACTGATCCATTGGGGCTTTGGAGCGAGGAATACATTTATTATGTAGGTGGCGCGATTAATGGTACCGGAGACTTCATTAGGAATTATCGTGATATGAGGAATGCTAACACTATTAGCAGCGATAAGTACTTCCACTGTAAAGCTAATTGTGAAGCTACGCAACGCGGTAAAGGTGGCAAAGATGCTGCACGATGTATAAGTAATGCCCGAGAATGGTTTGACCAAAATATTAAAGCTGATCCAGCATCCGAATCTGCTGCGGATCAGATTGCAAATCGTTATGGTCGAACACAAAGCATAGCGAACCCTGACGATGACTGTCGTCAGATTTGCGTTCCATTTAGACCCAATGGCCTGTCATCGCAATACTAACGATTAAGAGGCCAGATGATATGAAAAGGCTACTAATATTCCTATTAGCTCTACTGTTTCTTTCAGGTTGTGATTTTTTGGAAATAGATAAGTGTTTAGACGGAGGCGGGAAATGGGATTACGAAGAAAAAAAGTGTGTATTTAACGAAAATGATCAATTTAATAAATAATACGCAAACACGGGGGCAGGTTTAGAATTGAGAATGGCGACTATCTTAATAAAGAACTCGACCGCAAGCGACCGAGTTTTAGAAGAGTGGCAGTTGCCCAAACCTCCCTTCCATTT
>CADEDO010000038.1 GCA_902826115.1 uncultured Nitrosomonas sp.
TAACATATTCTCATAAAATTATTTTCAACAACACTCTTCTCATCTAATTATCCTTACAGTGGACAATAATCCAATAATACTGTTGTTATTTTTATGAATATTTCTTTTAATTTCTTTCCCGAATTGGGAATCCTCCGTGACTAAAATAACCGTCAAGCAGAAATTGACGGATTAAATTCGATCTTGAAAGATTAAATCGCCCGCTAATAGATATCGATATTAGTCAAATTTTTAGTAAATAAACCGACACAATCTTGTGTTTTTAAATGATTTTTGAGTATCGAATAAATTGTGCGATATTATTTAGTTTATGTTTCTAATGGTTTTTATTAATACGGCTATTAAAGATAAGTCACTTTGATAGAAAGAAGATGAATTTTCTGTTAATTGAAACACTATGACATATCTATGACATATCAAAACTTTAATTAAGAACACAATCAGGTATACTTGGCAACTTTTCACAATTTTAATTGGTTAAACTATGAGTGAATATCTTTTTACCTCTGAGTCTGTTTCCGAAGGTCATCCCGATAAGGTTGCTGATCAAATTTCTGATGCTGTTTTAGATGCAATTCTGAGTCAGGATGCGAATGCACGTGTGGCTTGTGAAACACTATGCAGTACAGGTTTGATTGTGCTTTCTGGTGAGATCACAACACATGCTTCTGTTGATTACAATATCATCGCGCGTGAAACAGTTAAGAAGATTGGTTATACCAGTTCCAATATTGGCTTTGACTCAACTACTTGTGCTGTTTTAACGGCTTTTAACAAGCAATCGCCTGATATTGCTCAAGGCGTGGATCGCACTAAAGAAGAAGAGATGGAGCAAGGAGCAGGTGATCAAGGATTAATGTTTGGGTATGCCTGCGACGAAACGCCCCAGTTGATGCCGATGCCAATTTTTTATGCGCACCGTTTGGTCGAACGTCAAGCAGAATTGCGAAAAAGAGGGCAGTTGGCATGGCTGCGTCCCGATGCCAAATCACAGGTTTCGGTGCGCTATCAAAATGGTAAACCACAAAGTATTGAGACGGTAGTGATTTCAACCCAACATGATCCTGATATATCTCACCAAGCACTGACTGAAGCAGTCATTGAAGAAATTATTAAACCGGTGTTGCCCTCTGAAATGATCGGTGATCGAATTAAATATTTGGTTAATCCAACAGGTCGTTTTGTGGTGGGAGGGCCAATGGGGGATTGTGGTCTGACCGGTCGTAAAATCATCGTCGATAGTTATGGAGGGGCTGCACACCATGGAGGGGGGGCTTTTTCAGGTAAAGACCCATCCAAAGTTGATCGATCAGCGACCTATGCAGGACGTTATGTTGCAAAAAATATTGTTGCTGCGGGGATTGCCAGTAGATGTGAAGTGCAGGTCGCTTATGCTATTGGTGTTGCAAGGCCAGTTTCATTGATGGTCAACACTTTTGGCACAGGTAAGATCGCTGATGAAGAAATTGTGCAATTAATCGAAAAGCACTTTGATCTGCGTCCTCGAGGAATTATTCATTCTCTAAATTTACTGCGCCCAATATACGCAAAAACCGCCGCATATGGACATTTTGGTCGTGAAGATCCTGATTTCACCTGGGAAGCTACCGATAAAGCGGCTCAATTACGCGCGGATGCAGGTGTGTAAACTTTTAGTAGCTGGTGCTGACATTAAATGTCTTAAATAATTTTTCCACTATGCTGAGGAGCGCTGCAACGGCTAGTTCCGTGAGGCTCGGTTTAGATGGGTATTGTTACAACGGCGCTCGTTCATATTGTAAGGAGAAGATTATGAACGCTGTGCTCAACTCAGATGGTAGCTGTTTTACTGACTATAAGATTGCCGATATTTCATTGGCTGAATGGGGTCGTAAGGAAATAGCCATTGCTGAAACAGAAATGCCAGGACTCATGGCATTACGCAAGGAATATGCAAACCAGAAGCCATTGGCTGGTGCACGTATCGCCGGTTCATTGCATATGACGATACAAACGGCTGTACTGATCGAAACGCTTGTTGCATTGGGTGCAGAGGTACGCTGGGCATCTTGTAATATTTTTTCTACTCAGGATCATGCAGCTGCTGCGATTGCTGCTAATAATATTCCAGTATTTGCTTATAAAGGTGAATCGCTGGAAGACTATTGGGAATATGCTCATCAGATTTTTGAATGGACAGTAGCTGGTCAGGCAAGTGGTGCTAATATGATTCTGGATGATGGCGGTGATGCAACGTTATTGCTGATTCTGGGGGCTAAAGCCGAAAAGAATCCTTCGGTTATTGCCAATCCCACTAATGAAGAGGAAACCGTATTATTTGCCTCCATCAGAAATAAACTGGCGACTCATCCCGCTTGGTATTCAACAAATCTTGCCAGGATACGAGGTGTCACTGAAGAAACGACTACGGGAGTTCATCGTTTATACGAGATGTACAAGAGTGGAGAGCTTCCATTCCCGGCTTTCAATGTCAACGATTCAGTGACTAAGTCAAAGTTTGATAATCTATATGGCTGCAGAGAATCGCTGGTGGATGGTATCAAGCGTGCAACCGATGTCATGATTGCTGGAAAAATTGCATTGGTTTGTGGTTATGGTGATGTGGGTAAAGGCTGTGCACAATCATTGCGTGGCTTAGGCGCAACCGTGTGGATTACCGAAATTGATCCCATTTGTGCCCTGCAAGCAGCGATGGAAGGCTATCGAGTGGTTACGATGGATGATGCCTGCGACCAGGCAGATATTTTTGTGACTGCCACAGGTAACCTGAGAGTTATTACGCATGATCACATGCTTAAAATGAAGGATCAGGCAATTATTTGTAATATTGGGCACTTTGACTCGGAAATTGATATCGCATCAATTCAGAAATATCAATGGGAAAATATTAAACCGCAAGTGGATCATGTAATTTTTCCATCGGGTCGCCGTATTATCGTACTAGCACAAGGCAGGTTAGTGAATTTGGGGTGTGCAACCGGACATCCTTCATTTGTAATGTCGAGTTCATTTACCAATCAGGTATTGGCGCAGATGGAGCTTTGGCAAAATGGAGATAATTACCAAAAGAATGTCTATGTATTGCCAAAATATCTGGATGAAAAAGTTGCGCGTTTGCATCTTGGGAAATTAGGGGTGAAATTAACTGAGTTGACTGATGAACAGGCAAAGTATTTGAATCTGGATAAAAACGGTCCTTATAAGCCAGAGATGTATCGATACTAGTTTTCTGACTTTTGATTGGGAGGATTGCTTGGAATGTTTGATCCAGGCGAGACTCCCGCTTATTAGCGATTGATCTAGTATTGTATGAACCAAAGCGGGTTCGTATCGATATGGATTGTCATTATTATGGATTTGTAGATTTGCACAGATGGAATCACAAAAGAAATTTACTCCAACTTTTAGCTTTGAACTTTTTCCTCCACAAACTCAGCAAGGAGTGGAAAAGCTGCAACTGACACGCAAGCAATTGGCTCTGTTTAATCCTAAATTCTTTTCGGTTACGTTTGGTGCGGGTGGTTCAACGCGTGAGCGAACACTGGAAACTGTATTGGAAATTCAGGCTGAGGGGCATGTTGTGGCGCCACATCTGTCATGCATTGGTTCAACTCGGCAGAACATACGCGCTATTCTGGAAAAATATTCTCAAGCAGGCATTCGTCATATTGTTGCGTTACGCGGTGACTTGCCGTCAGGGATGGCACAAGCCGGAGAGTTTCGCTATGCCAGCGAACTGGTGGCTTTCATCAGGCAAGAATTCGGCTCTTCATTCCATATCGAAGTGGCGGCCTACCCGGAATATCATCCGCAGGCAAGATCTGCTCAAGCAGATTTTGAGAATTTCAAACGCAAAGTCGAAATGGGTGCCAACTCAGCGATTACTCAATATTTCTATAACGCGGATGCTTATTATCATTATGTAGAATCCTGTGAGTTGGCAGGTCTGAATATTCCTATTGTTCCTGGAATCATGCCGATTAATAAATTTTCTCAGCTGGTTAGATTCTCTGATGCTTGTGGTGCTGAAATTCCTCGCTGGATTCGCAAGAAATTAGAGGGTTATGGCGATGATAGTGAATCTATACAAGCATTTGGATTGGATGTCGTTACCGATCTATGCGAGCGCTTATTACAGGCAGGTGCTCCTGGATTACATTTTTATACGTTAAATTCAGCTAATCTGACATCAAAAATTTGGCAACGACTCAATTTGACAGGGCATGCTGATTGATTAGTTTGCTTTAAGACTAGCCTTCTTTTATTCATCATTACATCTAGATTGTCAGTAACAAGGCAATGAAATTGGAAGGATCTTTTTCCTGATTCCCCCAGCCGGTATATAATGCGCATCAATATTCTGACTGAAATAAAAAAGCATGGGGTTTCAAAATGAAAGAAATAAAGATTGATCCAGATAAATCGCTTGCAGAGGCAAGCAATCCACCCGCAGTTCATTCCGATGTTTCGACGATGGATGCCTGTATTGAGCATGCAAGAGCAATCAAGATCGAACAACTTGAACTCATTAAAAGCAAAGATTATGATTTTGCGCCCGAATTTAGGGACATGACCATCCAGCTATATTTGTTGGGGGTGATGTGGAAATTTGCTGAAAATTTGGGTAACACCAATGATGCGCGTGAATTAGTGTTTACATCGATGAAAACGATGCTGATCCAGGATCGGATGCCAAAACAGAAAGCAGAAAAGCGTATTGAGTTTTTACGAAAGATGTCCAAACTTGCTGATGATCACGATGCATTGGCGGTAGCTATTGGCTATGAATCCGTACCTGGCGATAGCAGTTTGGCAGAAGTATTTGATCATTATGTTGATGATATGCAAGTCTCTGGTGCTTTCTGGCGATTGTATGATCGTGGCAGAAAAATCATGCTGTATGGTGGCTTGTTTGTGGCTTTTATGGTGGTGTGGTTTGTTACATTGTTTATGCCAGGGAACAGTACAATTGCAACTTTGGCCGCAGGGCTTATCGCAGCAGCACTCTTTGTCATACCCGTATTCTTAATTGGCATTTTCATGTATCGCGCAAAAATCAAGAAATTCAAACAAGCGGACTAAGTTCTTAGATCACTGTTTTTTTAGATACCTATTAGAACATTCTCTTTTTTAGAGAATGTAGATTAATTCACAACTATCGGTTGCTAGCATAACAATGAGCGCTCATATTATAGATGGCAAGAAAATAGCTGAATTGGTTCGTGCTGAATGGAAACTGCGTGCAGAGAAACTAACTCAGCTGGGGACCAAACCAGGGTTAGCGGTGATTATTGTTGGCGATAATGCCGCATCAGGCATCTATGTCAAAAATAAAGTCAAAGCCTGCAGTGATGTTGGAATTTACTCGGAAGTACATAGTTTTCCTGAGAATGCGCAGCAAAATGAAGTATTGCATTGTATTCAGACACTGAATGAAAATCCACATATTCATGGCATTCTGGTGCAGTTACCGCTTCCTCCCCAGTTTGAAAATAATCGTGTGATTACGTCGATTGCAGTCGAGAAAGACGTTGATGGCTTTCATTTTTATAATGTTGGCGCATTGGTTACCGGAAACACCGTATTTTCACCTTGTACGCCTTATGGTGTGATGGTGATGCTGGAAAAAAATCATATTCCGGTTGAAGGTCAGCATGCTGTTGTGGTCGGGAGAAGTAATATTGTGGGTAAACCCATGGCTTTGATGTTGCTGGAGCAAGGCGCCACCGTCACTATTTGTACTTCGAAGACGCGGGATTTACCGCAATTTACAAAAAATGCGGATATTCTGGTGGTGGCAACCGGTAAGCCGCGCATGATTACGGCTGAAATGGTAAAGCCTGGTGCTGTGGTCATTGATGTGGGCATTAATCGCTTGCCTGACGGAAAGCTCTGTGGCGATGTGGATTATGACACTGTTAAAGATGTGGCAGGTTATATTACGCCGGTTCCGGGAGGAGTCGGGCCTATGACAATCACCATGCTGCTATGTAATACCATTTTGGCTGCTGAACGTGCGCAAAACCGCATTTAAAATAGATAAGTTAAATTTTGATGGATAAGCCTGAACATGGAATCGCAACCTGATATCGATCCACAAGAAACGCAGGAATGGCTGGATGCTTTAGATTCAGTCATCTTCAACGCCGGCGGGGAACGTGCGCATTTTCTCCTGGAAAAACTGATCGAGAAAGCTCGTCGCTCTGGCGCCTATTTACCTTATAGCGCCACGACAGCCTATCTCAATACAATTCCAACCGGAAAAGAAGAACGCTCGCCCGGCAATAATGCGATAGAACACCGTATTCGTTCTTATGTCAGATGGAACGCCATGGCTATGGTGTTGCGCGCCAACAGGGACACGAATGTAGGCGGGCATATTGCCAGCTTTGCATCGGCGGCCACTTTATACGATGTGGGCTATAACCATTTCTGGCATGCGCCTTGCGAAACCCATGGTGGAGATTTGGTCTATGTGCAAGGGCATTCTTCACCTGGCGCTTACTCATATGCCTTTCTTTCTGGAGAGCTTAGCGAGGAGCAGCTTGATAATTTCCGTCAGGAAGCGGGCGGTAATGGTCTGTCTTCGTATCCCCACCCCTGGTTGATGCCCACTTTCTGGCAATTTCCTACCGTTTCAATGGGTCTAGGGCCTCTGATGGCTATTTATCAGGCGCGATTCATGAAGTATTTGGGCAGTCGTGGCTTAGTGAATACGGAAGGGCGAAAGATTTGGGCGTTTATGGGCGATGGCGAGATGGACGAACCCGAATCGCTGGGTGCGATTCCTTTGGCATCGCGCGAGAATCTGGATAATTTAATTTTTGTCGTCAATTGCAACCTGCAGCGGTTGGATGGTCCGGTGCGCGGAAACGGCAAAATTATTCAAGAACTGGAAGGCGCTTTTCGTGGTGCAGGTTGGAATGTAATCAAAGTGATTTGGGGTTCCTACTGGGATCCATTATTGGCTAAGGATACCAAAGGGTTGCTGCAAAAACGCATGATGGAATGCGTGGACGGCGAATACCAGAATTTCAAATCCAGGGATGGTGCTTACGTTCGCAAGCACTTTTTTGGTAAATATCCCGAATTGCTGGAAATGGTGGCTAATATGTCTGACGACGATATCTGGCGCTTAAATCGAGGTGGACATGACCCTTATAAGGTTTATGCCGCCTATGCGGCTGCGGTGAAACATACCGGGCAGCCGACAGTGATATTGGCAAAGACTATCAAAGGCTATGGCATGGGGGAAGCCGGTGAAGCGCAAAATATTACCCATCAACAGAAAAAGATGGGAACTACTTCATTGAAAGCTTTCCGCAATCGATTTGGTCTGGATATTCCCGATGACAAAATTGACGAGGTTCCCTATCTTACCTTTTCCAAGGATTCGCCAGAATTTACCTATATGCAAGATTGCCGTAAGGCATTGGGTGGAACCTTTCATCATCGCAAAACCCATGCCCAGGCATTGCAAATTCCTCCTTTATCAGCTTTTGAGGCACTGCTAAAGGCCGGCGGTGAAGGACGTGAATCTTCAACGACCATGGCCTTTGTGCGCATTCTCAATATTCTGGTTAAAGATAAGCAGATCGGTAAGCATATCGTTCCTATCGTTGCCGATGAATCGCGCACTTTTGGCATGGAAGGCATGTTTCGTCAATTGGGAATATGGTCATCGGTGGGTCAGTTGTATACGCCACAGGATGCCGATCAATTAATGTATTACAAGGAAGACAAGCACGGTCAGATTCTGCAGGAAGGGATCAATGAAGCAGGCGCCATGTCATCCTGGATAGCGGCGGCGACGGCCTACAGTACGCATGGAATTCAAATGATTCCCTTTTTTATATTTTACTCCATGTTTGGTTTTCAACGTATCGGCGATTTAGCCTGGGCAGCGGGTGATATGCGTTGTCGTGGTTTCCTGCTGGGCGGCACGGCTGGTCGTACCACATTGAATGGTGAAGGATTGCAGCACGAAGATGGACACAGCCATATCGTAGCTTCAACGATTCCTAACTGTGTTTCATATGATCCGACATTTGCTTATGAGCTGACTGTCATCATTCAGGATGGCTTGCGTCGCATGTATCAGGAACAAGAGGATATCTATTATTACATCACGGTGATGAATGAAAATTATCCCCACCCTGAGATGCCCAAAGGTGCTGAGCAAGGCATACTGAAAGGCATGTATTTATTTAGCGAAGGCAGTAAGAAAAAGAAAGAACCACGTGTGCAGTTACTGGGTTCAGGCACTATTCTGCGAGAAGTCATCGCGGCTGCAGCCATACTCAAAGATGACTATAACGTCAATGCAGATATTTGGAGCGTTACCAGTTTCAATGAGCTACGGCGCGAAGCATTGGATGTGGTGCGTTGGAATATGTTGCATCCTACTGAACCCGCCAAAGCCTCGCATGTGGAAAATTGCCTGCAAGGACGGGAAGGTCCGGTGGTGGCGGCCACGGATTATATGAAAATTTATGCGGATCAAATTCGTGAATTTATACCTGGTCACTACCGGGTTCTGGGAACGGATGGTTTTGGCCGCTCGGATACGCGTGAAAAATTGCGTCATTTCTTTGAGGTGGATCGATTTTATATCACTGTTGCGGCCCTCAAGGCCTTGTCGGAAGAGGGGAAAATTCCAAGTGAACAAGTTGTCCAGGCGATGCAGAAGTATGGTATCGATCCAGAAAAACCCAATCCTGTGACCGTTTAACTAATTGATTAATCGATAAGTAAAAGAATCTATCATTCATGCAAGATGATTGCATGAATGTCTTTTTACATCGAAGTAATTTGAGGAAAGCATGTGGCTGAATTAAAACAGGTATTAATTCCAGATATCGGTGATTTCAAGGATGTGCCAGTGATCGAAGTCCTGGTCAAAGCGGGTGATGAGGTGAAAGCAGAGGACTCCTTGATCACACTTGAATCAGACAAGGCAACCATAGAAATTCCTTCTCCCTATTCCGGGATAATTAAGCAAATATCGGTTAAACCCGGGGATAAAGTTTCAGAAGGCAAGTCAATTCTGACGATTGAAACGTCGGATAATGCGCAGAAGCAAACAGGGGATTCCAATCAGGCTTCTGCAGACTTACTCACGCAGAAAACCGCCGTTATTGCTGAACATGAGGCAAAGCCAGTACCAGCATCAGCGCCCATTCAATCTGTACAAACACAATCTCAGAGACATGTTGCACCGGTTACAGCAATTACTGCTTCTAAAGCGCATGCCAGTCCATCCATTCGTCGTTTTGCACGGGAATTAGGCGTCAATTTAGATCTGATTACCGGCAGTGGTCCCAAGCATCGCATCCTCAAGGAAGATGTTCAGGCTTACGTTAAATCTGAATTATCCAAGTCAAGCAATAACGGAACGGGATTAGGACTGAATCTCTTGCCCTGGCCGCAAGTCAATTTTGCCAAATTCGGTCCCATTGAGTTAAAAGCATTAACACGCATTAAGCAAATTTCTGGTGCTAATTTGCATCGTAACTGGGTGATGATTCCGCATGTGACCCAATTTGATGAAGCGGATATCACCGATTTGGAAACCTTGCGCAAAGAATCCAATGACGCTGAAAAAGCTAATACCGTAAAGCTGACCTTGCTGGCGTTTTTGATGAAGGCCTTAATAGCGCCATTAAAAAAATTTCCGGAATTTAATGCTTCGCTTGACAGCAGCGTGGACGGTGAAGCCAATTTGATTATCAAACGTTATTACCATATTGGTTTTGCAGTCGATACGGCCAATGGATTGGTGGTTCCCGTCATTAAAGACGTAGACCAGAAAGGAATTATCACCATTGCTGAGGAATTGACTAATTTGTCTGCATTAGCGCGTGAGGGCAAGTTAAAACTAGCAGACATGCAAGGCGCAAGTTTTACAATTTCCAGTCTGGGAGGGATTGGCGGAACGGCCTTTACCCCGATTATCAACGCACCTGAGGTAGCGATTCTGGGAATTTCAAAAGCAAGTATTAAGCCGATTTATCGTGAACATCAATTTATTCCGCGGCTTATGCTGCCTTTATCCTTGTCTTACGATCATCGGGTGATCGATGGTGCAACGGCTGCGCGCTTTACCAATCATTTAGTGCAAGTATTGACTGACATGCGCTTGGCCTTGCTATAACGAAGTCACAGGGTTCAAAAAAAGAGTTTTAAGAATATGAGTTTAATACTGGCATAGTGGCAATTATCGATAAGATTCCTGTGGTCGGTATTTATGGCGGGACATTTGATCCTATCCACTATGGTCATTTGCGTATTGCAGAAGAATTGCTGGACATCATCGGTCTTAGTCGGGTCATTTTCGTGCCGTCCGGCGCTCCTCGATTACGTGCTGTTCCTGAGGCATCAAAGCATCATCGTTCTGAGATGGTCCGTCTGGCCATTCAAGGTAACAGCTTGTTTTCTCTGGATGAGCGTGAAATCAATCGGCCGGGGATGAGCACAACGGTGGAATCGTTGCGTGAATATCGATCGGAATGGGGAAGAAACGCAGTACTAATTTTTATAGTAGGAATAGATGCATTTAGAAAAATTAACCAATGGCATCATTGGCGTGAACTTTTCGATTTGTGCCATATCATTGTTGTGCCGCGCCCCGGTTATTTATCCGTCGATGATCATCAGAACCTGCCTGAAGAGATCAGAACAGAATTGATCGCCCGATGTGTGCTGGATGCCAAAGACCTCAAGCTTCAAACTCATGGTGCGATTTATACTGCACAAACATCGTTGCTGGAAATATCGGCTACACAAATCAGATCATTGATCAGTATGGGAAGAAGCATACGGTATTTGCTGCCTGAAAACGTCTCTGATTATATTAAAATCAATCATTTATACGCTGGAAAAACATGAATTCAGAAAAGCTGTTGAAAACTATTATTGATGCCCTTGAGGATATTAAGGCCTATGATATTGATGTGATCGATGTGTCAAAAATAACTTCTCTGTTTGAATATATGATTATTGCCAGTGCTGATTCCACTCGCCAAACAAAATCACTGGCAAGTAATGTGCAAGAGAAAGTCAAAGCCGCTGGTGGAGAAATTTATGGCGTGGAAGGGGAACAAACGGGGGAATGGATGTTGGTCGATCTGGGTGATGCGATCGTGCATATTATGTTGCCGGCCGTTCGTGAACACTACAATCTGAAAGCCCTGTGGTCTGAGAAAAAATGAAATGGCTATTTCCCGCAGAAAATAATTGAGTCATCAGTTTTGCTGATCTCCCTGATTATGAAATTTTTTATCCTTGCGGTTGGAAATAAAATGCCAGACTGGGTCAGCACAGCTTACGTTGAATATATCAAGCGCTTGCCACGCGAAATAACCATTCAATTAATTGAAATCAAACCTGAGAAGCGTACCGGTGGCAAACAAACTGAGCAATTGTTATTGGCAGAATGTCAGCGGATACGAGCCGTATTACCGGTAGGCTGCCAGGTGGTCGTACTGGATGAAGCCGGACAGCAATGGACTACGGTAAAATTCGCTCATGTTATCAATCAGTGGACAACAGATGGTGATGCCATTGCATTTGTAATTGGCAGTGCGGATGGATTGCACCATGAAATCAAACAAGTAGCCGATGAAACCATCGCATTGTCGAAATTGACCCTGCCGCATGGCTTGGTTCGGGTATTGTTGGCTGAGCAACTCTATCGTGCGGTATCCATTATCAAAGGTCATCCCTATCATCGTGTATAGCGTGAGCATGGCATCAGGACTGGCTGCACTCATGTTCTCTGTTAGGATGATAGGGATGAGATAATATTTTGAATACAGAGTATTCGATTTTTAAAGATTGCATATCATGACGTTTTCTGACAACCAAATATACCTTGCTTCAAGAAGTCCCCGGCGGCGTGAATTACTTAGACAGATCGGTGTGAAGTTTAATCTTTTACTGATGCGTGAGACGTTGGGGCGTCCAATCGATATCGATGAAGAACCGCTCATTGATGAAGCGCCGACTGATTATATCTATCGTATTGTTCGATCTAAAGCGAATGAAGGTTGGCGACGGATAACACAGCGCAAGCTTCCGTTATTGCCAGTGTTGGTTGCTGACACCATGGTGACTCTGGATGGATGTATTCTAGGAAAACCACGGAGTATCGAACATGCGGAAGAAATATTGACATCCTTATCAGGGCGATCACATCAGGTGCTCACAGCGATTGCAATTGGCGTTAGAGACGACGTGCATGTGCGGTTATCGGCATCTACGGTGAGGTTTCGTGAAATTAGCGAGCGTGAAGTTCGTAAATATTTAGCCAATAATAATGTTCTGGATAAAGCGGGCGCTTATGCTATTCAGGGTCTGGCGGCTGCCTTTATCGTAGAAATATCGGGTAGCTATAGTGGAATCATGGGATTGCCTCTGTATGAAACGGCGCAATTGCTAGAAGAAATTGGCATAGAGATTTTTCCATGATGATTGCTTTTAATGGTTCTCTATTCTATAAGAATCTGATCTATTTATGAGTAACTTGCATTCACTATGAATAATGAAATACTTGTCAATATCACACCGCAAGAAACCAGGGTTGCAATACTTGAGCAAGGCGTATCTCAAGAGCTACATATTGAGCGTGAGAGTGGGAGAGGTATTGTAGGTAATATTTACAATGGACGCGTCAGTCGGGTTTTGCCTGGCATGCAATCGGCATTTATTGATATTGGCCTAGACCGGGCCGCATTTCTACATGTCGCAGATATTTGGAGCCCCAACCAGGAGGGTGAAACTACCCAGCCGATTGAGAAGTTATTGTACGAGGGCAATAGTATCCTGGTGCAAGTGATTAAGGATGCGATCGGTACAAAAGGCGCCCGATTATCTACACAGATCAGTCTGGCGGGGCGTTTGCTGGTTTATCTGCCACAGGAATCCCACATTGGAATTTCTCAGCGCATTGGGGATGACAGTGAGCGCGAGTTATTGCGTGAAAAACTGCAGCAAATATTGCCTGCTGATGAGAAGGGCGGTTATATCATCAGAACGATGGCTGAGACAGCTGATGAAAGTGATTTGCGCGCAGATCTCGACTATTTACATAAGCTATGGCATGACATTCAGAAGAAATCGATGGCCATTGCTGCTCCTGTTTTGCTCTATCAGGATTTGGATCTGAGTCACCGTGTGTTGCGTGATTTTGTGAATGATGATACCGAACGGATTTGGGTGGATTCACGCGAAAATTTCCAGAAGCTGGTGAAATTTTCACAAAATTATATGACCTATATTGCTGAGCGGATCACTCTATATACCGGAGACCGTCCGCTTTTTGATCTATACGGCGTTGAAGAGGAGATTGAAAAATCGCTCGCTAAACGAGTCAATTTAAAATCGGGTGGGTATCTGATTATTGACCAGACCGAAGCGTTGACCACTATGGATGTCAATACCGGTGGATTTATAGGTGTTCGAAATTTTGATGACACGATATTTAAAACAAATCTTGAAGCTGCGCAAGTCATTGCGCGGCAACTTCGTTTACGCAATCTCGGTGGAATTATCATTATCGACTTCATCGATATGGACAACGAGGAACATAGGAATGCCGTATTAACAGAACTTAACAAGGCCCTCCTCAAAGACCGCACACGCATCACAGTGAACGGATTCAGTGCATTGGGACTGGTTGAAATGACGCGTAAGCGCACGCGTGAGAGCCTTGCTCATGTGCTGTGCGAGCCATGCCCTACTTGCCAAGGGCGGGGCGAAATAAGAACCGCGCAAACTATTTGTTACGAAATTTTGCGTGAACTGTTGCGAGAATCCCGGCAGTTTGAAGCGAATGAATTTCGCATACTGGC
The DNA here is from genome assembly GCA_902826115.1 of uncultured Nitrosomonas sp. GTDB lineage: Bacteria > Pseudomonadota > Gammaproteobacteria > Burkholderiales > Nitrosomonadaceae > Nitrosomonas. The sequence goes on from CADEDO010000038.1 coordinate 13,851, forward strand.
ATCACAAAAAGTCATCGATTTATTCCTGGATGAGGAATCACAGAGCCTGGCACAACTGGGTGATTTTATAGCCAAACCGATCAGTCTTCAGGTTGAAGAATCCTATACACAGGAACAGTATGACGTCATATTGATGTAATCGAGCGATGGGTTTTTTTTTGGAAAAAAACCTGAATCAGATCTGTTCTGATTCAGGTTTAAATCAAACGAAGTTTCTGTTAGGGAAGAAACCGTCAGGCGTTGATTGGTGATTTTATTGTGTCGTAATAGAAGATTCGATTCGGTCTTTAGCCCCCGTATTCAAATTCGCTTTGATTTCTTGCCTATCTGGTGGGTTATTAGCCATAGCCCGATCTCGCTGCAATAATTCCGCTGCAATTTTTCGATGAAAATTTGCCTGCTGTACAGAATCCTCAACAGCTTGTTCGTAATAACGAATATTCGCTAGCGTATGTGATTTGAAATCTTGACCTTGCCGACCATAGTAATAGCTGTGTTCATTATAATCTGCCAGTGATTCCTTTTTCTCTTCAACCTTTGCCGACATTTCTTTGGCTAAGTTGTCATAGTAATTCGCTAACTTATTATGTTCGCTATGCGTTTTGGCGTTGGATGTGGCCTTTCTATCATCCGCAACCTGTGTGGCAATAGGACCCATTTGAGCACATGAAATCAAAAGAGAAAGCATAGGTACAGCCATCAAATATTTTCCCAGTCTTGTGTTCATGATAGTAATAACCTCAGATAGATTGATATGGTGTGCATCGTACCGTAGCCTCTATGAGGTGTATATTGGGGAAACTATTGTTTTTTGCTAAGGGAAACCATTAGCGTGTAATCTATTGATAGTGAATAATATTATTGCTGTAAATTGACCGACAAATGATCTAATGTTCTTCAGAAATCCAACGTGTGGCATAACGTATTAAATCGGCGCCATCTTTCAAATTAAGTTTTACTCGAATGTTAAAACGATGTGTTTCGATTGTTTTGATGCTACGGCAAAGCAGCTTGGCAATTTCCTGACTGCTATGCCCTGATCCAATTAAATGCAGTACCTCAAATTCACTGGGAGTGAGCGTATTGATCAACTGCTCCGGCTCTGCTCCTCCGGTTGCGATGCGCTTTAGCAGTTTTTCATGCATTTGCTTGCTCAAATAAACATTTCCCTTTAAGACTTCGCGAATTGCAGCTAACAGTACTTCGCCAGGCTCTTGTTTCATGACGTAACCACGTGCCCCGGCTCGCAAAGCGCGCTCGGCGTATACTGATTCATCATGCATGGAAATAAACAGTACAGGGAGCATCGGCATCAGAGCATGCATGCTCTTGATCACTTCGAAACCAGACACTGTTTTAAGCGTAACGTCTAATAACACAATATCGACAGGGCCGTTTTTCTTAAGTATGGCCAGCGCCTCGTTTCCATCACCGGCTTCTGCAAATACCTCCATATCAGGTTCCAAATTGATGAGCATCGCCATACCATGCCGTAACATGGCATGATCATCTACCAACATAATTTTTGCTTTTGCCATCGACATATCAGACCATCCGCATTTCTAAACGAACTTCCGTACCGCCTTCGCTGCGCGATAGAAATTCCAGTTTTGCACCTAATTGTTTTGCACGGTATCGCATAATTTTAATGCCCATTCCTGAAATTGTTTTATGATCGGTACTAACACTCCCAAAGCCGCTACCATCATCACAGATCGACAGACAAAGTATTCCTTCATCGGAAGTGAGCGATATCGTGAGGTGCTGCGCCTTGCCATGGCGTATTGCATTATTGACTGCCTCTTGTGTAATGCGATAAAGATTAAGTGCCACGCTGCTGTCATTGATAACGATCCCGCGGTTACTGGAAAAGTTACAAATAATGTTGTATGTCGATGCTATTCTTGCTGCTAACGTTTGCAGGGCAGGTATCAGGCCATTCGCTTCCAGTTCAAAAGGCAGTAATCCTTGCGCCAGTTGCTTGATCTGTATCACGGCAGTCTGTGCCTGTGAAGCAATGGAGGCAGCTACTGCCGCCATATTTTCATTTCCCGTTGTAGACATTTTTTTCTCTAATGCGCCTGCTTGATAACCGATGGCAGCAATTTGTTGTCCAAGATTATCGTGCAATTCTTGTCCAATGGTATGCTGTTGTTCTTCAGCGATAGAAATGAGCGCCTGCTCCAAACGCTTGCGTTCAAGCCAGCTTTCCAGATCACTGGCAATGGCACTGATGAGTTTTTGCTCTTCCGGTACCAAAAAGGGCTTATCTTCCGGGTAAAAAACACGCAACTGACCGCAAACTTTTCCATTGACACTAATCTCAGAGCAATAAGTACAGGCTGGATCTCGATCTGCCCGCATATGATCACGCATTCTGGGCGTGATTTTGTTTCTTGCTTGCAACTGGTTGATAAGGCCTTGGTTATATTTCCCCGAAGTGAATCGCCAGCCATCCAATTCAATAACAGCGGTTACTATTTCCGGAAATTGCATGGCGGGTATCAAGTGCTCAAAAATATTCTGGCATACATTTTCTATTGATGACTCCACGCCAATTCCGCGACGAATTTCATATAAACAAGTAATTTCCTTCAAGCGTTCAAGCAGTAACTGATCCAATTGTTTACGCTCAAGCCAGCGTGCCAAATCACTGGCAATCGCATCGATCAGTCTTTGTTCTTCCGGTACCAGGAATGGTTTGTCCTGGGGATAAAATACGCTCAAATGACCGCATATCTTATCATTAACACTGATTTTCGATTGTAGGACGAATCCGATAACATCACTCTTTTTGTAGCACTCAAAGCACACTTTGTCGTTAATATTGGCCTCTAATTGCATTTTATAGGCCGCACTTTGCTCCATATCTCCGGAAGTAATTCGCTTACCATCCAATTCAATGATGACGGTGGTAATTTCTGGAAATTGCATGGCAGGTATCAAATGCTCAAAAATATTCTGACATACATTTTCCAGTGATAATTCCAAACCCATGCCGCGGCGAATTTCATAAAGACACGTAATTTCCTTCAGACGTACGCGCAGAATCTCATCAATTTGCTTACGTTCAAGCCATCTGGCCAGATCGCTGGTTATGGCGTCAATGAGTCTTTGTTCTTCCATGACCAGAAACGGCTTGTCGATAGGGTAGAAAACACTGAGTTGACCACACACTTTACCGTTGACACCAATTCTCGATTTCAATTCATGTGTCAATCCGAGGTGTTGATTGGTGGAAGCGATTCGTCTTCCATCCAGCTCGATCACGACAAAAGCCTGTTCCGGAAATTGCATGGCAGGTATCAAATGCTCGAATATATTTTGGCAAACGGTTTCTACAGACAATTCCAACCCGATACTGCGACGAATATTATAAAGACAGGTAATTTCCTTCAGGCGCTCACGAAGTTCAATTTCCTTCTGACTCAACTCGATTGAGAATTGCTCGGCAGTTTCTTTGGCAGTGCGGGCTTCTCGTTCTGATTTAATCAGTTTGCGTACGAACCAGTTGAGAAAGAGTATTTCAGCAATGATCAATCCGACCAGATAAAGGATGATGGTTTTCAATTCCTCATTGACTGGCTTGAACAATTCTTCTTCATCCAGTTTCAGAATCATGCCCAGGCCGATAGTGCTCAAGGGCGCATAGGCTTCGATCACCGGTACTTGCCGGTAATCTTTGACGGCAATAACGCCGCTTTTGCCATCAAGCGCATAGCTGATCGGTAGCACGCCTTCTTCTGTGACGCGCCTTAAGTGTCTAAATTTAACCCCATTAACCTGACCTATCAGGCAAGGCATGTCCTGCTTGCCTTTTACTGGTGGCGCGCAAAATATGAATTCTCCAGTTTCACCGATGGATCTGATTTCGCTAAAGCTACGAGTCAGTTGCGGTAATGGAATTTCGGTGGTGATGCTGCCGATATGTTGAAAATCTTGATCCAGTACATCCTTAGTAGTATGCAGGATAAATTCCCCATCCCAAATCAGTGAAGTGGGATTATGCCTACTCAAGGGTAATGACTGTGCTTGGTTTTCAGAGAAAACGCCTGCGTGTGTTAATGCATTACCGTGCATATCATAAGCAACCGCAGCCGAGAAGCCAGCTTGCATTAATGAATCGATGTTGCGCGTAAGATCGTGTAGCGCGCTTTCATTTTCGGGTTGAGCATTGAGTTCTTGCATGGATTGCACGATGAAAGGGCGCATGGTTAATGCACGCATATCTGCCAATCCCTTCTCAATCTGGCTTTCCAGTAATAACGCTTTGCCTTGTAGCGCGACATCCAGCCCTCTACCCAGCACGGATTCAATTTGCTGGCGCATGACACTGTATACAGCGCCACCCGTTGTCAATGTTAATCCCAACAGCAGTAAGCCGCCGATAATACTAATTTTTCGATCGTCGCGTGTTAACAGCAAACCTTTCTCCTTAAGCAGCAGCGGCTGAGTTCATGTCGATTGAATTATAGGCATAAATATTGGACAACTCCAGAGAGCAGATCTTACGATAAGGCGGCTCTGAGTGTGGAAGGAAACAGAATCCTATTGATACTGACCGCATTATGGAACTCGAGCGTTGAGTAGGTGAATGATGATATTGTTAGGAAATTCTGATTACTGCACGATTATCGGTCGGTTCTTCGCCGAATAAACGGGTTGCTGGTGAAGCGTTTGTTTCAATAAAACGATGGTACAGACATGCCCATCCACAGCATGACCAAAATGATCATCGTGATGCCGATGCCAATCGTGCCAATGATCATGCCAATTAATATGGTTACGCCGTCTCTGTTCAGCAGACCGAGCGACATCACCAGTATTCCCAAACCGGGTGGGAAGTTGACCAAAGGGATGGGCAGCGCTACCGCTACGGCGAAAACAAATGAAAAAATACCAATAATTCTTTCCCAAGTATGGACGCTGATATACGTCATGCGCGGCTGCATGCGCTCCTCAATTTTCTTGAGCCAAGGATTGGCCTTGGCGATTAATTTTTCAAGGCTTGAGCGTTTAACATATTTTTTCTCAATCCAGGCGGGCAACCAAGGTGCTTGCATACCCAGCACCATTTGTATCGAGAAAATGAACAACGGAATGGAAAAGATCGTAGTGTAGCCGGGCGGAACCGGTAATGGGATGCAAATGGGAAAAGCTGCGATCGCCATTAAGATGCCAAATCCCCGCTCGTGCAGAGCATTTTTAATTTCGCCGACTGTCATCGCTTCGTTTCTATTTTCTACGACGACGACAGCTAGGAAATCAGAAGTAGGGCGTTCTTTGATCGTCATGGCTAGCTTCCTCGTTATTATTGCTATTGGAGTATTATCTGGTTAACAAAGTTTAAGTGAACTAACAATAAACGTCAGATAAATACAGCTATTCATGGAATTTTTTAATGTCTTGCGTATCTTTTATGCATCAGATATTGAATTGACTACTCATAACGCAGCGCATCAACCGGTTTAAGCGAAGCCGCTTTCTTGGCTGGATAAAAGCCAAAAAATATACCCACTGCTGAAGCAAACAGGAAAGCTAAACCGATCATGCCGAGGGTAATGACAATCAGCATATCGGCCATTTGGCTGACTAGCCAAGCGCCGCCTATTCCGATAACCAGGCCAATCAATCCACCCATGATACAAATCATCAGGGCTTCTAAAAGGAATTGGATAAGAATTGCACGCTGATTGGCGCCAATGGCCATGCGAATACCAATTTCACGCGTCCGCTCAGTGACCGACACGAGCATGATGTTCATAATGCCTATTCCACCGACCAGCAGGGAAACGGAAGCAATCGCGCCCAGTACGAAAGACATTACTTTGGCAGCACCTGTCGCAATATCAGCAATGGCTGTTAAGTTGCGCACGGTGAAATCATTTTCTTTGGTGCCCGAGATGCGGTGGCGTTGACGTAATAATTGGGTAATTTCCAATTCGGCAATATCCATGTCCTCGGCAGATTTTCCCTGTACCAGCATATGACGGATGGAGCCTGGAAACTGATTACCGGTGATCTGTCTTTCGCTGGTGGTGATGGGAATGAACACATTGTCATCCTGATCGCGTCCCGTCAGGCTCTGTCCTTTAGCCATGAGTACACCTACCACCAAAAAAGGACGATTAGTAATGCGTATGGTTTTCCCGACTGGATCTTCATCATTAAACAAGTTTTTTGCGGTGACAGATCCGAGTACAACGACACGTGTCGCAGAGCGCAGATCAGAATCGGTGAAAATTGTACCGGATTCGATTTTCCAACTGCCTACCTCGAAATAATTGGGGGTAGTGCCTGTGATGATGGTGCTCCAATTCTTTGCGGCGTAGTTCAGTTGTGCCGTGCCGCTGGTTACCGGTGCGGTCGCGCTGATGGAAGGTAATTCTGCAATCGCATACGCATCATTAATGGTTAGCGTTTTGACGCTACCACTACCAAAACTGAAGCCACCCGCAGAAGTCGCGCCGGGAACGACAATAAAAAGATTACTACCCATCGATGCGATGGTTTGGTTGATCTGAGTTTGTGCACCCTGGCCAATGGATAGCATTAAAACGACAGCGGCAACGCCAATGATCATGCCCAGCATGGTCAGGCCTGCCCGCAACCGATTTTGACGCAAAGCACGCAGCGCTTCGCCGAGAATTGAAAATAGATTCATCGTCTCTGTAAATCCTCGTTAATCAGTATTTGATTGGGGGTGATCATGAATGGCATGAACGGAAGCAGATTGATTCGATGTGGTCTCGATCGCATTATTTTTATCATAGATGACATGGCCATCCTTTAAGCGGATTAGGCGCTTGGCATAGGCTGCAATGTCATCTTCATGCGTGACCAGTACGATGGTAATGCCCTGGTCACGATTGAGTTGCTCAAATAATGACATGATTTCCCGGCTGGTTTGTGAATCCAGGTTTCCCGTGGGTTCATCGGCCAGAATCAAGGGAGGCTGATTAACCAATGCGCGACTGATCGCGACGCGCTGTTGCTGGCCGCCCGACAGCTGATTGGGCTGATGCATGGCAAAGTTCTCGAGCCCCGTGCGGCGCAGAAGTTCGAGCGCCTGCTTGCGGCTATTGGCACGGCTGATACCGGCATAAAGTAATGGCACGGCAACATTATCCAATGCAGTCATGCGTTTAAGCAGATTAAATCCCTGAAATACAAAACCGATGTTGCGATTACGAATACGTGCGAGCTCATCGCTGGAGAGCGTTGCTACATTCTTTTCCGTTAGCCAATAAGCGCCACTAGTGGGCGTGTCAAGACACCCCAGAATGTTCATTAACGTTGATTTGCCGGATCCGGAGTGTCCCATGATGGCGACAAATTCGCCCTGATGGATAGTCAGGTTGATATTGAACAATACCTGATTGGTGATAGTCTTGCCGTTGGCATCTTGCAAGCTGTAGCTTTTACAAAGATTCTCAATTTTGATGAGCGGGGTGGCCGAGTGATGGGCTGGCGTCGGTAGCATCAAAATACGCGCAATTTAAACTTGCTTTCCGATTCTTTTTTATCGGCCACTTCACTGATAATGACTAAATCGCCAGCCTGGATCTCGCCTTGTACAATTTCGGTGTAGTTGCCATCAGTAATGCCTGTGGTTAAGCTAATCGGCGCTGGCTTGCTTTCTGACAATCGATACACTGTGGATTGGGACGGTGCTGGCGTGGATTTGCTGCTCGCACTTGATTCACTGTCCTTGGGTCGATAGCGCAATGCTGCGTTGGGTACGCGCAACACATTATTTTTCTGATTGACGACGAAATGAATATTCGCAGTCATGCCCGGCAATAAAGCGCCATCTTCATTATCCACTAGGGCAACCACGTTGTAGGTGACGACATTTTCCTGAATGGTGGGATTGAGCCGAACCTGCTTGACCGCACCGGTAAATTTGCGATGCTGAAAGGCATCGACAGAAAAGTTAATCGACTGCCCTATATGCAACTGACCGATATCCGCTTCAGCCACGCTGATGTTGACTTGCATTTGTCGCAGGTCTTTGGCTATTTGAAACAGGATGGGCGTTTGAAAATTGGCAGCGACTGTCTGACCGATATCGACATCGCGTGCAATCACTACTCCCGAGATGGGAGAACGGATGATACTGTAATTCAGATTGGTTTGATCACGTTCAACCTGAGCTTTGCTGACCGCTAATTGGGCGCGCGCAGCTTCTACCTCCTGCTCAATCACTTCCAATGCTTCGGGTGAAATGAATTCCTTTTCTTTGAGCAGTCGGTTGCGCTTTAGTTTGCTCATGGCAATTCTTAAGGCGGTTTGTGTGCTCAGCAGATTCGCTTTGGATTGCTGCAATTGCGCTTGCAACAAGGCAGGATCGAGCTCGGCTAAGACCTGGCCCACTTTTACCGGATCGTTATAATCGGCATGCAGTTTTGCCACTGTGCCGGACACCTGGGTGCCTACATTGACCAGCACAACCGGTGTCAGCGTCCCGTTGGCAGAGATGGTTTGGATAATATCTCCTGGCTCGATACTCCGGGTTTTGAATTGGCCATCTTTGGATTCTTGTTTGCCACTATTCGTCCAATAGAATGCCGATGCGGCAATCAGAATTAAAATAATGACAATCTTTTTGGTGCTAACAGTAAACATTTAGAGACACTTGAGTGAATGCGGTATTGGATGAATAATGGTTAAAAGATCTGCGAGAACATTAACTTAATCAATTGATTGAGTTTTCTTAAAATGAATGTGATTCTGTTATTTTGCTTTCTCTTTTTCTTCCTCTGTCTTCAATGCTTGTATTTGCTTGAGCCGGGCTTCAACACTGGATAATTGATAAAAATTTCCATTGCTGTTTTGCAATGCGGTTTGTAACTGATCGATAGCACCTGCATAGTGGCCTTTGAGAAAGTAAACCTCTGCTTGCGCGCGATGTTCAAGCATTCTATCACCTAATATGGAATAGCATTGAGCCTGTAAGCCAAACAACTGAGGGTCATTATGAAATAGTTGTAGTTGCTTGTTTATGAACTCCAATGCCGTTTCAGTTTGTTTGTTTTTAATTAACGCATCCGCGTAACCATGAATCAATGCGCGGTGTTGTGGATAAATCTTCAGCGCACTTTTATACGTGTTAAACGCTTCGGTGGTTTTACCATTCGCCAGCTTTACGCTCGCCGCCAGGGTTTCAATCATGGCTCCGGCAATGACATTCTTATGCTCGATTCGTACCGTTTTTCCCAATAAATGATCGGTCAGAATCGGTGAGGCAGTATCTTTTTGTAATGTTTGATAGAGCTGAGCCAGCTCGGTATTGGCTTGTTTATGTTGTTTATCCCGCAACAAGGCATGAACATAACCATAGCGCTCAACCGCTTCATTGCTATAGCGTTTTTCCTGCAAGCGTGACTTGAATTGCGCCACTGCATCTTGTGGCCTGCCTTGCAGCGCACGCAGCTTGGCGCGTACCAACAGGAAATCGATGCTGTCCGGAACCTGGCGATAAGGCATTTCACGCGTGCGATTCTGGATATCCGCGATACGTTCAAAGGTGATCGGGTGGGTACGCAGATAGGAAGGCGCACCGTTCTCATGAAATCGTCCGGCCTTTTGTAAGCGTTCAAAAAATGCCGACATGCCTTGTGGATCAAATCCCGCGTCGAGCAAAATGGTTAAGCCAATGCGATCGGCTTCCTTTTCATGCTTGCGCGTAAAATCCAGTTTGGATTGAATCATGCTGGCTTGCGAACCCACCAATATCGCCTGGCTGGCTTGTGGATTCGAACGGGCAGCCACAATGGCGACAGCCAGAGCAGCCAACGACTTGATCATGTCAAATTTTTGACTGGCAATCATGCGTGCCAAATGTTTCTGGGTGACGTGCGCAATTTCATGGGACATGACCGCAGCCAGTTCAGATTCGCTTTGCGCTGCGATGATAAGGCCGCTATTGAATCCCATGAATCCCCCCGGTAAAGCGAATGCATTGATGGATGCATCTTGCACGGCAAAAAATTCAAACGATTGCTGGGCGTTGGCTTCATCTGAATTGGCGATCAGTTTATGGCCGAGGTTGTTCAGATAACTAGCGATCTCAGGATCATCCATATAACTGGGATCTGCACGAATCTGGCGCATCACTTGCAACCCAATTTGCCGCTCCTGATGGGGAGTGATGGTGGCTTGCGATACATCGCCCAGATCAGGCAGTTCGTGCGCATGAATATTGGCAGGAAACAGGATTGATAGCACAATTATCAAGACAAATAATTTCATGACAATTGGATATTTATTTGCTATTCAAGTTCCGGTGAGCCTATCCATCTTTGGGGATAGACCAGGCTTGATAATTGGAAGTAATGGGGTAATGCCAGGCGGTGCCAAAATCGCAGTGGGTAATGCGAATACCGGGAGGGGATTGGCGGCGTTTATATTCATTCATATGAATTAAATGAATAACCCTGGCGACATCGGCTTCGTTATGATTCAGTGCCATGATTTCAGCAGGCGAATAATTTTTTTCTACATAGGCTTCGATAATCGCATCCAGAATTTCGTAGGGCGGCAAAGTGTCCTGATCCGTTTGGTTGGCGCGCAATTCAGCGGAAGGCGCACGTTGAATGATACGTACCGGTATGACAGGACTGATCTGATTACGATATTCGCACAGTTGGTAGACCATGGTTTTGCTGACATCTTTGAGCACTGCAAAGCCACCGGCCATATCGCCATACAGCGTGCAGTAACCAACCGCCATCTCAGATTTGTTGCCCGTCGTCAGGACAATTGAACCTGATTGATTGGAAAGCGCCATCAGCAAAGTGCCACGAATACGCGCTTGCAGGTTCTCCGGCATGGTATTCGATCCGTTGGGATCAGGCGAAATATGGAGATCAGCTTCGACCGTGGACAGATACTGATCAAATAGGGATTGAATGCTGCATTGATAATGCTTAATCCCTAATAATTCAACCATCTCATTGGCATCGGCCAAGCTAATATCAGCCGTGTATTGGGAAGGCATCATAACGGTTCTGACATTGTCCGCACCCAGTGCATCCACAGCAATCGCCAGTGTTAATGCGGAATCGACACCACCCGAAAGACCTAGTAATGCGCCAGGGAAGCCATTCTTGCGGATATAATCTTTCACCCCCAGACATAAAGCCTGATAGATGCTGGCAATTGGCAGTTGCGGAGCTGCCAGTTGGCCCTTTGTGGGTTGTTGATTATGAATGTCAATCAACTCGATGACTTCAGCAAACTCTTGCAGTTGGTGCGTAAGCTCTCCTCGATGATTCATCGCGAATGAAGCGCCGTCAAAAACCAATTCGTCTTGTCCACCTACCAGATTGGCATGGATTACTGCGATGCCCGTTTGTTTTATGAAGCGGTGGGTAATCTGATAGCGGGAAACTTGCTTATTGATGTGGTAAGCGGAAGCGCTAAGCACTAATAAAATATGGCATTCGGAGCGGGTGGGCGCAATGGATGGATTGCCTATCCAGAAATCCGAGCAGATAAAAATGCCGAATTTAATGCCATTGAGTTCGAAAATACACGGCTTAGTGCCCGTGTCAAAATAATAAGTCTCGTTGAAAAAGGGGGATTTATTGAGAATTCTTTTGTGATAGGTGTGAATGATCTTGCCCTGATGAATTACCGATGCCGCATTGTAGAGCTTGCCTTCCTCGAAATTGGGATGACCAACGACTAGCGTGATGTCACCAACTGCTTTAACCAATTCCATCAGCCCGGCAGCGCAAGCCTGACAAAAAGTTTCACGTAATAATAAATCAGAGGGCGGATATCCGGATATCGCTAACTCGGGCGTGATAACCAATTCGGCCCCGGCTGTTTTGGCTTGCCGCACGGCATCGATAATCTTTGCGACATTGCCGGTAATGTCGCCTACTGTGCAATTAATTTGGGCGATTGCAATGCGCATGACATCATTGACCGGAAGATTATGGTTGACTAAAAGGGCAGATGGGCATCCGGCTTGGCTTGTAAAATGTTGCGGCGGAAATCTTCCTGGATGCGTTTCAACGCTGATTCATTATCGGCTTCAAAGCGTAACACAACGACCGGGGTGGTATTGGAAGCGCGTGCCAGGCCAAATCCATCGCTATATTCAACTCGTAATCCATCGATGGTGATGACTTGTTGCGCGCTGCTGAACACCGCATTTTTTTGTAGCTGTGCAATGAGCGTATGGTTCTCACCTTCAGCCATGCGAATCTGCAATTCCGGTGTGTTAAGGCTATCAGGCAGATCATTGAGTGCGGCATTGATATCGGCCTGATGGCTCAGCAACTCTAACAGCCGTGCGCCTGCGTATAAGCCGTCATCAAAACCATACCAGCGTTCCTTGAAAAACAAGTGTCCACTCATTTCTCCCGCTAATAATGCTTGCGTTTCGATGAGCTTGGATTTAATGAAAGAGTGACCGGTTTTCCACATGATCGGCGTGCCGCCATGCTGGCTGATCCAGGGAGCCAGGTTGCGTGTGCATTTCACATCAAAAATGATTTTGCCGCCAGGATTCCGGGATAAAACATCGGCGGCAAATAACATCAACTGCCGATCTGCATTGATAATGCTGCCATTTTTGGTGACGATGCCCAGTCGATCGCCATCGCCATCAAAAGCCAGACCAATTTCCGCATCGGTTGTTTTTAGCGCCTGAATGACATCCTGCAGGTTTTCTGGTACCGAAGGGTCTGGATGGTGATTGGGGAATGATCCATCCACATCGCAGAATAATTCGATGACTTCACAACCCAGGGCGCGGTAGAGCGCAGGCGCAAACGCGCCAGCCACGCCATTGCCGCAATCAACGATAATTTTCATCGGGCGCGCGAGTTTGACGTCACCGGTAATGCGCTCAAGATAGGTATTCACGATATCGTGTTTGGAATAGCTACCGGAACCATGCGTCAGGTCATTGTTTTCTATGCGAATACGCAATGCCTGGATGGTGTCAGCCGATAAGGTTTGTCCGCCCAACACAATTTTAAAGCCATTGTAATCAGGAGGATTGTGGCTGCCAGTGACCATGACTCCGGAGTATTGGCATAACTCATGGGCAGCGAAGTAGAGCATTGGCGTTGCGACCATGCCCACATCCACCACATTAACGCCGCTGCGCTGAATGCCGCGCGCCAGCGCTTGGGAGAGCTCAGTGCCGGATAATCGGCCATCGCGGCCAATGGCTATTGTCGTCAGGTTCCTGGCGCGTGCATCGGAGCCAATGGCGTGTCCGATCTTTTCGACGTTATCAACAGTGATCGTTTTACCGACAATGCCACGGATATCATAAGCTTTAAAAATTTCATGAGGAATTTCATGCATCATTTAAGGGTCTCGTAAGGGTTATTGTCGGAAAAACCTGGGTAAGTAGGGTGGTGAATTAATAACGCTAGATCATCGCCGCAACTGCCTCAGTTCTCGGATATGTTAATGATGTCCTGCCACAGCGCCGCCTTTGAGCGTGTAATGAGTACCGCAATAAGGACAAAGCGCTTCGCCGGTTGCTTCAATGGGAAGAAAAACCCGCGGATGCGAATTCCACAGAATCATCGATGGCATAGGGCAGTGCAATGGCAGATCATCGCCGGTAATTTCTATTTCACATGTTTGGTTATCGGTTGGTTGATTCATAAAGTAACTCCAATGTTGCTGGGTATTAAACAAAGGAAAGCCAGTTGGCGTGATTCTCGGCTTTACCTTTGACACAATCAAAAAACATAGTCTGTATTTGCGTGGTAATCGGTCCACGTTTGCCAAGACCAATCATGCGGTTATCTAATTCCCGAATGGGAGTGACTTCTGCTGCCGTGCCTGTGAAGAATGCTTCATCTGCGCAATAGATTTCATCGCGGGTGATACGTTTTTCGATGACGGGAATACCGATTTCTGCCGCCAGTTCAATCACGGATGCTCGGGTAATGCCTTCCAGGCAGGATGTCAAATCGGGAGTGTAGATTTTGCCTTGTTTCACGATAAAGATATTTTCCCCTGATCCTTCAGCCACATAGCCTTCAACATCCAGCAACAGGGCTTCATCGTATCCATTCAATGCAACTTCCTGATTGGCCAGGATGGAATTGGCGTAAGTCGTTACCGATTTTGCGCGGCACATATTGATATTGACATGGTGCCGGGTGAAAGAGGATGTTTTGACGCGAATGCCATTGACCAGGCTCTCAGGACCTAAATAAGTGCCCCATGGCCAGGCGGCGATGGCTACATGCACAGATAGCGTTTTGGCGGAGAGTCCCATGGCTTCGGCGCCATAAAAGGCGATAGGGCGGATATAGCAGGAAGTCAGTTTATTTTGCTTGACCACGTCACATTGCGCTTGCATCAATGTTGCCTTGTCGTAAGGCATTTTCATCATGAAAATATGGGCCGAATTAAATAAGCGGTCGGTGTGTTCCTGTAAACGGAAAATTGCAGGTCCCTGCGCTGTTTCGTAAGCACGCAATCCTTCAAAAACACCTAATCCATAATGCAGGGTATGGGTTAGGACATGCGTATTGGCATCCCGCCAGGGAACCATTTTCCCGTCATACCAGATTAAACCGTCACGGTCGGCCATTGACATTCAGAAACTCCCGGTAAATATTCTAAAAGCCCTATTCTAACTTATTTTTATGGCTGCGTTGAAACGCGGCATGATAATTCGGCATCTATCCGTGTTTGCACTGGTTTTTGCCGGCCTGGGCATAAGCCTACTCAAGATAATCATGAAATTTTGCGCGCACTTGATGCGAATGGCTGACCAGACCGCTGATCAGTCGAAACAGCGGATAAGGTTGCGTGTCCAATAACTCGTGTTGCTGGATCATCTTCAGGGTATGCGGCCCTTCGCCCGAGATATCATGAGTTTCCTCCCTGGCCAATCTGCGGCCTAATAAGATTTGTGCGGCCTTTCAGCAGGTATTCCATCGCATGGCCCAGAATGAGAATTTTAACGAGTGTTGTCATAGGTCAAGTATTTATTGATGTCAATTGAGAGTATATTAAATGAGATGGCGTTTATTATTGAAAACAACCCCATTGATCAATTTTCTAACGCAAATCGATTCGATTCATAGGAGAGCTGCTTGCTTGTATCGAATTGTGGTTGATCGATGATTGTGCTCAATAGCATAAAACACTCAGGGTGTAAGGGTGAATGAATTTGCAATTCCTTTCTAAGGAGAACTTGTTTATGAAAACTATCAATTTATCCAGTCTCGATGGCAGCAATGGTTTTCGCTTGGATGGAGAGGTGGCACATGATCTATTTGGCATATCTGTGAGTAATGCGGGCGATGTGAATGGAGATGGTTTCGATGATGTGATTGTCGGGGCTTTTGGTGCGGATCCAAACGGTCTCTCATCAGGCTCCAGTTATGTGGTATTTGGCAAGGCTTCCGGCTTTAGCGCAAATTTTGATCTGTCGACACTCAATGGTAATAATGGTTTTCGATTGGATGGGGTGGCAGCGCATGATTTTTCAGGCAGATCTGTGAGTAATGCGGGAGACGTCAACGGAGATGGTTTCGATGACTTGATTGTGGGGGCTTATGGTGCTAATCCGAATGGCGACTCATCAGGCTCCAGTTATGTGGTGTTTGGTAAGGCATCCGGTTTCAGTGCCACGATGGAGTTGTCCAGTCTCGATGGCAGCAATGGTTTTCGCTTGGATGGAATGACAGCGGGTGATAGTTCAGGTTGGCCTGTGAGTAATGCGGGGGATGTCAACGGAGATGGTTTTGATGATGTAATTATTGGCGCTCACTACGCGGGTCCAAATGGACACTCATCAGGTTCCAGTTATGTAGTGTTTGGTAAGGCGTCCGGTTTCAGTGCCACGATGGATTTATCCAGTCTTGATGGTAGCAATGGTTTTCGTCTGGATGGTCGTGAAGAGAATGATTTTTCAGGCCTTTCGGTCAGTACTGCGAGCGATGTGAATGGAGATGGTTTCGATGATGTGATTGTCGGGGCTATTGGCGCTCACTACGCGGGTCCAAATGGAAACTGGTCAGGCTCCAGTTATGTGGTGTTTGGTAAGGCATCCGGTTTCAGTGCGACGATGGAGCTGTCCGGTCTTGATGGCAGCAATGGTTTTCGCTTGGATGGGGTGGCAGCGTATGATTTTTCAGGTTGGTCTGTGAGTAATGCGGGGGATGTGAATGGAGATGGTTTTGATGACCTGATTATCGGCGCTACCGACGCAGATTCGAACGAGAATAACTCAGGCTCCAGTTATGTGGTGTTTGGTAAGGCATCCGGTTTCAGTGCCACGATGGAGTTGTCCAGTCTTGATGGTAGCAATGGTTTTCGCTTGG
>CADEDO010000039.1:0-13187 GCA_902826115.1 uncultured Nitrosomonas sp.
CAAAATATTAATAAATTCAATCAGCTAGTTATACTTTTTGAGTAAGCTCTAAGTAAGGGAAGAGGCATCAGCAACCTCTCACTTAACAGACTTAGATCCAATAAATCTTTCTATACTTTCTCGAGAAATAATACCCAGCTGGCGCGCAGCAGGTTTTCCATCCGGATCAAAAAAGTAGGTACTCGGTAACAGAGAGATGTCATCCAGTTGTGATGCTATCTGCCGGTTGCCCAGTACCGTAGGGTATGTAATTGACATCGACTGAACAAAATCCATGACTACTTTGGGATCACTAAAATCCATCGCCACACCGATCACCATGACATCTTGACGATCCTTATATAAAGCAATCAGGTCGGGTATTTCTTTCAGACAAGGTGGGCACCAAGTAGCCCAGAAATTAACCAGTACCCAGCGCCCTTTATAATCCTCAAGCTTATGGATTTTCCCTGTTGAATCCTGAAACTGGAATGCTTGTGCTTGCATACTGAACAGAAGAACAATTAAGCAAAATATCACTAATCGCATACGTTTCATCATCTTATTGCAGAACTTCCATATGACTTCTCTCACCTACCAATCCCGAACCAGCTATACTTGCGGATGCGCTCGTTCCAATTTGCTACACAACTTATTCAATGCACTTAGATAAGCTTTTGCAGATGCCACAACGATATCCGTGTCTGCTCCATGACCATTAACAATGCGATCAGACTTCCGGAGCCGTACAGTGACTTCCCCTTGCGCATCTGTACCACTGGTAATATTATTGACTGAAAACAATTGCAACTCAGCTCCACTTACCAGCAGCGCCTCGATAGCCCTGAAAGTTGCATCAACTGGACCACTTCCCTGCGATTCCGCACGCATCTCATTACCATTATCCGAGATCACGATACGTGCGTAAGGAATCTCACCTGTTTCACAATGCACAGTTAGTGAAATAAGTCGATAACACTCTTGCAGTATCAGCACCTCATCTGAAACCAATGCATGCAAATCTTCATCAAAAATCTCATGCTTTTTATCAGCCAATTCCTTGAAACGCATAAATGTATTATTAAGCATTTCTTCGGACTCCAATTCAATACCCAATTCCATCAGGCGATTACGAAAAGCATTCCGCCCCGAGTGCTTGCCTAGTAGCAACTTGTTTGCATTCCAGCCAACATCTTCTGCCCGCATGATTTCGTAGGTTTCACGATGTTTCAATACGCCATCCTGATGAATACCTGATTCATGGGCAAAAGCATTCGCTCCAACGATTGCTTTATTGGGCTGCACAGGAAAACCAGTAATACCAGATACCAATTTACTTGCCGCAACAATATGTGTGGCATCGATTCTGGTATCACAGGTAAAGTAATCCTGGCGGGTACGAACTGCCATAACAATCTCTTCGAGTGCTGCATTGCCTGCTCTTTCACCCAGACCGTTGATAGTACATTCGACTTGTCTTGCACCATTCATTACTGCAGTCAACGAATTAGCCACAGCCAACCCCAGATCATTATGACAATGAACTGAAAAGATTGCTTTATCAGAATTAGGAATACGTTCTCGCAAGCTACGAATCAACTTACCGAATTGCTCTGGCATGGTATAGCCAACGGTGTCCGGAATATTTAATGTGGTCGCACCTGCATCAATAACCGCCTCAAGAATCTGGCATAGAAAATCAATTTCTGATCGACCAGCATCTTCTGGTGAGAATTCAACATTATCAGTATATTGACGCGCCCATTTCACCGCTTTCACAGCTTGAGCAATCACCTGTTCTGGCGACATCCGAAGTTTATTCTTCATGTGAATGGGAGATGTCGCAATAAAAGTATGAATACGCGCCGATTGCGCTCCCTTCAGGGCTTCTCCGGCACGCTGGATATCAGCTTCTATTGCACGCGCCAAACCACATACCACACTTTCTTTAACCGAATCGGCAACGGCCTTAACGGCCTCGAAATCTCCATTTGAGGCTGCAGGAAAACCCGCTTCAATCACATCCACCCCCATGCGCTCTAACTGCCAAGCAATGCGCACCTTCTCCTCTTTGGTCATGGATGCACCAGGACTCTGTTCGCCATCACGCAGGGTTGTATCAAAAATAATTAAATGCTCTTGCATTATGCTCTCCGCTTTAGGAAGAAAACTTAAAATATGCTAAAACTCGTTTTGCGAATTTTATAGGGAAGACGGGAAGTAGGGGATAGAAATTTAGCGCACAAGGCGCAATAACAGCTCCACCAGAAACTCAGGAACTGATACTAAATTGAATATATTAAAATGATTGATTACTGCCATAAGAATGGAATATAAATAATTTTATCTTTTTGTTCAATAACTCACGCTATCATTATGACCCGCTTGATTCACTACTTCCACTATTTCTTTTATTTTTGCCAAACCGCCACAATTTAATAATATAACCAGATAATCCATAAGCCACAAACAAACAAAACAATACCAGTGGCGGATGACTGGGGATTAGAACAAAAAAGAACAACACCAATAGCAAAATAGTAAAAAACGGCACTCTTCTGCGCAAATTAATTTCTTTGCCACTATAGTAGGGAATATTGCTAACCATGGTTAACGCAGCAAACAGCGTCACTATACAAGCTAGCCAACTAATATCATTTCCTTGCACCTGGAAATTAATTGTTACCCAAACAAGCCCAGCAATTAAAGCTGCTGCTGCAGGACTTGGCAATCCCTGAAAGAAGCGTTTATCAACTACTGCTATATTGGTATTGAAGCGCGCAAGTCTTAGAGCAGCGCAGGCACAATAAATAAATGCAACTATCCACCCCCATTGCCCCATATCTTTTAGAGCCCACTCATATGCAATTAGTGCAGGCGCAACACCGAATGAAACCATGTCCGACATACTATCGTATTCTGCCCCAAACTCACTTTGAGTTCCTGTGAGTCGTGCTACACGTCCATCTAAACCATCTAACACCATAGCAATAAAAATGGCTATTGCAGAGTATTCAAAATTCTCATTCATTGCTTGCACTACTGCATAAAATCCCGCAAACAATGCTGCCGTAGTAAATAAATTAGGCAGCAAATAAATACCACGCCGCCGCAGTCGAGACTTGAGTACGATACGTTCTGGTAGAGAATCAGGCATTATTAGAGTCAGTGAAAGAAATGCTAATATAATGACAGAATTTGATATTAATCATCTGAATTTATAAAAATTCAAAACAAGTAACAAGGGCTAAACGTCAATACCAAAGCTTTGACCATTGCCAAGCAAACAGTTAAATTTGCGCGAAAATTTCTGAATTGCTTCAACGAAACTCTGCCAATACTGTCACTGTCGCAGATACTTTATCACCAATATTGACATTAATCTTTGTATCTAATGGCAAATAAACATCAACTCTCGAACCAAATCGAATAAAACCAAAACGTTGACCACGCTCAAGATGATCACCCGAGGATGCATGGCAAATGATACGTTTTGCGATCAATCCTGCTACTTGTACGCAAGTCACATCCGCGCCATTATCAGCTGTAATCCATAAAGCATTTCGCTCATTTTCCAAAGAAGCCTTAGGTAAATCAGCATTCAAAAACTTTCCAGGGAAATACCATTTATTACGCACCTCTCCATCAACTGGACTCCGATTAGAATGTACATTGAAAACATTCATAAATACACTGATCTTCAGAGCCTCACGCTCCAAATAGGGATCTAGAGTCTTTTCCACGGCCACAATTCTACCGTCAGCAGGGGCTAATATTGCATTACGATCCGTAGGCACTTCTCTTGGTGGATCACGGAAAAATTGCAGAACGAAACAGGCAATGATCCAGAATGGTATTGCCCAATTCCAGCCGGCATATATATTGACACTAAATGCGATAGCAAATGCTATCGCAATGTGAAGCCAGCCTTCGCGAGCAATAATAGGATGAGGATAGTGAGCCATAAATAAATTACAAGGAAAGCGTGAATAAATAAAAGTTCAAATCGTATTAAAAATAGTTGTCGTTAATTCTTCACTTGATCAACGAGTTTATTTTTCTTGATCCACGGCATCATATCGCGCAGTTTGGCTCCCACTTGCTCAATTTGATGTTCCGAAGCAATACGACGGCTTGATTTAAGTACCGGCGCCCCCGCTTGATTTTCCAGAATAAATTCTCGAGCATATTCACCTGTTTGAATTTGACGCAATATTTTACGCATTTCTGCTCGCGTCTCATCCGTTATGATCCGAGGACCGCGCGATACATCGCCATATTCAGCGTTGTTCGAAATTGAGTAACGCATATTCGCAATGCCACCTTCGTAGATCAAATCCACGATCAACTTAACTTCATGCAGGCACTCAAAATAAGCCATTTCCGGTGCATATCCGGCTTCCACAAGCGTTTCGAAACCAGCCTGAATCAGCGCCGTTAAACCGCCACACAGTACAACTTGTTCACCGAACAAGTCTGTTTCTGTTTCTTCACGAAAACTTGTTTCAATAACACCGCCTCTTGTACCGCCATTAGCCGCCGCATACGACAATGCCAAATCGCGCGCTTTGCCAGACTTATCCTGATGCACTGCGATCAGCGAGGGCACGCCGCCACCTTGAAGGTAGGTAGAGCGAACCAAATGTCCGGGTCCTTTGGGTGCAATCATGATCACATCAAGATCTTCACGCGGAGTCACTTGTCCATAGTGAACACTAAAACCATGAGCAAACGCTAGCGTAGCGTTCTTCTTCAATCCTGGTTCAATTTCTGTTTTATAGACGGCTCCGATTTGTTCATCAGGCAATAAAACCATCACAACATCGGCATCTTTAACTGCTTCAGAAACTGCTTTCACTGTTAAGCCGGCTTTTTCTGCTTTACCCCAAGATGCGCCATCTTTACGCAAACCAACGGTCACCTTCACCCCTGATTCGCTCAGATTATTAGCATGTGCATGCCCTTGTGAACCATAACCCAATATAGTTACTTTTTTTCCTTTAATAAGAGACAGATCTGCATCTTTATCGTAAAAAACTTTCATTATTTTCCTTTAAACATAAATTAGAACAGAGACAGGCAAGCAATTAGGCATGGATAAATCGTTCTGGATTAATGACCTCAAAATTCGGATTCATCAGCAAAAACGGATTATACCTTTAAAATCCATTCTCCGCGCCCTATGCCAGAAGCACCTGTACGCACTGTCTCTAAAACAGCGCTACGTTCAACCGCCTCAAGAAAAGCATCAAGCTTGGAACTGGTGCCCGTTAACTCGATAGTGTAAGACTTGTCGGTTACATCAATAATACAACCACGAAAAATTTCTGCCAGTCGTTTGATTTCTTCTCGATCCGAGCCGACTGCACGCACTTTGACTAACATCATCTCGCGTTCAATATGGCTACCATCATTCAAGTCGATGATTTTTACCACTTCAATCAATTTGTTCAGTTGCTTAGTGACTTGTTCGACGACTTCATCAGAACCAATCGTAACCAGCGTCATACGTGACAAAGTGGGATCTTCAGTAGGAGCTACTGACAGTGATTCAATATTATATCCACGCGCCGAGAATAAACCCGCAACACGAGACAAGGCCCCCGCTTCGTTTTCCATTAATAAAGAAATAATATGTCGCATTTATTGTCTACACCAGAATCATTTCAGAAAGCCCTTTACCACCCGGCACCATTGGAAAAACATTTTCAGTCTGATCGGTTATGAAGTCCATAAACACCAGCTGATCCTTAAGTTTAAATGCTTCCTTTAAAGCGCCTTCCACATCCTCCGGTCGCTCAATTTTCATTCCCACATGACCATAGCTTTCAGCGAGCTTAACAAAATCCGGTAGAGCATTCATATAAGATTCAGCATATCGATTACCGTGAAAGAACTCTTGCCACTGTCTCACCATACCCATGTAACGGTTATTCAAGTTTACAATTTTTAGCGGTAATCGATATTGCTTGCAAGTCGATAGCTCTTGGATGCACATCTGAATACTCGCTTCACCTGTAATGCAAGCCACTTTACCTTTTGGATTGGCCAATTGCACACCCATTGCTGCTGGCATGCCGAACCCCATCGTGCCAAGTCCGCCTGAATTTATCCAGCGCCGTGGTTTGTCAAATTTATAAAACTGCGCAGCCCACATCTGATGTTGACCAACATCCGAGGTAATAAAAGCATCGCCCTTAGTAACATTAAACAGGGTTTCAATCACCATTTGTGGCTTGATAATCTTGCTTTCACGATCAAATTTGAGGCAGTCTCGCTCACGCCACAAATTAATTTGCTTCCACCATTCTTTCAGGGCTGCTTGATCCGGCTTTTCCTTTTCAGCTTTCAGCAGCTTAATAAGTTCTTTCAGTACATCCAGAACATCTCCTACAATTGGTACATCAACTTTGACGCGCTTGGAAATAGAAGATGGATCAATATCAATATGAATGATTTTTCTATTTTCGTTAGAAAAGTGCTTAGGATTACCAATCACTCGATCATCAAAACGTGCTCCCACAGCCACGAGCACATCACAATACTGCATCGCCATATTCGCTTCATATGTGCCATGCATCCCCAGCATACCCAGTGATTGTTTATCTGTGGCAGGGTAGCCACCCAATCCCATCAATGTATTGGTACAAGGGAAATTCAGCATTTGGGTCAATTCAGTTAATTGCGATGCAGCATCACTTAAAATAACCCCACCACCCGCATAAATCATCGGGCGCTTAGCGCTTAGTATCAATTCCATAGCTTTCTTGATCTGCCTGGAATGTCCCTTAACCACAGGATTATAAGAACGCATGATCACCTTGTCTGGATATACAAACTTGGTTTTTTGCTGTGTAACGTCTTTGGGAATATCCACTAGAACAGGACCAGGCCGACCAGTCGATGCGATATAAAATGCTTTCTTAATCGTCTGTGCCAACTCGGCCACATCTTTTACCAAAAAGTTATGTTTTACACAGGGGCGCGTTATGCCCACGGTATCGACCTCCTGGAAGGCATCCAAACCAATGGCGTTTGTAGGTACTTGTCCACTAATGATCACCATAGGAATCGAATCCATATAGGCAGTGGCAATACCGGTCACGGCATTGGTGACCCCCGGTCCCGAAGTAACGAGAGCTACGCCCACTTTATCACTGGAACGCGCATAACCATCAGCCGCATGGATAGCTGCTTGTTCATGGCGCACCAAAATATGTCGAACCTTATCCTGCTTGAACAATTCATCATAAATAAACAATACTGCTCCGCCAGGATAGCCGAAAATACACTGCACCCCTTCTTCTTGTAAACAGCGTATCGTAATTTCAGCGCCGGTTAATTCCACACTCATGCTTTCTGCATCCTAATATCAATTTCAACAAGTTATAAATATTCTAACGGCAGCGTCTCATCAGCATACCGTCAACTTCCCGTACCACCCACTGTTAATCCATCAATACGTAATGTGGGTTGCCCCACACCTACTGGCACACTTTGTCCATCTTTGCCACATGTACCTACACCGGGATCAAGCATCATATCGTTTCCAATCATGGAAACTCTTGTCAGCACATCAGGGCCATTACCAATCAGAGTGGCTCCTTTAACTGGATAAGTGATTTTTCCATCTTCGATCATGTAAGCTTCTGCTGCTGAGAATACAAATTTTCCACTGGTGATATCTACCTGCCCACCACCAAAATTTGCCGCATACAAACCATGTTTGACCGATGCAATGATTTCTGCCGGATCCTTATCGCCATTCAGCATACAGGTATTGGTCATACGCGGCATCGGTATATGTGCAAAAGATTCCCGTCGCCCATTACCGGTAACCGGCAAATTCATCAGCCGCGCATTTAAACTATCCTGCAAATAGCCTCGCAGTATGCCATCTTCTATCAATACAGTACATTGCGTCGGATTACCTTCGTCATCAATATTTAACGAACCGCGTCTTTGTGGAATCGTTCCATCATCAATCACGGTTACACCAGGCGCTGCAACCCGCTCACCAACACGCCCTGAAAACGCTGAGCTGCCTTTCCGGTTGAAATCTCCTTCCAGTCCATGACCAATTGCTTCATGCAGTAATATTCCAGGCCAACCACTGCCCAGAACGACGGTCATCGTACCTGCTGGCGCAGGGCGCGCATCCAAATTGACAACTGCCTGATGTACAGCCTTTTTCGCATAATCTTGCAAAACTTCATCGGTAAAATAGGAATAGCTGAAGCGCCCACCGCCGCCGGCAACTCCTTGTTCACGACGCCCCTTTTCTTCAGCGATCACCTGTAGAGACAATCTGACCAATGGTCTCACATCAGCAGCCAGCAATCCATCACTGCGTGTTACCAACACGACCTCATATTCGCCCGATAATGATGCCACTACTTGAGTTATTCGTTGATCAAGCTGCCGGGTATAACGCTCAAGCCTTTCTAACAATGCCACTTTGTCCGCATCTTTAAGGCTTGCAATGGGATCTTCTGGCAAATAAAGCTGAGTATTTTTAACTGCCTCACTACGTCTAGCAATCTGTATCGACTGCATGTTACTTTGGTTGGCAATTGCACGCGTGGCCTGAGCCGCCGACAGAAGGGCCGGCATGCTGATATCATCCGAATAAGCGAACCCTGTTTTTTCCCCGCTGATAGCACGAACGCCCACACCTTGCTCAATATTAAAGCTGCCCGATTTGACAATACCCTCCTCCAGCATCCAGCCTTCAGAACGACTGTACTGAAAATAAAGATCTGCGTAATCAATATTATGCTTTAATATTTGATTAAATACCTGCTGCAATTGAGTAGCATCGATGTCATAAGGCGACAATAAGCAACGATCCGCAATCGTATAAAAATCTCTCGTTCCTGCAATACATTCAGTCGTCATAATATTTAATTTTTTGCTGCCTAATCAGATAATTAATACTTCTTATACTTGCCGTTTGGTGTATTCCGCTCAGAATCGTTGAAATGGCGCAACGTTTAACTTAACCGGCTTGCAGGATCCGATGATCCAATGCGGGCAAATTGGTCCTCAGACTGGCCTGGTATTCAGGATCAATCGTCGCCACCACAGCTCCGGAACCACGCGGCAAGCGCCCCATCACAACTCCCCAGGGATCAACGATCATACTATCCCCATTCGTTTCACGCCCATTTACATGATAACCGCCTTGCCCAGGCGCTATCACATAGGCCATATTTTCAACAGCTCGTGCGCGCACCAAAACTTCCCAATGCGCTTTACCGGTAATCGCAGTAAATGCTGCTGGAGCAAGAATAATATCCACTTTATTCATCATTCGAAATAATTCCGGGAAACGCAGATCGTAGCATATCGACAATCCAATGCGGCCAAATGGAGAATCCACCGTTACTACGCTATTTCCGGCTTTAATAGTCCTTTCTTCAGCATAATGCTCATGGCCTAACCGCAAACCGAACAAATGAATCTTGTCATAACGCGCAACTTGTTCACCAGTATCCGCATAGACCAAGCAACTATTATAAACTTTATCCGATTCAGACGAGGCTAGTGGCACTGAGCCACCCACCAACCATATTCCCAAGCGTTTTGCCGTATCACTAAGAAATTTCTGTATCGGCCCATTACCGGGTTGTTCCCGAACAGCCAGTTTATCGGTATCTTTCATTCCCATAATGCAAAAATACTCAGGTAACACCACAAGCTTTGCTTTTTGTGCAGCCGCTTCCTCTATCAAACGAGCAGCCTCCTCCAGATTTGCAGATACGCTGGGCCCCGACGCCATCTGAATAGCAGCGACACAAAAGCCTTTGCGTTTTTCATTTTCAATCAATGGCTGATTATTTTGCGTGATATCGTTTAACATTCTTTTACTGCTTCAATTTTAAAATTTCCGGAAAAAACTGTTTTTAATCTCGTCTGATAATTTTATGCTCATTATCAGATACTTCACTTGCTAGCATACGATAAAATTCTGTAACTCACCTCACCTCACATCAGATTCTAGCACCTACTCTGATAACGTTCTATTTTGATTTAAAATTAATCTAATGCCAGCAAACACTGTGTTTGTTATTCTATAGTATCTATAGTTCAAAATCCGATTATGCACCCTGCCGCTTCCTCTCCTGATGTGATTTTGGTCTCATCGCTTCCTTTCAGTCGCTACGCACAACGCATCCTCGAGAGCGAACCTGCGCGAAAAGCAGAGCTGCTGCAAGCACTTCAATCTCCTTTCAGCAGAAAGGAAATGCAAGCATTTCTGGATGCGCACTCACAACAGATCGCCACCGAAGAGAACCTACATCGCGTCTTACGTGATTTACGCAAACAAGTCATGCTGCGATTAGCGATGCGCGACATCAGCGGCGAAGCTGATTTATCCGAGGTCATGTCCAGCATGACCGCACTCGCTGAAGTAACCATCAATTTCGCACTCAAATACCATGAAAATTGGTTAACCCAACCCGATCGCTTTGGATTGCCAAGAGGAGAGCACAGCAACACCATCCAGCATCTACTCGTTGTCGCGATGGGCAAACTCGGTGGCGGTGAACTCAATGTATCTTCTGACGTTGATTTGATCTTTGTCTATCCGGAAGATGGCGAAACCGATGGCATTAAATCCATTTCAAACCATGAGTTTTTTGCGCGCCTCGGGCGCAAACTGATTTCCAGTCTCAATGATTATACGGTGGATGGTTATGTATTCCGGGTCGATATGCGGTTGCGGCCCCATGGAGAAAATAGTCCTTTAGCCATCAGCTTCCCCATGCTGGAGGAATATTTCATCAAACAGGGGCGTGAATGGGAACGCTACGCATGGATCAAAGGACGAGTCATTACTGTGCACTCTGATAGCGAAGCCGAATCCATTCTGATGGAAAAAATGGTCAGGCCATTTGTATTTCGCAAATACCTGGATTTCGGCGCTTATGAATCGATGCGCCGCCTGCATGCGCAATTGCGCAAAGAGGTTGAGCGCCGTGAAATGCACGACAACATCAAATTGGGCCCCGGCGGTATTCGTGAAATAGAGTTTATTACCCAGGTTTTCCAGCTGATTCGGGGAGGCCGCGATGTCGATCTATGCATCCGTCCTACCTTAAGTGTTTTGCAACGTTTGCAGAAAAAACACCAACTTCCGGAACAAGCAGCCACGGAACTCACGGATGCTTATCACTTTTTGCGCAAATTGGAACATCGCCTACAATATCTCGATGATCAGCAAATACAAACGCTGCCGCTAAATCCAGTCGATCAAAATTTGATTGCAACGGTGATGGGATTTCCTGATTATGCCAGTTTCATGCAACAACTGGACACGCACCGCAAAAACGTGACACGCCTGTTTGAGCTGATTTTTGCGGCACCGAGAAAATCACCCACTCATGATATGCTGGCTCACCTGTGGCAGGCTGAAACCCAAGATATTTCCCAAACCGAAGCGGCCACGACACAACTCAGCACCATGGGATTTTCCGAGCCGGCAAAAATCTCTGAACGGTTGCGATTGTTCTACCAAGATACTTTCTATCATCAACTCCCAGAAACCAGTCAACAACACATCAATACGCTCGTGCCCATGATCATCGAGGCTGTTGCAGAATTACCCCCCGTTGAAATCACACTGGAACGTATGTTGCAATTACTGGAAAAGATCAGTTCGCAAACTTCGTATTTGGCATTGTTACTAGAACACCCGCACACGCTTCAACGGGTGGCAGAACTGGTCAGCATCAGTCAATGGGCCAGTGATTATCTGGGTCGACACCCGATTTTGTTAGATGAATTATTACGTCATGACGCGCCGCATCCCGTTCCGGATTGGAGTGCACTTAGCAATGAACTCATCTACCAATTGAATCATGTCAACAATCCGAAAAATGACGTCATCGAATGGCAAATGGACGTTCTGCGGCATTTCCAGCACGCACAAGTTTTCCGGCTATTGGTTACTGACCTGGAAGGGTCCTTATTGCTTGAAACATTGAGCGATCACCTGACAGCCCTGGCAGATCTGATCTTAGATAGCGTTTTAAATCTGGCATGGTCAGGTTTAAAAAAACGTCATCGGACAGAGCCCGCCTTTGCCATTATCGGCTATGGCAAATTGGGCGGAAAGGAATTGGGCTACGCTTCCGATCTCGATATGATTTTTTTGTATGAAGATAATCACCCGGACGCTGCGGAGATTTATACCAAACTGGGACAAAGCATTAATGCCTGGCTCACCCGCCACACGTCAGCGGGTTTCCTGTATGAAACTGATTTGCGCTTGCGTCCGAATGGCGCTGCCGGCTTGCTGGTCAGTTCGATGGAAGCATTTGCTCAATATCAGCGAGAACAAGCGTGGGTATGGGAACATCAGGCCTTGACGCGGGCACGTTTTGTCGCAGGCGATCAGCAGGTTGGAGAAGCGTTTGAAAACACGCGCAAAGAAATTTTATGCAAGTCGCGCAATTTGATCGAACTCAAGCAGGATATTCTGAAAATGCGCGAAAAAATGCTGGACGTGCACCCCAACCCAACCCCGCTGTTCGATATCAAACACGACCGTGGAGGCATTATCGACGTGGAGTTCATCGTGCAATATCTGGTACTGGGCTATGCCAGCCAATTTCCACAATTAACCGGCAATATCGGCAATATTGCACTGTTGAAACTCGCAGGTGAACTTGGGCTCGTGCCTGCCGAACTCGCCACTCAGGTGCGCACCGCTTATCGCGAATACCGCCGCCTGCAGCACCGCTTCCGCTTGGGAGGTGAACCGGAACTGACCAGCGCGCCCCTTTCCAAGGACAAATCAGAGAAATTTGCCCGTATAGCAGCAGATCACCTCAGCAATGACCGCCTGTCCGTATTGCAGCTATGGGATGCAGTATTCCGGTTATAATTTGTAGCAACAAATGACTCTTTCTTTCGCACTGTGGTCCAACCAACAGCAGCAATTTGGCAATCCTGAGAAATAGGGTATTTTTACATGCAAATTACGCTCAATTTCCACTCCATGTAGCCGTTACAATCCCAGTTCTAGTAGAATCATTCACGGATAATGATAGTCATGAATTCTGCTGGCACTTAAATTACACACACCCCGTGTGACCTACTCAACTTTAAGGAGATTCACTCATGCAAGCACAAAAAGGCTTTACACTCATCGAATTAATGATCGTAGTCGCCATTATCGGTATTCTGGCGGCTGTGGCAGT
>CADEDO010000039.1:13287-28270 GCA_902826115.1 uncultured Nitrosomonas sp.
CACAGTCTCTTTCCCACTCCACGCAGATTCTTAAAAACAGCTCAACATTAAACTGACAAGCCGCTAAATCCCCATTCCGATTTTTCTGCTCAGCGCCAGCCATTCCTTGCCATTTTCCAGTCCGTCAAGAAAACGCATTGGAATCCCCTCAAGTCCGACCTGCGCACCCACCAAGGCACCCGTCAGCATCGCACGCGACATATTCTGGCCGCCGCCATTAATGGCATGCAATACTGCCGATTCAAAATCATTCGAGAAACGTGTCGCCAGGTAATATGCGGCTGGCAACTGATGATAAATAGCGCATGGCATGCCGTACACAATAGAAACCTTCCAAGCCGGTTCTATGCTGATATTGGGATCCAGCGCGGCGCGAGCGATATAGCCGGGGGTCAATAGCGCATCGGGAGAAGAAAATCGCCCGGCACGTGGCGGATCGGGATCTCCAGGTCGAGGAGCGGCCAGATTGCGTCCGGTAACCGAGTGGAAAGGCAGTTCCCCTCTTTGAACCAACTGCATGAGCGTATCGGAAATGGCCGGACTCAGTTTTTCCCCCATGATCAATCGAGATAACACGATGTTATAGGCGGTCGTCATGGCCACAATCGCTTCATCCGCTTGCGTCAACAGACAATTGGCCGAAACCGCTTCCGCAACTTTTGCAGGATGCGGCGCATAATGAGCGGCCAGGACAATGGCACGCTCGGTCGCTTCGGTAGTATCTGCATGCCCCCCCGTTTCACGCCATGTTTTTCCCTGCTCAACCCGCCGGCGATAAGCCTCGCGCATCGATTGGCTGGTATAACCACCCGGCCCAAATACAGGGGTGCCGTTCAATAAGGGCAACAACTCCTCGTCCAGACGTCGGGTGAAATCGGCTTCACGATATTCTCCATGCTCGGCTACTGATCGAAGCAGCATGGTGAGAATCAAGCCATTTTGAGACAGTTGACCCGCTTTCATCCCGCTATGATAGCGGCCTTGTTTTGGTGTCGTGTAACCATTAATCCAAGGCCCATAATCCTTGCGCATTTCAGCAAGGTCATAGTACCAGTGACACCCCAAACCGAGTGCATCGCCAATTAAAGCGCCCATAATAGCGCCGGCAACACGATCCATTTTCTCACCCTCCTTTATCAACGATTAGATGGCAATATTCAATTAATTTGAACTCCGCTGACCTATCAAGCTCAACTTTATGAACAAGTATATGCTTTTAGATCATAGAATATCGTTCAATCATTTCATTCCCCATCGGGGGATCTGTCTTTAAGAGGCCATTCGCTTTAGGGAAATAAAAATAAATGTATTCGAGCAGTCTGAATGGATCTGAACCACCAGCTAAACTCAGCAAACAAGCCAATCAATGTGTAATCATCTTATCTTCTTATTAATTAAGGAACCCTCAAACCCATGCCGCGCATTGTTCCATTAGAACGCCTGGATGATCTTGGCAACCATGCAGAGGGTCTCGATTCTGCGCGAATACAGCGCCGTCAGCAGCAGTATGGCAGCAATCGAATTATCGAGATACCGGCAACTCATTGGTGGGATATACTGCGTACAACGCTTAAAGACCCCATGCTATGGTTTCTGCTCGGCACCAGCTCACTATTCCTGCTGGTAGGCGAATTGACCGAAGCCATCATTCTGCTGATCGCGCTGATTCCTTTTCTGGGCATGGATGCATATCTGCATCGACGCACGCAAGCATCATTGGCTGGCCTGGGCAGTTGCCTGACCACGCAGACCACCGTAATACGCAATGGTCAGCAACAGCGCATCGTTGCCACGGAACTGGTGCCGGGAGATCTGGTTTTGCTGGGTGTCGGCGAATCTTGTCCAGCCGATGGATTGGTTGAATACAGTGACAACATCTTATGCGATGAATCCTTGCTGACCGGAGAAGCTTACCCGGTTCATAAGCAGGCCATTTCCGCGCTGCCGCATAATGAGCTGGATGCCCGCATCAATAACGATTGCTGGATGCTGGCGGGTACGCGCCTATTAAAAGGCACTGCCAAAGTGCGCATCCTGTTTACCGGTGCGGAAACCTTGTATGGGGAAATCGTACGCTCGGCCCTGCAGGGCACGCATGCGCGCACGCCACTGCAAGGTGCAGTGGACAATCTGGTCGCCATACTGCTGGGTGTCGCCGCTGTGATCTGCCTGGGATTGGCGTGGATACGCTGGGAACAAGGACATGGTTTGCTAGATGCCTTGCTAAGTGCAGTAACGCTGGCTGTAGCCGCCTTACCCGAAGAATTTCCGGTTGTGCTGACTTTTTTTCTGGGTGTGGGCGTGTATCGTCTGGCCAAGCGCCAGGCATTGGTGCGACGTGCCGTTGTGGTTGAAAACATCGGCCGCGTATCTTGTATCTGTTCAGACAAAACCGGTACGCTGACCGAAGGCCAACTGCTGCTTTCGCATCGTTTTCCAGCCAAAAGTATCAACGAAACCCGATTGCTGGAAATAGCCGCTATGGCATCGCGCTACGAAACCGGCGATCCGGTGGATCTGGCCATTCTCAGCGAACTGCCTGCTCCACTCGATACAATAACGATAGAAAGCTTTCCGTTTACCGAAGATCGCAAATGCGAAACCGGTATCGTGCGCCTGAGCAACACCTTGCTGGCTGCTCTCAAAGGCGCTCCCGAGGTAGTGCTGGCGCGGTGCAAACTGGATAACACAGTGCTCGCCGATTGGCAGGCACGCATCGACGCTCTGGCCAACAGCGGCCATAAAGTGATCGCCTGCGCATGGCAAACACTGGACACTCAAAGCTGGCACGGGGGTGAACCGGATCGTGATTTCATTTTTGCTGGCATCCTTGCGTTCGAAGATCCCATCCGTGACGGCGTGCAAGCAGCGGTGCGCCAATGCCACAATGCGCATATCCGCATCATCATGGTAACTGGCGATCATCCGGCTACTGCACTCGCGGTCGCCAAGGAAATCGGCCTGGGTGCAGGAACGCCGAAGGTCATCATCGCGGATGATTTGCAAATACTGCTGGAACGAGGCGAATTAACCGCGTTGCATGATGTCGATGTCATTGCGCGCGCGGTGCCTGCGCAAAAATTGTTGCTGGTGCAAACATTGCAAAATAGCGGTGATATCGTTGCCGTAACCGGCGATGGCGTCAATGATGTGCCCGCGCTGCAAGCTGCCGATATCGGCATTGCCATGGGACAGCGCGGTACGCGCAGTGCGCGTGAGGTAGCCGCGATCGTATTGCTGGATGATAATTTCCAGAGCATTGTGCGCGCTATTGCCGAAGGGCGGCAACTGTTCACCAATTTGCAATTGAGTTTTCAGTACCTGCTGATGATTCATTTACCGCTGGTACTCACCGCCGCCATCATTCCTCTGGCGGGGTATCCGTTGCTATATATGCCCGTGCATATCGTCTGGCTTGAATTAATCATTCACCCGACCGCCTTGCTGGTATTCCAGGAGTTAACCGCAAGCGAAAAACTGACCAATCAACCGCGCTCAAAAGCACTGCGTTTTTTCAGCAAATGGCAATGGTTTGTCATTGTTCTCGTAGGTTTGACGGTGACCCTGGTGGTGACGCTCGCGTATGTTCGCAGTCTAGGTGCGGGTTATGATGTTGAGCATGCGCGCGCCATGGCACTGGCTGCGCTGACCATTGCCAGCGCAGGTATAACCGCCGTGCTCAGCCGCCTTCGCTCACGTATGGCATGGTGCATTGTCATGATCACCATTGGATTATCGCTATTACTGATACAAACACCTGCACTTTCCAAGTTTTTGCACCTGGCTCCGCTGCATAGCGACGACTGGTTATTGGCGATGGCGGGCGGGTTGATTGCCGCCGCCTTTACGTTACTGGATTCGAAGTGCAAATCGCATGACTGAATCTACCTATCCTTTTAGCTCAGATGGCTTGATTGTTTATCCCTAACCAAACAATCCATCTTGCAGCAAAAAATATCTTATTTCGGCACTTCACTCAGCGGAATGCTGAGCATCCCCGCGATGCCAGCGCCATAAGCAGGATCTGCTTTGAAACAGTGATTGACATGACGAATCTGAATTTCACGCGGCACACCACTCATCGAATCTGCCGTGTTTTCGAACAAGACCTGCTGCTGTGCCGGAGTCATTAAGCGAAACAGTGCGCCCGGTTGCGAGTAATAATCCGTATCTTCGCGATGATTCCAGTGATCGGCGGCATGTTCCAAGGCCAGCGGCGGCTCGGCAAAATCCGGCTGCTCCTGCCACTCGCTCTGACTATTCGGCTCATAACCGAGCGTACCGCCGAAATTGCCATCCACGCGCATGGCGCCATCGCGATGGTAACTATGCGCCGGACAGCGCGGCGCATTGACCGGAATCAGGTGATGATTTACCCCCAGGCGATAGCGCTGTGCATCACCGTATGCAAACAATCGGCCTTGCAGCATTTTGTCGGGAGAAAAACCTATTCCCGGCACGATATTGGCGGGATTGAAGGCGGATTGTTCCACCTCTGCAAAAAAATTTTCAGGATTGCGGTTGAGCTCCATGACACCCACTTCGATTAACGGATAATCCTTATGTGGCCAGATTTTGGTGAGATCGAAAGGGTGATAGGGAACCTTGGCGGCATCCGCTTCCGGCATGATCTGCACATACATCACCCATTTGGGGAAATCGCCTTTTTCCAGGCTTTCATACAAATCACGCTGATGACTTTCGCGGTCCTTGCCAATCAGTGCCTCGGCTTCCGCATTGGTCAAATT
Organism: uncultured Nitrosomonas sp.; assembly: GCA_902826115.1. Lineage (GTDB taxonomy): Bacteria > Pseudomonadota > Gammaproteobacteria > Burkholderiales > Nitrosomonadaceae > Nitrosomonas. Next base: position 18,036 of record CADEDO010000039.1, read on the forward strand.
GCGAATGCCCTGTTGCGATTTGAGGTGAAATTTGACCCAATAGCGCACATTCTGAGCATTAATGAAGCTGAAAGTATGACTGCCAAAGCCGTGCATATGGCGATAAGTAGCCGGGATACCACGTTCACTCATGACAATCGTGATCTGATGCAACGCCTCCGGCAATGATGTCCAAAAATCCCAATTGTTTTTCGCGCTGCGCATGTTGGTGCGCGGATCGCGTTTCACCGCATGGTTCAGATCGGGAAATTTCAAGGGATCGCGCAGGAAAAATACCGGCGTATTATTGCCGACCAAATCCCAATTCCCTTCTTCGGTATAGAATTTCACCGCGAAACCGCGAATGTCGCGCTCCGCGTCGGCAGCTCCGCGCTCACCGGCTACCGTAGTAAAGCGTGCAAACAAATCTGTTTTCTTGCCAATGGCAGAGAAAATTTTCGCGCGCGTGTATTGCGTAATATCATGCGTCACGGTGAAAGTGCCATAAGCGCCGGAGCCTTTTGCGTGCATGCGCCGCTCAGGAATCACTTCACGGTCGAAATGGGCCAGTTTTTCCAGAAACCAGACATCTTGCAGCAGTTGCGGCCCGCGCGGTCCGGCGGTCATGACATTTTGATTATGAGCAACCGGACATCCGGCATTGGTGGTTAATTTCTTTGTGTCACTCATAGCGTACTCCTCTCAGGGGTGGATCGGGTGATACGGTTAGCGAAATATCTACGATAATAACTTTCGACAAACAGGAATCAGTGATTGCAAGAAATCGCACTAAAACAGACATTCTACAAATTGTATTTTTCTATCGACATGAAAGAAATCAGTGAAATCCTACAATCACTTACAAAGCACTAATGTTGAACATCATAAAAAAAGAAGCAAAAATTTTAAACCCAATTCTTCAGCGGCAGCGGGAAGGGAACAACGACAGACTGGAGATTATTTATAAAATAAAATCTCCTGCATCCAGTGCAATCAGCCCGGTCAAACGGATTGTCATGTCGGAAATTTGATTGCCGTCGATATCAAACAACACATTGGTAACGTTATTCGATCCATTGTGCGTAAATCGCACTTCCGCGCCCGCTCCCGAGAATGCCGATTTTCCACGGAAAATGAAGGCGGCATTGCCCGCAGCAGCACCGTTTGCATCGATTGCAGCGACATCAAGGTCATCCAGTCCATGCACAAAATCCTTGATCATATCGAATTGACCAACGCTGTTGTTTGCAGCAACATAAACAAAATCGTCCGCGCCGCCACCGCCTGTTAACGTGTCAGCACCCGTTCCGCCGATGATTCTATCTGCTCCGCCCAACCCGCTGATCCAATCAGCACCGGCATTACCGAGCAGCGTATTTGCCGCCCCATTACCGGTGATCTTATCAATCCCGGAGCCGCCTACCGCGTTTTCAATCATCACACCATTAGCAATTGTCAGTCCTCCGTAAATACCGTCAACAGCGGATAGATATCCACCACCGCCCACCGCATGCTGAAGTGTGGCTGCCCGCAAATCGATGGTTGCATTCTTCGTGGAAGTGTTACGAATGGTATCGGCACCGCCGGTATCCCATAGGCACGAGTAGAATGTCCCTGGAGCATTCATCGAGCTCAGTGTATAAACATTGTTTCCTGCCTGGAAATTGGTATTGGCGCCATACAGAAATTGCAACGCAGCAATGTCAAGAGCCATGGGCGACCCTTCGTACCCATAACCTGAGTTGCTGATGGGATCCAGAGGACTGTTGGGACCTACCTGCAAACCATCGTTATAGGACATCATCGTATAAATACCCTGATTCAGATTGAAATCTCCATAATCCCCAAATGGGTCGGTAACACCGGGAAAATTTGGTCGGCCACCTCCTCCCGAATCATGAGGATGTTTCAATCCAATCGCATGACCCAATTCATGGGTGAATGAAATGAAATCATAGCCTCCCTGGCGAAGACTTGAATGATCAGAAGAATAATATGCATCAAAATTGACAATAGCTGCCCCCTGACGATTGATCACCGGACCCACATCTTCACCCGGAGGAACTGAGACACCCAATCCGCCTTCCGCATCGGCATTATTCACAGCGCCGACAATAATGTCAGCATCCGCCTGATTGACGGCAGTCACAAAATCAACATTGCAAACATTCTCAATAAGCTGCATGGCATGCTGAAATGCCGTCACTTCCTGTAAAGCAGTATTTGCAGTGACGGCAACACCCCCAAAATCGAACAATTCATTCCCACTCCTGCCCGCAATATAAACTTTCAAGCGCGTCCCGGCAGCCAGATCATTCCAATGACTCCCCCAGAGCAAACCATTGACGTATACGTTACCAGCCACTGGGCTGTTAACTGGATCGGAAAATGCCATGATTCAGCTCCTTAAATCATCTTAATTGTAATTATTGGCCCAGAATAACTTCCAGCTGACAGAAAACACTGGGTGCGCTCAAACATTATGGCACTCAGGACCGGGCAAGTCTCGCGCTGATAAGCATGGAAAAAAATATTTCAATCAACTCAGTACATTGAGCATAGAAAGAAGAACCAGAAAACTAGCAATGGCTTGTCAGCAATCAATCGATCTTGTTGATAGGCATGTATATGAAAAAATGGCTCAACATGAATGAAATCAATCATTCCTGGTTGATGTTAGCAGTGACATTAGTCACAACATTAATGGCGACGAGAATGCTATATTTAATTCAATAACCCGTTCAGTGCTCAATATTTATTTCAATACGCTGACTGGTTATTGGTGGAATATATTGCGTGAAGTCGACTGGATACCAACCATAAAAGCTTCACTGATGTTTTGCACAAGCGCCAAAATAAAACGATTTAATGTTTATTAATCCATTGGAGAAAACCCCATGAAGAAGATTCTTGCACATCAATATTTTCAGGGCTTGGCGGCAGCCATGCTACTCAGTGTAATAACGCCTCCATCCCAAAATATCGCTCAAGCAGCCTCTTTGTTTGCAGATGCGAGTCGCAGCACTTGCACAACCCCCAATTGTTCAGCCGCAACGATTGATAAAGCTGTCATTCTTATTGAGCAACCCCAATCCGGGTTTGCCAGCACAACTCCGTGGGTCGGTCAGTTTTATAGTACCGGTAGCGAGTGCGTGCGAATTGAAGTGCTCAATGTCGATCCTATCGGTCACGACTTAACTATGCATTTTGTAGGCCCTGATCTCACTGCATGGCGTGACGATGACAGCGCCGGTAATCTTCTTCCACGCATTGAAGCAAATACGACTGTACCGGGTCGCTATACGGTAGTCGTCGGTCTTTTTGCCCCAAATTTAGCCAATACCAATACGCGGTTTAAATTAAGCTATGGCCGTTATCCTCTGGGCAATCCGAACTGTAGCAATTTAACGTCCCCTAACTAAGGATGACACGCAGATCGGTAGATAGGTATTTCATTCTACCGATCTTACTCAATCTATGTTTCTGACCAACCATACTAAAATACTAAGCATCGTCAATCAGGCATTCACACGCACCCATGGTGGAAAGCGATAGCATCAGACACTGATCACTTTGAAATAGCATCCGTCACATCAGCCTGATTGACTGGGCATTAGCAATCGCCGTGCCCAGGTCAATAACAAATCGGCCATCATGCGCGGCCCCACTAGCCCACCAATCAATCCGGTCAGCATGGCATTGACAACGGGTTCATGACCAAAAGAAGGAAACGGTATCCAACCCGACAGTTGTTGGCCATAAAGAGAACCAAACGTCAGCAGTAAACCGGCAGCCATACCCGCCAACACACGCATGATCCAGGCCAGCACACCGGAAGAGGCACGGCTAACCGCGAGTACAGCACCCACCAGTGCCGAAACTGCAGAGATCAAATAGTTATTCGATAGATCGACACGTGTTTCAGCCAAAGCAGGATAAAATGGCGTATCCAGCATTTTGAAGTGATACAACCCCCGCTCAAACAAATGAAATCGCTCAATCGCCTGCCCTGCTGAGAACTTCACCCAGCGATCTTCCACCAGATGTTCATGGTTCGTCACTTCATCCACCCAGTATACCCCCAACTTGCCCGACTCCACCCCGTAGGCATTGAGATGAACCTCTATTGGCGCCTCAAACAACGGGTTACGAGCTTTTACGGACAACTGTACCCACGGATGTGAATTCACCGGATCTTCCCGAGCCACTCCCCGAGTAATGCGATAAATGGGTGCCGTAGGAATCAGATCCAGCTTTCCCTGACTGAAACTGATGGTGCGCCATGGCTCCAATGCGTCAAAGGACTCACTCTCGAGCACCTGCAACAGTTTCCTGCGCAAATCATCAATTTCCGGCAATGCCTGCTGGCTACTGAGCACAATGCGCAGCGCACTGTGCAACACCATGGCTGCTTCGTAAGCGGTCATCACAAAATCCTCGTGATCTTTCTTCGCCCGCTCCTCGAATTCTTTCAGCAGCTTGCGCCAATCGCCACTCAAGCCAGCAGTCGGTGCTCGCAAATAATCCAATACCGGATCGCCAATCGTGATCGACCCGGTGGGCGCTTCATCGAAAAGGCGCTTATTTGAACCGACAAAAAAGTAATCCAGATTTAAACTAAGACCCGATAGTTTTATCCCTTCCACCAGCGATAGCGCACCCGAAGTATCTCCCAGTAATACAACATTACTGATCTCTGATTCATCCAATAATTGTTTAAAATCTTCGGCAAAACATTGGCCACTGCGCAGTGCATCTTGAGCATTTGGGTATGGAATGTCTTTGTTGGCACAATTTTGGGTGATAATCGCACGCCATGACAGCGCCACAACATTAGGCGTATAGAATCTGTCCTTGAGAGAATTTTTCAACCCTTCGCCATAAGGATTATCTTCATACAGAAACAAGAAGTGCTGCTCTCCTTCTTTGCCTTTTTCTTGCTTGATAAAGGTCGCATACTGTCCCATGCGATCCGCATCATCGAAAATCAAGCGAAAAAAGTTTTTGTCACGCACGTTCGAGTATGTCAGCTCAGGCGCCGTGGACAAGGCAGAAATCACCGGCAATTCGATCTGTTCATCGCGCAATTGCTGGAGTGCCGCCCGAGTCGATCCGCTATTGACGGGACCCAAAATGGCGACGACATGATCTTCCCGTGCCAATTGCATGGCTCCTTTGGCAGCCATCTCAGGCTTGCCCGCATCATTCCATGCTCTCAACTCCAACTTTATTTGCAAATCGCCCACTTGCAATGGCCCCAGATGACTGAAGGCCAGACGTATGCTCTCATCATGGGATTCACCAGCCAATACCAGGCCGCTGCCATCTTTCGGCGAAATAATGCCTATCGTGATGGTATTAAATTCTTCTGCCTTGACATCGAAAGCTAGTGCGGCATAAACAATTGCAAAACAAAACAACAACCCTCGTCGCTGCATCAGCCATTTTTCGATGATGTCCCACCCCATTTATGTTCCTCCGCGGATACTCAATTCTTGTTGGCACAACTAGCACATTGTGCGCATAGTCTATTTAGCAGGCCGTTGAAAAACTATCTGCGTTGCCGCTACGGTGTTAAAAACAGGCTCAAAATGCTCATTTATTACACATAAACTGCGCTTTTTCGCCTGTTTCTGCCTTGTATCGGCTACCTCGAAAACGTTTTTCAACGGCCTGTTAGTCATTCAGATTACATCACCATACCGTTTTTACAACATCATGTATCGAGTTTATCGACTCATTGTCATTGAACCATGCGACACAAACTTCATTTTCAACATCCGCCATGCATTCTCACAAGAACAAAGCAATTTAACTACAATGCCTTATAAGTATAATGTTTAATGATCCCATTATCATTCACAACTCAATCAGACTTCTCTGTTTTAAGAGTAGGACTATGCTGATGTCATTCCAATCCTCTTTTATGCTAATTTATTTCTTCCTTCATAATTGATTTTAATAGGATTCCAGAGCAAAAACATCCGCACCCATTCGTACGATGTTGGTTCATGCCAAGATGATTAATCGAATTAATTCGATTCTTTAATATAAATTACCTTTTACTTGGGAGCAGCGTTTATGGTGGATGGCTCCATCAAAATACTAATTGTTGAAGATGAGCATATCGTCGCTCTCGATTTAAAAAGGCGCTTGACCAAATTAGGCTATCAAGTCACAGGCATGGCTGCCAATGGCGATAAAGCATTGGCACTGATCAATCAGGAATTGCCGAATATTGTATTGATGGATATTCATATACAAGGCAGTATTGATGGCATTGAAGTGGCCGCTATATTACAAAAAAATTACAACATTCCAGTCATTTACTTGACAGCTTACTCTGAAGAGAAAACGCTGACGCGCGCAAAATCAACCAAGCCTTACGGGTATTTGTTAAAGCCTTTTTCCGATAGGGAATTACATATCATCATCCAGGTCAGCATGGAGCGCCATGAAAGCGATATTCTGCTCAAAAAGAATGAGCAGCACTTTCGCCTGGCATTGGAAGCCGCGCGCCTTGGCACTTGGGAAGTCACTAAAGATTCCCGTGAGATTTTCATAAGCAAAGACCCTGAAGGCAATCTTGAGCCGTTATCCGACTGGAATAATTTCTTTCTTTCAATCGATGACAATGACAAAAAAGCAGTTAACGATTTTATTGATCGACTGCACATTACAAAGGATATAGCTGCTGAAATAGAATTTCGCGTCAACTCAAACTTGGGAGAAAAACTCTGGTACAAATTGTATGGAAAATCATTTAAAGACAGTCCTGCCTATAATCACCAAATAGTCGGTATCCTGCAGGAAACGACTGAGAATCGGCATGCAAAAGACCGCTTGGCACAAGCAGCAACCGTTTTCAAATGCGCAGCGGAAGGTATTATCATCCTCAATAAGGATCGAACCTTTGACTGCGCCAATCATGCCTTCTTTCAAATTACTCAGTTCCAACAACATCATCTGCAAAATCAGGAGCTACCTTTTCTGACCAATCACTTTCTGGGTAACGACAGCTACCATGACATATGGCGCCGTATTGCTCAGGAAGGCCATTGGCAAGGAGAAATCAAGGCTTTCAAGAAAAATAAGCAAGCGATGTATGCCTGGCTAAACATCAGCCTGATTCCGGCTGAAGCGGGAAGAGAACAGCAGTTTGTGGTAATGATATCGGATATCACCACCATTCGGGAAACACAGGAACAGCTATCCCATATTGCCTATTACGATAGTCTGACAAACTTACCTAATCGCATGTTGATTATGGATCGGCTTAAGCTGGCGTTAGCAAAAGCAGAACGTACCTCATCGTTGCTGGGCGTGCTGTTTATTGACCTAGATAACTTTAAAAGAATTAATGACACCCTGGGGCATGCACATGGAGACACGATGCTGTGTTTCGTCTCCCAGAGAATGCTATCAGTACTGCGGCAGAGCGATACCTTGGGAAGATTAAGCGGAGATGAATTCATCGTCATTGTGACGAATGCCGAATCCTACAATGCCTTGGTAGCGGTCGCCGAGAAAATACTGGAATGCCTTTCCAATCCAATCACCATCAACAATATGGAAATCATTCCATCCTGCAGCATCGGCATCAGCGCGTACCCGGAACATTCCACCCGTCCTGATGAGCTAGTACAAATGGCCGATACAGCCATGTACGAAGCAAAAAAAAACGGACGCAACAGCTACGCTTTTTACCATCCTTCACTGACCAAAAAAGCCGCCCATCATTTAATGCGGGAACGGGAGCTCCATCATGCGTTAGTGAAAAATGAATTTGTACTTCACTATCAGCCACAGTTCTCCTTAATCACCAGAGAAGTCACCGGTGTCGAAGCACTGATCCGTTGGCAGCACCCCACCAAAGGCCTGTTATCTCCGGCCGAGATTATTCCGGTTGCCGAAACCAATCGACTGATTATTGAAATCGGTCACTGGATTTTGACGGAAGCATGCAAGCAACTCCATCAATGGCGCATCGAAGGTTTTCTTGATCTCCGTATCGCTGTCAACATTTCAATTCGTCAGCTCGCAGATAAACATTTTCAGCAATTGATTGGTGAATTATTGAGCCAATATGCGTTACCAGCGCATTTACTGGAACTGGAAATCACAGAATCCTGTTTACAAAATGAATTGGTGTACATCTCGTGTTTGGAGCAATTGGAAAATCTGGGCATATCGATTTCTATCGATGATTTTGGCACCGGTTATTCCTGCCTGAGCTCATTGAAGAATCTTCCAATACGCCGACTGAAAGTGGATCAAAGCTTTGTCAAAGGCATCCCGCATGACAATAATGATTGCGCCATTGCAGCGGCCATTCTGGCATTGGCCCAGAAACTGAATCTGCAAGTCACTGCCGAGGGCATTGAAACACAGAGCCAAATTGATTTTCTTAACGGCCTGGGCTGTGATGAACTGCAAGGCTTCCTGCTCAGCAAACCCGTCGGTCCGGATCGGATACCGGAATTAATCAACCAATATCGGATTAACTGAATATTATGAAGTTTAAGTAACTTCCTGCCTCAACGTGACTATAAGGATCAAAAATATGGCATCCACTCGACTGGAGAGCTTTAGCAATCCCGAAGAAATGATGCGTCTGGCTGTGGAAGCTTCCCCCAATGGCATCGTCATGACCAACTGCGCGGGGAAAATCATCATGGTGAATTCTGCCACAGAAAAGCTGTTCGGTTATTCAAGACAGGAACTCATCGGTCATCCTGTCGAGATACTGATCCCTAAGCGCTTCCGCCAGCAACATCCTGAACACCAGCAAACCTATATCCGCGAATCAAAATCCCGACCCATGGGGCATGGCAGAGATCTTTTCGGTCTGCACAAAAATGGTACAGAGATTCCGGTAGAGGTTGGCCTGAATCCGGTTGAAACCGATCATGGCACTTTTGTACTGGCAGCTATTGTCGATATTTCCGACCGCAAACAAGCGCAAGAAATGATCCATCTGGCGGTGGAGGCTTCCCCTAATGGCATGGTGATGACCAATCACGAAGGCAAAATAATGATGGTCAATTCCACGACTGAAATACTGTTCGGTTACCAGCGTAAAGAATTGATCGGTCAGCCCATTGAAATGCTGATGCCGCAATCGCTGCGCGCGCACCACCCGAGTTTAAGGACTGATTATCTTAGACAACCTAATGCACGCGCTATGGGACATGGAAGAGACCTGTATGCTCTGCACAAAAGCGGAAAAGAATTTCCGGTAGAAATTGGACTGAATCCGATTCAAACACCCGAAGGCGTCATGGTGCTAGCTTCCATCATCGATATTACAGAACGCAAGCAACATGAGGCGCAACTCAAGGCAGCATTGAAAGAAAAGGATTTATTATTATCGGAAATACATCACCGGGTCAAAAACAACCTGCAAATCATTGATAGCCTGCTCGGTATGCAATCTGATAGGTTACTTGAGAATGCAGCTATATCTATTCTAAGAGACAGTCAAAACAGGGTAAAGTCGATGGCATTAATCCATCAGATCCTCTATGAATCGTTAGATTTTTCCCGCGTTAATTTCTCCAGTTTCATTCAATCACTGGTCGATAACCTTTCGGTATCGTATGCATTACAACCTGCCAGAATAACCATCACGATTGATGCGGATGAAGTGCTGTTTCCGATCGACATTAGCATTCCTTTAGGATTGATTCTGAATGAGTTGTGCACCAATGCCATGAAATATGCCTTTCCTGACAATAGCTTTGGACATATCAACATCAGTTTAAAGCATCAGAATCCAGATAGCGTGTCTGTACAAGTCACGGATGACGGCATCGGCATTCCGGAGACGTTTGACATCGAGAACGCGCCGTCTTTGGGTTTGCAACTCGTGCAATTATTGAGTGAGCAAATTTCAGCAAAACTGACTATTCAGCGCAACAATCCGACCAGCTTCACCCTCATTGTTCCCCTGATAGAGCAGCCTAAAGAGTTACCGCAAATACCGGTCGATTGATCTAAGAAATTGCGGCACATTTAACGGCTTTGTCAGGTAATCCACAAAACCCGCCGCTTTACCTGCCTCAATATCATGCGGCATCGCTCTGGCGGTCACCGCAATCACGGGAATGTCGGCAGTTTCTGGGTGCTGCTTGAGCAAACCAAGCACTTCAAAACCATTCATGCCTGGTAGATTAATATCCAATAGAATGAGATCAGGTCGATGTATTTTAATCAGCTCAATGCCTAACTCAGGGGTAGCTGCTGTCAGCAAATGC
>CADEDO010000040.1 GCA_902826115.1 uncultured Nitrosomonas sp.
AACAGTCATTGACTTCTCCACCGGTGATTTCAAACTCGGCTGGTAAACCATAACTGTCAACCGCCAGGTGAATCTTTGTGGTATTGCCTGCGCGGCTTTTCCCGATCGCCTGTGATTCCTTGCTCGCTGCGCCTGCACTATGCTGGTGCGCTTTAACATAGCTGCCATCAATAAATTCCCATTCACAATCCGGATCAATAGACAACGCCTTGAAAATCCTTAACCATTTGCTGCTTAATGACCACGCATTGAATCTTTTGTAGATGAAATTCCAGCTTCCAAACGCCTCAGGCAAGTCTCGCCACGGGCAGCCAACCCGCATTCGATACAGCATACCTTCTACTGTCATGCGCAGATTGCGCTTGTTATAAATCGCTTCTTGAAGCAGAATCTTCTCCAGCTTCGACCAGAACTCATCACTGAGCATCAATCGGGGCATCGCAAACTCGTTTTGTTGGTGGTATGGGAACCCCAATATTACGAGTCATGAGTCCAGATAACTCTTATTAATGTTCAATGGAAATTACAAGTCAATTCCTTTTTGTGCTTGAATGCCTGCGCGAAAGGCATGTTTGATGTCGATCATTTCTGTCACGGTATCAGCAGCTTCGCACAACGCATCAGGCGCACCACGTCCAGTAATGACGACATGCTGCATGATGGGACGATTTTTTATATCACTCAGCACCACGGTCAAATCTAACCAACCAAATTTGATGGGATAAGTTAGTTCATCAAGCACGATCAGATTGAGCGTCGGATCACGCAGCATTTCCTGCACAATCATCCAGCCACGTTGCGCTGTTTCAGTGTCGCGTTGCAGATTCTGAGTATCCCAGGTGAAGCCTTCACCCAGAACATGCCAGATAACATTGCTTTGAGCACGAAAAAAAGCTTCTTCACCAGTATCCGAGCGACCTTTGATAAATTGAGCCACTCCTACGCGCATACCATGCCCCAAAGCGCGCGCAATCATACCGAAGGCAGAACTTGATTTACCCTTGCCATTCCCGGTATGGATCAACAATAATCCTTGCTCACGATCAGCGCGTGCGATAGCAGCATCAATCACTTCTTTCTTGCGTTGCATTCGTGTGCGGTAGCGTTCAGTGCGTTCTAAATCAGTCATATAGCGCTGTCCTGTTGTGGTGTTACGTGAGAATTGTATTGCTGAGTAAACACTGTATATGACAAATGTATCACCGCGGTAGCACCGATACAGACTATAAATGTTTCGATATAGAGCGGGAAATATTTGATCAGCTGCGTGCCGAAATTGTTCCATGTTGTTTCCGCGAAACGACCCGAGAAGAAATAAAATCCTCCACTGGAGAATAATTCACACAGTATTAAGCCTGATGTTGCACTTAGGAGAAGGGGGAACGTGAGTTGATATCGATATGTGTACCAGTGGCCAGCAAACCAGAGCGAGGAATAAGCAGGCATGTATGCTGAAGTCAAATAATAATCACTGATGCCACTCCAAGTGGCAGCTGCAGAATCTAACCAACAACTTAATATTGAGAAGCTGAGTAATGGCCAAACTGTGCGCAAATAGATGCCTGCTAAGAAAAATATTGCCCATGAAGCATCGACCTGATTATGTAAGGTTAAAGAATGATGGCTGCGTGTCAGTATCATTGATACAGCCAGCAATAATCCGATAATTAATTGATTGCGAGTGGTTAATGTCAGCAAAATTTACTCCCGCTAAAGTAGAAAATAACGAGCTGTGACAATGAAACTGCGTCTTGATTGATTAAAATAAAAATCCAGTTGCTTCATAGTGTTCAGTAGATCAATTTTTAAAGCATCCTTGCAAGTAGTAATGCTTATTCATATATAAGACAATTTTATTCATGGAACAATCCAGAAGCCGTTTTTTGTGTCCTTCTAGTAAATTATATGTGTCATTTGATGAGAAATTTGCAAGTCTTGTCATTCCTGTATCCAGAAAGAATTATTTCTTTGGTGGACCATTGCAGATTGTGATTTTATTAATGTAGTTTATTGCAGAATCTTCGGGTGAACTCTTTTGCAGAGATCGGTTCTGAAATTAGATAGCCTTGAACAATGTCGCATCCCAGCTCGCGTAGCGTCTCCAACTGCTCTTGTGTTTCTACACCCTCAGCGACAACCGAAAAGCCCAGGGTCTTGCTCATGGCGATAATGGTTTGTGCAATCGCGCGATCTTGTCCTTGTTCAGTGATGTCATCGACAAAGCTTCGATCAATTTTTAGTTCATCGATTGGATAACTTTTCAAGCGTGCAAGTGATGAATAACCAGTCCCAAAATCATCGATTGAAATTTTAATACCCATTCTTTTTAACCGTAGCAGGGTTTCCAGCATGGTCTGATTATCATCGGCCAAAGTACTTTCAGTAATCTCCAGTATAATTTTCTGTGCAGGTAATTGATAGACTTTCAATAAGTGCTCCATCATTTCAAATACATTGCCACGCCGGAATTGATCAATCGAAATATTGATCGATAAATGCGAAAGCGTATAACCTTTACTTAACCACTTGGAAAATTGCGAGCATGCATTGTTTGCAACCCATTCTCCCAGCTTTCCAATCAGTCCGCATTTTTCCGCGATCGGGATAAATTGGTTTGGAAGTTTTGCTTCATGATCCTGACTAAGCCACCGAACCAATGCCTCGACGCCGATCAACTGACCAGTTGCTAAATCGATTTGGGGTTGGAAGTGTAACGATAACTCGTTTTTGTCTAGCGCTTTGCGCAAACTGTTTTCCAAACGCAATCGTTTATCAACCTGTTCCATCATGGATCGGGTAAAGAACTGAAATGCACTTTTCCCTTTTGCTTTGGCTTCATACATTGCTGTATCCGCGTGTTTCATTAAAACCTCGGCATCCCTACTATCCTCCGGGAAAATAGCGATACCCACGCTGGCACCGATATGAACCATTTGCTTACCAAGGAAAAAGGCCTTACTAATCGCCGTACACAAACGTCTGGCAGTAATCTCTACTTCGCTTACAGTTGTATTCTCAATCAGTAAAGCAAATTCATCTCCACCGAAACGAGCTACTGTATCAACCGCTCGGACTAAACTACGCATCAATTTGGCAACATCTTTTAAAAGTTTATCTCCGGCGGCATGCCCTAATGAGTCATTGACGATTTTGAAATCATCCAAATCAATAAAAAGCACTGCAAAGAGATAGTTGCTTCGATCACCGCGGGCTATTGCCTGCTTAATGCGATCCAAGAATAATAAACGATTGGGCAACTCGGTCAAGGAGTCATGAGTAGCCAGAAATTCTATGCGCTGTTGAGATTCTTTGACAATCGTAATATCACTTAAAATAGCGACATAATTGCTGGTTTTTCCGGAATGATCCTGAATTGCATTTACCGTGAGCCACTCCGGGTAAATATCACCATTCTTTCGCCGATTGAGAATTTCTCCCTGCCACCATCCTTTTGTTTCGATACTATTCCATATTGTTTCAATAAACGCATCATCCTGTAGGCCGGTTGTCATAAAGGATGGTGGTTTGCCGATCACCTCTTCAGCAGAGAAACCGGTAATTTTCGTGAATGCTTCATTAACTGTCAGTGTCTGTCTGCTTTGATCCGTGACGACAATGCCTTCCGATGATCGATCGAATACCTTGGCTGCGAGTCGTAGCTGACTTTCTGCCTTTACTCGACTGCTGATATCGGAGGATTGAGTACATACCCCATACGGCAAATTGTCGGAACCGATCAGTGGAAATCGAATTGATAGCAGATAAATTTCCTGCTTATTGAAATGCAGATGATCTTCAGTTTCTAAAGGCTGTAATTTACGGACGACTTCGAGTTCTTTGATGCGAAAATCATCGGCGGTAGATTGAGACAAGAATTCGCTATCTGTTTTTCCTAATATATTCTCTGATTTGATATTGAAAGTATCTTCAAATTGCTGATTGACGAATTCATACCGACCCGCTATGTCCTTCAAGGCGATAATCGACGTTGAGTTATTCATGATCGATAGTAATTTCTCTCTGCTGTTGCTGATCTCCTCTTCAATTGCGCGGCGCTCGGTATCATCAACCAGCGTTATGATGGCTCCAGGTACACTATTCATTGCTGTTTCATACGGTGCGATATGCAATAAGTAATGACGCTCCTGAGATGGAACTGCAGACTCGATTGCTTTGTTCATCTGGATGGCATCTTGAATTTGATCGCTAAAGTTTTTCATGCCAGCCGGCAATCTGAGGCTACCGAAATGATGGCCTATCGAAGATGGTGTCATCAGAAAGAGTGTTGCAGCCGGCGCATTAAAGCGCAGAATTTTTAGTTGATCATTAACGACTATGATCGGAAATCCAACACTGTTTTGCACAATTTCTAAATCATTTAGCGTTTCAGCCAGTTCATTGGTTCTAATCTGTAATTCTTCATTGACGGTGGTTAATTCCTCGTTGGTCGATTGTAACTCTTCATTGGTTGCTTCCATCTCTTCATTGGATGATTGCAGTTCCTCGTTGGCGGACTGTACTTCTTCGTTCAGTGCCTGTAGTTCTTCGTTGGAAGTTTCGAGCTCTTCAATGACGGTTTGCAGTCTCTCACGCGTCATGATTAATTCGTCTTCCAGTTCGCGAATATTTAATTGGGTGTCTGCATCCAGTTCGGCTGCATTGTCTTTGGCTTGCGGAAAATTATCATTTTGAATCGGGTATTCTTCAAAGCAGATTAAATAGTTCGATGATGTTATGCTTTTCTCAGTTGGATGCACTGCGAGACGGATGGCCTTATGGAATGTCCCAATACGCATTTGCCGAAGTCGGCCGATTGCCGAATCCATTGATTTTTCTGCTTTATGTTGCAGAAGCTGAAGATCAGGACGAAGCTCCCGGCGAATCAGGTGCATCAGATTCATACTTGGCTTGCCTGCCGGGATGATCAAATAATCGCTGACTTCGCCGAAAAGATGTTGAATATCCAGATTATCGTTCACTAGAATCGATGGAGGAATATATTTGCGGATAGCAAATTCCAGCAACTTTTGTTCGGTATTGTTTTTTTTACTGGATGATAAGCCCGATTCCTGATTAAGATGTGGCAAGAAAATCGAGTTTATCGGAATTCTGCGGGTACTGGCGCGGCATTTGTAGATGCGGTGGACTTTGTCGATAATATCGAACAGATTATCCTGTTGATAGACACTTTCGGATTTGCCGAGAAACAGATAACCGCTTTCTACCAAGCCAAAATGAAAAGTTGCCAATACCTTGGCTTGCAGCTCAGGCTGTAAGTAAATCAGAACATTACGGCAACTAATGAGATCAACACGCAAGAATGGTGGGTCAAGTACCAGATCCTGGCGGGCAAAAATCACCATATCCCTGATGGTGCGGGATATTTCGTATCGGTCTTGGTGTACAGTGAAATATCGGTTTACCAGTTCATGATCTATTTCAACCAGCGAGCCTTCGGTATAAGAACCTTTTCGAGCTAAATTCATGGCGTTATGATCAATATCAGTGGCAAAGATCTGTATTTTGTAGTGAGACAGATTGTTTCCCAGAGTTTCTGCCAGCAATATGGCGATGCTGTATGCTTCTTCTCCGGTTGCGCAGGCCGGTACCCAGATTCTGATTTCATCGCCGGTTTGCTTGTTGCTCGTGATGGTTTTGAGAATGGGTTTGAGCTGTGCAAATGCTTCCTGATCACGGAAGAATGCCGTTACGGAAATCAGGATATCTCTGCTTAACTGTTCCAGTTCGTCTGGTGTGTCTTCGGTAAACTTTAAGTAATCATCAAAATTGATGAAGTGATTGGCAGCCATACGGCGTTCTATTCGACGCCATAAGGTGCCTTCCTTATAACCACCAAAATCGATACGGGTCTTTTGTTTCACATTGATCAATAGTCTTTTCAGTTGAGTGGCTATGGATTGGGGTTGTGTGAGCTCTACATGCTGCGCTATCGTCGTGCGATTGCGTACGATGTTGGTGATTTCCGATGCGATTTTCTCGGGTGACAAGACCCAATCCACACATCCCGAGTCAATGGCCGATTGAGGCATACCAGTATATTTTGCGGTACTGGGTTCTTGTACAAATGTGAATCCGCCATTTGCCTTGATTTCTCTCAACCCAACTGTGCCATCGGAGCCAGTGCCTGAGAGTATGATGCCGATTGCATCTTCGCCTTTTTCATTGGCAAGTGATGTTAGAAAGACATTGGCGGAAGGTTTGGGCAATGTTTCACGTTTCGTTTCCATCAGGATGAACCGACCATCTTTAAAGATGGTATTGCGGCTTGCCGGGGCGATATGAACGACATCCACCTTGGGTATCATCTGGTCCTCGATTTCACAGACCGACATGGAAGTTTCTCTGCCCAGTAATTGAACCAGCATGCTTTTGTGTGTTGGAGACAAATGCTGGATGACGACATAGGACAATCCGAGGTTATTGGGCAATGCGGCGATTAACGCTGATAATGCTTCCAGGCCGCCAGCCGAAGAACCGATGCCTACGATATAATGACGGGATTGTGGAGGAAGTACTGTTGTGACTGTGTCATCTTGAGGTAGATTTTTAGCCATAATGAGTGCGATCTTACAATGTCCAGAAAGCTATAGGATTTTATGAGCAATAATCGTAATCATATTCCTATCTCTTGGTGTGGATTGAATGATAACAGAGATATCGAGCAAAAAAATCTTAATATTATTGAATTATCTCAGTTTATCAGGGCAATCCAGGCAAACACCATAGATCACTTTTAACGATTCTGATAATGCATGGCTGCGGGCAATTAAAGAGTCGGCTTCATACCAAGTATTGTCGCGGTTACCATATCGTTGCAGACGATTACATATACTGCAACGAACAAAATGAATGGTCTGATTATTCTTGCATTGCCGGAGAGGGGAAAATTCGGTTACAGTGCTGAAGGTCACCGGCTTTTCCAGTGGCTCGATTCGCAATAATTCATGAGATATACGTATCCAACCGTTATCTTCAGGGGTTATGATCATTTGCATAAAGCGTTTCATGTCGGGTGTGTCGCAGCGATAAGGACGAAACGAGGTATGGGGAATGACGCGAACGGATTCAATCATGGTGGCAACATACATGCGTGTCACATCATCGCAAATGAACTCGGATAGAAGCTTTCCAACGATTCTGTTTGCGCTGGCTCGATCACTCCAGTTCTGGCTGTCCATGGCCTGATCCCAGTGATCATTGACTCGGCGGATGATGTTATCGTCATCCAGCCAATAGCTTAATTGAAGGTTCATAAATTTAGTGTACATCGTCAAAGCAGTATGGACAGAAGGTTATCTAAATCAAGATGAAGTGATGCTTTAGCATATCAGAATTGGGTTAATAGATTTGTCTGGAGTTAAGTTCAGAAAACCAGAAGTGCTGAATTGGGAATTCTTTAAGCAGGTTGATTGACAGTATCGCTGATTCTATTTGCCCAGGCAGTAGCCTCCAATTCCATGCGAGTGAAGTCGCTTATACTGAGGAAACCCATTTCAGTGAGTATGGATCGTACTCTATCAAATTCCCCTTTCTCGTGATTTTCGATCAATTCCAATTGGCGGCCCAAATAGCCACGTCGATTGAGTAAGGCCTCGCTCATGTCTTTCTGAATGCTGAGTGTTTCAACAAGTTCACACATGGCAACGCCGAGCAAGGTATCCAACAAAGATAAGACTCCGACCATAAAGGCCCGGTCCTGGTGATTTTTGTCGTGTGGGCGATCTGCTGTTGCGATAAATTCAAGCAGTTTTCCACGCACAGCTGCGGTTTGCATTAGTGCATCTGATGCCCCTCCGCTTTTTTGCTTGGCGGCATAAAGGAGTATTTGTATCCAACGTTGGAGTTGTTTCCGCCCGAGTATCATGATGGCGCGTTTGATCGAGTTGATCGTTTTTGGTGCCGCAGCATTGGCGGCTGAATTGACCATGCGCAGAAGGTTATAGCTTAACCCGGGCTGATACTTGAGTTCATTCTCGATTTCAGTCACTTCACTGTCTTTTACCACTAGCAACAAGAGTTTCAGTAAGGATAGCTTGGAAGGATCGACGCGTTTGCCAGAAATAATTTCCGGTTTTGCAAAGTAGAAGCCTTGCAGCATTTGAAAATTGAGTGCGATACAGTTTCTGGCAATTTCCTGACTTTCCACTTTCTCAGCCAATAGCAGAACAGGCCAGCGTTTTAGTTTCTTGACTAAAGCACTCAATTGATTTTTGTCCAACGCATTGACATTGACTTTGACTACATTAATCAATGGCATCAAGCGATCAAATTGTTCATTGAATTGAACAACGTTGGAAAGTGCCAGTTGATAGCCTTTTTGCTTTAGAAATGAACAGCGACGAATGATTTCATCAGTGATTTCCACGCTTCTTAAAATTTCCAGAACGACATGTTTCTTGGGGAGCATGCAAACAGCATCGTGCATTAACAATTCGGCATCGACTTTAATAAACCCGCGTCGTTTCCCGATCACATTCTCTATACCGATCTGTCCATAGGTATCAATAATGACATTGGCGGATGCGGCGGAATTATTGGTGACTATGACTTTGTTCTGTTGGTCGGAGCGAAATAACAGCTCGAATGCGACTAAATTTTGTTTACTATCAAGAATTGGCAATCTACCAAGATAAACTTCATTCATATTTTTCCCGTCCCCTCTATTTATCTCGCACGCTGATGATTATCGTCTTAAATCGAAATGACTTGAGTTTTAGGAAGGGAACATTCTTTCTTGATGGGTGAGGATGGGTGTACGTTGCTGGAAAACTAAGGATTAAGGGTTTTTGTCAATTTCTTCTTGCCGCTGTAACTCCCACATATGTGCGTAAATACCTTGGGATGCCAATAATTGCTGGTGGTTGCCACGCTCAATGATACGGCCATGGTCCATCACCAGAATTTGATCGGCATCGGCGATGGTGGACAGTCGATGGGCAATGGTCAGCGTAGTGCGGTTTTTTGCGATCCGCTTTAATTCAGCTTGGATACGTTTCTCGGATTTTGAATCCAACGCTGATGTCGCTTCATCAAAAATCAAGATATCGGGATTCTTCAGAATGGTGCGAGCAATCGCGACTCGTTGTTTTTCACCACCCGATAATTTCAAGCCGCGTTCGCCGACGATGGTTTCATATTTTTCTGGCAGGCTTTGGATGAACTCATGGATATGCGCTGATTGGGCGGCGGCATAGACTTCTTCCAGTGTTGCATCGGGGCGTCCGTAGGCGATGTTGTAGTAAATACTGTCGTTAAACAACACTGTATCCTGGGGAACGATGCCCATAGACGCGCGCAAGCTTTTTTGGGTGACATTGCGAATATCCTGGTTATTAATCCGAATGTAACCAGATTGCACATCGTAAAAGCGAAACAGCAGGCGTGCCAGTGTGGATTTTCCCGAGCCACTCTGACCAACGACAGCAATATTCTGCCCGGCTGGAACATCAAAGCTGACATCAAACAATATCTGGCGATTGGATTCGTAGCTGAAATTGACATGGTCAAAGCAAATAGCTGCATTTCGTGAGTCAAGTACTTGAGCATTTGGTTTATCCTGAATTTCTTTGTTTTCATCCAGCAAAGTGAACATACGTTCCATATCAGCCAGCGAATGCTTGATCTCGCGATAGACAAACCCCAGGAAATGCAATGGCATATATAGTTGCAACATGAAGGCATTTACCAGTACCAGGTCACCTAATGTCATGCGGCCTTCGATCACCTGATTCGCTGCTAGCAACATCAGCAGCGTGACACCTACCGCAATGATCGTACTTTGTCCGGCATTCAATGTTGCGAGTGAAATTTGATTGCGGATGGCGGCTTTTTCCCAGGACTGCAGATGCTCGTCGTAACGCCGTGCTTCCCAGGCTTCGTTGCCGAAATACTTGACTGTTTCGTAATTCAGTAAGCTATCGATTGCCTGGGTATTGGCTTTTGAATCCATATTGTTCATGGTGCGGCGAAAGATCATGCGCCATTCTGTAACGACGAGGGTGAGCGCAATATATGCCAATAGGGTTAGAAAAATGATAATGGAAAACCAGATGTCGTATTTGCTCATCAATATTGACAGCACCAGGCCGATTTCCAGCAGGGTGGGCAGGATATTGAACAACATAAAATTAAGCAAAAACGAGATCCCGCGCGAGCCACGCTCAATATCACGGGAGACACCGCCGGTTTGTCGCTCAAGGTGGAAGCGCAAAGACAGTGTATGTAAATGGATAAATACCTTGTTTGCCACGCGTCGGATGGCGCGCTGGGTTACTTTGGCAAAGACGGCATCGCGCAATTCACCGAATAAAGTACTGCAAAAACGTAATGCACCATAGCTGATCAACAGAAAAACCGGTAATACCAGCATGGCGCGGGGTTGATCCAAAGCATCGACAATTTCTTTTAATACCAGGGGTACCGAGACATTGGCCAATTTAGCCAGCACCAACAGACTGACCGCTAGCATTACTCGACCTTTGAATTCCCATAAATAGGGTAGCAGGGTAGCGATGGTTTTTAGATTGTTGCGTGTGGCGGCAGGTTTTTCAAGACGAGTAGGACGCATTGGGGGCTATTAAAAACTCGGTTTACAGGTAATCAATGACTGCGACTATTCTAAAAAATATTGCAACCATAGTGCTCTTGAATTTCCTGTGCAACCGCAGTAAGGTAACATCAATTCCAGCATAATCCTGGTTCTGTTCATGTTTCTGAGGGTGCACGGAAATGGTCATGCGGAAATTTTTTGATGCTTTGAT
Organism: uncultured Nitrosomonas sp.; assembly: GCA_902826115.1. GTDB lineage: Bacteria > Pseudomonadota > Gammaproteobacteria > Burkholderiales > Nitrosomonadaceae > Nitrosomonas. The sequence goes on from CADEDO010000040.1 coordinate 10,782, forward strand.
GAGTTAACCATGGAAATTACCTGTAATAGAGATCCTGAAATCAACCGGGAAGCGAGACATTTGTCGGCCAGCACTTATAATTTGGCTATCACTTTGTTAGCGCGCTGCCCAACCCGGCATTTATTTGTTCCGATTCGCAGTATGCAGTATATGGCGATTATCGATCACGAAGAATTTGTATTCATTGACGGGGAGCGCAAATGCTGGATAGATATCGCCTGGCGCAATTTTAAACCACAAATCCGTGATGCGCTGGATCAACCGGTGGCTTATGAAGCTGTATACTACCGTGAAAACATGTCAGCTATCATGACACGTCTGCATAGCGATTTTCCGGTAGCCTTGCAAACATTGGTTAGCAAAGCTAAATTGGAAGGTCCGGCAAGAATTATCCATTTCCCGGGAAAAAATTAATCATCGTCTTTTAATTCAGTGTCCCAGCCTTTTTCCTTGGCGCTCGTGATAGCGTGTGAATAAAAGCGAGTGTGCCGATCGCGTAAATCATCCGGCAGGCGACTCGGCAGATGCGCATAAGGCTCCCAGGCATCATAGACTTTCTCATATAGCACCTGCATTTGTGCACCGCTCCAGCCTGAACAAGTTTCTGTTTCCGGTAAAATGCCAAACACCCAGGCATCGCGGACGATGCGGCCGAGATGAGTCAAACCTTCGTTTTTGTCTTGATCGATACCCACATAAAATTGTTCTGTCATTGCGTTAATCTCATAAAAGTTTGACTAGAATTTGCCAGCGATGGTTATTGTAGGGAAAGGTGTCAGCTTGTTCCATCAGCGGATGCCTGTTTTGTATCGAAACGCTGCAATATATGATGAGTCATGCTCTTGGCAAGCTCTTCTTCGCCAAAGAATACGGTGCCTATCTGATCCTTGCGCAGTAATTTGGTTTCATCTTCACTGCGGGTGCGCAATACGATCTCAATATCCGGATTTAGTGTACGCGCAGTATCAATCATCTGCCGGACGTTCAATGGATCTGCCGTTGCAATCACCAACATGGCCGCATCTGTGATGTGTGCCTGTATCAGCACGGAAGGTTCTGTCGCATCTCCAGACACGGCATTTTTGCCTTGCTTGCGCAAATCCTGCACGAGTTCGCGATTCTGTTCGGCGACGATATAGGGGATTTCCTGCTCATTCAGCGCATTGGCAATGCGTTCGCCGACGTGCCCATAGCCAACCAGAACAACTTGACCTTGAAGAAATTTGCGCTCCGTGCTCATCGGTAATTCAGCATAGGGATCATCGCGATTTTCGTACTTACGGGCCAGAGCAGAATGTTTCAACATCCAATTCCGCGCTGGAACGATGGCAGCAAATGCAATGGGATTAAAGGCAATGGAAATCAAAGCGCCGGCAAGCACCAAGCTCATGCCTTCGGCAGGCATGAGTCCCAACGACAAGCCAAGTCCGGCCAGAATAAAAGAAAATTCACCGATCTGCCCCAAACTGGCGGCAACAGTCAGCACGGTATTGAGCGGATAGCGCAGGATAAATACCAATATCATGGCAGCCATGGATTTGCCTACGATAATAATCGCCACTACGCCTAAAACCCGCATGGGCTCGTTAATAAGCACGGCGGGATCAAACAACATGCCCACAGAAACGAAAAACAGCACAGCAAAAGCGTCGCGCAATGGGAGAGATTCCTCTGCGGCGCGATGGCTGAATTTGGATTCGCGCATCACCATGCCTGCAAAAAAAGCGCCCAATGCAAACGACACATTAAACAGAGCAGCTGCACCATAGGCTATGCAAATGGCAAACGCGACCACGGCCAGGGTGAACAATTCACGCGAACCCGTACGGGCAACTTGCCATAACAACCAGGGCAATACACGACGGCCCACAATGAGCATCAAAGCGATGAAAGCTGAAACCAGCAATAAAGTCGTGCCGATGGTGCGCCAAAGCGGAACGGTCTCAGCTTCTGTTCCGCTGGTTCCCCCCAGCATGGTTGCAAACGAAGGCAGCAGCACCAGAATCAGCACCGTGACGAGATCTTCAACAATCAACCAGCCAACGGCAATGCGCCCATTCATACTTTCTAGGATTCCTCGGGATTCCAATGCTTTAAGCAATACTACTGTGCTGGCGCATGATAATGATAAGCCCAGCACCAAACCGGCACCGAAGCTCCAGCCCCACCAAGTTGCGATCGCGATCCCCAAAGCGGTGGCGACGGCCATTTGCACAATTGCACCGGGCAGGGCAATGCGTTTTACCGCCAACAAATCATCCAGTGAGAAATGCAATCCGACGCCAAACATTAACAGCATCACGCCGATTTCTGAAAGTTGAGAGGCAATGCCGATGTCTGCAACAAATCCAGGGGTGGAAGGACTGATGGCAATTCCGGCCAACAAATAGCCGACCAATGCCGGGGCTTTCAGTCGTTCAGCGATAAAGCCAAAAATCAATGCTAAGCCAAAGCCGGCTGCGATCGTAGTAATCAGGGCTACGTTATGTTCCATTCCAACTCCATTATTTTTTCTCCACGTAGGAGTTACTGCCGTCTTGTTTGGTTCGTTATCTCAAGAAAAATACCGGTGTTTACTGTCATACAGCTTCACTGTGGCTGAGGAGGGATGCTATCAGATACCGACGGTGTATTTAGAAATTTCTCAAACTCAATACGCTCTTCTTCGATTGCATCCAGAATCTGGCGCTTAAATTCATCGCGCGAGAATGCTTCTTCCAGCATCAGCAGCAGCTTCTCAACTGTCAAGCCAATGGTAATGCCGCCAATAACGCCACCGATGGCCGCACCAATGGCTGTGCCTATGCCGGGAATGAAGGAACCCAATGCCATGCCGGTAGCTGCCCCCGCCGCAGCTCCGCCCATGGCACTGACTGCTTTACCAGCGGTCACTTTGATCAAAGCCTGGGCTCCCAGCTTTATGACGCCTTTGCCGGCCACTTTGGCTGTGATCTTACCAGCGATGGCTCCGGTAATGGCGCCGGCGGTGCCAATGCCGCCGGAAATCAGGATGCGGTTTTCAAGATTGACGATGACGCTGTGCGTAGGCGGTTCTTTGAGTGCGCTCAGGGATGCGTGCCTGACAATTTCAAGCTGTGAATTGTCAGTCGGCTCAATGCGATTTTCAGCCAGTATCTGTTCAACTTTCTGTAAGTGTTCCGTGCGTAATTGCTGGTTATTTTTTAGCACCTCCTCGATGGATTGTTGCACCGGGCCAAAAACATTGCCTTGCATCAGATAACTTTGCAGTTTCTCAGCCATCCAGTTTTCCAGAACGCCGGTGGCCAATGCCACGATCCGTTCATATTCGCCCGGCAAGCTGTAATACCAATCCAGATAGCTGTCGACATTGTCCGTCATCTGTTTGAAACCGGCATCTGAGGTTTCTCTCAGTTTGCCGATGGATGATTCCAAGCGACTGAGGCTATCCAAATAGGCTTGCTCAATTTGCTCGGCTGTGCCTGGCTTATAGTACTCGTTGCCAATCATTTCCACAGTCTGGATCACGGTTTGCTGAGAAGTATGCACTTCTTGGATAGTTTCCGGATTCGAGCGTAGCCACGCATCGATGTATACCGTTGAAGGAACGTAAATAAACAGTATGAAGAAGGTAGTGATCGCTGAAGTCAGCGCCCAGGCGAGCGGAGGTATTGGTGGTGGTTGATCGGTATCCTGAATGGCAGTAAATACCCGGCGATATTCAGCAAGTGGAACCATAAAACTGGATATGCCGAGAACGACATTATAGAAAAACAGCAAGCTGCCGAGAAAAACCAATCCCAGATAAAGTGTGTCATTGAACGAATAAAGGCTACTCAACGCATAACGTTTGAGTCCTTCTATAAAGCCCAATAATCGATTGGTTTCCAGAATCAGAATGCTATTGGTGGCACCATCCAATTTTTGGCTCTCCATCGCGACAGCTTCTGTCAATGAAGCATATTGGCGATTAGGATCGGAGTGGTTGACGAATGCCACAAAGCATATCGCCATTAGCAGCGCAGTTATCCGGCGCGACCAGGCCAGGGATTTATGTACGGCGATGTAAGGCTTGTATTCGCGCGCGGCAATAGGGAAAAAGACGGTATAAATAACCGCAAATGTCGGGATTGTAGCGAAGAAGATTACCCATTCCTGTTTTTCAGCTGCACCGAGATAAAACAACAACAAAAATGCAAAAATGACCGACCACAGCATCCACCAGATATACGCCAGAACCCGCCGGGTAAATAACCAATGCAGAATGCCGAGCTTCTGGAATTGGCTGGAAAGATAAATTCTTTGTATTGTCACTGCATAGATCGCTGCAAAGTAAATAGGCAATCCGAACGAAAAAGTGACCAACAAGGCAAACCACAATTGCTGATCGGGAATCAGCCGTCCAGCATAGTAAGCAAACCCCAGCCAGCTTGCGGACAATGCGAAATAGCCAAGAATGCTTAGGAAATTAAAATGATTAAGTACTGAAAACAAGAAAGTGATTCCTTCAAGACGGACAACTGGAGATAAATTTTAACGGCTGCAGGATGGATCAATAAATCGAAACTGATAGCTGATAGTAGACTTGATCTGACTACTGACTGTCAAGATATGGATGAGCGTGACTAATGACAGGAGGAAGTGAGCATCTTGAAGATTAAGCTGAGAGCGAATCTGCCCACAAACTCAATGCCCGTCGAACCGGAAAGTGCGAGCCTGTCAACGCAAGCTAATCATGACGGCGTTTCTGCAATGGCGTCAATTGACGTTTCAAAAATTAGAAAACGTTGACTGACGCCAGTTTTTTCAACGATTAACCGGTTTAGGTGCCGGAATCGTGATTGCTGGAGCGGGGGGTGATGTATTAGAAGTACTTTCAATGGCTTTAGCGCTTGATTGCGAATCACCTTTTAGCATTGGCTTACTCTCGTTGGAGGTCGCTTCTGTTTGGGACGTGGCTGCATTTTTTGTGTCAGATGGAGCCTTGCTTTCCGTGGTTGCACTGTGATTAGTTGAGAACTGTTTACGCAACGTATCGAAAGCATCTCGACTGATGTAACCGCTATGCCAAATGTAAGCGATGCCGCTTAGCAGTAAGACAATGAACACATAAGATTTCCATGGACTTTTCTTTTCCGCATAGGGGTCTGTCAGTGAGCGCTGCGCACCGGGCGGCAAGACAGCCATATGCGTCAGCGATGCACCAAACGGAATATTGATAATTGCACGGGTATTGACTGCCCAGCCGTTGGCATCGAGTAGTGGCGCAAGATTGCGCTTGCGTAGCTTGAGAAAAGCCAATAAAACGGAGGGGCCGGAAATCACCAGGATCAATCCAACGATCGCCAAAGGCATTTGCCACCAGACTAAGCTGATGAAACCGGTCACCACCGATGCAATGGCTGTGCCGATGGCGCCGATGGCCAGACCAATGGCCGCAAAAATCCCTGCGAATTTGCCGACGTCGAATGGAGCCGGCGGTGTCTTGCCTGTTTCGGTCGTTTGTGCCGTATTTGCGATACCCGCTGCCGCTTGATCTTGCACTGATTTCTCACGCGCACTGGCCATTTTTTCGATTTGCTCGCCGATCATTTTGCCGATCCGCTTGAATGGATACCAGAAGGCTTGGCGCACGCTGATGGGGTGCTCGATGATTTTGACAATAGTGGCGTCCCAATCTTGGCCGTTGCGATCATAAAATATACCGTTGCGGCCCACCATCAGGTTGTCGGCATCCCCATTGGTGAAAGCTGCCGCAATATTTATCTTTTCGCTGCCTCCGCGGGGCTGGCATTCACAATATGCCAGGTAAGTGCCGCTTAAGCTGGCCATGCTACTGTGCTTATTGATGTCTGCCACGCGCAAACAGAAATCGCAGCTACGGCCATCTATATACAGCGAGCCTGCTTGAAAGATTGCCTTATTCTGGGCGGTATAAAAATCGCGGAATGAGACGAAATTATTTAATAATTGAAATAGATCGCGGTGGTAGCGGATCAATTTCTCTACAGAGTGAATGCTGTCTGATGCACTGGCAAAAGATTTATCTTCCTGAATCAGGCACATGATCTTATCTTGATAACCACCTGCTAAAATGGTGCGAATGCGTTTGATTCCTAGGGATTCGACAATTGCTCCTCGTTTGTTATCAAGCCACGCCTGATGCGCTAAAAACCGGTTGCACAATTGCTGCCATTCTTCGTTGCTCAGATTTTCCTTGTTGCTTAGCAATTGATTGACCACTTTGTCTCTAAATTCCGTGATTGCATGCATCCACGCAGGGTTAATGCCTGAATTCAGCGGTAGCGGCTTGCTTGCTTCAATTCTTGCCAGCGGTAGTGAAGCGATTTGTTCAGATTGTGCAGATAAATTTTTGCTCGCGAGCGCTTCGTATTCTGTCAGCGCCGGGTTGAGCGGTTCGCTGGCGCGTTGATCGAATTCAGCGAGTCGGCAGCGTGTAAAGTAATCGTCGATTTTGCTTCTGACGTTATCAAAAGCTGCTTTGGCTGCGGCTGTTTCTTCACCCAGCAATAAAATATTGGCTGAGTCGCGCTCGGCTTCTTGCCACCATTCCGAATAAGCATTGGCGTCCAAGAAGAATTGTTGGATCTTCTCTTCTGAAACGCCGGGTAAGCCGGAACGATCCACTTCCGCACCGACACATAAGATGATTTCCTCAATGACTGTTTGTGTTTCGTTGTCAGTGGCTGCATTGGGCGGAATGATGCCGTCTCCGTTAAACGTGGTGCTGGCAAAAATCCTGTTTAAGTCGGCAGTATCTTCAATAGAGATAGCGAATTCCTCATGCTTGCCAATATTCTGCAAGATTTGTTTGGCTGAAGCCAGCAGTGCCATGCCTTCCGGTGTACTGTCATCAATGGCATCTAAGGGAAGACTATCCGCTCCGCGGGTGAGATCTTCAGCGTTCTTGAGTAGGGATGTTATCCAGTTAACGGCAGCTATAATTTCGGGTACGCGAATGTGGCTATCTGCATCGGTATCAATGAACTCAAGCGTTTTGCTGTCGAATTCAAGATTGCTGGTTGGGCAACTGAGCGCCGCCCATAGCTTGGGATCAAGCTCGCCGAGGGATTTTAAGTCAGTTGCTGTTTCCAACCGGACCTGATCGAAGCCACCCGAGCGAAAAAAACGCCATTGATGTGGAGTATCCATATTTTCCCTTTTTCGATATCAGTTGATGAATAAATGCGATTTATTAACTTTGGCCAAGCTATTTGCCAGCATGTCACTTGAAGTAGGACATGTGTTCCTGTCTAGCGTGGGAGTGCTGTTTTTTTAATTGTTTTATTCCCGGCGTGACAAACAAGCGGTTACATGATTGCGAAAAAAATCTCCCGTTAACCCGAGAATGTCTGCTTCATTCTGACAAACATTCAATTTCGAATGATTTTTAATACTGCTCTCTTCAATGCGGGTTGGCAATGGTTGAGTTCTGACACTGGGCTGTGCCATATGGCTTCCTGATGGGAGTACTTCCACATCTAGCTGCACAGGCATGGTCCCGGCAGAGCCAAAGCCCAACTGGACGGTAGCCTGTTTTGATAAATTGATGATTCGATCTCCACCACCGCCCCAACGATCATTGATGCGTACTACGATCTGCTGCTTGGTTTTAAGGTTGGTGACCCGAACGCTACTGCCAATAGGTATTGTGCGATGCGCTGCGGTTAACTGTTCTGGGTCATAAGGCTCGCCACTGGCCGTGGTACGTCCTTCCATCTCAGGAGCGTAGTAGGTGGCAATCCCTGTTTCCGATGGCCCAAGAGATTTTTGTATCGGTTTTTCTATGGATTCCTGATGATTGGCGGTTGTTTTCTTGGATGGAAGCGGGATGGTTTCTAACGTTGCTTGTGCGCTCTGATGGTGCGCCATTTCATGATCGGGAGGGGCGGAAAGCACAATATCCTCTTGCGCCGGGATAGCTGCACACCCGCAGAGGAGTGCAGTGATGAGACTATATATTCGCAATTCTTTCATGATATTACTTTGATATGATTATTCTGATTATGCTTAAATTTTACCATCTAACTAGGAATATTCCTACAAGATAATGGAGATTTTGGTTTTGTGATGAAATGTGGGCGAGACAATAGGAATGACGGGCTTAATGCTTGATAAAGTTTGCAAAAATGAATGAAAAAATTGCTTAAACAGTTAAAATGCAAATTCGGACAAAGTCATAAAATGATTCCTGATAAAGCGTGAACAGCATGAAACACTGGACTGATATTCAATTACCGATTCCTGAATGGCTCGAAGTTTGGGCTGCCAGAGTTCCTGAAATCTTTCCTGATAAAAATCAAAGAATGGCGCTTGCCATAGATCTGGCTCGGACAAATCTTCAGTACGGAGGAGGACCGTTCGGCGCGGCTGTGTTTAATCAACACACCGGTGAATTGATTGCACCTGGGGTAAATTGGGTGGTTCCGGGGAAATCCTCGCTGCTACACGCTGAAGTGATGGCCTTGGCCTTAGCGGAACAAACGCTGGGAAGTTATGAGCTGGGCAGTCATGGCGCATTTGAATTGGTAACGAGTGTCGAACCTTGTTGTCAGTGCTTGGGAGTATTGATGTGGACAGGTATTACATCGCTGGTTTGTGGAGCATGTGCGGAAGATGCGGAAGCGGTCGGTTTTAATGAAGGCCCGCGCTCATTAAACTGGGTGCAGGAACTTGCGCAAAGAGGCATCAGCGTAACGCGCGAAATGATGCGGCCACAATCGATAATGGTTTTACAAAGCTACGCAGGTGAAATTTATAATTGCCGGACAAGAACCTGAGATTCCATGATTGATTGGGATATATTTGTTTTATTGACCGGCTAAAATCGCCTATAAAGCTAAAATATTAGATTGGAAAATAAAGGAATCGCATGAAACAAAAAATATTATCGCACTGTGTTTATTGTTTAATGATGTCAGCCACAATGACCGGATGTGTATCGGCAACCGTGACGGCGGTCAATCTTGGCTTTACGAATGCCTTTGTTGATGCATGGCTCTATTCATGGAGCATTGCGTTTCCAATAGGCTTTGGTCTTTTACTGCTGTTGTCACCCTTATTCAGACGCATTGTGGAATCGATTATACGATGACTGTTGATTTGCTTCATTCCTTTGCCTAATCTCTCTGCTACATACTCAAATCCTATCACCCTCAGAACCTGACCGTTAAATTCAATCGAACCAGGCTGAATGAATCCTTTCCTTAGATGCAAATGATTGTTTTTTACCGTGCCATTGATTGTTTGGCACGATGCGATAAAAAGATTGGAAAATGTCTTGTAAGATTTTTCTGTAATCTCCGTAGTTCAATCTGGAACTCTCGGAAAAGGTTAATTTTTTTAGAGTTCAGCCGTAAAGTTACCTAACGATCGACTGTCTAAATTGAATGCTAATCGTAGTATTGATAGGTCACTCTAATTCGTATTTTTACAGTTGACTTCTCTTGCTAGGAAAGAGAGCGATAAACAATAATTATAAGGAGGCTCGGGAAATGTTAGGACCGGTTTTGGCAAATTCCTTGTCGCTGTTCATAAAATACTCACCAGTACCACATGTTCATGTCTGTGGGCATGGTTTCTTTTATATGATTGAATATGATGAGTGCTGAATCTGACTGGTTGCTCGCAATGGCTAGTGGTGTGGCAATACTGATTAGCATTAGCGCTGCCTTTATTACTATCAGGACAACCCCTGGCTCCCAATTAAGCGTTGAGGTGTTGGAAGAAGCTTTACATCGAAGTGCAATGTATAAATTGATTGCAGAATGCCATGCATTGATTATCGAGGAATTGCAGATTCGTTTATTGGCTCTGGAGCTGCATAGTGAATATGCTTCGCTCAATGCGCTTTCTGGATTGATGGGCAGCAGTCGCGGCAAGTTGCAGCAAAATCTTATCGAGAACAGTCTCAATACCGCTTCTGAACAAACCACTGAAGCAAAGTTGTTGCTGAAGGATCAGGCCAAGTTAATCACAGCAGTAGATAAATATGAGCTTGATCTCATGCAAGCACGAATTGAATCTGCCAAAGAGAATTTACAAGCTGTTCGTGAAGCGATGTCTCACCAATTGGGGAAAGTGCGTTGTCAGAATCAACTATATCGAGAGAAGGGAGCTGCTTGACGGGTAACCATCAAGCAATAAGACTTTTAACAGCGACTATCGTGTTTTTTCTAGAAAGTGCGTAGCTTTGCTATAAGCTCCAGCTTCTGGAAAAGATATCTAGCTGAATAAATTTACCAAACAACCGAGGAAGCCTGTCGATTCTGTGCGGTGACAAAAGAAGAAAACACTCGAGGCAAGCGCTGTTATTGATACCAACAATAAAGTGATCGGAGCCTTTAAACTTTTCTGATCATATTTTGTTTTAATTTTCTTAGCTATATCGTCATAGGGTGGTTCAGCAATCTCGACCCTTGCTCTGGATTGATAAGGTCCTTGACTGATCTCTTCATTAATTTTCTGTTTCACTCTGCTGATATGGGGTGGTGGAGATTGCTCCACATCCACGGTGGTGGTTGCTGCCTGTGATGGGTTGTTTACTTCAGGTTGTGACTCCAGGTTCTGCCTTTCTTTACTCTTCAGTGAAATGATGTAATGAAAGACATCCGTTCTCAATCCTAATCTTTGCGTAGCCTCATAGACATCATGTGCATCGACGACGGGTTTTTCCCGTTCGAAGGCAACACTGAATGATCGATCACATAATGAATTGATGGTACGTGGTGTTCCACCCGCGTGGAACGCAATGGAGATCGCTTCCCATCCTGTATCTGATATCAGATCCGAAGTACCTCCTGCTACTTTGATGCGGTGAGCAATGTATTTGCGGATCACGTCAACATCCATCTTGCCGAGTACTTCAAGCGCAGCAATTCTTTGTTTAAATGGCTCCATTACTGGTCGGTTGATTTTTTCCAGCAATTCCTCCTGTCCCAAAAGCAACAATTGGATCAACTTGAGAGACCCTTCTTCGAGGTTATTCAGCAAGCGGATACCGTTGATGACATCATCCGACATTAAGTGGGATTCATCAATGATGATTAAACATTTTTTACCTTCGGTATTGATTTTTAGGAGCTCATTTCGGATATCCCGCATCACAAAGGTTTTTTCAGAAGATGAAGGTTGAATTCCCAGTTCCTGAGCGAGAAACAGATAAAGATCGATGCTGTTTGCAGGCGGTTCAGCCATCCATATTAATTTGATGTTTTCAGGAAAATCAGACTTGATCATTTGACTGAGCGTTGTTTTTCCAGAGCCAATGGGGCCGGTGACAACGATCAGGCCTCGTCCACTCTGCAGAGATCCTGATATCTGCTGGCGTATGCGTGCATGGTCACCCTGATTGTAAAAAAACTGCGGATCCGGGACGTTCTCGAATGGGAGTCTGTTGAGTTTGAAGTGTTTTGAATAGATATGCATTAATTTTCTCCCTCTTTAGGCATAAGCTTTACTTCAACCCGGCGGTTTTTGGCTCTACCGGCTTCCGTATTGTTAGTGCTGATGGGACGGGTGTCTCCATAACCCATGACGGATATCCGCTCGAGTGGTATGCCATGAGAAACCAGTATGTTGGCGATAGTCTTTGCTCTGCGTAATGACAAGTCCATATTATCTCTGTGTAAATTACCTGTCGGTATGTTGTCAGTGTGACCTTCAATTACGATACGGCTATCCGGAAATGCTGATATTTCCTTTACCAGTTTATCAACGATAGAAAAAGGGATGTCATTGATGATATCGCGCCCAGAACGAAATGTTGTGCCACTAAAGACTTGCAGGGTTTGTGGCAATTTTTTGGTTTCGGGGGTTCTGATGTTTTCAATAACTGCTTCTGTTGTTGTGAGTTTTTCCTCAAGTTTCGCAATGGTTGCTTCCAGCTCTGCAACTTGCGCCTGATTACTTTCCGAATTCTCGGTTGTGTGCTGGATGGCGCTGCTTGACTCTGGCATTACATTGCCAGGTAATGCATTGTTCTGAATTGCTGCTTGGTCGGCGTGGTTGCGGACTGGTTGGTCCAGCGCCTTAAACGTGACGATTGCCGACAATAACAAGAATGTGAAGGATAATCCGAGAATAACTAAACGCATAAAAAGTACCCGATTTAATAGCATTGGGAAATGAGTTGATAGTTTATATCAATGAACTCAAACCAAAATATTCTAACGTATTGAACAATGCTTTGCTTATATGAATGTTGCGTCTTAATCAGTGCAAATATTTCAGATTTTACGGCATGCTGCGGATATTCAAATTGAACTCTGTTCATCACCATAATTGATGATTTTTTCGGCAGATCCCTTAAGATGAATTAACGGGAGCCTAGTTCATTATGATATCCGAAATGCGTGGCAGGCTTAAGTCGGAAATAGCCTCTTTTTGAGCCGCTTTTCAAGTTTGACATCCTATTGGACTCTCAGTACATTGCTTCAAGTAATCGGATATTCTTATTGATACAAGCATTTGCTCATCTTATCGTGCTTTTATTGATTTATTATGACACGGTGAGCGTTTGATTTGTTTGCGTCTGCCTAAATTGCTTCGTTTATTGCCAGAAATAATGGCTGATTGCCATCCAAACATTCAAAAGGAGAAGGATGTTGAACCAGAAATCAAGTAGCAATGCCATTGGCACCGACGAACAGATCATCTCTGGTGCCAATGGGTGGGTGATGTTGATCATATTATTAGCAGCGCTTGTGTTGGCGATTTTTCTCGTGGCAACGCCAGGTGGTCCCGTCAAAATAATCAGTGGCGGAGTGCTGTTGGTAGTGACACTGTTTTGTGCCAAGGGCCTGTTCACATTGGAGCCTAATCAAGCAGCCGTAATGATTTTCTTTGGCAGCTATGTCGGTACGGTATGTGAAAGCGGTTTCTTTTGGGTCAATCCATTTTATAGCCGAACACAGGTATCGCTGCGCATCAATAATTGGAATACTCCCGTGCTTAAAGTGAATGATGAACGCGGCAGCCCGATTGAAATTGCCGCCGTGATTGCGTGGCGTGTGCAGGATACAGCCAGAGCGGTTTTTGATGTTGAAAGCACGCTCAATTACCTTCAGATTCAGAGTGAATCGGCTGTCCGTCAAGTGGCCAGTAGCCATGCCTATGATGATACCGAAATTGCTGAGGGAGGACGCAGCAAGAAAAGTTTGCGTACCGATCTGGATGCCATCGCCGGATTGTTACGCGAATCCATACAGCAACATGTCGACGTGGCCGGTATCGTAATCGAGGAAGCCAAAATCGCTCACCTTGCCTATGCACCGGAAATTGCAAACGCCATGCTGCGTCGCCAACAAGCAGAAGCAGTGGTGATGGCGCGTCAGAAACTGGTGGATGGCGCCGTCGGTATGGTCGAAGTGGCGTTGAAGAACCTCGAAGACAAAAAGATCGTATCGCTGACCTCAGATCAGCGTGCAGTGCTGGTAACCAACATGATGACAGTGTTGTTGTCGGAATCGGGTGCTCAGCCAGTGATTCAGATGGCGCAAACTACCCAGTAGTGTGCAGTGTTTAGCACAGATTTAGAATCGTTTAATCGCACATATTTTCATTTATAAATACCAGTCCCGCTTGAGGGGGTGGTGTGACCTTAGCAGTTTCTCTGACCAACTTTCCTGGCTGCGGACTATAGAAAAGTTTGCACTAGGAGAGTGTGATGTTTCCCACAGCGTGGTAGCGTTTGTATCGGGTATTGTGCCAACTCTTGCATTCACTGAATCTCCCGAACCAAATAAGCATGTATGTTGCCAATCAGATAGGCAGCATGTTCTTGGGTTGATGAGAAACTATCTGAAGTCGGTCAGAAGTCAGTAATGCAAGGCAACACTGATTGCTGGTCGTATGGACTTATCTGCATAACCTATTAGGAGAAAATATAATGTCACGTCATGGTTCTTATAAATTAGGTGGTGAGAATCCTCCCAAGTCAACTTTTTACGAGCAAGGTAAATTTGGCCGCATGTTCCCAACATTGCCGCCATTTGCGACTGATACCAAACAAATCAGGGATGCACTTAAAGAGTTAGGAAAAAAGGGCGGCATCATGGATGCTGGGGAAAGCATGGATGTGGTTGCCAATCCAACGCTTGCGCGCGATTTGATCACCGATCCTGCATTGAATGTCAATAATCAGAATAATCCGAATCTGTCAGCCGGAATGACTTTTCTGGGGCAGTTTCTTGATCATGACATTACTTTCGACCCTACTTCGAGTTTGGAAAGACAATCGGATCCAGAATCTATTCAAAATTTCCGTACGCCATTATTTGAATTGGACAGCGTGTATGGGTCCGGTCCCGGCGCTTCTCCGCATCTCTACGATCAAAGTACAGAAGGTGAAGGTATTAAATTTCATATTGAAGAAATTCCAGGAGCAGTCGCTGTTTCCGCCGGTGGATTTCCCCGCTTTGATTTGCCGCGCAACAACCAGGGAACAGCCCTGCTGGGCGATCCCCGGAATGATGAAAATTTGATTGTCTCGCAGTTACATCTGGCCATGCTCAAATTTCATAATGCCGTGGTGGATTATGTGAAAACTGAGTTTGAACTGACCAATCCGGAAGAAGTATTCACTGAAGCGCAACGGTTAGTGAGATGGCATTATCAGTGGATCATCATTCATGAGTTTCTGGAGAAAACGGTCGGTAAGCCAATAGTCGATGATATTTTGACTAATGGGCGCAAGTTTTATAAGTGGCGTAACCAGCCTTATATTCCCGTTGAGTTTGCAGCGGCTGCCTATCGTTTTGGTCATTCGCAAGTGCGTCCGTCTTATCGCTCCAACTTTGGACCGACTCCGGCGGATATCAATTCACAGGTATTCAAATTAATCTTCAATGATCATTTGCCTGCAGGGCCTGATCCTGACGATTTGCGCGGCGGAAAGCGTGCGCCAAGCCGCTTCATTGATTGGCAGACATTCTTTGATTTTGGCGATGGTCATGTGAGATCCAATAAGAAAATCGACACCAAATTATCCACGGTTCTGTTTGATTTGCCGGGTGTGCGAGGTGAATTCCAATCATTGGCACAACTGAACTTGTTGCGGGGGCTGACCTTTAGTCTGCCATCGGGGCAAAGTGTTGCCAAGGCAATGAATCTGCCTGTGCTGGATGCAACGGATCTTGCCGATCTGAAGGATCTCAAGCTGCATTTACGCACGCCGCTCTGGTTTTATATCCTGCGTGAAGCGGAAGTCAAAGCGAATGGTGAACGACTGGGGCCTGTCGGAGGGCGCATCGTGGCTGAGGTGTTCATTGGTTTGCTGCAGGGTGATCCAATGTCATACCTGAAACAAGATCCGGAGTGGACCCCAACACTGCCCAGTGCGGTTGCAGATACCTTCAAAATGACTGATTTGCTCAAGTTTGCCGGAGTGGTGGCTCCCCTGTAATTTGGGGGATCACTCAAACAACAACTACTGGTTGAGGCCAGTGGTTGTTTCATTTCTACTCACAATCATTGATTGAATAGGTTTCTCATACCGACGCAGAATGCTGTTATAAATTGATATAGGGCAGTCATTGCAATTTTAGTGCGTGCAGACGGAACCTTATATCAGCATATAAAATGCAAAAGTTTTAATCATGATAGTATCTTTATCTCTGAATCTATTTGTTTGCGTTTCTAGATCTTCATGTATTTTTAGATCAATGAGTTAAGGGAAATTTATTTACGTTATGAATCAAGCTGCCATCATCCAGAATCTGCAAGCCAATTTGCCAAATCTGCTGGGTATTTACGCCTTCGGTAGCCGCATTCATGGCACAGCACAAACGGATAGTGATCTTGATCTGGCAGTGCTGGTTGCGGGTTATGCCGAGCCATTGGTATTGTGGTCGCTGACGAGTGATTTGGTGGATGTGGCAGATTGTCCGGTCGATTTGCTTGATCTGCGTGCCGCTTCCACCGTGATGCAATATCAAATCATCACCACCGGTCAGCGCTGGTGGGCGTTGGATGCACAAGCGGCTTTGTTCGAAGCCGCCATCTTAAGTGAAAAAACGGAGTTGGACACCGCTCGTGCCGGATTGCTATCCGACATTCAAAAAAGAGGAAAGGTGTATGGCTGATGATGTGCTGATCAACAAGGCTGCCACCATCGAGCGCTGTGTGGCGCGGGCGCGGGAGGAATATGTAAAAAATCCCACTACTTTTTCCATGGATTTCACCCGGCAAGATGCGGCCATTCTGAACATTCAACGTGCTTGCGAAGCAGCGCTGGACATGGGGCAACACGTAATCCGGCGTGAAAAGCTGGGCGTGCCGCAAAGTGCGCGTGATGTTTTCACGCTGCTGGCGCAGGGCGGTTGGATCGATACCGTGTTTGCCGATAAGCTCAAACGTATGGTGGGTTTTCGCAATATTGCCGTGCACGACTATCAGGCGCTGCAACTACCGATTCTGATCAGTATCATCGAAACGCATTTGGATGAGTTTTTAGAGTATAGCCACGCGTTGCTGTTGGGTAATGCTTCTCAAACAAAAGAATAAGCATGAAACACGTCGACGAAAAGGCACTCTGGGTAGCAAAAGTCATGAAGATTATGAAATGGAATGATGGGACTGATGCGTCTTCTGGAGTCGGCGCATCCTATCAAACTTGAGTCAGAAATACTCTCTGTTCTAGAACAGACCCTGGTTGTGCGCTGGTTGGGCTGCTTTGACCCCGTCTGTGCTAGGGGTCTATGACAATAATACTGATAATGAATTTTCAACTTCACGTGTTTTATTCAATGCTTCCATGGTGGCACCAAACTCTGGTCTTAGACCAACAGCGACATTGATTATGTCGAGGGCGCTGAGGATTGATGAGATGCAGCAGTGAATTCTCTCTGGACTCATGTTTACAAGTGAGAAAACTGACTCTGGCGATATATCCTTGTCTCTGTGCGCATAAACTTTATGCCTTAATTGGTAAAGAAGCTCTATTTCTGATTCGATGGGAGACATTATTTCTTCGATTTTAGGTCTTAGATCGGGGTAAATATTTTCCAGCTCAATCACTATGCTATGTATTGAAAGCACATCTGATCGTTTTCTTTCACAAAGAGCCGCCATTGTGATAACCATGGAACTGAATAAAGACTCTAGAAGTACGGTAAATA
>CADEDO010000041.1 GCA_902826115.1 uncultured Nitrosomonas sp.
GATAAATCAGTGCCGCTGCCATTAATTCCCGCGGACTATCCAGAACGGTGACGCGATTCTTGATTTTCTGTAGATGCTTCGGTTCAAAAATGATGGCCCAGGTATCCGTCGGCAAACTCAATTCACGCATTTTATTTTTATTAAAACCGATTAAGGTCAGCGTATAGGCGTAGGGGACAGAATAACGATTTGCGGGATCAAATCTGGTCTTAAGGTAAGCGGGATGAATATTCTTCAGATTCGGCAATAAAGCCTCGTTCAGCGGCATGAGAACACCCTGGCGTATGAGCGTATCCACTGCGTTGCCTGTGGGCACGATTAAGTCATAACCACTGGCGCCAGCCGCCAGTTTAGCCAGCATTTCCTCATTATCGGAAAAATAATCTTGCTTGACCTGGCATTGGCATAGCGCCTCAAAGTTATGAATAGTTTCTGGTGCAATATAATTATTCCAGTTGAATATTTGTAAAGTAGGTGAAACGGTTTCAGCAGAAGCAACAGTATTTACATTGTCTGCACAACCACTGACAGAAACGGCTGAGAGCAGCATGAATGACAAGTAAATCCATCGTTGAAAACTAGCGATCATGGTTATTTTGACTTGCCATGCAATGCGTGTGCATCAAACCGGGTAGCAATCAGGATCAGTGTTAATGTCAGTAACATTAGCAATGTGGATATCGCATTCACCTCCGGAGTTACGGCCACTTTGATCATCGTGTAAATTTGAATGGGCAGGATAGGTTCACCTACGCCTTTGGTAAAGAATGTAATGACAAAATCATCAATGGAAAGGGTAAAAGACATCAAGGCGCCCGCTACGATAGCTGGTCGGATGAGAGGCAGCGTGATTTGATGAAAAGTTTGCCAGGGTGTGGCACCCAAGTCTCTGGCGGCTTCAAAAATAGATTCGTCCATGCCTTGTAAACGTGCGCGCACTATAATGGCTACAAATCCAATGCAGAAAGTGGTATGGGCAATAATAATCGAGAGCATGCCAAGCGTCATATTGAGCACTTGCAGAAAAAACAGCAGCAGTGAGACACCCAGTAGAATTTCGGGCATGGCTACCGGTGTGAATGCCAGGATAGACAATACTTTAAGTTTATATCGATGGATGGCCAAACCAGCCATTGTCCCTAAGAGGGTTGCTAGCGAACTGGCGCTCAGAGCGATGATCAACGAATTACGCGCAGCCAGTAACATCTCGTGATTATTAAATAAAGCTTTATACCAATCGAAAGTAAAACCAACCCATTCGGCGTTCAATTTGGAGTCATTGAATGAGAAGACAACCACGATGATCAAGGGTATATATAAAAAAGCATAGACCAGAATCGATGCAATCCATAAAGCGGTTCGATGGCTGCGCATACTACCTGATGGGCGAATAAGCATGGTTTATAAAAATCTTGTTTGGTATCTGGCAAACCAGGAAAACAATCCGGCAATGCATAATACCGTCAATGTCAGCATGATTGACAGCGTAGAGCCAAAAGGCCAATCCCTGGTTCCCAGGAATTGATCTTTAATCAGATTGCCGATCATGATGTCATCTGTCCCCCCTAAAATATCGGGAATGGCAAACATGCCGAGGACAGGAATAAAAACCAGCGCCGATCCGGAAAGAATGCCTGGCAGGGATTGCGGCCAGGTTACGTACCAGAAGCGTTGCCAACCGTTTGCACCCAAATCCTGCGCAGCATCCAGCAGTATAGGGTCATGTTTCTCCAGATTGGTATACAAAGGCAAAATCATGAAGGGCAGATGTACATACACCATGCCAATCAAAACAGCAAATGAAGAAAACAGCAATGTGACCGGCGCGACCCCAAAAATGGCGAGAATACTATTGATGAGCTGACTGAACGCCGATTCGGGGCCGAGAATGATCATCCAGGCATAAATCCGAATCAGAAAATTACTGGCGAAGGGTAAAACCACGAGCATGATCATTAAATTACGAAATTTCTTCTCGCTACGGGCAATCAATAGAGCTAGTGGATAAGCCATGATGATGCAGAGCAAGGTGGTGAGTGTGGCAATAGCAAATGATTTGAGGAATATTTCAAGGTAGATGATATCGCTGAAGAAAAACTGGTAGGTTTCAATGGTCAATCCATAATTTCCATTATTTTCTCCTGTCGGGATACTGATCGGAGCAAGTCCGCCAAACTCCCCGGGAAAACGGAAGGAAGTGAAGATCATGATCAAACTCGGGGCTGCAAAAAATACCAGCAGGAATAAGAGAGGAGGGCCACTCATGAGCCATTTTGCACGACGATGGGTAATCATGTGTCTGGAAAAAATAGTAATCGATTAATTGAGCAGAAATTGTGCAGATTGTTCTTGCCAACTGACAATGATGGGATCTCCTATTTCAAACAATTTGGCGTGACCTGGTAAAGAATTGGGGAGTAGGGCTTCAATGCGCGTACTGTTAGCAAGATCAATAATATAAGTGGTGACGTCGCCAATATAAAAAAAATCTTTTATTTTTCCAGTAAACTGGAATTCATCGGCTATCTCTGATGTTTGGGCAACCATACGAATTTGTTCTGGGCGTACCGCCATGACGCCTCGATCGTTCACTTTTATGCCATCCCTTGCAGGAACGGTGACTTCACCCAATCCCGCTACTTTGAGTGTTAAATGGGAAGAAGAAGTTTTGATGACAGTTGCATCCAGCATATTGATCTTGCCTATAAAATCAGCAACAAATCGATTGACTGGGTAATTATAGATTCTGGAAGGCTCGCCAATCTGTTCAATCCTCCCTTGATTCATGATCGCGATACGGTGCGATAAAGCCAATGCCTCGTTTTGCGCATGAGTAACATAAATGAACGTGACGCCAGCTTCAGCTTGCAGGTTGATTAGTTCTCTTTGCATGTTTTCGCGTAACTTTTCATCCAAAGCGCCCAATGGTTCATCCAGCAATAATAATCGTGGTTTATTAATGAGTCCGCGCGCGAATGCCACCCGTTGTTTTTGTCCTCCGGATAATTCATGGGGATAGCGATCGGCAAATTGGGATAGCTCGACTTCTTTTAATGTGGAAGCGACTCGAGTGTTAATCTCTTCGAGCGATTTGCCGGACATTTTCAACGGAAATCCGATATTGTCCGCTACCGTCATATGCGGAAATAATGCGTAGCTTTGGAAAACAGTATGAAAAGGGCGTTTTTCTGGAGGCACATCGATGATATTGTGGCCATCCAATAATATCTCCCCGCTATCCGGTGCATCGAAGCCAGCAATCATGCGTAACAAGGTTGTCTTGCCACAACCGGAAGGGCCCAATAGCGTGAAAAATTCTCCCGCCTTGATGTCAAGGTTAATGTCATCAACGGCAACAAAATTTCCAAATCGCTTAGTGATATTTCTAATCTCAAGAAGCGTCATTGTATGGCTTGTGGAGAAAGTATCCGGTTGATTAAGAATCACAAGGATTGAAATAATTCAAGGTGCGATTCCATATTGCTATTGCTATTGCATAAGGAATTAATGGATCATCTGCCAAAGCAGTAATCCAGCCAACAGGATCGCGATGAGCGCCAGTAGGCGATTCTGCCGCTTTTCCTCGATAATAAGATCAGTCATCTTATTTTCCAATGCGTGATTACGATTTTCAGCCAGCGCTTGGTGAATCAATCGTGGAAACTCTGGCAGGATGACAGCCCAATTGGGAGCTTCTTTTTGTATCCGGCTGGACAATCCGCGCAGGCCGATTTGTTCAGACATCCAATGTTCTAGAAAGGGTTTGGCTGTTTTCCAGAGATCCAAATCAGGATCAAGGTCGCGCCCCAGGCCTTCGATATTGAGGAGTGTTTTTTGCAGTAATACCAGTTGCGGTTGAATTTCCACATTGAATTGCCGCGAGGCCTGAAATAATTGCAGCAGAATTCGTCCAAATGAAATCTCTTTGAGGGGTTTGTCAAAAATGGGTTCACATACCGCTCGGATAGCAGCCTCAAAATCATCTACACGGGTATCTTTGGGAGCCCATCCGGCTTCGACATGTGCTTGTGCGACTCGCCCATAATCGCGACGGAAAAAAGCTAAAAAGTTTTGAGCCAGATAATTCTTGTCTTCATCACTGAGCGTTCCCATAATGCCAAAATCAACCGCAATGTATCGACTGTCTTTACCTACGAAAATATTTCCAGGGTGCATGTCGGCATGGAAATAACCATCTCTAAATACCTGCGTAAAAAATATTTCCACCCCCATGCGAGCCAACTGAGGAATATCAGTTCCTTGATCTCTTAATTTATCGACATGACTAATCGGAATGCCTTTGACTCGCTCCATGACCATGACACCACTGCGGCAGTAATCCCAATAGACTTCCGGTACCAGTAACAAGGGGGAATTAAGAAAATTACGGCGTAATTGACTGCAATTGGCCGCTTCACGCATTAAATCCAGTTCATCGTCCAAATGCCGGGCAAATTCTGACACCACCTGACGTAATTTCAAACGTTTTCCATCCGCCCAAAGTGCTTCGGCCAACCATGCCCCTGTATCCATCAATGCAACATCGTGGGCAATGATGGGCGCCAGGTTAGGGCGCAATATTTTTACAGCCACTTCGGTGCCATCATGCAGTACTGCAAAATGAACTTGGGCAACCGATGCGCTGGCAACGGGAATGGCATCGAACTTAAAGAATGTTTCATGTACCGGCTGCCCATAGACTTTCTCTAAGGTTGACAATACGAGCTTGGAAGAAAATGGAGGTACCTGATCTTGCAGTTTGGCTAGTTCATCAGCGATATCTTGCGGTAACAGATCGCGCCGGGTCGAGAGCATTTGACCGAATTTAACAAATATTGGACCTAATGTTTCCAAAGCCAGACGCAGTCTTTCTCCTCTGGGTTTATCAAATCTGCGCCAGAAAGTGAGTCCTTTGACAATGACCCGTAACCATTTCAGTCGACTGTGACTCAGCACAAATTCATCCAATCCAAATTGGAAAGCAACAGATTGTATTTTTAGTAGACGAAATAGGCGCATGGATTATATAAATTTGTTGGCTAGCATTAGAACTTAAGGGACAAATCAAGCATGATCAGTCAGTATAGGGTTAATTGATGGGTGTTGTTCGTTAGAATAGCAAGCATTTTTAGTTATTTTTCAGTTGTGGTGCTTTTGCTTGCTGGATTAATTCATTCAGTCGCAGTTCCAGCTGTTCGGTATCTGTCTGTAAATTCTTTACTGCTTGCATGAACTCCTGGATAGCAGCAGATTTAGTGAGTAATGAATTTTCTTCTGTCCAATATTCTGCAAGCGCTTGTGCGAGATGATGGGAACTCTCCGACTGCCAGCGCAGAATGTGCTCTCCAGCTTGAGTGAGCCGATGAGCAGGAATATCGCCAATGATTTTACTCATATCTTGTTCGAAGACGAAGCTGAAATTGATATGTTGGCCAATGTCGATTAGTGTTTCTGCTAAAAGCCTGTTGCCTGTTACTTTAATCAGCTCGAAAGCAGACTTATCCTGAGATAACAATCTTGGCAGAATAAATGGGGATAAAGTGAGTGTTGTGTCTGGACAGATATTATTATCAGCGGGCTGTACTTCTCCACTGGCATCAATCAGCAGTTTGCAGCTGGTCAAAGGGGGAATTTGTATACAAACCGTTTGCTCAGCGAAAGATTGCAGTCGTTTACATGCCCATCTTTCACCATGCAAAATATGATTAATGGGTGTAGTTACAGCAGATGTCAGCATTATATTGGTGGGTATAGGAGGATTCTAATCAATCATTGCATTCAGTTTATTCAGCGCTTTATCCATACTGGTTAAATAGCCCTATGCGCTGAGTCGATCATTCTTCAATCTACGGTCAGTGCATGAGTATAGCACTATAATTTGAGTCCATTATATGGCTCTCATGTCTTTTCAGGATCATTCAAACTAATCGACAATGAAGTGGTTTCTAAGATTTACAACTTTTTAGCTAGCAAAAAAGATGATAATCATTGAGGATATTCCGGTTTGATTGATCAAATTGTTTGATATTTGAATACATGTGCGAAAAATCACAGTCAAAAATTGGATATAGCGGTAAATTCCCCTTCTGTTTTCATCTTCAAATTGGCTAAGTAGGCATTATAGTTCTAGTCATCTGATCGTGATCTCTTCGGACTACCGAAGTCAAAATGTAAAAAAGTAGCAATGCTTACTGAAGAAGATGTTTTACATTGCGTCAAAAGATTGCGATGAATGATTTTATGACGAGGCCCTTTAATCCCTATTGCATGCAATAGGGATTTTTTTTGGAGCCTTTAATCTATGACGAGCACGGGTGTAACTGCAAGATGCTGAGTGATAGTCGTGGCTGCTTGTTTGGCAAGCACTTGATCTGGATAGGGACCCGCGTGAATTTTATACAAACCGTTATTTCTGGTGATGCTGACAGTATCGTTAAGCCAGGGAAGTTTCTTTCGTATTTTTGAGAGAAAATTATGCGCATTATCTGGTGAGCCAAACGCGCCTAATTGCAGGTAAACCGTATTCATCTCGATATGGTTAGGTAGGGCGGAGATTTTTGTTGACGGAGTAACCGACTGGGATCGGGCTATTCTCATTGAACCATCGTCCGGCAATATACTTTCCACCTCCACTTGGCCACTGCCGCCGGCCAGTATTCCTAACTTGTAGGCAGCTGTATAAGAGAGGTCGATTAATCGATCTGATAAAAATGGTCCGCGATCATTGAGGCGCACGATAATCGATTTGCCATTTTCCAGATTGGTGACTCTTGCATAACTTGGTATCGGTAGCGTCGGGTGGGCTGCTGTCATTGCATACATATCATAGACTTCTCCCGATGCAGTATTGTTTCCATGATAGCGACGACCATACCATGAGGCTACGCCACGCGCCTTGTAAGGACCTAATGCTGTCATAGGTTTAAAATTTTTACCTAGTGCAACATAAGGCTGCATATTGGCTAAGCGCAGCGGTTCGACTTTGGGCTCAGCATCTGGAATCAAATGCAAATCAGGCGGGGGATTATCGCCCGGACCATCATCCAGATAATAACCACCACCTTTTCGACTCGTTGAATGAGTGTCGAAACTTGGGAAAACTGCATTTGAATTGCGGGCGGTTTTGCCGGAGATTGATGAATGCTTTTGTTTTGAGCTGTTATTTGTGTATTGAGGTGTACTGCTACATGCGCTTAGCAATGTAATCATCAATATCAATGGAAATCCGGTCACCGGTTTTACAGACAAGTATTTGCGGGCTTTGGCAAATGCTGAAAAATTTTTTGTCATGTTTTTATGAGTTTAGGATGTGTCTGAATGCTCATCAAAATACCAAATCCGAGCAACATTGTCACCATGGATGTGCCGCCATAGCTAATCAGTGGAAGCGGAACCCCAACTACCGGTAGGATACCACTAACCATGCCAATATTAACGAAAATATAAGTGAAGAAAGTCAGTGTAATTGATCCTGCAATCAGGCGCGTAAACTGAGTTGAGGCATTGGCGGTAATGATCATGCAGCGTCCAATGACAGCCAAATATAACAGCAGCAGCAAGGTATTGCCGATCAGCCCGAATTCTTCAGAGAAAACTGCGAAAATAAAATCAGTGCTTTGTTCTGGTAAGAAATCCAATTGGGTTTGTGTGCCATTTTGCCATCCTTTACCCACAACCCCGCCGGAGCCAATGGCGATGGAGGATTGAATGGTATGATAGCCGGCACCCAGTGGATCTTGCGTAGGATCAAACAATGTCATAACGCGTTGGCGCTGATAGTCGTGCATAGCTGACCACAATATGGGTATGCTGGCTGCCGCAGCGATGATTAATCCTGCCATGATGCGCCATGATAATCCGGCCAGAAATAATACATAAAAACCGCTGGCTGTTATTAGCATGGCCGTTCCCAGATCGGGTTGTCGCAAAATGAGAAAAACCGGTAGCATCAATAACAAGGTTGCGCCTACGTAGTCCCTTATCCGTAAAGTGATCTCATGTTTATCAAAGTACCAAGCCATCATGAGGGGTAAAGCAACCTTCATTAATTCAGAAGGTTGAATTCTGGTAACACCAATATCCAGCCAGCGCCTTGCGCCATTGTTGATTTCACCGAAAAGTGCCACGCCCACTAATAAAGCAAAGCCCAATAGATACATGGGCAATGCAAGCCGCATGATTTGCTGCAAGGGAATATTGGCGACCAGCCACATAATAATCAAAGCTACCAGCATGTTGATCATTTGATGACTGACTTTGTTGATGTTCGCTCCGGTAGCACTGTAGAGAACAATCAATCCCACGAGCATGAGGGTGAGAATCCCGGCTAACAACAGACCGTCAATGTATCGAGTCAGATAGTACCAAATTTTTCTAAATTCAATCATCGGCTTGGTTTAGTTTTCTGCCATCAAGCAATCAGGATGTGCTGGGCATACCGAATTTCCTAAAGATGATCATGGATATGTTCCTCGGCGGATTCGGTAATTTGCGCAATCGTAGATTCAGTTGGTTTCCCTAATAAAAAATAATCAAATACTTGTCTTGCAATGGGGGCGGCGGTCGAGCCACCGGTTCCCGTATTTTCGACTAATACGGCCAGAGCAATTTTAGGGTCTTCCGCAGGTGCATAAGCGATAAACATGGCATGATCCCGGTGACGTTCATTAATTGATTTTTCATTATAACGCTCTCCTTGTTTAATGCCGATCACTTGTGAAGTACCGGTCTTGCCGGCGAAAGTATAGGCTGCGTTGATGCTTGCTTTTGCAGCGGTACCGCCAGGGCGGGTAACATCGACCAAGGCACTTTTTACGATATCAAGATGTTGTGGTTTGAGATTGAGAGTATTGAGTAACTTGGCCGGGATATTTTCAATCTCACCTGTTTGACTGTTTTGGATTTGTTTGACCAGGTGTGGAAGATAAACCTTGCCGTTATTTGCGATGATCATGGTGGCAACGGCCAGTTGTAATGGTGTGGCCAAATTGTAGCCTTGACCAATGGCAACAGAGATAGTGTCTCCTGCATACCACTTTTGATTATATTGTCGCATTTTCCATGCAGATGACGGTAGAAGTCCTGATACTTCACCTTCGATATCAATACCGGTTTTTTTTCCTAATCCGAATTGACCGATGAAACTGTGAATATTGTCAATACCGAGATCGTTGGCGAGGCTGTAGTAATATGTATCGCATGAAACAACCAATGATTTATGTAAATTTACTCTGCCATGGCCACCTGGTTTCCAGTCACGATAGCGTCGATCAACACCCGGCAGCGAAAAATAGCCAGGGTCGCTCATGCTGTATTCCGGCGTTCTCTTCCCCAATTCCAGGGCAGCCAATGCCATAAACGGCTTAAAGGTTGATCCGGGCGGATAAACGCCTCTGAGTGCGCGATTGTTCAGTGGTCGATCAATGGAATTATTGAGTAGATTCCAGTTTTCCTGATCGATTCCACCGATAAAAAGATTATTGTCATAACCCGGTTTGCTGACAAAGGCCAGCACTTCGCCATTATTGGGATCCAATGCTACCAATGCTCCTCGACGATCGCCAAATGCCTTTTCTGCTGCTTCCTGCAATCCAAGATCGAGTGACAGAATTAAATTGTTACCTGGTGTCGGTGGGGTGCGCGATAAAACCCGGATGGATCGACCGGCTGCATCGGTTTCCACTTCTTCGAAGCCGGTGATGCCATGCAATTGCTTTTCATAGCTCTGCTCAATGCCAATTTTTCCAATATGGTGGGAACCACGATAGTTATTGAGCTCTCCAGCGAGCTCAAGTTGTTCAAGGTCTTTATCATTGATGCGGCTGATATAACCGACGACATGGGACACGATTTCTTTTTCGGGGTATTGCCGGAAAACACGCGCCTTAATTTCTACGCCTGGAAAACGATAGCGATTGACTGCAAAGCTTGCAATTTCTTCGTCAGTGAGTCGACTACGAATAGGCAAGCTCTTGAAACGCTTGCTCTCTTTCATCAACTTCTTAAATCGCTGGCGATCGGTGGGGGTGATCTCAATGATCGTGGAAAGCTCGTCTAGGGTCGCTTCAATGTCGGGGAATTTGCTGGGTACAATTTCCAGCGTGTAAGCTGAATAGTTTTGTGCCAGTGCTTTTCCATTGCGATCATAAATTAAACCACGATTGGGTACGATGGGTAGTATGGAAATACGATTGGCTTCTGCAAGTGTGTGATAGTGTTCTTGCTGGGTAACCTGCAAATAATAGAAACGAGTATAAAGTATCAGGAAAAGTATCAATACAAATCCAGCACTGATAGCTAGACGCATACGAAATTTATGTAACTCGATGGGATGATTCCGTAGTTCTACATTATGCTTCATAGTGCATTGGGATCTGGTTTCTGCTTAAGGGGAGTACTCAACAAAACAGAGATGGGCGCCCATAATAGGGTACCCGTCGCGGTGGCAAAGAAGTATGACCATCCAGGTAAATGGGAGCCACTCGATACTGCGATTAAAACAAGCGTAATTTGCATCATTAATAATATGAGAGCAATCTGGGGAGCTTGTTTCATCAAACCGAATAGGCGTAATCGCCTTCCAAAAATCAAGGTGAGATAAATCATCACACAGTAGGCCAAGGCATGTTGTCCCAATAGGCTGGTATTACCAACGTCCATCATTAATCCCATGCTAAAAGCGATGCTCATGCCCATTTTATGAGGATAACTGATGCCCCAATAGATGATTGTCATTGCTACAAAATCAGGGCGGAAAATTAATAAATCCCCTTGTAAAGGCAAGAAATTGAGAATCAGCGCTATCGCTAGACTTAACGCAATGTATCCATTACTGGCAGGTACATATACATCCTGTCCAAAGTAATAGTTTTTATCAGAATGTTGATCTTTAGTTCTTTTGTGATTCAATTTCTGGCATCTCTATAGGGTCATGAGGCATGGAATCTACCAGGGATAGTACTAAAACCTGCCGATTTCGATCCACGCCCCCGATAGGTGTACCGATGATTTGTGCAAAATCATCGACGGGATCACGCTCGATTCTTTGCACGATTGCAACCGGTATGCCTACCGGATAAACACCACCGATACCGGAAGTAACCAATAAATCACCGAGTTGTATATCTGTATTTACTGATAGATAGCGTAATTCCAATTCATTATTTTTACCAGTTCCAGAGATAACCGAGCGCAAGCTGTTACGCGCAACCTGAACGGGAACGGAATGATCTTTGTCTGTTAGCAAGGTAACTTCTGATGACCAAGGATATAGCTGTGTGATTTGTCCAACAATGCCCTTATCGTCAATGACTGCTTGCCCCAGTTGAATGTGGTGTTGACTGCCCTTATTCAAAGTAATTTTATGATTAAAAGGATCGCGCGGGGTATAGAGGATTTCAGCTAAAACCGCCTTAGTCTTGGTTTGAGTTTCAATTTCTCTGACTGCACCGAGTAGTTCACGTAATTGTATGTTTTCTGCCTCCAGTGAGTGCATTCTTAAGAGTTGTGCTTGATTTTCCAGATATTGTTCCCTGAGCCTTGTGTTTTCTTCCAGAAGATACAAATTGGCAATAAATTTATCGACTTGATCATAAATATTGGCTGGAATATAAGCTACTTTTTGGAATGGGAAAATGACTACGCCAATTGTCTGGCGTAGTTCAGGAAAATATTTGAAACGCACATCTTCAGCGATGAGTAAGCAGGATAGCAATGCGAATACAAACAGCCGAGTGAACGGACCTGGGCCATGTCTGAAAAACTGAGGAGCTGTTTTCATTACGTCCAGTATTTAAATGTCTGATTTTATTATTATTCTATTGGTTGGCAAGAAAGAATTAATAAAATTGCCTATTTAATCGCGAGCGAAGATGCCAATGGAGCGATCCATATTTTCCAGAGCAATACCAGCGCCACGAACTACGCAAGTCAACGGATCATCAGCAACAATCACTGATAAGCCGGTTTCTTCCATCAATAAACGGTCAATGTCGCGTAATAAAGCGCCACCACCCGTCATGACCATGCCTTTGTCAGCAATATCCGCACCCAATTCCGGAGGCGTGTGCTCCAGTGCGGATTTGACGGCGCTGACAATGCTATTCAGCGGCTCCGTGAGCGCTTCCAGGATCTCATTGCTGGAAATGGTGAAGCTTCGTGGTATTCCTTCAGCAAGATTGCGGCCTTTCACTTCAATTTCTCTAACCTCAGAGCCTGGGAAAGCAGAGCCGATCTCCTTTTTAATGATTTCTGCGGTGGGTTCGCCAATTAGCATGCCATAGTTGCGGCGGATATAGTTGATAATCGCTTCATCGAACTTATCGCCACCAACGCGCACGGAGTTTGAATAAACAATACCTCCTAATGAAATGACACCCACTTCAGTGGTGCCGCCGCCGATGTCGACCACCATGGAGCCTGTGGGTGATTCAACCGGTAGATCGGCTCCCAATGCGGCAGCCATGGGTTCCTCAATCAATTCAACTTTACGGGCGCCGGCGCCATAGGCGGCTTCACGAATAGCGCGCCGTTCTACCTGCGTGGAACCATAGGGAACACAAATCACTATGCGTGGATTGGCTGAAAACAGGCGCGGGGGATTTACTTTACGGATAAACATCTTGAGCATTTGTTCAGTGACTGTGAAATCTGCAATCACGCCGTCCTTCATGGGTCGAATGGCGGTAATGTTACCCGGGGTACGGCCAAGCATTTGCTTGGCAGCAAGCCCCACTTGTTGGATCATTTTCTTGCCGTTGGCACCGCTTTCTTCGCGGATTGCTACTACAGATGGTTCATCCAATACGATACCTTGGCCGTGGACATAAATGAGTGTATTAGCTGTGCCCAGATCAATCGCCATATCTGTTGAGAAATAGCTTCCAAGAATATTGTTGTTCAAGAAATTAAACATAGTGGCAGAATCCGTTATTAGTAATTATGATGAGAGCGAATAATAAATAAAACCATCAAAAAATAATACGCCAGTTAAACGGGGCATGATACCCTAATACTTATTTGAATATAAGGCTACCTATTTAAAATGACTTTGACTGTAAATGATGTGAAACGTATTGCTGATCTTGCTTATATTGAAATTGATAAAGATGAGGCAGAGGCAACATTGACTCAGTTATCCGGCATTTTTAATCTGATTGAAACCATGCAGGCAGTGGATACCTCATCCGTAGAGCCCATGTCTCATGCACAAAGTGTTGTTCAACGTTTGCGTGAAGATGAGGTGACTGAAACCGATCAACGTGAATTATGTCAATCGATAGCGCCACAAGTTGAAGCGGGTCTCTATCTGGTTCCTCAAGTCATTGAGTAGATTAAAGAACCACCCATCAAGGTGAATTGAAAGAATCACCTCGAGAATCAAAGATAATTATTATACGCAACATTTTAAATTTCTCTATTAGTAAATGCCATGTTTAATGCCAGCCTTAAACAGCTCTCCGATCAGCTTGCTGAAAAAAAGATTTCGAGCACTGAACTGACAACTGAATTTCTCAAACGGATTAAGCAACTTAACTCCGAATACAATGCTTTTATTACCGTGAATGAAGAAATGAGCCTTGACCAGGCTCGATCTGCAGACCAGATGATTGCAGCGGGCCAAGCGAGTGCATTGACAGGCATACCAATTGCTCAAAAAGATATTTTCTGCGCCAAAGGCTGGCTCACTACTTGCGGTTCAAAAATGCTATCGAATTTTGTTTCGCCATATGACGCGGGCGTTATTGAGCGGTTTAATCAAGTGGGCGCAATCAATATTGGCAAAACCAATATGGATGAATTTGCCATGGGATCCAGTAATGAAACATCCTATTACGGGTTGGTAAAAAATCCATGGGATCTATCGGCAGTGCCTGGCGGCAGTTCAGGAGGAGCCGCCAGCGCAGTAGCGGCCAGATTGGCGCCAGGAGCAACAGGCACTGATACCGGAGGTTCTATTCGCCAGCCGGCTGCATTATGTGGGATTTCCGGAATTAAACCGACTTATGGCTTGGTGTCCCGTTATGGCATGATTGCCTTTGCTTCCAGTCTGGATCAAGGTGGCCCCATGGCCAGGTCAGCGGAAGATCTGGCGCTGATGTTGAATGTGATGGTTGGGTTCGATCCACGCGACTCAACCAGTTTGCAACGGAAAGTCGAAGATTATGCACGGGATTTGCAGAAACCTTTGTCAGGTCTGCGTATCGGTCTGCCAAAGGAATATTTTGCCGAGGGCATGAGCAAGGATGTTGAATGCGCCATAGAAAAAGCACTGGATGAATATCGCAAACTGGGCGCTGAAACGGTCGAGATTTCACTGCCCAATGCATCGTTGTCAATTCCAGTTTATTACGTATTGGCGCCTGCTGAGGCTTCCAGCAATTTATCCCGTTTTGATGGTGTGCGCTACGGTCATCGCGCAAAATCATATAGTGATTTGGGCGATATGTATCGTAAGAGTCGTGCCGAGGGTTTTGGCCCCGAGGTTAAACGGCGCATTTTGATTGGCACTTACGTTTTGTCGCATGGCTATTACGACGCTTATTATATTAAAGCACAAAAACTGCGCCGTCTGATTGCGCAGGATTTTACCCAGGCCTATCAGCAGTGCGACATTATCATGGGACCGACAACGCCAACGGTGGCTTTCAATCTCGGAGAAAAAAGCGGCGATCCCATACAAATGTATTTATCGGATATCTACACCAGCGCTGCCAATTTGACTGGTCTGCCGGCAATGTCGATTCCCGTCGGTTTTGGAAATAAAAACCGACCGATCGGTCTGCACATCATTGGCAATTATTTTATGGAAGCGCAAATGTTGAATGTGGCGCACCAATACCAACAGGTAACCGATTGGCATCTGAAGTCTCCTGTTTAAATCAAACTTAAATTTCTCAAAATATTATCTCGTTGGAAAATTAATCATGCAGTGGGAAATCGTTATTGGTCTTGAAGTACATGCTCAACTTTCGACTCGATCAAAAATCTTCTCGGGTGCTTCCACCGCCTACGGGGCAGCACCAAACACTCAGGCGTGTGTGATCGATCTGGCGCTGCCGGGTGTATTGCCCGTATTGAACAAAGGCGCTGTAGAGCGTGCGATTAAATTGGGCCTTGCCGTAGGGGCAAAAATTAATTCTCCTTCAATTTTTGCACGTAAAAATTATTTTTACCCTGATTTGCCCAAAGGCTATCAAATCAGCCAATTCGAACTACCGGTGGTGCAGGGTGGAAGCATTCGGATCCAGGTGAATGGGATTGAAAAGGAAATTCGCCTGACACGCGCCCATCTGGAAGAGGATGCAGGTAAGTCGCTGCATGAAGATTTTCATGGCATGAGTGGTATTGATTTGAACCGGGCAGGTACGCCGTTACTGGAGATCGTGTCGGAACCGGATATGCGCAGTAGCACAGAGGCCGTTACTTATGCCAAAACATTGCATTCTTTAGTGCGCTGGATCGGGATTTGCGATGGCAACATGCAGGAAGGCTCGTTTCGCTGTGACGCCAATGTATCAGTGCGTCCACTAGGTTCTGAGAAACTGGGCACTCGCTGTGAGATCAAGAATCTGAATTCATTCCGTTTTCTTGAGAAAGCGATCGATTTTGAGGCTAGAAGGCAAATTGAGATTATTGAAGAGGGCGGCACTATTCGGCAAGAAACTCGTCTTTATGATGCCAATAAGGACGAAACAAGAACTATGCGAACCAAAGAAGATGCCAATGATTATCGCTATTTTCCCGATCCGGACTTATTGCCATTAGAGATTCCATCCATGTGGATCGATCAATTAAAAGCGACTCTGCCTGAATTACCCGAAGCACGGCGCAGTCGTTATATTTCGGAATTTGGTCTGTCAGCTTATGATGCCGGTGTTTTAACCAGCACGCGAGAATTGGCAGATTACTTTGAAAGCACAGTGAAACAGCTGCCTGCACAAGCCAAATTGTGTGCCAACTGGATCATGGGTGAGATTAGCGGGCAACTCAATAAGGAAGGTATTGAAATTACGGACTGCCCGGTTGCTTCCATCCAATTGGCTGCGCTGATAGCACGCATCAGTGACGGCACGATATCAGGTAAAGCGGCTAAAATTGTCTTTGAAAGTCTGTGGCAAGGTGAATTGAATCAGGATGTCGATGCGATCATTGAGACTAAAGGGTTGAAACAAATTTCTGATGGTGGTGCCATTGAGAAACTGGTCGATGAAGTGCTAGCCGCCAATGCGCAGCAGGTTGCTGACTATCGCAATGGCAAGGAGAAGGCTTTCAATTCATTGATCGGTCAAATCATGAAAGCTACTCAGGGTAAGGCAAATCCTGCGCATGTGAATGCCATTCTGAAGAAAAAACTGGGCGGATAAAAGAATCTTGGCGTGCAGACGTCGCCTCCAATGATTGATACGTGGAGGAATTAGGCGTTAAAAAAATCGATACCGAGTTAATTCATCATTCATACATAGAGTAACCTGAGCTTCGGCTTGGTTACTCGCATTGTCGAAATAATCCTTCATTTATAAAAATGTGTTGAAAGTAGGGCAAAGTAGTTGCTTTGCGCATGCTGACTGTACGCTTACCACAGAATAACCCTAACAAACCCCGCTTCTTTGTCACTTAAACATCGGTGATCTCTTTATAAAATAGTGCCTTCTCTCTGATTGTTAAAGCTTGGATCATGGTTTAAGTCAATGGCTTAAATCCCGTCCTTTTTTGAATATCAGTAAAGCTAGGAATCCGAATGGTTAAATCATCTCCTGTACAAATACGCATATTGGTTGCAGAAAGCCTTGAGTTAATCCGTATAGGTCTGCGCTCATTATTTGCAGATCATCCTGCAATTCGTCTCATTGCCGACACGCATAGTTGGGAAGATTTAGGTCATTTAACGACGCAGCATAAGCCAGATATTATTCTTATTGATTTGCAATTAAACCATGGCCAGGGAATAGAACAAATTTCGCGATGGCTATACGACTACCCGGAGAACAAGGTGTTGGTTCTGGCTGATGATGACAATGAGCAGGTGCATTTGCAAATATTCCGCTCCGGTGCCATGGGTGTTGTTAATAAATATCGTTCTTCTGAGTTGTTATTAAAAGCCATTTGCGCGATTCATGCAGGTCAACTGTGGTTTGATCCCCATATCACTCAGTTGACATGGCAAAATCAATTTGAATCCAACTCGACTCTGGAGAGGCAAACTGATGGGGAATCAATGTATCCGCCCAAATTAACTAACAATGAGCGCCACATTGCTTATCTTGCTTGCAAAGGATTATCCGCTAAAGAGATCGGTTCTCAATTATTAGTTTCAGAGAAAACTATTCGCAATCAATTATCGATGATCTATAAAAAAATTGGTGTGAAGAAGCAGATCGAGCTATGCCTGAAAGCACCTCTATATGATTATTTCAAGAAATTTTGATTGATCGGGACATCTTTCCCGAAAAATTCCCCAAAAAGACCTTTTTAAGGGACATATGACATCTATGTCTCAGGAAGTGGATTTGTTAGAATCACGTCCAACGCTTGATACATTCATTGAATTCAAAGTCAGGTGATTAAGTAATTGATTTGTTTGGTTTGTTTGTCATGTTCTGAGTCTCAAACAAAAAAGCGTTGATACATACCCAAATGATGACTCAAGTTGATGGTTCAAATCCTGTTGCGGCTTTTTTATTTTAAATAAATCTAACCGCGTGCCTGAACAGTCTAATCCAAAAATACGCATCCTGGTGGCAGAAAGCTTTGAGCTTGTTCGAATGGGGCTGCGCGCACTATTTAAAAATCATTCCGCCATTCGTCTGGTCGCAGAAACTAATAGTATAGATGATTTATACAATCTGGCCGTGTTGTATAAACCGGATGTGATTCTAGTCGATTTGCTACTTGATAATGGAAATGGTATTGATCATATTTCCAAACTGTTAAATGTTTCGCCGCACAGTAAGGTATTGGCTTTTTCCCATCACAATAACGAGTGTACCTATTTGCAGACCTTTCGTTCAGGAGCGGTAGGCATTATCAGCAAACACCATTCTTCCGAGCTGTTATTGAAAGCTATTTATGCGATCCACTCAGGTCAAATCTGGTTTGATCGTCACATCACTAAATTGCTATGGCAAGCGCAGTTTGAACCCAATCTGGCGCAAGAGGTAAAGAGCGATACTAAAGTTTCGCATCATCCAAAATTGACTGACAGTGAACGCCATATTGCTTATCTTGCTTGTAAAGGCTTGTCAGCGAAAGAAATTAGTCTGCAATTATCCGTGACTGAGAAGACCGTGCGTAATCAATTATCAATGATCTATAAAAAAATTGGTGTTAAAAAACAGATTGAGCTCTGTCTAAAAGCACCTTTATATGATTACTTCAAAGAATCCTACACGATCGGGATATCTTACCCGCAAGATGGGACAAAATAACTGTATTTTAGGGATAGATGACATCTGTTTCGCCTAAGATAGGTTTGTTAAAATTATCCTCTGTAAATTAAATAGATGGCAATTACCGCAACCACGGTATTTGTGCATTGCGATCTTTTTGGTTTATCAAATCGCGAAGGGTAGAGAAAAATTTCAATGTCTGATAGCGAAGTATTTTCCTACATATTCGCGTGGTATGTTCTTTTTACTTGAGGAGGGTAGTTAAAATGTTGTTTCAATCCAATCGACCTTATTGTGGCATGGAGTTCTCTGAGAACTCGAGTGCGACGCAATATACGCCGCACGCCACCTTGTTAAGGCAATTGTTGATTTCGAGCTTAATGGCGCTGGCAATGTTTTTTTTGTGTGTTGGGAAGAGCCTGGCGGCGGAGCACATCATTCAAATGACAGCGGAAGAAGTGCATGAGGATGGGTTTGGTAGCAAATTAATGGCGTATAAGATGCTGAGTCATACTGTGAATGGTACAAATATTACTCACCGCTATAGTAATCACGCCACAATTCCAGGTCCAACCTTATTTTTAACTGAGGGCGACACCGTTAATCTCACTATCTACAACGATATTCCTGGCGCCAACGCAGGTGTCCTGAAAGGGATTAGCAGTCAGGTCAGCGTGCATGTTCATGGCGTTCATTACAAAATAGTCAGTGATGGCACCCTGAAGGTCATTAATCAAGAGGACGATCAGGGAGCTGGAGTGGGGCCAGCACAAACACATGCCAACTATTCCTACACATGGGATGTGGCACCAGGAACCGCGGGTACCTGGGCATACCATGACCACAATTATGAAACGCACAATGGTGCTGAGCACAAAGGTCTTTTTGGTGCAATTATCGTTAATCCAGTAGGTGCAGCAAATTATGCAAAAGAATTCGTCCTTTATTTAACAGATGATGCTTTCTGGGGAATGGAGATTGATAGCCATGGCATGAAACAGAAGAAACATGGCATCAATCCGGATTTCATTGCCAGAAAAGACAGCGAGGTTAGATTCCATCTGATCGCATTAGGTACCGACATTCATAAATTTAAGCTGAGTGGCTACCAATGGGCCGATCCGGGTACCAATAACATGATTAATGAAGTCGCTATCGGTCCACTTGAGAAACATGTATTTACTGTCAAGGCAACCAAGAATGCACAGTATTCGGATGAAAATTTCACGAATAAATTGATGGGAATGGTCGGTAAGTTGAAAGTTTCCCACTAAATAAGTGAATAGAATTTAAGGACATGATAATGAATAAATATTTTTCTGGATTAAGCATTCCGCTGACTAAGATGACAGTACTCATACTGTTTACAGTCACGATGCTTGCTTCTTCTATGGCATTTGCGGCTGTACATAACATCACATTAACCGCCGAAACCCTGCCTAACGGTCAGCTTGCTTACAAACTCAGTGGCGAAGCGCGAGCCGCAATTCCCGGTCCAACGTTATTTGTCAAACAAGGCGATAGTGTCAATGTAACGCTGACTAATAACACTGCTGTGCCTGTTAGTTTCAAAGTGCCGGGAGTAGGGGAGCAGAATCCTGCCATGACTGCGCCAGGAGCCACCGCGACTTATGCCGTGGATGCAACCACGGTAGGTTCCTATGTATATCATGGCAACAGCAATGGTAAAGAACTGCTGGGTTTGTTTGGTGCGCTGATCGTGGATAAAACCGATGGCTCAGTCGAACGCTATGTCAATGACAATGGTGCACTGACCGCCGTTGCACAAGCAGACATCGATAAACAACTCGTGCTGTTTATGGTAGGGTCAACGTTCTGGGCAACTGAAATCGTTGATGGCATCCAAAAACCACTGTGGGCCAATCCGATATTGGGCGCGGCGGAAGATGAGATCGTCAGATTTCATGTGCTTTCCGTTGGTCCGGCACATACTTTCCATTTACATGCCCATCGCTGGCTTAAGCCAGGCACCGATAGCGTCATTGACACCAAATTATTGGTTGATGGAGCGGATGCGCATAGCTTTACCATCAAGGCAGGCGCCGGTGTTGGTAAAGGTGATTGGCAATTTCACTGTCATTTGATTTCTCACATGGAAGCTGGCATGCACGGTAGTTTCAAAGTCGGTGGCGCAGGTACTTCCAGTACGGTAGGTGCTTCACCTTACGGTAGAATTCTGCTTGGTACTGATGATGTTCCAGGTCTGGTGACCTTCGAGATTTCAGATGAAGGAGCGAGCTGGTTCAGAAGCGCCAGGGGTGATGCCATTGTTGGCCTGCCGTATGATATCAAAACCAAATCTTTGGAAGTCATGGCTCCCGGCAGCAGCGTTAACTTTGTGATGTCTGATACCAATGGTGTTCACACCATCAGCACTTTGTTATGGCCAACCGGCGCGCATCACATGCCTTTTGATCAAACCAGCGCCTACAGGGGAGGCGGTATAATTAAACTGGACACTCCCGGATTGTATGTGTTTACCTGTAAAGTACATCCTTACATGTTTGGAGCGGTCATTGTCGATGATCCAAATACAGTCGGACTAGATCTGGGTAACCCGGAGAAAGAATATAAGATTGATCTGGTCACAGGTATCAGCGGCTTGCCTACCAGTAGTGATCTGGCGGTGCGTTTGCTGAGAACTTTTTTTGTAGCGACATCTCCGGACAATTGGCAAGATTATTCTTCTCAGATTTGGAATGTTAAGTTTCCTACCCTTCCGGTGAGAATCTCTGGAGCACCTTTCAGTGAAGAACTTACCCAAGGTGGCGTTTCTGCTCCGTTGAGTATTCTAAACGTAAATGATGCTCCTCTCGCCTTACTAGGCAAGCCTGCTGTACCTGGTGTTGGGGAAGTATGGATTAATACCCAGTTCGAGAAAACCGATGGCAAGACCAAGCCAGGCACCATTACGGTGGTGGATGCAAAGAATTGGACCGTAAAGCGTAAAATTGCATTACCTGAGATCAATATGAACAATCCGCATAACATGTGGGTCAATCGAGATCAGTCGGTCGTTTATCAGACGCAATGGTTTGATACCAAGCTCACCATGTTGAAACGTAATAATGGTCAGTTAATCAAGAATATCCATGTCGGCGATACACCTTCCCATGTCATGACGTTACCCAGTAACGATGATATTACCATCGCTATCAATGGCGAAAATGGTGTTGCTTTAATTCCCGCAGGAAAATTTGAGATTAGCAAAATCTTGCCAACGCAAGCCGCTGGACATACCTCTGCCAATCCGCATGGTCATTGGGTTAGTGCAGATGGAAAGTCGATTGTTACGCCTAATATCAACACAGGTGATATCGGAATCTATGGCGTGGATGGCAAAATTCACTCGAGAACTTCAACCGGTAATAATGCGCCTGGTGCTCATCCAATCGCGATTGGCATGATGCCGGATTCCAGCAAGGTTTATGCTGCGAATTTGCTGCATCACACGTTATCCGTGTTGAATGGTGATACCGGAGCGTTGATAAAAACCATCAATCTAATCGCTGACTATCATCCGATCACTGGAGCGTTTGCCGACAATGATGGAAATGGTGAGATCGCAGTTGGCGTCCTGCCTATTCAATCACCTGTTTCTCCCGACGGTAAAGCTGTAGTTATCGCGTCAACGGGAGGTCAAATAGTCATTATCGATACCGCAACTGACACTATCGTTAAGATGTTGCCTTGCGATCCAGGCTGCCACGGTGCGAACTTTGGCGC
Source organism: uncultured Nitrosomonas sp. (assembly GCA_902826115.1). Classification (GTDB taxonomy): domain Bacteria; phylum Pseudomonadota; class Gammaproteobacteria; order Burkholderiales; family Nitrosomonadaceae; genus Nitrosomonas. Next base: position 22,134 of record CADEDO010000041.1, read on the forward strand.
CAAAAAAGGTGGAGGATACTATGCGTATGTATCCAATAAGTTTTCCAACCGGATGATCGTGGTTGATATCGATCCCAATGGCGATGGCAATATAGCGGATGCAGGCATTGCGGGTGATGTTGCTTTGGTTGCTGGCAATAATACCGCAATTGATGACACCGTTAACAGCTTGCCAGGATTTGGCGGTCAAGGCGTTCTGGCCATTCCGGTTGTTTATAATGGCTGGGTGCAGAATCTGCCTTCAAAGTGGAAGAAAGGTCTGACGGATGCACAGAAAAATCCGATAGGCCATTAATCAACTTAGATAGAAGCCCTTTCTAAGTTCGGCTACCAGTTTTTAACTGGTAGCCGTTTTTATTGATATGAGCTGCATTAGAGAGTTTGTTGATTTCAATAGTCATCATCAGTCGTCGATGCAGTCATTTCTGATAGAGCACAAACTTTGCTATCCACAAAATTCAATGCAAGAATTGCCAGGAATCATGCTGATTGGATGATTGATAAATCCCATTGCTAGCTGCAAGGAATGCGGTATGATCGACGCTATAGTCCAGTAAAACGCTGGCGGTATCGAATGCGGATTGGATTGTTCATGCTTTGTTAACTGTAATCAGCATGAGCAACGCCCAGCAAAATGATCATTCTGAATGAACATATTTTCTTAGCAAAGAATGATCAATATTTCAGTAAATACTTGTTTACGCATAACCAAGGACGTTCCTAAGCAAATGAATTTAAACATTCACCCCGTAATTCTGTCTGGTGGAAGTGGTACTCGATTGTGGCCACTGTCGCGCGCTAACTACCCCAAACAATTATTACCGCTCGTTGGCAAGGAAACCATGTTGCAGGCCACGTTAGCCAGAGCATCCGCCTTAAGCAATGTGCAGGCACCTATTGTGGTATGTAACGCTGAGCATCGTTTTTTGATTCAAGAGCAATGCGAAGCCATCAACATTAAACCAGAAGCGATTTATCTTGAATCTGTTGGTCGTAATACGGCGCCAGCAATAGCGCTTGCTGCTTTTCATCTCGCACACATTGATGAACATGCCACGATGCTGGTATTGCCCGCAGATCATGTCATTGACGATCAGGTTGCGTTTGCTCAAGCTGTGGAAACTGCGGTTGTGGCAGCACGGGAAGGCTACCTGGTTACATTTGGTGTAGTTCCACAGTCACCAGAAACCGGCTATGGCTACATTAAAGTGGGTGAGGTGATGACCTTTGCTGCACCGTCATCGTTGTCAGCCTATCGGGTTCAATCTTTTTTTGAAAAACCTAATCGGGATACTGCCATGGCTTATTTGCAGGAAGGCGGATATACCTGGAATAGTGGTATGTTTGTTTTTACTGCCAAGAATTATCTGCAAGAATTGCAGCGCCATCGCCCGAACATTTTTGTTTCCGTGCAACAGGCCTGGCAGGATAGAACCACGGATTTGAGTTTTATACTGCCTGATAAAGATGCGTTTACGTCTTGTCCATCGGATTCCATTGACTATGCGATCATGCAAGTAACGGACCGTGCTGTCGTTGTGCCGGCTCAATTTGGTTGGAATGATGTGGGATCGTGGGATTCTCTTTGGCAGATTGCTACAAAAGATGCTGATGGTAACTTTGCCAGCGGAGATACGCTGGTTATCGACACACATAGAAGCTATATTAGAGCAGAGAACCGCCTGGTTTCGGTGATCGGCCTGGATGACGTGATCGTGGTAGAAACAGCGGATGCCGTGTTGGTAATGCACAAGAGCAGAACTCAACAACTGAAGACCGCAATTCAGCATCTTGAATCCAGTCAACGCAAGGAACACTTGGATCATTTGAGAATCCATCGTCCGTGGGGCTGGTATGAGGGGATTGATAAGGGGGAACGTTTCCAAGTCAAAAGAATCATGGTTAAGCCGGGAGAAAAGCTTTCGCTACAAATGCACCATCATAGGGCTGAACATTGGGTGGTTGTGAGTGGTACCGCTAAAGTGATCGTGGAAGATAAAGAAATGTTGTTTGCCGAAAATCAATCGACTTATATCCCCCTGGGAAAACCTCATCGCCTTGAGAATCCAGGTAAAATTCCTTTGCATTTAATAGAAGTTCAGTCAGGAGCCTATCTGGGAGAAGATGATATCGTAAGATTTAAGGATTCTTATGGACGGACAGTTTGAGGTGTTGTGTTATTTGCTATGCTACTAAAATACAGCATTTCGCTTCAGTGGAATGCCATGATATTTTGATGATATTTAGGGAGCGAAATGCTGGCGTGGTTTTATTTAATCCTCGCCCCTTGCGGCGAGGATGCTTTATTTTCGCGATACGAAAAAAACAAAGCCGGTACTACTCGGGATGTCCGGTTTCCTTCCAAGTTAGCCCACCATTCTTTGATAAGAACACATTCGTTCTTGAAGCGCCGATTAAAGTAGCATCCTGTGCAAAATTGGGAGATATACGGAACTCGGTAAATTGAATATTTTTATTGAGTAGTGATAAGCCCACATTACTTGTCGATTCCACCCAGCCTAAACTATTCATATTCAAGCGATACAGGCCTTTTCCCCGAACGGTAACAAAAACTGTATTGTCACTGCCGAAATTGGGAGAAAACTCGATCTGTTGAATGACAGTCGATGGTCCAATTTTCGGATTGGCAATCTGTTTCCAGTTATCGCCGCCATCGATTGAGCGATAAATACCATTATTTGTGCCGACCAGTATTAGTCGGTCAGTGGCAAATTGCGGAGAGATTGCTAGCCACATGAAAACTTTACTGTTACCTAGTGATAATATCGAATCCGACCCGATGCGTGACCAATTGTCACCGCCATTCTGAGTACGCCATACGGCTCCTTCAGAATTAGCTGCAAAAGCAGTTTTATCACTCGCATAATTGGGAGAAGTGACGATACTGGAAATATCATGTTTGGCTGGGATTTCTACAGTTGAGCGCCAACTGACTCCCCCATCTTTGGATTGAAGCACTCCATGTATTCTGGATCCTAGATAGATTTCCTGGTCAATATCGAAATTTGGAGATAACCCAATTACGTTGACATAAACATTACCGCTTGCGATCTCGGGAAATTGTGGGATGGATAACACTTTATTCCAATTCCTTCCATAATCACTGGAAAATCCCAATCTCGAGTGATTCGACGTGACAACCGCTATCGGTGAGCCTGTATGATTCTGTACAAAATCGACATCAAAGCTAGAAAGCTGACCTTTGTTGGATATTTCCTCCCAGCCAGCGGGCGAACTACGAGTCCATTTGGCGCCGCTATTCGGGGAAGTATAAAAACCTCCTCCAAAATAAGTAGTCGCAAGGATCCTTCTATCATCCTTAAAGCTTGGTGAAAATGCCAAACCTGTAATCAGGTTTTGCCGAGTTTGTTTTTCAGACCATACTTTGCCGCCATCTGTCGAGATGAATAATCCGTCATATGCGGACAGGAAAACCGCGCCATCCGCTGAAAATGTGTTGGATATTTGTAATTCACTGAATTCAGCGAGTTTAGTCAGTGCCTGGCCAGTAACGACAGCGCCTGATTTATGCAGCCACCAAGTGTTGCCGCGATTTATCGATTTATAAACAGCCTGGGTTATGGTAGTGCAATACACCGTTTTATCAATTAGATAATTGGGTGAAATAGCGATATTGTTGATAGCTTCGATGGGCAAATTGGCAGGTTTTTGGATGAATGTGTCACCCCAGTCATCGCTGTAGAAGACCCCCTCGCTGGTGGCCAGGAATATTTCTTTGGCATTTCCTGGCGCGATGGCTATGTCATGAATGATCCCATCTATCACCGGATTTCCTTTGTCGCTCCACTGAGCACCTCCATCAGAGGATATCAGAAGGTTTCCAGTTGTTCTTGCTACCATTACGGTGCTGTCCTGCATAAAATCTGGCGATGCAGCAATGACACCGATAGGGGAACCTGATGGATCGAGCACTTTGGTCCAGTCGGCTTGTATACTGGTGCTGCGATAAAGTTCGCCACCGCCAGGCGCCATAAAAAGTACATAAGTATCAGTGCCTGATTTGGCAATCTCTAATTCCATTACATGACGGTTAATAAGTCCTGTGTTAAAAGATTGCCAAGAATCTCCCCGGTCTATTGATTTATAAACACCAGCCCCATTGCCAACAGTGGTAACAAACACCGTATTGTCTTGACTAAAGTGGGGTGAGACGCGAATAGAAGAAAATTTGGCTCGATTGTCCATGCCATTGGGAAGTCTTGTCCAACTGAGACCACCATCGGTCGATCTTAGAATATCTGGATAACTCCAATCAGTCAGCTCGCCATAGGTAGCCACAAATAGCGTTTTGTCATTTACAAAATTGGGAGATATTCCCAAACCTAACACCGGATCATGTGGATTGTGCGCGAGCACATCCATGCACGTGACATTAAACATCAGATGAGTCATGAGAATCGCTGTGATCCATTGCACTTTTTTGTTTAAAAATTTTCTATTCAATATAGATAGTGTCATTTGTAAATTGTCTCGATGGCAAGTTATTGGGCTGTTTGTGCAACTGATTGATAATCTATGATTAATAAGAATTCACGTGCTTACGTCATGCGCAGTACCTCATTGGTGAGAATTGAATCGGATAGTTGGTTGTTGGATTGATTAATTAATGCATTGGGAGTGTAACGCATCGAAGGTGTAATTCCTCAATCTTTTATGAAGATTGATAGTTAAAATCATGAGGTTGTTGCAAAAACCTCATCAAGTAGGTAACAAGCTTTAATAATGCTAACTATTCCTTAGCTTGTAAGCTGCTTAAAACGAAGTGATAGGAGATTGGTGAGTATGCAGTGAAAACACAAAAAGCCGTCTTGGTCACTGAGGGGGGCAATTGTTCACATCAATTGCGGCTTATGGCCATATCGGTATCTGCTTAATAGCACAATGGGGCGATTATTGATTTTTATCGAAGCACAACTAAGGAAGCGCTGATTAATTGACTGCACGAGCGAATTGCTTCGTTGCGCGGTACTCACTCCCTCGCCTATCAGATTGATATGTCTCGGTTGTTGCGTTCCGTGCGCCTCGCCTTTCATCACGTTCGTTGAATTAATCAGCGCTTCCCTAACAAAGCTGCCGCTTCGTT
>CADEDO010000042.1 GCA_902826115.1 uncultured Nitrosomonas sp.
GGCGGATTCGGGATGAATTGCACTTGGATGCTGTCGGCGCTGGCGTCGATGCGCATGATGCCCAGCGGTTTTGCGGCGATGCGCAAACGATGGCAATCAAGCAAGGCGCGGGTTGGATCGGGCAGCAAGCCAAAGCGGTCGACCAATTCACGCTGCATGTCATCGAGTTGTTCGTCATCATTGCAATTGGCCATGCGCTTATACAGTACCAAGCGTTCATGAATGTCATGGCAATAGTCCTCTGGCAGTAATGTGGGTACATGCAAATTGATTTCAGTGGCAACGCCCAGCGGGTGCTGCATGTCCGGTTCACGGCCTTCTTTTAACGATTTGATGGCGGTGTCCAGCATGGAGCTGTACAGGCTGAAGCCGATTTCCTGCATTTCACCGCTTTGTGATTCGCTCAGCACCGCACCTGCGCCGCGAATTTCCAGATCGTGCATGGCGAGAAAAAAGCCGGAGCCGAGTTCTTCCATGGCCTGGATGGCTTCCAGGCGTTTTTTGGCTTGCGAGCCGAGCGCTTCTTCATCCGGTGTGAGCAGATAGGCATAAGCCTGGTGGTGCGAGCGTCCTACCCTACCGCGTAGCTGGTGCAACTGCGCCAAGCCGAATTTATGCGCGTTATTGATGATGATGGTGTTGGCACTGGGAATGTCTATGCCGGTTTCAATGATGGTGGTGCAAAGCAGGATATTGAAGCGCTGCTGATAAAAATCCCGCATGACATGCTCCAAATCACGCTCACGCATTTGCCCGTGGGCAACATTGATGCGTGCTTCGGGCAACAAGCCGGAAAGTTTTTCATACATCAACTGAATGGTGCTGACTTCATTATGCAGAAAATAAATTTGCCCGCCGCGTTTCAGTTCGCGCAGACAGGCTTCGCGAATGATGCCCATGGAAAAACTGCTGACAAAGGTGCGAATGGCAAGGCGGCGTTGCGGTGCGGTAGCAATGATGGAGAAATCTCGCAAGCCTTCCAGTGACATCGCCAATGTACGTGGAATTGGAGTCGCGGTGAGCGTCAGCACATCCACTTCTGCGCGTATCTTTTTGAGCTGCTCCTTTTGCCGCACACCAAACCGGTGTTCTTCGTCAATAATGACCAAGCCCAGATTCTTGAAATGAACGTCTTTTTGGATCAACTTGTGCGTGCCGATGATGATATCGATTTCCCCCTTGGCTAAGCCAGCGAGCGCTTGCGTTTGTTCCTTGGCAGAGCGGAAACGCGACAGCTCGGCAATTTTCACCGGCCATTGATCGGCAATCAAACCAAAGCGGTCCGAGAAATTCTGGAAATGTTGTTCAGCCAGCAACGTAGTGGGAACCAGCACTGCCACTTGCTTGCCATCGGCTACTGCAATAAAGGCGGCGCGTAACGCCACTTCGGTCTTGCCGAACCCGACATCGCCACAAATCAGGCGGTCCATCGGTTTGCCGGAGGTGAGATCCGCAATCACGGCTTTGATCGCTGCCGCTTGATCGGCGGTTTCCTCAAAACCGAATCCCTCGGCAAAAGCATCGTAGTCGTGCGCTCTAAGTTCAAAGGCATGACCTTCGCGGGCGGCGCGCTGAGCGTACAGATTCAGCAATTCCGCTGCCGTGTCGCGCACCTGCTGCATGGCCTTGCGCTTGGCTTTGTCCCACTGACCACTGCCCAGTTTGTGCAGCGGCGCCGATTCGGGAGCAGCACCGCTATAGCGCCCGATCAGATACAGTTGTGAAACCGGCACGTACAGTTTGTCGCCACCTTCATATTCCAGCGACAAAAATTCACTCAATTCGCCTGGCGCACCTTCGCCCACATCCATGCTGACCAAGCCCAGATAACGGCCAATGCCATGCTGCTCATGCACTACCGGATCGCCGGGCTTGATTTCCGACAAGTCACGCAGAATATTATCGGTGGACGTGGTTTTGCGCGCTTCGCGTTCGCGCCGGCCATACACATGAGTCGAATACAGTTCGCTTTCGGTGATAAAAGCGATTTGTGCCGATTCCAGAATAAAGCCGGTGTGCAATGGCGCGACACTGAGCATAAAGGGCTGGGGGCTATCCAGAAATTGCGCGTAATCCTGACAGTTGTCCGGATGCAGATCGTACTGATGCAGGTATTCCGCGATGAGTTCGCGTCTTCCCATGCTTTCAGCCAGCAGCAGAACACGTCCGCCGGATTGGCTGAATCGACTCACCAAAGCAGCCAGTTTTTCCAGCGGATTCTCTGCGTGTCGATTGACCTGAACCGATGGCAGGGGACTGGATGATTTGGGAGCGGCCAGTTTGACATCGGATCCGTTGGATAAGATTTCAATGCGCGCGTAGGGTTTGAGCTTGCCAAAGAAAATGTCGCTGGATAGAAACAAGTCATGAGGCGGTAACAATGGCCGATCAATATCAGCGCGTAACAATTGATAGCGGGATTGGGTATCGTGCCAGAATTCGTCGATGATGGGGCGCACATCCCGATGCAGGCAGAGTAGAGTATTTTCCGGCAAATAATCGAATAAGGTGGCGGTCTGTTCAAAAAACAGCGGCAGATAATATTCAATGCCGGCGGGAGTCATGCCTTTGCTGATATCTTTATAGATCTGTTTCTTGGTGGGATCGCCCTCGAATTTTTCGCGGAAATTGCCCCGGAAGCAGGTGCGACCGGCTTCGTCCAATGGAAATTCACGCGCGGGCAGCAAGCGGATTTCATTGACTGGATAAATGCTGCGCTGGGTGTCGACATCGAATGTACGGATGGTATCGATTTCATTATCGAGTAGATCGATGCGATAAGGCAGCGGACTGCCCATAGGAAACAAGTCAATCAATCCTCCACGCACGCTGTATTCGCCCGGCGAGAAGACCTGTGTGACATGCGAATAGCCGGCCAGGGTTAATTGACTGCGTAATCCAGCCAGGTCCAGCACTTCCTTTTGTTTCAGGAAGAAAGTATGGGCAGCGAGATACTCGCGCGGCAGCATGCGGTAAAGCGCCGTGGTCAAAGGAGCGATGAGCACATCACAGGCGCCGTTCATCACTTGATACAGTGTGGCAAGCCGCTCCGAAACCAGATCATGGTGCGGTGAGAAAGTGTCGTAAGGCAGGGTTTCCCAATCAGGTAGCAGATGCGCTTTTAGCTCTGGTGCAAAATAGGGAATCTCTTCCAATAATCTTTGTGCATCCAGTGCATTGGCGGTAATGATGGTGATCGGCTTTGCTTGCTGGCCCAGTTGCGCAAGAAACAAGGCGTCGCTGGAGCCATCAAAATCAGCGTAACGGGATACAGTGCCGGGGGCAGGTAATTTGTGCTTGTGTTGCATTTTAGAGAATTAGTCGCGTGGTCCCAAACAAATTAGCGTAGACAAGAAGACTAACTTTGCATCAAAAGCGAAACATTATAAGCCAGTTTTGTGACATCTTTGAATTGAACGATAAACTGAGTATAAAAGTATGGATTTCAGCTTTATTTGTGGCTTTAAGAGAGATGAAAAAGCCTATGCTTGAGATAAGTCATCAAGAAAATGGATGTCTATCGTAGAATGATGAATTCTTGATCAAGAAAATAGCTTATCGGATGGATTGATTATGAGCACTTTCATGAAATTGAACCTGCGGCAATGGGAAAGAACATTCGTGTTTATCTGCACGGTCATTGGGGTGACGTGTTTCTCCACCCCGGTTTTAGCGCAAGGCGCTGCATTCACAATACTGACACCGGAGAATCAGCAAAGAATTGAATGGGCTGTGTGGCGATATGCTGTAGATAAACCTCTGCTGATGGAAACCATACGCTGGTTCCGCGAAGCCACCCGGAATTCCAAGGAAGCAGCCGCTGTTGCGCAGCTTTCCCGTCTGGAGTTTATGAAGGCGCAACTGGAGGTGGACAAAAACACCCGCATTCAACTGTTTGAGCAATGTGTCGCTATTGCCGATCGGTCTCTGGCTTTAAATCCTAATGATGTGAGTGGTTTGTTTTGGAAAGCAGCTGCGATGGGGAAAATGGCGGAAGATAGCGGCATAGTAAATGCACTCAAAATGCTGCGTCCGATGGAAGAAATGCTATTGAAGGTGGTCGCTTTGGATGAAGAATATGAAAATGCCGGAGGGCACAGGGCATTGGGCCGCATGTATCATAAACTGCCAGGATTTCCGATCAGCTTTGGTAGTAACGCAAAAGCGTTGATGCATTTGAAACGAGCGCATGCGCTCTTCCCCAAAGATATCATTACGCGTGCTTTTTACGCTGAAGTACTGTTCGATGAAGGCAAAAAAGAGGAGGCCCGCAAGCACGCGGATTTTGTGCTGGCCACTCCCATTGAAGAAGAAGACGCGCTCGAATTTGCCGCCTATGTCGATATAGCGCTGACTATTGTCAAAAAAACCGGTGGTTCAGATATCAAATTGAGCGTGACCGGTTCCATACATTAATACCCCTTGCTTCCGGGGCATGACTGCCTCGGTGCCAAATAAAGCCTATTTCCCGGTTTCTTTGTAATTTCAGAATTCTTCCCAAACTTTATACTCAATTTTTCCGAATTGGATAGTATAGAGGAGAATCCATCATGTTTGTCAGTGAATTTATGAGCACCAGGCTTGTGACCGTTGAAATGGATGATCGATTATCAGTGGTCAAGGAAATACTGGAAAATTTGAAAATTCATCATTTATTAGTGATCGAATCGCAGAAGGTTTTTGGGGTGATTTCAGATCGGGATCTGTATAAAGCATTAAGCCCCAATATTGGAACCATGACAGAAACGCTGAAAGATGTGGCGACATTAAATAAGCGCGTGCACCAGATCATGAGCCGTCAACCGATCGTGCTGACAGCGAATGCAACCATTGATGAAGCCATCGCAGTATTCAGTGCGCATACCATTTCATGTATTCCAATTGTGGATGATGCGATGAAGCCGATTGGCATTGTCACGATTAGAAATATTCTTAACATATTGAATAAAAAGAAATGGAGTTTTTCTAACTACTAGCTGACTACACAAACTATTTCTTCTATGATGAACCAACAGCTAGCCAGTTATATAGGGCTATCTGATTTTTAGCTGCGATCAGTTAAACTACAGTCTCGAATAATACTTGACTGAGATTTCTGATGACAGGAACCCTTATTGATTTGATTCGTCACGGTGAACCGGCTGGCGGGCGTCGTTATCGTGGTCATGGGCTGGATGATCCGCTGACCGAAAAAGGTTGGTCGCAAATGTGGGATGCCGTTGGCGAATTTTCTGCATGGCAGCAAATCATTACTTCTCCGATGCAGCGTTGCCAGGCATTTGCCCATGCTTTGGGTGAACGGCACGCAATTCCTGTGACGGTCGAATCCCGCTTTAAAGAAGTGGGATTCGGTGTCTGGGAAGGGCTCAGTCACGATGAAGTTAAAATTGCCCGGGCAGCCGAATACCAGGCTTTTTTGCAAGATCCGGTGAATTGTCGACCTCAAGGCGCGGAGCCACTCGAAGATTTTATCCATCGGGTCGGCTCAGCTTACCAGGAAGCGACTGAACGCCATAGAAACAGTCATTTCTTAATCGTGGCGCATGCTGGCGTGATGCGTGCCTTAATCGCGCAAACAATCCATGCACCGCTGATCGGCTTGTATCGAATCAAAATCAATAATGGTGGAATTACCCGCATTCGTAACAGCGAAACCGGCGGCGTGCTGGAATTGTTGAATGGCAAACTATCGGCTTAACAAGCAAACACTTGTGCTTGCTATGTAAAAAACCATCAAGTTTTGCAGGGTGGAAATATCAGCTTAGTTAAGCAATTTGGAAAGTCACTTTTCCTTGATGAGTTAATGCTTTTACAGCATGGCTACTGAGGGGATTTGTGGAACTTCTGCTTGCCTTGCACAATGCTTAATGCTTAAGGTCAGATAAAAAACAGCAGTGCCAAACCAATGCCAATGGCGGTTGCCAGCATCCCGGTGATGCATTGTTTGGCGAGTAAAGATCTGCCAAAAAAGAAAACCAGTCCCAACTTGAAGCCAATATTGGAAATTATTCCGATGGAAATGGCGGTCACCGTTTCACTTGTTCCCAGTTTACCCAGTTCATATAGCCGCAAACTCGAGAGCGTGATGGCATCAACATCCGTTAGGCCGGAGATCAGCGCCACGGCATATAATCCGCTGCTGCCAGCAATATCCGATAGCCATGCGGACGAAAACAAAACGATGCCATAGATTAATCCAAAAGCTGCGGCGGTACCGATTTCAGTTGGATTCTTGATCTCAGGCACGGGTAATTCGCTCTGTTGCTGTAACTGATACCACCAATAGGCTGTGATGCCTGATCCGAGCAAAAAACCGCTGCCAAGAATGGGTAATAAATGTGGCAGTATCGATGGAGAAGCCACTGTGCTGACGATTGTTAGCCGAATCAGTACCGTCAGATTGGCAAGTAGAATGACGACGGCGGCGAGTGGTACAAAGTTTTGACTTTCAGCGCTGCGGCGTGCATACACGAGTGTCGTAGCGGTGCTGGAAACCAATCCGCCAAATAAACCCAGCACTGCGCTATGGCGTGGACCAATAAACTGTAAAGCCACATAACCCGCTAAGCTGACACCAGAGATCAATACTACCATTAGCCAAATTTGGTAAGGATTGATGGCTTCGTAAGGCCCATAATTCTTGTCTGGGAGAATGGGCAGAATAATAAAAGTCAGCACAGCAAACTGCAGGATGGAAATCAGATCCCGCCGGCTCAGTTTTTCAGTAATGCCGTGCAGTTCTGTCTTGAAATACAACAATACCGTGGTAATGATGGCCAGCATGATGGCCAGCGTATCGTTTCCATACCAGACGGCAGCGCCCAGTCCGTAGCACACCAGAATAGCCGCGACAGTGGTGGTGCCGGGATCAGCGCTGTCGTCTTTTGCCCGAGAATAAGCGGCGATCGTCATTAAACCGACGATGAGCAGTCCTCCCAACAGTAGCCATGGCATGTTGGCTTCCTCGGATAGCATTGCGGCCAGTGTGCCAAATAGCGCTACCAGCGCAAAAGTTCTCAAGCCTGCGCGTGAACCGGGGCTGCGTTCCCGTTCTAAACCGATGAGCAAGCCTATCGCAAGGCTGGTTAGGAAATGCGGTAAAGCAGCCAATTCTCCATTGAGCGTGAATTCAGTGTGCATGATCAATTACCGGATCGTCTGGATGAGACCAGTGCTCAAGCAGGAATTGTAAAGTGGACTTGCCATTATATTCATTGATTTGCAATCGATAGACAGCGTCAATCAGATCGGGTAGTGGATCATTATGGAAAAACAAAATACCATCGTAGGATTCGTTCGATTTCTGGAAAGTTGATGGAAGTAGGTCTTGGTTTGAGGAATCCAGTTTTCTTAATTTGAGTTTTAAGTGTTTTTCGCCCACGATACGCTGGCTTTCTACATGAAATCGCGCATTGAATGCCGGTTGGGGAAAGCCTTGTCCCCATACTTGTTGATTCAGGTATTCCGCCAGTTCCATATTAATTTCAGAAGTTTGCAAATCGCCGTCGGTTTCAATCACACGCGTCAAATCGGCCGGTGTTAGCAGAGTTTGCGCCACTTGTTCAAAAGCTTCACAAAATTTCTCGAAATAATCCGCGTGGATAGTTAATCCGGCAGCCGCCGAGTGACCCCCAAATTTGAGGATGAGTCCGGGGTGTCGTTTGGCAACCAGATCCAGGGCATCGCGTAAGTGAAAGCCATGAATGGACCGCCCTGAGCCTTTTAATTCATGGTCATTACCGGGCGCAAAAATGATCACCGGGCGATGATGCTTGTCCTTGATGCGCGAGGCCAGAATACCGATCACGCCCTGATGCCAGTCGTGGTCAAACAAGCAAATGCTATAGTTCATCTGGATTTCCGTTTGCCGGGTTTTTAGCAGCTCTTCCAGCTTGAGTAATGCGCTTTCCTGCATATCGGCTTCGATTTCACGGCGCTGCCGATTTAGATCATCCAATTGCTTGGCGATTTGCGTTGCGTAAGCTTCATCATCGGTAATCAGGCATTCTATGCCCAGGGACATATCGTCCAGGCGACCTGCAGCATTCAACCGCGGTCCTAGCATGAAACCCAAGTCATAAGTGGATATTTGCTGATAATCCCTGCGCGCTACTTGCAGTAGTGCGTTGATACCGGCACATGCTCGACCTTTACGAATGCGTTGCAAGCCTTGCTGCACCAGAATGCGGTTGTTGCTGTCCAGTTTGACCACATCTGCTACCGTTCCCAGCGCTACCAGATCAAGAAAGCTGGCAAGATTGGGTTCTTGGCCAACTTGAGTGAAAGTGCCGCGCTGGCGCAACTCAGCACGCAATGCCAGCATCAGGTAGAAAATCACGCCTACGCCAGCAATGCTTTTGCTGGGAAAAGGGCAATCCGGCTGATTGGGATTGATGATGGCGGTGGCTGCGGGCAGTGTATCTCCAGGCAAATGGTGATCGGTGATCAATACTTGCATGCCCAGGCGATTGGCTTCTGCTACACCATCGACACTGGCAATGCCATTATCAACGGTGATCAGTAGATCAGGCTGCTTGGCGGTGTGCGCCAACTGTACGATTTCCGGTGTTAATCCATAGCCGAATTCAAAGCGATTGGGTACCAAATAATCAACCTTGGCGCCAAATGTGCGCAAAATACGGATGCCCACAGCGCAAGCGGTTGCCCCATCAGAATCATAATCAGCCACAATCAGCAGGCGTTTTTTTGCTGCTATGGCGTCCGCGAGCAGATTGGCCATTAGGCTAATGTTCTTGAATTGCTGGAACGGGATGAGTTGCGTTAATTCTGTTTCAAGTTGATGCGTGTTTTCGATACCCCTTGCGGCATAAATGCGCGCCAGTACGGGGGATAATCCACATCCGTTGAGTGTTTCGAAAACACGGGCATCATAGGGTCGAGGGGTAATTTTAGGCATGTGCCGGGCGATAGGTTGTGGAAGGTGTGCAGCAAACCAATGGCTTATTCTGCAACTGTTTCAGGCGTTGCTGCGAATCTTTCAACCTTGAGCATATGCAATCGGCGACTGTCGGCGCGTTGCACCGTAAATTTGAAATGATCAATGATGACCGACTCGCCGCGCTCTGGTAAGCGGCCAAATTTATTGAGAACCAGGCCGCCGATGGTATCAAAGTCATCGTTGCTAAAGTTTGCGCCGAGCACTTCATTGAAGTTATCAATTTCGGTAATAGCTTTAACACGGTAGAGTCCGTCAGATTCAGTGACGATATTGTCCTCTTCCTCATCAAAATCATATTCATCCTCAATCTCGCCGACGATTTGCTCTAGTACATCTTCAATCGTTACCAGGCCGGCCACGCCACCATATTCATTCACGACAATGGCCATATGATTGCGATTGCTGCGAAAATCCTTCAACAGTACGTTCAATCGCTTGGATTCCGGAATGAAAACGGCTGGACGCAGCATATCGCGAATGTTGAATTCATCTTCATCTGCATAGTAGCGTAATAGATCTTTGGCTAACAGAATACCGATAATGTCATCTTCGCTGCCTTCAGTGACAGGAAAACGCGAATGCGCAGCTTCTATGACGAAGGGAATGAATTTTTCGGGTTTTTCACTGATATCGACGACATCCATTTGGGAGCGCGGCACCATGATGTCGCGTGCTTGCATTTCGGAGACTTGCATGACGCCTTCGATCATGCTGAGAGCATCCGAGTCAAGTAAATTCCGTTCAAAGGCGGAATGTAGCAGAGTGATGAGTTGTTCTCGGTCTTCTGGTTTGCGGATCAGCAAAGTGCCGAGTCGCTCCAGCCAACCGCTTTTAGGTGGGGGATCATCCATTTTGTATCGATAATTGATAGAGTTTAAAAGAAAAGGGCACTACAAGCCGACTCAATAGGCTTGTCTGATAAAAGTCATTGTTATACGGGTTGAGACAACAGTGCATCGCCATGTGCTCTATAGGGATCTTCATAGCCAAGTCGCGCCAGTATTTGGGTTTCCAGTTGTTCCATCGCTACGGCTTCAGCTTCGTCAATGTGATCATAGCCCTGTAAATGTAGAATGCCGTGCACTGTCAGGTGTGCGTAATGTGCCAGCAAGTTTTTATGCTGTTGCTGCGCTTCTTGTTGGACGACTGGCGCACACAGTACGATGTCGCCTGTTAACGGCTGCGTATCGTCATAGACGAAGGTCAATACGTTGGTCGCGTCGTTCTTTTTGCGGAACTGGTGGTTCAGTTCGCGTCCTTCCGGTTCATCGACCAGTCGTAAAACAATCTCGGCATCCTGCAAGAGTGCGGCCTTTACCCAACGACGAAATTGTGGTCGTGTGGGTATTTCCGTGTGGTTTGTGGCATATTGCACAACTAGTTTGAATGATTTTTGCATGCCAAATTGATATCAGGATTCTTGTTTGCGCTTATCGTATTTTTCATAAGCATGAACAATGCGCTGCACTAGGGGGTGTCTAACGACATCTTCCGATTGAAAGTGAGTGAAAGCGATTCCGCGTATGTCTTTAAGCACTGTTTGTGCTTCGATTAATCCGCTCTTCTGGTGCTTGGGCAGATCAATTTGCGTAACGTCGCCGGTAATTACCGCTTTAGAACCCAGCCCCATGCGCGTTAGAAACATTTTCATTTGCTCGGGGGTGGTGTTTTGTGCTTCATCAAGGATGATAAATGATTGATTTAGCGTGCGTCCGCGCATAAAAGCCAGTGGTGCAATTTCAATGGTGTTGCGTTCAAACTGCTTGCTGGTTTTTTCGAATCCCATCAGATCATATAGCGCGTCATATAAGGGACGTAAGTAGGGATCAACTTTTTGTGTCATATCACCCGGCAGAAAACCCAATCGCTCGCCTGCTTCTACCGCCGGTCTAACTAAAATCAGGCGCGATACCAGACCACGCTCCAATGCATCCACTGCACTGGCGACCGCAAGATAGGTTTTACCTGTGCCGGCAGGGCCAATGGCAAAAGTGATGTCGTGCTCCTGGATTTGTTGCAGATATTGTGCCTGACGCTGGGTGCGGCCATATAAATTGCTGCGGCGCGTCAATAACGTTGGCGATGTGGATAGTTTGTTGGCGGTAACCTCAGTCCGGGGGTGAGCAGAATCAGGCGCATTTTGGGGATTGAGCGCTTCAATCAAACCAAGTTGAATCTGCTCCAGGCTCAGGTGATGCTGTGATTGACTATAAAAATTGCGCAGGGCCTGAGCGGCCAGTTTTGTCTGGTCTGATTTTCCGGCTAGGCTGAAGTGCTCGCCGCGTCGCGAGATGGCTACATCGAATGCTGTTTCAACTTGCTTGAGGTTTTCATCCAATGCTCCGCACAAATTTGCCAAGCGCTGATTGTCGGCTGGCATGAAAGAAATTTCGATAGATTTAGGTTTCAATGTTGGGCGATGCGGTTACGATACTGTGATTCTCTCAGTGGTCGAGATACTTTGCAAGTAAAACTCCTTGCAGGAGGCGTTAATATTATTCAGCAAGTATTTCACCTCTCAATGTATGCGATCGCGCTTCAGTAATGCGCACATTCACGAAACAGCCTATCTGATCAGGGCTGCTGGCTAAATTGACGACACGATTATTATCCGTGCGCCCAAAAAACTCAGCAGCATTTTTTTTAGAGACGCCTTCCATCAATACCCGCTGTATCGAGCCGACCATCTGCTGACTGATTTTTCTGGATTGCTGATTAATTTGCGCCTGTATTCGATGCAATCTTTCCAGTTTGATTTCCTGTGGCGTGTCGTCCTGCAAATCGGCTGCGGGCGTACCTGGACGTGGACTGTAAATGAAGCTGTAAGAATCATCAAAATTCATGTCTTCAACCAATTTGAGGGTGGCTTCGAAGTCAGCTTCCGTTTCGCCAGGGAATCCTATGATGAAATCGGAGGAGAGTGAAATATCAGGACGAATGGCTCTAACTTTGCGGATAATGGATTTGTATTCCAGCACGCTATAGCCTCGCTTCATTGCGGCCAATATCCGATCTGATCCTGATTGGACTGGCAGGTGCAAATGATTAACCAATTTGGGTAAATGGTTGTATGCCTGAATCAGTCGTGCAGTGAATTCTTTGGGGTGCGACGTGGTATAACGAATGCGTTCGATGCCCGGTATTTCATGTAAATATTCAAGCAGTAATGCAAAATCGGCGATCTCGCCATCATCCATCACACCCAAATAAGCATTGACATTTTGTCCTAATAGCGTGATCTCCTTGATACCTTGATCTGCCAGAATGGCAATTTCTGTGAGTACGTCGACCAGTGGGCGAGAGACTTCTTCGCCGCGTGTATAAGGAACCACGCAGAAACTGCAATATTTGCTGCAACCTTCCATAATCGAAACAAAGGCCGTGGCACCTTCGGTGCGGGCCGGCGGCAGATGGTCAAATTTCTCAATTTCAGGAAATGAAATATCGACTTGTGACAACCCGGTCGCTTTGCGTTGTGCAATTAATTGCGGTAATCGGTGTAAGGTTTGCGGGCCAAAAACGACATCTACGTATGGTGCACGGTTGACAATGGCTTTGCCTTCCTGGCTGGCCACGCACCCGCCGACACCAATCAATAAATTGGGATTGCTTTCTTTCAGATGCCTGACGCGCCCCAAGTCATGAAATACTTTTTCTTGCGCTTTTTCACGCACTGAACAAGTATTAAACAAAATGAGGTCCGCTTCTGCCGGATCATCAGTGGATTCCATGCCATAAGCAGCATGCAGGACATCAGCCATTTTCTCCGAGTCGTACTCGTTCATTTGGCAACCAAAAGTTTTAATATAAAGCTTGTTACTCACGAATAAATTCTTGGAATAAAAAAATTAAACAATTTGAGCTATTGGGGTTTATTCAATTCTTCGCGTTCTGCCTGATTGGCTTCTTCCTGGGTTAGAATCCAGACGCGATGCAGATTGCCGGCGATATCCAGCTGATAACGGACCATGCCAATATAGTTCGCAACATTGGGTAAAATGATTAGGTTATCAACCCCCCGAATCTGTCCACCCGCTCCCATCATCATGACTTGACCATTGATAGTGAATTGAGGAAAAGAAACCGCTGTCAGTTTGCCCAATTTGCTATCGGTGGGAAAATTTCTGTGTAATTGACTGGTCACTGGGTTTGATAGCATGATCAGGAACATCACCATAAATAGTTGTATGACCTGTATTTTTTTCATGACATCATTGAATAGTAGACGAATTAAAGTATAAACGCGATGAATTGGCATTTTACTCTAAATTCATACCATGAAACCATGCAGCTTGATGAAGCCAATTTGGCCGATAGATATCCACACAGGCTTTTAGAAGCTAGGTGATGAATACCATTTCTTTCATTATGAACGTTAGATATTCATCAAACTGCTGAACTGGATTGGGAGTGATATGGAATATTTTATTTTCGCAACAGTTTGAATATAGGCGTTGGGATTCATCTTCAATTAATTGAAGCGCTTAGGTTGTTGTTGACTTCGAACAAAGTGCTGACCTTTTTGTTGGGTTGAGCTTTGCGGAAAACTTTATAGAAAGATGGCTCGTTGGCTTTTGCCAACAATTTGGAAAGCTCTTGGCTGTTTACGTTGCGTTTTAATTGTAGCATTAAGGCAGCGAGCCCTGATACATGTGCTGTGGCCAGGGAATTTCCTGAGATAAAATCATAGGTGCCATTGGGTAGGGTCGTTAAGATGTCTTCTCCAGGCGCAGATACGGTCATTGCTTGGCTTTCATAGGATGATTGTACAAGCTTGCTATTTATACTCCGAACTCCGATTACACCGGGTTGCTGTGCGGGGAATCCAGATTTTGCGTCTTCCCTATCAGTTTGCGAGGCTATGATAATAATGCCCTGTTGAACGGCTTTCTCGATTAATCGAGCCAAGAGTGGATCATAGGGTCCCGTTAAGCTTAAATTCAAAATATCAACATCCATTGCAATAGCAGTATTTATGGCTAACGCTAATGTAAAGCTATTGCAGATTGCTTCCAAACTACCTACTTTGACTCCCCAGCAGGCTTTGAGTGCAATCACATTGCTGTCAGGCGCGATGCCGACAATACCATGGTCATTGTTTGGCTTAGCCGCAATCACACCGGCAATTGCTGTGCCATGAATATCACCTAGAGAGTCCGATGGTTTTTGTGGAACAAAATTTTTGCTCTGTTGAATTTGACCCTCTAAATCAGGATGCTCTGTGTCAACCCCAGTGTCAATGATTGCAATGGTTACATCTTTGCCAGTAGTCTGGCTGTGTATTTCGGCCAAATTCATCGAATGAATATTCGTTTGCAAACGGTAATAAGGATCGCTATATTGGCTTGCCATGACTTGGAAGGTATGCATTGTTTGAACGTTATCAATGCGATCATCTTTCGCTAATGCGTTGATGACATCAGCCATCTGCTGATCTTCGTTAACTAGGTAGACTACACAATGCTCACCAATTTCTTTAATGGGCCATTGTGAAAGGATTGTTAATTTGTAATCTTTCTCAATGTTGGATGCTATTCGCTTACTCCAGGTTGAGCTGTTGTAATCACCACGCGGGCGATACGACTGATTAACAGAACCAACTGGAATTCGATCAATGTGCTTGTCGGCATAGGTGACTAAAATGATGCGTTCTGCCTGTTTGCTATTAAACATTTGAGGATCAGCAAGAAAATCCTGTTCAGCACTGACTGGCAAAACAGTGAGTATCGCTAATAAAAACGGAATATAAAACAAAGAAATTTTCATTGATTTACTCAATATCACAATATGATCCTAATCAGAAGAAGGTAATCCGTGAGCTAGCTCTGCAAAAATGACGCGTACATTATTTTGCAAGCGTGAAACAGCATCTTTGACTTCCTGAAGATTTGTTTGTTGATCACCAATTTGAACTTCGTAAATACCTGTAGGGGATGGGCCTTTGACGATTTGACCTGAAACATCGCTCAGAATGGCACTGATTTGTTCTGGATTTGAAGGAGTTGCAAAGACTATACGGATCATGTTGTTTCTTCGCTCACCTTCAGTCGGGTTGGCTAGTGTACGATAGTCTCCTTTCAGTTCGGGTTGGTCAATCAGTGAATCTTGCATAAGCGGAAATGCAAGTAACAAAATACTGGCAGCTACGGCAATATATTTGAAGAAACCTAAAAACTGATAGGGGAAATGTTTGAGTACTTTTTCAGGCTCGTTAGGTTTTGCAAAGTCATCGAGTTTAGGTTGTGTTTCGATTCTTTTTTGTAGTCGAGTAAAAGAAGCGTGCGATATTTGTTGTAGAATGCCAGCTTGCTGTATCTTATCAAATACTTGTTGCTGCTGATTTAATTCAATTCTGCATGTGATGCAAGTTTTAACATGCCTATTTACAAAAGCTTGTTCAATAGAGTCTAGAGATTGATTAACAGACCAAGGCAAGAGAGTCCATACTTTCTGATGCTCATTGTTGCTTGGTGCTTGGGTATCTGAAGATAACATCTATTAACTCCTGCGATTAAGCTCTAGAAATAATTTTGATAAAATTCTTCGCGCATGAAACATTCTGGTTTTTACTGTATTCTCAGGGCATTGCATGATTTCCGAGATTTCATGATAATGCAATCCTTGATGATATGTCAGTTCTACAACTGCACGTTGATCGGGAGACAGTTTGTCAAAGGCAACTTCAAGCCAATTATTCACTTCCACTTCTGCAATCCATTGAGACCCGCTGTCAGGGAAGTAATCCAGTTCATCATCGAATTCAGCCGACCGATCCTCTCTTATTAAGTTTTGTTCAGCACTCTTTAAAGATTTTAAATAAGCAATTCCTAATATCCATGTCGATGGGCGGCATGTGTGATTATAAGTCGCTGCTTTCTCCCAAACTACGTACATGACATCATTAATAATTTCTTCAATAAATTCCTGGCGTCTAGTGATGCGAAATATAAATTGATACAATCGATTAAAATAAAGCAGATACAGTTGCTCAAAAGCTTTACCATTACCCGCCGCAGTTTCTGCAATCAAATTCCGTTCTTTTGCCTGTTGCTCCTGTGAGCTAAAGGATTTTCGCGTTCTTAAATCTGGCGAATCATGATTCATACAGGTTGCATCATTAATCTAATTTTTATGAATTTCTGTTTGTCGATCCGTTTATTCCTGATAACGAACAAATAGTTCATCGCTCGGAAAAAAAATTAAAATCCGGCTGTAATAGAAAAGACAATGCGGTTATCGACAACGTGGGGATGGAATTGCCAACTTGACATTCCTTCCCCTGACAGCATTCCTCCTTCTTTTTTAGTCGCCGCGTGGATGCCGCCATAGTAACGTACGTCAACGCCCACATTACGAGAGAAATGTATCGTTAGTCCGGAATTCCAGTACAGATAATCATAACTCAGGGCTTGTTTCTGTTTATTGTAGCCAAGCGTACTGGATATTTCGATCGAATCAGTGATTGGATAACGACCTGTAATCTCAGAATTAAATGACATGTGTTTTTGGTTATAACTATTCTCGGAGAAATTGAGATTGATTGTGATCAGATCACGAAAGTGACTGAAGAAATAGAATTCATTGTAATCAGCATTTTGACCAAATATTTTGCCATCGTAGATGTAGCGACTCCAAGTTGTATTAAATCGCCAGTCATCAGATAACTTATAGGCAAATCCCAGGTAAGGTCTAAATTCTAAAGTCGAATGATTTTCGAATGTATGGTCGGCGAAATTAACTGTTGAAGCAAAGGTGCCAAGATAGATTCCTGATTTAAAGGAATAATCAATGTTGGCTTGTGCAACTGGTTTTCCATCACTCTTGGAGTAACCGCGCCAAATATAATCAGTGGCGCCCGTTACACTGCTGCTTAATTGTGCGTGGCAGCTGATAGGGTAGGCAAGACCTAGCAGCAAAAACAGCTTATAACTCAAGCAGCTGAGGCTCAATTTTATTCCTTTTGTCAGCGAGTTATAAGAAATCATCAAAGATTTATAAAAATGATTAAAAATAAATGAATTATTAATTTATAGGCCGGTGAGTCGAAGTTATTTTTTTAGCTAACATAGCAGTAATCTTAATGTCGTAAAGAAAAAACTTTTTAAAGTTGAACAACTTTTTTGTCTCTTTCAAACTAATGGAACAATCTGTTACTATTTGGTTGGTTCAAATTAGTATTGCCTAGCTAATTTTTAACGAAATACCTAACCTCAAAATCTGTGATTCTTAAGTAATACGCGACAAATAATAGATTTAAGTCGCCCATTGTAAAAAAATAAGAATCTCTTCAATTCTGCAAATTCAAAAATTTAATTGAATAACAATCTTTGGGGTTAGTTTAAGCGGAAGTTATTGGCAATTCTTAATACATTGAACCTTTTTTTATTTTGGCAGAATAAACGTTGTGCGCAGAAACAGTTTATTTTTAAATTTCTCGTAGATGTTTACTTTAGGACAATAAAAATGAAAAAGCCTTACATGGAAATACCAGTAACATTTTATTTAATCTCCTTATCAGTGAAATTCGAGAATGGAGTGGGAGGAACAGGTTGTGTTTGTTAGTAAAATCATATGGTAACTGCGTTTTCTGACGCTATCACAAGGTAATCAATTCAATTCTCTGTTCAGTTGTATTCTTATGTTCCTGCATGAACAATCCCTTAGGTGGTCACACTAATTTTAAGTCTGTGTTGATTAACGCTTCGCCTTTTCACTAACTGTGCGATAAAAATTCAAGTTGATTTTGAATAGAATGCTTGGTTAAAGCCTAGCTTTGTTCTAATGATGTCAAGCTCATAACAGCTATCTCAAATGGCGATAATGCTTGTCATTGATTTTCTTAATTTAGCCCCTAAAAAATACTGGAAAGGTATTTATTAATGAACTGCATTGGTTTATGTTCGTTAATCGAGTGAATGTCCTTATGTCCCAATAATTATAATAATTTAAAGTTTGGAATCTGATTATGTTATTTTCGAGTAAAGAGAGCTATTGATATCATGATAAATCTTAATGTAGTAATACTCGCAGCTGGCGCTGGAAAGCGCATGCAATCTTCTCTTCCTAAAGTTTTGCATAATTTGGCAGGGCGCCCTTTACTTGCGCATGTCATCAATATTGCTCGATTACTATCGCCTCAAAAGATCTGCATAGTGATAGGACATGGAGGTGAAATCGTTAAACAATCGACTGCTGCTGACGACTTAACTTGGGTAATGCAAGAACAACAGTTGGGAACAGGTCATGCTCTAATGCAAGCACAGTCACATCTTGATAAAGATGGTTTTACGCTCGTGTTGTATGGGGATGTTCCATTAGTCAGTATTGATACTCTACGAGAGCTTATTCAACAGTCAGAAGGAAAATATTTTTCGTTATTGACTGCACTTGTAAAGGATCCTTTTGGATATGGCAGGATTATACGTGATCCTGAAACAAGTGAGATTATTGCTATCGTAGAGCAGAAAGATGCCAATGCTGATCAGCAGGCTATCAATGAAATTAATACAGGTGTTATGCTTATCCCAAATATTCAATTGCATAGCTGGTTGCCGAATATTGGAAACAACAATGCACAACATGAGTATTACTTGACAGATATTATTGGCATGGCGGTTAAAGAAAACATTCATATCAGGTCCACACACCCAAGGAATTTCTGGGAAGTAATGGGTGTTAACAATAAACATCAGCTGGCAGAGCTTGAAAGAATTTATCAGAAAGAGCAAGCTTATAACTTGCTTGAATCCGGTGTTGGCATAACAGATCCAGCACGTATAGATATACGTGGAGAATTATCTTGTGGATCTGATGTAGAGATTGACATTAATTGCATTTTTGAAGGCAATGTCAAATTGGGCAATGATGTGAAGGTGGGAGCGCATTGCACCTTGAGAAATGTAACGGTTGAATCAGGAACAATCATTCATCCGTATAGCCTGATTGAAGGTGCGGAAATCGGGGAAAATTGCAAGATTGGACCCTATGCGCGCATACGGCCAGGTACAAAACTCGCCAGCAAAGTTCATATTGGTAATTTTGTTGAAGTTAAAAATAGTCAAATAGCGTTGGGCAGCAAAGCAAATCATTTAAGTTACATAGGCGATTCTGTGGTTGGAAAGCATGTCAATGTGGGTGCTGGAACGATTACTTGTAATTATGATGGAGCCTATAAACACCAAACCATCATTGAAGATGATGTGTTTATAGGTTCAAACACTCAACTTATAGCGCCAGTTAAAATTTCTAAAGGTTCGACAATTGGTGCAGGTTCCACCATTACAAAAGATACACCAGAAGATTCATTAACATTGTCGCGAACAAAACAAGTGAGCTATACGGAATGGAAACGTCCTACAAAATTAAAAAAATAATAAATGAAAACTTCTGTTTCCAGCCTAAATATTTCTGATTTGATAGGGAAATCATGAGATGTGCGGAATAATCGGTGCTATTGCAAATACAAATGTTGTGCCAGTTTTATTGGAAGGTTTACTGCGACTAGAGTATCGAGGTTACGATTCTGCCGGTTTGGTTGTAACCAATAAAGGATTGGAAAGGGTGCGCACCACCGGGCGTGTAACGGAACTGAGCAAGCTGGTAGTACAACAAAAGACTCAGGGTTTTGCTGGTATTGCACATACTCGCTGGGCGACGCACGGCGTGCCTTCTGAGCGCAATGCGCATCCTCATTTCTCTGGCCAGGATTCCAAAATAGCTGTGGTGCATAATGGAATCATCGAAAATCATGAAGCCATACGTTCGAACCTGAAAGATAAGGGATTTGAATTTTTATCAGATACCGATACCGAAGTGATTGCACATTTAATAGCATTTAATCTACAGCAGGAAACTGATCTGTTTAAAGCGGTTTGTCTGTCTTTAGCTGAACTGCAAGGAGCTTATGCAATCGCAGTGATGGAAGAAGATCATCCCGAGCGTATTATCGTTGCACGAAATGGAGCGCCTTTGCTGATAGGAGTTGGGAAGGATGGTAACTATGTGGCATCAGATACTTCGGCATTGTTACAAGCTACACGAAGTATTATCTATCTGGAAGAAGGTGATGTCGCAGAGCTAAGTAATGATGGTTATCGTATTGTAAATTGTTTGCATAATCGATTGGGTGATCCGGTACAGCGTGCTGTTCATGAAAGCACTTTATCGAATGAAGCGATTGAGTTAGGCCCCTATGCACATTACATGCAGAAGGAAATATTTGAGCAGCCGAGTGCAGTAGCTAATACATTAGAGATGGTGCTCAATGCACAATCGATTTCTCCTAATCTATTCGGTAGCGAGGCAGAAAAGATTTTTTCCAAAACTAGTAAGATTCTGATCTTGGCTTGTGGAACTAGTTATCATGCGGGCTTGGTCGCTCGATATTGGTTGGAAACCGTTGCTGGAATGTCTTGTAATGTTGAGATAGCTAGTGAATATCGCTACCGTGATCCAATTGCGGATCCCAATACATTGGTGATTGGTATTTCGCAATCTGGGGAGACTGCTGATACATTGGCGGCACTGAATTATGCAAAGAAACTCGGGCATCAATATAGTTTAGCTATTTGCAATGTGCCAGAGAGTGCTTTAATACGGCAAACCGATTTGCGTTTTCTTACCCGTGCCGGCCCAGAAATAGGTGTGGCGTCTACTAAAGCATTCACAACGCAACTGGCATCACTATTGTTGTTAACAGTGACATTGGCAAAGATGCATAAAAAATTATCTGCGGATGATGAGAAGAAGGTAATTGCTGCATTGCGTCATTTGCCAGTAGCTTTGCAACACGCGCTGCAAGTAGAACCGCAAGTTAAAATTTGGGCCAAAAGTTT
This sequence comes from uncultured Nitrosomonas sp., assembly GCA_902826115.1. Classification (GTDB taxonomy): domain Bacteria; phylum Pseudomonadota; class Gammaproteobacteria; order Burkholderiales; family Nitrosomonadaceae; genus Nitrosomonas. Next base: position 20,794 of record CADEDO010000042.1, read on the forward strand.
TGCCCAAAAACGTCACGCGCTATTTCTCGGACGTGGTGTCCATTATCCAATTGCAATGGAAGGAGCGCTTAAGCTTAAAGAAATTTCTTATATTCACGCTGAGGCTTATGCTGCTGGCGAGTTAAAGCATGGCCCCCTTGCTTTAGTGGATAGTGAAATGCCTATCGTTGCCATTGCTCCAAATGATCAGTTGCTGGGAAAATTAAAATCCAATTTGCAAGAAGTACACGCACGAGGTGGAGAACTTTATGTGTTTGCGGATGCAGATTCTCAGATTGCAGAAAGTGAAGGTCTGCATGTGATACGATTAGCAGAGCATGCAGGTTTGCTGAGTCCAATTCTTCATACAATACCATTGCAGTTGCTGGCTTATCACGTTTCCTTAGTGAAGGGTACTGACGTTGATAAACCCAGAAATCTGGCAAAAGCAGTAACCGTTGAATAAGTATAATTGTGTTGATTGAATTTGAAGATGATCGATTCATGTTATATAAAACCGTATCCAATGGTATTGAGTTTGAAGTGTAATATTTTGCACAGGATGCAGTTTTGTGATTACAAAACTACTTTTGTAAAGGATAAAGATCAATGGCAGGTCATAGTAAATGGGCAAATATTAAACACAAGAAAGCTGCGCAAGATGCCAAGCGCGGTAAAGTGTTTACACGGCTCATAAAAGAAATAACAGTAGCTGCGCGTATGGGGGGCGGAGACACGGATAGTAATCCACGATTACGTTTGGCCGTGGATAAAGCATATGATCAGAATATGCCTAAGGACAATGTAGAACGCGCTATCAAACGTGGTAGTGGAGATTTGGATGGCGTCGATTATGAAGAAATTCGTTATGAAGGTTATGGGATTGCGGGTGCTGCAGTGATGGTTGATTGTATGACGGATAATCGCGTTCGAACGGTAGCCGATGTACGCCATGCTTTTACTAAGTTCGGCGGTAATTTGGGTACGGATGGTTCTGTTAGTTTCTTATTCAAGCATTGTGGTCAATTAATCTTTGCTCCAGGAACCAACGAAGATAAGCTCATAGAAGCGGCATTGGAGGCAGGCGCTGAAGATGTGATCAGTAATGAGGATGATAGTATCGAGGTCATTACTGCTCCTTATGAATTCATAACGGTCAAAGCAGCCTTGGAAAAAGCGGGCTTTAGAGCCGAGTTGGCAGAAGTGACCATGAAGCCAAGTAATGAGGCAATATTGACCGGTGACGATGCAGTGAAAATGCAGAAATTACTGGATGCACTGGAAAGTCTTGATGATGTGCAGAATGTTTACACTACAGCTGTTCTTGATGAATAAAAATCCCTCTATAAGCGGGTGATAAAATTCGTATTCTTGGTATAGATCCTGGTTTACGTATTACTGGCTTTGGTGTGATAGATAAAAATGGGGGTAACTTAACCTATATCAGTAGTGGGTGTGTCAAAACCTCCGAAGGTGAATTACCTGACCGTCTCAAGTTGATTCTTGATAACTTGAGAGAAGTGATCTTCCAGTATCAACCTGAACAGGTTGCCATTGAACAAGTGTTTGTAAATATCAATCCTAAATCAACATTATTGCTGGGGCAGGCGCGTGGTGCTGCTATTTGTGCAGCGGTCATGAATAATCTCATTGTTGCGGAATATACTGCATTGCAAATAAAACAAGCTGTGGTAGGCAATGGTCATGCAAAAAAAGATCAAGTACAGGCTATGGTCATGCGATTACTTAGTTTGGCAAGTAATCCCAGTGCTGATGCTGCAGATGCATTAGCCTGTGCAATCTGCCATGCTCATGGTGGATTGGGTTTGGGAAGAATTTCCACAATAGGTTATCGAATGAAACGAGGACGCTTAGTATGATTGGGCGTTTAACTGGCATTCTGCTCGAAAAACATCCGCCACAGGTATTGTTGGATGTGCAAGGCGTTGGTTATGAAGTGGATGTGCCGATGAGTACTTTTTATGATCTTCCGGCAACTGGTATGCAAGTTGTGTTGTATACGCATCTTGTCATACGTGAAGATATGCACCTTTTATTCGGTTTTGCGACTGAATCAGAGCGTCAGACCTTTCGCCAATTGGTAAAAATCTCCGGAGTAGGTGCCAGAACTGCTCTGGCACTTTTGTCGGGCTTGAGTGTATCTGATTTGCACCATGCCGTTGAGACACAGGATAGCGTAAAACTGATCAGAGTGCCTGGGATTGGGAAAAAGACTGCTGAACGTTTATTATTAGAGTTGCGCGATAAACTGGATTCTGCCGTGATTGATTCAGGTCAAGCTAAGTCAGCGTTAGGTAATGGTGCTGACATACTTAATGCCCTATTATCATTGGGTTATAATGATAAGGAGGCTGATTGGGCTGTCAAGCAAATATCGGCAACTGCAACTATTTCTGATGGTATACGCCAAGCATTGCAGTTTTTATCGAAGGCAAAATAATAGTTGAAAGCGGAATATTGAATGATTGAAACCGATCGACTGATAGCTGCAGTTTCTTCATCGTCCCAGGAAGAGATTTTGGAGCGGGCTTTACGACCAAAGCAACTGGAAGAGTATGTCGGCCAGGAGAAAATTCGCGCACAGTTGCAGATTTTTATTGAAGCAGCTAGGAATCGTCGCGAAGCATTGGATCATGTTTTATTATTCGGTCCCCCCGGTCTTGGTAAGACTACGCTTGCACATATTATTGCGAGAGAAATGGGAGTTAATTTGCGCCAGACTTCTGGTCCGGTGTTGGAGCGTCCAGGTGATTTGGCAGCACTACTGACAAATCTTGAACCCAATGATGTTTTATTTATTGATGAAATTCATCGCCTTTCTCCGATGGTGGAGGAAATTCTTTATCCGGCACTAGAAGATTATCAACTAGATATCATGATTGGTGAAGGTCCGGCTGCGCGCTCTGTAAAATTGGATTTGCCGCCTTTTACTCTGGTCGGAGCCACTACGCGTGCGGGAATGTTGACTAATCCATTGCGTGATCGTTTCGGAATAGTCTCGCGATTGGAATTTTACACACCAGACGAATTGAGTAAAATTGTGGTCCGGTCTGCAGGATTGCTAAACGTGCAAATTTCACCTGATGGAGCATTTGAGATTGCTCGCCGTTCTCGAGGTACTCCGCGTATTGCAAATCGATTGCTGCGTCGCGTTCGAGATTTCGCGGAAGTCAAAGCTGATGGACATGTCACTCATTTAGTGGCCGACGCGGCCCTGAATATGCTGGATGTGGACACAATAGGCTTAGATATCATGGATAGAAAATTGTTATTGGCCGTAATAGAAAAATTCAACGGCGGTCCTGTTGGGGTTGATAATCTTGCCGCGGCCATTAGTGAAGAACGTGACACGATTGAAGATGTGCTGGAGCCTTATTTGATCCAACAAGGTTTCTTAAAGCGTACTCCAAGGGGGCGTATGGCGACTACAACGACGTATCAACATTTTGGTGTTGCCTTGCCGAAAAATGGATTGAGTGGTGAACTGTGGGAAGAAACTAATTTGTAGCAAGTCGACCTATAATTAATAACTTATGAGAATTCAAACATTACGTATCATCATAGCAATACTCATGACACTAGTTGTTATGTTGTATTTTTATACCAATCGGGAAAAAGATTTTTACAGTAAAAATGCAGAACCTGCCGTTGCTCAAATACTCACTGAAATTTCGAGTTGGAATAAGCAAGTGCTGCTCATTCACTTGGCACCCGAAGCTAAACAAGCTGTGGGTGAAGAGCAATTAGATAAATTAATGAATCTTTATCGTAGTTTTGGGCGTTTCCAATCCATCAAGGAACTTAATTTTTCGCGCACAATGAGTGCATTCTCCTTGGTTGGTGAAAAGCGTATTAATTATTCAGGTATCGCACACTTCGAGATGGGCCTCGTTAATTTAAATATTACTTTGGTTGAGCGAGGTGGATTCTTTCTTGTCTATAATTTTACTTTGACAAAAGCTACGGAAGAATAGTCTCATTAGAACAATAATATATTGATCAGGCTAAATTTTAATGTTTATCGGGATTCTAAAAATAAAGAGCAGAATAAACCCCTTCTTTTTAAAAGGGAGCCAGTGGCTTATGAAATAACATTAATGCTTTTCATGGTATGCTTTGAACTATGCAAGAGATACATTAGTCCTATTGCTTGTTAGAATGATTTGGTAATTAATTTTTAATTGGAGGTTGTTTCGTATGAATCAAAACTACTCAACAGTTGCTAAAAGATCTACATCTGCTTTAGCGACTAACAAGGTGTTACGCAACACATACATGCTTTTATCGATGACATTGCTATTTAGCGGCCTTACTGCAGCGCTTTCAATGTTCTTGAATATGCCGCCGATGACTTATTTGGTATCAGTCATTGGAGGCATGGTCATTGCTATGTTTGTATTGCCACGTTTTGCTAATTCTCCAGCAGGTATCGGAATTGTCTTTTTGATTACCGGCATGCTGGGATTTGGGCTGGGGCCAATGTTGAGCATGTATGCTGCTTTGCCTAATGGCGGCAGTATTATCACGTTGTCACTAGGTGGAACAGGCGTCATATTCTTGGGTTTGTCTGCTTATGCGCTTGCTACACAAAAAGACTTTAGTTTCCTGGGCGGCTTCTTGATGGTTGGTTTCTTGTTGGTGTTAATCGCAGCAGTCGCAAATATATTCCTGGCTATTCCTGCCATGTCATTAGCCATTTCTGCTGTGGTCATTATGATAATGAGTGGCTTCATTCTGTATGATACCAGCCGCATTATTCATGGTGGTGAGACTAATTATGTATTAGCTACGATTGGATTGTATATGACGATTTTTAATATTTTTATCAGTCTGTTACAAATACTAGGCATTATGGGCAATGATGATTGATTCTCAAGCTCAAGGTTGATTCTGAAACCCCGGACTAACCGGGGTTTTTTTTGACTGTATAAAACTCTGATACAGGATGGTGAATAACATGGAATGGATGCAAATTGTTTCTGCATTGGCATTAGTAATGTTCATTATAATTTTGTTTCCAGTGGCTAGAAAGATGATAAAAATTAGTCCAACCGGATCATCTTCAGATTGGATGGCATTTGTCATTCCTATCATCGTAATCATTCTATTTGTTATGCTTTTAATTGAACTGGTGTGAATTCATTGCCCTAAATTGGCTCTTGGTACGTTCCACGAGCTGACTAGATCTTTACGGCGTACTTTTTCCGTGGGAGGGGTGTGAATAAATCGCCGGACAGCTTTGCACGGCTAGAGCTAGCTCCAGAGGTGCGTAATAACATAATAATTTTTTAATCAAATTGATCAACTCATTGATAAGACCTCTGCATAACTTCTTAAATTTATTGTGCTTAATGAGAGAAATATCCAA
>CADEDO010000043.1 GCA_902826115.1 uncultured Nitrosomonas sp.
CCAGTATTAACGGATTGGATAAAGATCGTCATATTAATCTCAAGCAATTACGTGCAGTTGATATCTCTCGAATTGGCAAAAAGCAAGGTAGGCTTGAGAGTGAATATTTGCAATCGATCAAACAAGCTTTAGAAATAGTATTTGATTTATGGTTTTCTTAATTGGAAAATGAACTGATGTCTGATTTTCAGAAGGTCCAGAGTTCGATTCTTGGTGTCGGCACCATAAAAACAAATAGTTATAATACGATTAATAAATATATCTTATTCATGTAGACGCTATGTGGACAGCACATAGAAATTAAATACAGATAAAAATGTTGTTGAGAAATTGATTATTCAGTTAATTAATTTCGTAATTAGTGGATCATAGATTAGAGCCATCATAGCAGCGCTATAAAATCAAAGAATTGCATCTAATTTCGATATTCGACTAAAGTTTTGTAGGTACATCATATGGACATCAGTTTAAGTACAACAAACATCAATATGGTATCTTTCAGCGGAATTGACTATCGAACCAGCCACATATGAATCAATAAGTACTTAAGCTAAAAAGGATGTTATTGAATAATTATTCACTTCAGCCGATCTCAAAAACAATTTTTTCACGATCTGCTAATTAATAATCGGAGTAGTCAGGTCGAATTAAACGGAATAACTCCGCTTGATAACGCGCGTCTTGGAGTGCGTCGTGAGTGCCGCTTGATTTTGGATGGAGACTGGCGGCGATCTGGCTTGATTTGGTTTGCTTCCATGAGCACTTGGCAAATCCCATGTATAACGATTTAATGTCCAAGGCAGCAAAACCAAAGGGATTTTCGCCAATGTAATGGTGGAAATAGTAGTTAATGAAAGACCAGTCAAATGCAGCATTAAAGCCTACGAATATGGGCGTACCGTTGGAACCGATTACGTGTAAAATCCAGTTGCGAAATTTTTGCATGGCCTCAGCAGGTGCTAGGCCTTCTTGTTCTAATATCTCCATTGAGAGCCCTGTTACTGCCAAAGCCTCTGGAACTGCATTACGAGTTGTTGGCTTGATCTGACAAGTGAATATTTCTGCATCATCAAAAACGACACAAGCCCCGATTGCTAGCAAGCTGTATTTTCCTGGAATGGGGCCGGCAGTCTCTACATCCACAGATATAAAAATTTCACGTTTAGAATTCATGGTATAAGGGGCTCCGTAGGTACTAAGGGAGGGCGATTTTTAATCGCTTCCCAGTGTTTGCGAAATTCCCTTCGACGTTCTTCTGCGGTTCCTGTCGTTTTCCAGTGATGACCGGAAAACGAGTTAATGTCAAAAGGATGGTCAGTTCCATCTTTTGCAAGGAGTATAGTTGGGAGGCCTCGCCCAAGTGCATATCCCAATTCTAGGAAGCAATTTGGGCGGCAGCCAGTGATGTCAGCAATAACAACGCTGCTGCGATGCAGTTTAGCGAAAATTTCTTCATCGATTCTGGGGTAATCATATGCTTGGTTTCCGTCTACAACGGTAAGTTTATAGCCAAGATCTCCTTCGATCACCGGCTGAACAACAGTGTCGAAAAAGTCCTGAACGGCAGGATATTCCGGAAGAGCTGAATTAAGCAGCCGAACTACGAATGCCTTGGGTGGCGAAATATCTTCAAGTAGGGCAACCAAGTCTCGTATTCTTTCGGTAGTATCTTTACGGTTAGGGAAATCAAGTCGGTTGATCCAGGTGTGCGGTGAAGTCTCACTTTCTGTTTGAAAAAGGCGCCGTGCATGACTGCTTGACAGAGCATATTCGTAGATCCTCTGTGCTCCGGTGTTAGGTGGACAAAGTTTGAAATTCAAGGGGACAACAGGTTTTCCCGCATCGTGATAGAGGTTCGCTAAAAATAACACTCCTTCACCGCCGCCAATCGCAATCAGAATATCACCAGAACGTGCTTGAACCTCCATCCGTTTGCTATTCATGTTCCAATGGGCCGCGCTCTCGATCTTGACTAGATCCGATCCACGGAACTTATCCCATAGGAGCTGATATAGCTCGGGAATTTGCTCTTCGTTCTTGTGGTGCTTGACGGCGACAATGAGCGGATTTGGTGCGTCGATTGGACGATTCGCCAAATTCTTTTCGATGGTATCCCAGACAAGCCAATCGAAGCAGATTGGAAGACCATCGGATTCCCGAAATTTCTCAGCATCCACCGGAACAACAAAAGTAGCACCCTTACGGAGCAATTCCTTAACCAAGGTTTCTACCAGTTGGCGGGCACGCTCTACTTCCTCGGCTAACGCGTACTTTTCCTCTTTCGGAATACTCCCTACAATATGAATTCTACGGCCGAAAAGCGGTGATCTTTCTATCAGATATCCTCCATGATTGGTGATGGACGCAAATTTTTTGCTGCATCATGAAGATGTGTGAAGTTAAGCGCTTGATTAGGGAAAGCCGAAGCCAATGCTGCAGGATATAACCGGGTTCGAATGTCTGAAAAAGTCCAGCTAGGTGCTCCATTTTTTGGCCCGGTAGCAGCTACTAATTCGACAATTTGACTCTCGGTAAGGGAAATTCCAGTCAGATCCATTTTCAATAAAGCCCGTCGTTCATCTTCATTTGGTCGAAGGAACTCTTCTACTATCGCTGCTCGTCTTTGTAGTGCAGCATCAAGCACAGAAAGCCGGTTCGTGCAGAGAAATACGATTATCCTTCCATCAAGCCTACGCAAGTCATCTATGCATTGTATTAATGTATTGACTGCAACCTTGTCTTCATGATGACTATGCTCCTGAGAACGAGAAGCAGCCAGGGAGTCCCCTTCATCAATAATCAATACTGCACGTCTGTTCTTTCCTGCTGATTGAACTACTTCTTGGAATGCTTGGGTCAATAAGGTGCCCATTTCACCCACTTTTCCACTTCCGCGCACTCTGTTGCTCAATTTGAATAGTATAGAGTCCTCAGTGCCAGATTCTTTTGCTAAGCGATTGGCAATACACTCGGCCGTCGCCGTTTTTCCAGTACCTACGTCGCCATAAAAGATAACCAACGGATATTGGTCAGCTACAAGATCGCAAAGAGGAATGCGTTGCCCATGATGCTTTTTGCTCCAATCAGTCAGTTTATTAAGGTTGAGCAATAAGCGCAGTTGATCATGAATTTTCTCGTAACGAGCATCAAATCCAAGTAGCGTTTTCTGCCGTGTTGCCAAATTGCTGTCTGGGAGAATCGTTTTACTATCGAAAATATTACATTGACTCATTTGCTGAAGTCCTCACGCTGCATGCCATATGCATTACTGACATAGTTTCTACCTGAAGCGGATTTGAGTGTTGAATGGCTTGTGTCTGCGCTGGAGGGAACCCAAGAGACGCAAAGTTTTTCTTTCATTTTGGATCGCGCTAAATCATTGTATTCCTGAGTGTATATCAGAACTATTTGGAGATAAGGTAGGTTCACACGCGGCCAAAGAACGCCTCCAGGTCGGCTTGTGGTTAATGCGCCAGATTCTGTGTTAACGTCATATCGTGTTGCTTTTACTTCGCTGTTTTCGCTAAATAATGTCAAGTCCACTGCTTTTAAATATCCGTTTTTTGCAAGAACTTCAATATCATGCCCCCATTCGCGCGCTTTTGCTTCGGAAACAGCACCTGTGCTGCTCGCTATCATGACGATGTCGGCAGTGACTCTTCGCATTACGGTTTCAATATCATTAACTGAGTAAGTTTGAGTCGCGGTGCTTGAATAACTCATAACTCAATCCTCCACTCTGAATCGAGGACCAAAAAGTTCCTTCCATATTTCAATGTCGTCTTCAGAAGAGGCATGGTTAGCGATTTCCCAAGCTTCTTTTGCGGCATCCACAATCTCCAATCGCTCTTTTTCCGTGATGCGACTAGCGACGTTGTTACTGTTGCATAAGGGATCAAAAATGACGACGGGATGGGGAAACTGTGAATATACCGATCCGTTTTCCGGAAAATAAATTACCTCTTTCAATTCAGATTGAGCGATGTAAAGCAGAAAATCGCGAAAGCGTTTCTCAATCGAGCTGTCCTTGCCGTTTTTTGCAAGCACATGCGCCATAATCAATTCGATGATAAAGGATTTTAGTGGCTTAAGCTCGGTGTAATTTCTCCATTTTTTGGCTAGGCGCACCAATGTCCGGAAATCACTATCAACATCCTTGCGATCACGTACAAACTTGATTTGGCAAGGGGCGCACGTTTGCATTTTGGAGCTATCGTGTATATCGTATTGCCATCCGTAACCTGATCTGGATGGATCTTCAATTACGGGAACGATATCAACGCTCAAGCCCGATTTGATGAATTTGACGGTCGCTGCCTTGCGCTGAATTTCGAAGTGTTCAACAGACTTGCTGGGATAAAGCTTAATCAGCAAATTATAAATTGTTTCACTCAAGCTTTCGAGGGTTTCCTTATCGACCCTGTGGCCAGAGATATAGAAAACCACATCGACATCTATGGGATCTTCCGAAGTTTTACGAAGTATGGTGTATTTCGCAAACGATCCAGCCTTTACTACCTTCGTAATTTTGATGTCGGTCTGATCTTGCAGTCTTTTACTTAGTTCGTTGATGAGACGATCTACCTGCTCGTGATATTCCTTGCGTTTGTCGGCAGGCAAGCGCAAGATATTACTATCGTAATATCGAAATTCGGTGTTGTTTATCGGCATTTAATTTGTTATCTATTCAGTTTTTCGGTTTTATTTATCCAGTCTAATGGCAAAAGTATTGTAGATGACGATCTGGTTTTCTATGGTTCTAGTAAACTAACATTGAAATAGGAAGAAAATTGGTGCCAAAAGAAAAATAATGTCAGTAGAATTTTAATGATGCTTTTTTAACCACAAAATAAGTTCACTCAACATTTATTCTTATTGCAAAGCAATACATCAAATTAGTGGCCAAAAAGCTTTGCAGAGTTTTTTAAATGGCTTAGCTTAAACATTTATTGAATAGCAACTACCACATTGCCTATGTTATAAGAATACTCTCTGACTTTGTATATTTCTCCGAATTCATTCATTGCTGCTAATGATATATTCACTATCCCAAAGTCTTCACGTAAATCCTCACTCGATCTACAGTTGAAACTTTCCACCCTCGTAAGAACTTGTCATATTTCTTTAAATCCAATCCAATTGTAATCATTTTCGTAAAAACTGAATCTGATTTAATTTTATTCTCTTTCTCCGAAAACAGATCTAATTTTCCATGACCATCCTTTACTGAAGCTTCTAATCTATATAGAAAGCCCATCTTGTTTCCTGAGTTTGCAATTACGACTGGGAAGTACATGTTATATTTGACAGTAGAAAACATCTCACCTGATATGCCATCCTGTTGATTCTCAACATAAGCTGTAAACTTTGGTTCCTCAACGATATTAAAAGCAATCCTAGTCACATCACTTCTCATCGTATCAACAATCACCGGTATTGATACAGTTAAAACTGATATTAGTACTATCAACAAGCTCAAGATATTACTACTAAAATTTAAATATCTTCTCCAATTTTGAAATCCATCACATTCTTTGCACTTAATTGCTTTGTCATGTATCTCGGAGTGACAATAAATACATTCCTTACTCATTCTTTACTCCCTTGATCAAAAGCCATTATATAGTTTCTTTTTTTATGGGGGATTCAAACATGAAGTGCAAAACTAGATTTAAAGAATTCCTAAGTGGGAGTCAGGAGCCTGAGGGGATTGCAAGCGTACAATTATTAACAGAACTCCAAGGATGTTACATAAATCCTAAGGAAGCCCTGAATAAGTAACTACTTTCAAGTTTTTAATTTCTGGAATTGTAATTTTAAACAAGACTTCACTGAAAAATTACCCAGAACTGCTTTTTATCTGTGCAGTCACTGGATTTTTCCGGTAACTTTCTAAAACCTTTACCGGACTTTAATTACCAAATAATTTCATAACGCATTATGAGACAGCAACTTAACGAATAAGGCTAGATCGCGCGAGGAACGAGCCGCGATCTGAACCGTTTGTTGGACAAGCCCGGTGGGAGTGCTGCAAACCTTACATATCCAGAAAACCACATGGAAATCGGAGCCAAAACTTACTTATGCGTTTTCTCCTCTGATTTGCTTTTCTGCTTGTGTCTGATAAACGTCACCTCAAATGCCTTACATGGGCGATACTGTTGTAAGCGATTGGCGAAGGTGAAAGCATCGTTCATTTCATAGTGTTGAAAGATATCTAAGCCACGATCTAGTGCGATCTTCCAGCCGTGGCTTGTTACTATATTGCGGGCATGAATCGTTCCAGTAGCATCGAACTCCCAGGTAAAATTGATTCCGACAGCACTGCTGGATTCCTTGATTTTCTCGAAGGTCTCTTTCTGCTGTTCTCCCTTGAATTCGTCTTCCATTGTTACAAGATGAACTGTGACCTCTTCATCCTGGGCTTTATGCTTTACAATGGTTTCAAGAAACTCCATGAAGTTGCGTATCTGATAGAAAAGACGGATATAGGGATCGGTGATTGTGATACTGGTAATATCACGCAGATACGGACCAAGCAGATCATCGAACGAAATGCCTTTTTGGTTTTCCTGGAATGTTAGGTGTTTTTCTTTCAGAACAACTTCCGACGCTGGTGTAGCGTCGGAACACATGACTAATGCGTCGGTCAATCCGTTCGCATCGATCGCCCCCTCTTCACCATCGAAAAAAGTAGTGTGATAGTAATGGGGATACTCTTCTTCTTCGAGTGTAGTAACATTTTTGGCTTGCTTTGAGGAATCCAGGTAGATAAAGTGCACATTTCCATACGTAGGATCTACCCGCATCAACTGATCCTTGACACGTTTTCGCCCTTCAATAGAGAATCTAAGTAGCTCCTCAATTTCCTCTACAGCTACTTCGCCATGTGGAAAAAGTATCTTCATGAGTCCAGAAAAAGTTTTGTTGATCCCATCACGATCACGTGTGGAAATATCTGATGACAATGAAAAATATTTCTGATATCGATCAGAGTAGTCTTGGCTTCTAAGCGATCTGAGAACCTCGGCAAGATAATCTACAACAAACCCATAACCTTCAGAAAACATCTCGCTGCGAAGATTTTCCATTTCCCAACCGGGCAAATACCAATGCATTCTGTCGAGAATGGCCTGACCATCGGTATTACGATAGGTCTCTGGCAAATCCATAAAAAGATTGCCGTGTTTTAGCATGTACGGTACGTTGTGGGAAGTGTTGCCAATAAAAACCATCGAGGCTTCAGCACCTTGTGGGCCAGTACCTCGATTAAAAGACTTATTGGCCATATAGTTTTTCAGCGTATCGATGAGTTTGATATCGGGTTTTTTATTACTGCCCGCAAACTCATCCATGGCTACTACATCCCAATAGCCCACGAGTCCGATTTTGCCTGTCGTATTGTTGATAAACAATTTCGCAAGAGTTGCTTCTCCTCCTGAAACCAGTGTTCCGTGCGGAGAAAATTCTGAGAAAATGTGTGATTTTCCTGTGCCCTTGGGACCCAGTTCTATTAGATTATAGTTACGCTCACAAAAGGGAATTAAACGGATGAGCTGTATCAACTTGCTGCGCCGACCAAAGACTTCCGGATTCAATCCGATACTTTGCAGCAGAACATCAATCCACTCGTCTGTTGTAAATTGCTTCCGAGCCTCCAGATACCCATCATAATCAAAGTGAGACAACTGTATTGGTTTTAATGATGCCAATATCCAGGGAGATGCATCTTTTTCTTCATTAAATTCATACTCGATATCACAAATACACCAGACCCCACCAACAAGTAGTTTGGGGTGCTTCTTTACAGTACCGGAGTCAACCAGAACTTTTTTAATACCAAGATTTTCAAATTCAGCCTGATATGCGTTGACCTTGTCGTTCAAAGCCACGCCGATCTTGTCGATGACTTTATAGCGACCTTTTTCTTTAATGTTGGAACGTATCAGCCCCGCTTCATTGCGATGAACATAGTGCTTGGCAAGGATCTCCTTTACTGTTTCGATGCCAGTCTGGATCGTTGCTTCATCACTAGTGGCGCAGTATTGACCAAGCAGGTATTCCAGCACGTAAGAAGGGACAATGGCGTTGCCTTTAACCGTTTTTACGAGATCCTTGCGGACAACGAGTCCGGGGAAGTGCGTGTTGATTTTTTGGTCCAGTTCGTTCATGAATCACCTGTTCGTTAGAATTCAAAATCACTGGTAAATGATCGTCGCATCAAATACCGGAGTGACTTATATTCTTTGTAATGAGAAGTCCCGGCATGTTTCTCTTCCAGCCTCAGAATGACTTCCTGCCCGTTGACTTCATCAGCCGTATGGGTCAGCACGAAGCGTACCTGTAGTTCCCTTTCTCGTGGATTGTCAGAGACCAAGTCGAAGGTCAGGTCATGGCTATCAGAAATTAATTGGCCAGCCTCGGTGTAGATGCCAGCCCGCAATACTCTTGACTGAATCTTATCAGTCACTGGACCAGCCTGATAGAACGCCACCGCCAGCTGGCCCGAGGTAATTACTGAGCTCGCCCCGCGCAGAATGTCAACCTCAACGCTGGTTACGTCGCTCTGTCGCTTCTTGTTGATTTTAAGCACCGGGATCACCACTTCCTGCAATGATGCGCCACCATGAACAAAACGGCTACCTGATCCCTTCAGGCGCAGGCGGTTGATCGACTTGGGTATTTGCACCTCTACATCACCGTGCAGGCCCAGTTCGTTTGGTAGAAATTTACGCAACCCCTGAGAAGCTTTCAATCCTTTGCCTAGCACAAAACGTCGATCTCGATAGAGAATATTCTCACCAGCGGCTTCAACACCTGAAAAATCACTCTCTTCAATAGCCCGGTTTTGATAAATAAAACCATGATCAGCAGTAATCAGAATATTGCTGGCATTGGCAGCAGTTAATTTTTTTATCAGTCTTACTAAATCCTCCATCGTCTGCTCTGCTGCTTCGAATGCTTGGCCTTCCGAGTGCATCTTGTCACCGGTGTGATCAATCCTGTTGTGGTAGATATACAAAACATCATTCGCCTTGAGCAATTCTCGACTATCATCCCTGTTCATTGCCATCAGATCTTCGTAGATTGTGGCAGCCGCGCGGCCACCCGTTGCCTGAGACAAAATCTTGCTACGATTGATAGTACCTTGTGAACTCTGACCATCAACTAGCACTGTCCCACTATCATTATCAGCAATTATTAGTTCCTTGTTTGGCAAGAGTGCGGCCATGCCCAACTGCGTATAACTGGGTAGCATTGATAACGCAGGCTCCAGCTCAGCACTGTAGCGATCTTCTTGGCGAATAAGACTCAGTAATTCATCACCGATCTCGTAGCGCATTGCATCCGAGATGATTACGCAGACTTTATTGTCTTTGCGTAGGAATGGCTGGACCCAGCGCTCAAAGAAATGCTTCTGCAAGGGAATGGGAGACGCATCCCATTTGCTGGCGTCATCCACAAAGGCTTGAAATCGATCATTGAGTCTCAGCAGGTAACTGTTGGAATAAAGATTCTCGATCTGTTCGGTCAATGCATCCATCAACGACGCCTGGCCGGACATGCGCACGTGGTACGTGAACTTGCGATAAAGTTGATCCAGCTGGTACCAAAAACGACTGTAGCGCTGCACACCATCCACCAGGCTATCCATTGTAAACTTCGCTTCGCCTAAAGCATGCATGAACTGCGCCGCGAAATCGACTGCCTCATACAAGTGCCGGTATTCCCGATACCAATGGCTTTGTCGACGCTGACGTACCCAAAGTGCCACATCACCGCTGGATACCGTGCGGGAGACCAAGGATCTGACTAGGTCGCTGATGATTTTTAGGTCGATGAGGAGGAAGTAATCCAATTCGAGCAGTTCTTTGAAATCCCGCTTGGCCAGATCCTGCTCAATACCAAGGACATCTGCGCATTCACCGGAAAGAGTTTCAAAACCGCCTTCAAACTGGCGACTATCCTTCCAGCGCTTGAGGAACACCAGAGCATCGCCACTCAGTCGCATCTGACCATCCGTACTCATGGCATAACACGATTTGAACAACTCGATCATGAAATCACGTATATCGGGTTCGTTTGACTTATAACCGTAGTAGCGGGTTATTTGCTCCCACAAGAAGGCATCCAGAATGCAGCGACCAATCAGTTTGATCTTATCGTCACGATTGTCCGCCAATTCCTGTAACAGATTTTCCATTACGGAATCTATGCGGGGTTCGCTGGCAGCACATACCGCCAGCATTTTCAGGCGAATTATCCCGCTGGTATCGTCGTGCTTCAGAATCTTCTTCAAAGCTTCCTTACGCTTGACTGCTTGAAAGAATTCGGCATGTGCCTGTATCACATCGACAAACTCTAGCCCAAGCTCTAGCTCGGAAAGCCAAAGGGCCGCCTGATCGGTGCGGAACTCGCCGTGAGCCAGTTGTACATCCAACAGCCAATTATCCAGATCGGGAGGCTGGGGACCTTCATGATAGAGCAGAAATTTTTGATCCGGCTCATCGCGCAGCAGCCGGTATTTGATGCCGTACTCGTTGTTGGTGAGTTCCAGCTTCTCAATATCAGGCAGTGACAGCGCCTCGAAGTCATCGCGCAACTCCCGCTTGGTGTCATACCAGAAGACAATCCTATAACGTTCGAAGAGTTTGGTTAGGGCTTGGAAAATGCGGTTACTCATTCATTGTTTCCTTCGGGCATAGTCTTTCTTTCATATGCCATGCTAAAACCATCCGGCACAGGTTTAAACGGTCCCGCTTTCGAACGATAACTAGACTGAAATCGGCGCAAGGCCATTACATCGATCTCACCGGTAACACAGTAGTCATCAACCCCACCTTTCACCCGTAGCAGGTCACGCAACCAGCTATCTTTATAAGGTGCTCGGATGCGGCTATCACCATACTGACGATCATTACACTGAATGATATAAGCATGAATATCTAAAGCCGCAGATTCCACCAATGCATTGAAAGTCTCAGTATCCTGATTCCATTCTGGTACAAATAAAGCATCTACTTTGCCACACAGAGCTGCGCGATAACTAATATTGGTTAACTCACTGCACACCAGCATTGCAAAACGGAAATCACCATGCTGGATTACCGGTGGCACTTTCCATATTTTTTCTGGTTTAAGCTCGCGACCAGCAAGGCGCTTTAGCTCCTGCTCTTCATGTAACGCAGGTCGCTGCTTGTCTTGACGGTAGATCATTAATGATGGAAACCCGATCCCATCATGTATCAGTGCAGCCCAAACCTGATTACGAACCCGGCTTTTGGTTGCATGTAAATACTCAATGCCTGCAATAAACGAAATCCCCCGCCCTCGAAGCTTATGTGCAAAACGCATAAACCACTGAGCGGGTAAGGCAAGCTCTGGCAATATGAAGTAACGCGCATCTTTAGGCTGAGAGATAACACTATTCACCAGCTTGGTTAATCGCTGATAGCGATTTATATCTGGATCGTGGTTCCTGGTAACCGATGCTACCCAGCTGTCGTAATTCGTCTTCCAGCACGATACTGCAATTGTATGATGTGACTGAGTCTTCTCTCCATTATGAATATCCAATACATCTTGCTTGTTCCGCTGCGGCATTTTTTCGTTTAGTATGAAGCCTCGAATAGCCAATACTACAGACTCAAGGGATCGTTGGCTTACCTCGTCAAATGGGTCTTTCGCCACAACGAACAACTCTGCCATATTGATCGGGCGAGTCGCAAACAATAAACCATTAGGCAAAGTAATTTTAGGAAGTTTAATCCACGAAGCAAGCTTGGAAATCCCATCGATAATCTGCTCAGGCAAAAGTTCATCAGGCTTATCAACTGTAGCAATGTTCTTTTTAGCTGGAATGCCCCGCTGGGCCACCATTTCTTTTGGCAGGCCAATAAATCGGAATGGTTGGTGGGCAAGATCAAACGAGAATAATTTAGCCTGATTACTTTGGAATGCACTAATCGAAAGACTCCATAACATCGCTTTTTCTAGCGTTGGTGGAATAAAATCCAGCATATGTGCATTCCAAGTTGATTTACCTTCTTTGGTTAATCGCGGCGGAAACGATGCCATGATACTTTCATGCACAGTCGACCATAGTTGAAACTTCCATTTTGCTAATAATGTAGATCTTTCCGACAAGGCATTTTCAAGAGCAGCTTTAATATTTACATCACATCTCATTTCCACGGTCTCACAGATAGCTCTCAAGGCCTGCAGGATCTGACGTAGCTGCTCGAAATCCTCACAGGCAACGGCAAGCCGCACCACACGCGGCAAATATTGTGCCAGATCGAAGAAATAGGGTAAGACAAGAACATGATGAATAAAGGCAGGGTAAAAGGCATGACGATGCTTCTGCCAAGCCTGAGGCGGCAAATCACGTTCATAAGCCTCAAAGTCACGCAACTTGATGGCAAAACCGGAGCGACGCATGGTGAGCGCATCTGTCTTACGTAGATTGTCAGCGACCTCTCCATCGCTCTGCGTGGCAGTAACCAAGTCTGTGCTTACCTGGTTTGCCGATGCTGGCAGATTAGGAAGAGCACGCCACTCACTTGCACGCTGATAAATTTGTTGGGCAATCGCATCGACCAGCGTTAGCCCCGTTTCGCCCGACAGCAGGAATACTTTGTTCTTACT
The DNA here is from genome assembly GCA_902826115.1 of uncultured Nitrosomonas sp. Taxonomy (GTDB): domain Bacteria; phylum Pseudomonadota; class Gammaproteobacteria; order Burkholderiales; family Nitrosomonadaceae; genus Nitrosomonas. The sequence continues at coordinate 12,649 of CADEDO010000043.1, forward strand.
ATTAGAAAATTGAATCAGACTATTGCTTAAATACACTGGTTGAAACTGGATCGCCTCTCGTTTATTATCAGCCCAGTCCAACTTGCCACTTGAACGATCAAATAGCCACTGCCACAATACTTGAGGTGATTGAAAATCTGCGCCGTTTTCCATTACCAGCAGGATGTCATCTACATATCGACCGTAGTACAGTGGCACCACCTGTTTCTCAATCAACTGGTCCAGTTCAATCAGTGCCATATTGGCCACCACAGCAGAAGCTGGTAATCCAACGGGCAATCCTTTTTTCAATGGGGTGTTTTGCGCCCAGGCAATTAGTGCTCTGATAAATAAACGATGGAGTTTCTCTTCATCTTCCGATAACTCAAAGTCAAATAGTTGATTAAAGTCATTATCTAGCATGAAATGCGGATTCAGCTCATGGTAAAAACTGCTGACATCAGCAGTAAGTGCGACTATCTTTTTGCCACTGACCAGCGAAGCTCGCATGGCCTTCACACCATTGTCACGCCAGTCGCGAAAAGGCTTCAGATAAGGTGTAAACGACCCCAGTGATAGCGGATTAACATCACCATCCCGCCCCCGGCGCAAGCGATTACCATATGCGGATGAAATAAGCTTTTTATCGTACCGACAACCGACCTTGAGCATCCACAATGCCGAGAGCACATGAAAATCCAGTGATACCTGCGCCATCAGGCGGAATTCTGCCTTGGGTTTTTTGTCATCATCAGCTAATTCGCAGAGATGTTTCCACTCATCAGCTGGGGAAGAGAATTTTAGTCCATTGGCAACGACGGCTCTCTCGGGTGGTTTGATAAACTTTGGCGTCAAGTACCAATCACCTAGAAAACTCTCTAATTTGATCCAGTTTTCGTTATTACTATTAAGTCGCGACCGCAACGCACGCAAGTTTGCAGCAAGATTGCTTTCATAATCAGCAATAGCCAATAACGGAGCTTGAGAAGAGTAATAAAGATCGACCTTGGCCTTGCGGTAGGCGATACCGAGATCATGAAGACTAAAGCTCATTGACGTTTCTCACTCTTCCGCCGAATCCAAGCCGGGAATCTTTTTCAAGGCTGCGCCGAGTTTCAGATAATTTACTTTTACGCCGTCATCGAGGTCGATCTCCACTTGCTCGGTGGCTAAGGGGTATACCACTTCGCGTTCGTATTCTTCCATTTCCACGATCATCTTGTTTAACTTCTCAATCTCTTTCAGTGCCTTTGTCTTCTCACCCTGAGAGGCGCTGGCACTGATACTAACTGCTTCCAAATGGTTTTTGTGAGAAGCCAGTTTGGTGCGGAACTCGCGCAGGTAGTCGTTGAGCACCACGCTGACCGTGTCCGGGCGATAGCGATGCATGTAGATCAGCGCGTTGAAGCTGCCCTTGGGACTGGAAAACAGCCAGTAGATGGGACGCTTCTTGTAGCGCTTCACATGGTCGCTGTAGAAATCCTTGAGGAAGTAGTCGCGGATGTCGCGGGGCTTGCCGTTTTTACCCAGAGCGGTTTCGATGAATTTGAGATTATCCTCGTAGTGTTCCTCGCCAAAGGCGATACGTAGGAATTTGCGGAAACGTTCGGCAACATCGTCGGTGAACCAGTCGCCATCGAGCATGGGAAGGACGTTGTCGTGATCCGCCAAGAAGCTTGGTTCTGGAACCAGCTTCAGGTAGTCGTCAAGAGTCTCGCCCTGGTTGGCCAGGATCAATCCCGGTTTTTCCAGTGCGTAGCGGCCGAACATGCAGCCCACGGCATAGGAAACCAATTCGCGCATAGTGTCGGCCAGCAGTAGCGCTTCCAGCTCTTCTTCGTACTTGTCACCGCTGTAGCGGTAGTGCGGATTGCAGGTCAGGGTGATTTCGTCGAGTGGAACATCGGGTGTCAGTTCATCCTGCAGGCCGTAGACATCGATAAATATGCGATTGTTCTCTTCCTCAAGCCGTTGCATCTCTAGGGTCATCTCCCGCCAGTGGGCGCTGAGCTTCTGGTAGGTGGCTTGCAGGGTCGGTTGGCGATAGTCGGGATGCAGAAGTGGCAGGCTGGTGAAGTCCCAGGAGGTTTCGTAGGAATTCCAGTCATTCTTATGAACTACAATCAATTCCTTGATATTTTCATCGTTGAAACCTTGTCTATGGTTGTCGGTAACTGGTATTGAAGCCACGTTTCCAACTTGAAAGTTCAATGTTGGGTTCATTGCTCTCATGAATCCATGTGAAAGTTTGGAACAGAGCAAGCCGGTTAGAAAGTATTTATCTTTTTCATCAGGAAAAGTGGAAGATCCGCCCACATCGAAAATGGCTTTGGAATCTGAAAACCGAACACCAAAGTAAGATGAACTAACAAATGACCATGAAATTGATTCTCGGAAATAATATTCACGATTTTGTGGTCTTGATCTTAATTTCCCGTTACAGTCAGTAAAGTTCTGAATCTCATATCCATCGTTTTCCCAATTAACGATATTTTCATTATTCCCATACCATTTGCGATATTCACCGCCTTTGTTATAAGGAAACCACTTTTTATTAAAGTCATGTTTACCATTTGAGCAAAAGCTGGTTTTTCGTTTAGAAACTTCAAACCATTCACGAACAAATGTCTCATTGCTTCCTGTTTGCAACCCTACTTTTACTGGTGCAAGTTCATCTAGCCTTATACTGTGTTGAAAAATATCGCTTACTTTTTGGCTCACCCAATACGCAATCGGACTTCCCGGAATCTTTTTGAAGTCGGCAGCAGAAGCGCGATAGAACCACCCTTGGGATGATACCTTCTGATTTCTCTCGTTATGTGGAGGAAATATCTTCGGTTTGTTATCTGTTCCAAGGTCTTCATACTCGATATAGCAATGCGCGCCCTTAGTACTATCGCTGCATCCCACCTTCCAAACAGTTGCCGCCGTTCCGAAAGCAATACCCATAACCATGTTTGCCATGTGAGCTATAGACTCAATAGCGGTCTGAACCATGAGTTTTGATCTTAGTGACTCATATGACGAAAGGAACATCCAACTCTGCATGGTTACCATGGCGCTATAACCATATTTATACACTAATTCCAGACCGCGCTCGATAAACATGGCAAACAAGTCTGACTTACTGTTGGGGTAATTTTCCTTTGCCCATGCCCCTAATCGCCCATTCATCCCCTTGCCGCCCATATACGGGGGATTGGCAATCACCACATGGTATTTTGGGCTCAAGTAATCAGTTTGCCGCAGCGCTTGCAGTATCTTTTTATGCGTTTCACTTAGGAATAACTGATCCGACACATCCTTAGATTCCAGCAGTTGCTGGATGCTTTGAACATCTGTTAGCTCCGGTCGGATCAGGGAGCCGAAATTGTCGGCCTCTTCAAATTGGCGTAGGGTGGTTTGCAGCGGCGCGGTGAACAGATCACGCCCGATGAAGTCCATGTAGTTTTTCAGCTCGTCCTCGTCGAAGTGCACATTCTCCAATACGCAGATATTCGGCTTAATGCCTTTATTGGAAAAGCGGCGCTGTTTGGCGCGGGCTTTCATCGTCAGGGCGAAGGCGGCCAGTTCTCCAGCGCGTTCATCAATTTCGATGCCGTAGAGGTTGTGGGTGAGGATTTTTTCCGGTATCTCGGCAGGCTCGTAGCCTTCTTCCTCATAGATGGAGTAGAGCAGATCAAAGGCGTAGGTAAGCATGTGGCCGGAGCCGCAGGCCGGGTCGCAGATTTTAATCTCCTCCGGTTTGCTGATTTGCAGGAAGTCGGTTTCGAGCTGTTCAGGCTTGATGTAGTAGTCCATCTGCTCGACCAGTCGTGAGTTGGGACGATTGAGCATCCACAGTCGGCCAAGGGAATTTTCTACCAGGTAGCGCACGATCCAATGCGGCGTAAAGAGCTGGGTAGCGGCCGGAATGTTTTCGGGCGTGATCTTTTTGTTTTTCTTTAGGCCTTCGAAGACTTCGTCTTTCTTTTCCGAGATGTAAAACTGATAGAGCCAGCCGATCACCTCGACATCCTGGCAGGCATCAGGCGTCATTGCTTCGCGGGTATAGGCCAGAATGGAATTGCCCGATAGCAGGTCGTCGGGCATCAGCAGTTCGGTGTAGTCGTCGATGCGCTGGAACAGGAACGGCATCGCTCGATGCCAGTGGTTGCAGGCACCGACTACCAGCAGGCGATAGGCTTCTCCTTGCGGATCACGGCTTGGCGCTTTACCGTCTAATAGGGCAAAGATTTGCTGCCGAGCCCTGTCGTTGACCATCTCCTCATCAATGTGACCCATCTTGGCTTCCGCCAGAATCTCTGGTTGAAACTGTCCCTCGGCGGTCGATACTACACCGATACGGGTATAGCGATTCACATCCATAAAGCGCAGGGCGCAGAAGCGGTTGAACCAGATGTAGGCAACCCGCTCGATGACCTGCTCCTTGCTGTGCTGGTGGATTGCGTCATCGAGTTTCTTTATTGCTTCCGCGTTTTCACGCCGGGCTGCGCTGTTTTCGGCCAGCACCAATTTCAGCTTGGTGGAAACTTGCTCGATTAGGCTGCGGCGAGCGGATTGAGCAAATTTTTTAAGTTTTGCTGTTTCCATTAAATTTGAATCCTTTTTCCCTTACGGATTTCAACCAGTAATGCTTCCCTCATGGATTCGAGGTAGCGCTCTACATCCGACTCATCGGCAAGCCAAGCTTTGTCGAAGGAAACGCGGACAGCGCGGCTGGGGACATATTCAATGCAGGGTTCCGATTTATAGGTTGCTGTTTCTATTTCTCTACCTTGTTTTGGTGCTTGGGTGGTATCGTTTGCTGATGAAGGCGTTGGAATTGGTGCCGGTTGTGCCCAGGAAGCCACCTGGGATAGCAAGCGCTGGTAATCCGAATCCTCAAAACGGCGCAGGGTATCGCGTATTACGGCGATCAATTTTTGACGTTCAATGGTTTCTAAAAACACATTGAAAGGCTTGGTGATGTGGTCCTGTTGTTCCGCCGTTAACAGCGAAAACTCAGGCATGCTAAACAGGCGTTCCTTAAGAGCAGTAACAGCATCTTTAGCGCTGGAAATTTCTATACCAATCTGTTTCGTGATCTTGTTCTGCAGGGATTCAACTTGTGTTTTCACCTGCTGCATGCGATTGCCCTTGAAGCACTCGGGATCGGTCAGAGTATCGACGACCTGAGAAGTCCCCTCGTTTTCGATGTAATCGAAGTTGGGCTCCTGGTTTTGCACAAACTTACGTGCGTTATCGAAGATACCTTTCTGTGGCCCGCTCATGAACTTTCGAACAGGATCAATAATGCTTTCCTTCATGGCGAGTAAGGCATCTTTCTGCTGAATAAGCTCCGTTAGGTACCAGGTGTAGGGTTTACCTGAGAGCTCTTTGAGTTTTTCAATCACAGAATTGAGCACATTCAGGAATGAATATTGTGATGACTGGGCAGCCAAAGGATTCAGCTGATGCATGAGATCCTGAAGGGCGACGCTGGTTTCTTTACCAAGCGCTTTTGCTTCATTGGCACGCGGTGGTGTGTCAAAAAAATCCTCATAGAATTCCTTGAGGGCACGCACTTGGGAAGCGGTAAAATCGACCTGGGGCTCTAACACGACATTGCCGTGACCGTGCGTGTTGCGTAAGGCACGTTCTAGTTCGTCATCTTCGAGAAGGTTGCCATCGGCACGTACTTCGATTTTGCCACGGGCGCAAAGATTGGCAAGCGTGCAAAGTACCGCTGCGTAGTACCAACCATAGGGCTTTCGCTCGCATCTTTCCAACAAATTCTTTAGAGTAGTGCGGATACCACCTCTGTTATTGCTTTGAATATATGCGAGCACCTCCTGCTCAGATTCTGCCAGTGCGGTGACATCGTTACCCAATAAACTCTGCTGCGTGTGCTTAAGGCGGTTAGCAATGTCATTTTCTGTGTAAGTAATGCCGCGTAACATGCGAAGATTGGGATAGGCTCTGGAAATGAGTTCATGAAAGCCACGAGTAATGCGCGTTTGAGCATCCTCTGCGCCAATCTCGATGTCGCTTCCTGCCACAAGAAGCTTAGCTTTGCCCAGTAGAATCTGTACGCGCTGCTGCAGCTCGGCATAACGTTCCCGGTTTTGAGAGCCCTTGGCGGTTAGAATGCGTTTGACGGCTTCGTGTTGGGTGGTAGAGATATTCTGCCGGATGTATTTTTCTGTCCGCTTGTACATCAGGATGTCGCGTATCAGACGATCATCCGGCGGCATCAAAACCAACAGTTCATCTCGCCCCAAGCTTTGCATACGAAGACTAGATTCGTTTTCTATATTTTCGTGGAATGGACTTATGACATGGATGGCCAATTCGTATTCCCGGCCGTGCAATCGATCATCAAGTTTTCTTGAATAGGGGTAATTCTGTGCGTTTTCGTCGTACCGAATCTTCCGATTTTTGATGACATGATCAAAGACTATCTTTTCCAATTCAGTAGCAACATCGGCTGATTCAATCTCGGTATTCTTGATATCTTCTTCGACGTCTTTTTCTTCATCCGTCAAATATACGTATAGTTCACCATTGCGCTGAATGTAGGTCTGTTGTTCCAGCAGGTTGAGCGCTTCTTCGACTGCTTTGCGTAACTTGGGTAGGTCTTGGTTAAATCCATCTAACATCAATACGCATAAGTTGCGGAGCGTTGATTTAAATTCCTTTATATATTTGACAAGCAAAAGGGTCTTTAGCAAACGGATAGCAAATGGATTTGCGAGATGGTTTTCCGCCTGTATGATCGCTCTCTGACTATTTGCTTTTAAAGCGGTCCGAATACCCTCAAACATCAAATCAAAGGTAGCAAGCTGGCCAATCTGATTGTCGCCGATCTGTATCGCTACTTGCTGGAATACGCCCAGCATTGATCGCTCACCTACGGAACTGTGTTTACCCTCGAACGCATTGTGCTGCGACAGATTCTGAATTGCGGATTGGAACAGAGAGAACTGGTAAGGGATAAATGGATAGCTGTGGATGAAGTGGTCGCGATCCTGAAAGTTGCGGTAGCTCTGGGAGCCATCTGCAAAGTCAAATAAGGTTTTAAAGTTGTTTGCTTCGTCGTGGTAAATATCAGAGAGCAGTTGAATACCTTCATCATTTTTCATGAGCAAGCGTTTCTGAATGACCTCAGCTACGTCAGCGCTGGTAAGTTTCATCCGGTTAGCGAATCTAGCCTGAATTTTTGAAAAGTCATTGCCCTGTTGGGGAGTCATTTCTCCAACAACCCTGTTCATATCTTCCTGCGCAGTTACGATGATCCACGCTCGGCCTCGACATTTAGTCGCCAGACTTTCAGCAATGGTCTGAAGGTTAGTCATCAGCTTGATGTTTTCAGCAATGTACTGCCCAACCTCATCGACAAAAAAGTTCAGACGAAAATCAGGAGATTGTCGATCCACATAAGCATGAACCTGTTCTGCGAAGTCTTCGATGGATACGCGATACTGGCTACGATATTTGTCTAGGATGCCAGCGGCTTGCGCCTGATCACTACCTGTAACTTGTGCATATGCATTGGCGATATTTTGGGATTCCAATAGCGCTTGCTCACGGCCTTTCTGCCAGGGCTTCATTGCCAAGGTTTCATAAGCAGCTTTGAACGGCTCGTAGAGATCGCGGCTGTCGAGGTCTCGTTCGAATTGGGCGATATGTCCCTGTTTGCCGTAATAACCGCACATTTCGTCGAAGACCTTCACAAAAACAGCAAGGAGCGCGTCAATCTGCGTTTTGCTTATGACATCCGCTTTTTGGTCAATGTTAAAGAGGATGCTTTTCGAGGATATGCCGACAGCCCGCTTGAGATCGCCGCGAAGTATTTCGTTGTCACCGCACTTGGGCAGGAACAGGTCAAAAGCGGAAGTGCCGTCGATCTTACGATTTTCCAAAAGCAACGCCAGCATCTTCAGTAGGTGCGACTTGCCAGAACCAAAGAAACCGGATACCCAAACGCCATTGGCTCCCTCATAGTTGTTGTAGGCGTCAAGGAATGATTCCAGGCGTTTTTCTACCTCATTGGTCAACACGTATTCTTCTATTTCAAGGCGAAGACTCGCTTCATCATCGGCTTTAATGACCCCTTCAATTGGGCGGTCGACTGGTTTTTTGAAAATAGTCTTAAGGATCATCAGGTTTTCCTCGATTAAGCTTCGCATTGAAAGATGTTGAACGCCCGGTAATATTTGTCGTCATGGAGTCTTCCAAAGAGCTCAAGCGATGCTCCAGATTCCAGAGAGTGGGTGTAGCCCCCTGGAAAAAACATGACAGTTGGTTTTTCTTTTGCTGTACTTTGCAGGTTATTCAATACATTGTGAGAGCGGATATAAGGGAATACCTCTCCAACTCCGGACAAAAATAGAACGTCAAAATCATTTTTTGCCAGTTTGGTAGCAATCGCCGGTACAAGATGTGTCTCTGGATCCAAAACCCCTTGCAGTAGTTCTTTTAGCTGATCCTTGGAAATGGATTCCTCCATTTCACGGATTTGTTCCCAAATATCCCGATCTTTAAGTATTTCTATGGAAAGATCGTAAAGGTTTATTTCCAGTATTCGAACACCGGCTTGATCTAGACGGTTGAACAACTGGCGTTGAAGTCGCTCCATTTCAACACTTCTTTCCGGCTCATAGGGGCAAATAAAGAACGGCACCTCATTCCCGAGGCCTTGCTTCTTTAGAAAACGCTGCCCAGAGATTACAGCAAAAAGATGCTGATACCTATCCTGCATGGGCATTTTTGCTATATCTATTTTCACTGTGCCATTCCTTTCAGATCCGATTCAAAAACAGGGAAGAATAATACATCCCGACGGCTGTTAGGAGGAATCACATTCAGTAGCCTTGGGCTAAGTATTGCAGCATTAATTATGTTGTTTGAAGCCAAGAGGTCTGCCTCGCGGAGTATTCTGAAGAGCACTTGCCGCAATTTGTTTCGGGTCGTTGGCTGAATCACTTCAAGCTCTGCGTGCCATTCCGATTTTCTATTAAAAAAAGAGTCGAAATCCTCATGATTTACATCGGTTTTCAGTGTGATATAGTGTTCTCGAAGTACTTCAATGGCAAAATCTGCGATAAATCTATACCGACGGCAGGTAGCGAGCCATAAGAGGTAGCCTTGTTCCTGGGGATTTGCCTCAACGAGAAAATCCAACTCCTCGATGCTAAATGTTTTTAGACGAGAAATGACTTCACTGCAGACACGCTTTAGGGTGTTCAGTGTTCTAGCTTGTAACAAATTTTCAGAAATAACCTTATCTCGTACGGCATTCCAGTCACCAAGCTCCAGATACAGTGCGGCCAGCTTCACCGATTCACGGTGAAATAAGCTGCCCGTTGTAAATGACATGCTGTATCTATTCACTCTTATATCCAAAATAAATTTTAGTGCTAGCTATCCAAAGGTTGTTTGTAATTAATACGTAAAGGACTAGAGACCGACCAAATTAAGGCGGAAGGGGATTAATAATTCATACGTCCTTGGCTCTGTTTTTTTGTTGCTGTTAATTAGTATTCTCTTAGACTCAAATGGTATAGGTAACATGAAAATACTGAAATAAGAATATCAAAGGACTGCATACTTAATTTTTGAATTAATAAAATGTTGCATTGACCGGTAATGAAGCAAATCGAATAATTGTATGTAAAATCCTACTGTGTCTTATATTTGCGAATAAAATAAGTTTTCAGACGATAAATATATAAAATAAATAAAAGGTATTGGTTTTTCAGAATATACCCTGCTAGATTACCAACAACTTCTTAAACCACCAATAGAGCTCCCCATGAACAAGACTGAACTGATTGATGCTGTCGCTACTCGCTCCAAAACCACCAAAACCGAAACAACTGCCATGCTGAACGGATTGCTTGAAGTTATTCAAGAAACCATGGCAAGCGGCAACGATGTTCAGTTAGTGGGGTTTGGTACTTTTTCAGTGACAGAACGCGCAGGTCGTGAAGGCCGCAATCCAGCGACTGGTGTAACCATGACAATTCCTGCCAAAAAGGTCGTTAAATTCAAGCCAGGTAAAGCGCTATCTGATGCTGCAGCTTGTGTAAAATAACCCATACAGCCAAATCAGCAAAGCCTAAACACACTGAGAAAAAGAAATAATTCGATCAGTTAATTATTACCAGACACCATTGATTTTAACAAAACAAGTGATTGTGTTTACGTTATAAATTCTAAATCATATCTTAGTTCTAGCTCGCTGACGTTGCTGTAGCCGATTTTGAATTTGAGTGTATAGCTTAGCTTGTTGATTCTGACGATCACGTAAACAGACCACCAGCGAGTATCCCTCTAATGTTTTGGTATCTGCCTCGCCCCACGGATAATCATTTCTTGTGACAACGATAAATAACTTGTCGGTTATTAATTTGGAATTACGAGTGAGCTGTCTGAATTGCCACATTGCAGATTGAACCGTACCTTTACTTCGAAGGATTCTACTAATGCTTGCACCTGATAATTCTGGAATATTCTCGAAGTTTTCTTTAAGAGTTGCCTTGTTGAACATTTTGGCTGCATGATCAAGGTCAGGAGCTGATACTAATCGGTAGTCCAATCGTGTTGCCTTATAGGTTATGCGCGTCGATCGCACTGGAGGCGCATGGGCTAGGCTGATGGATATTTCGCGAACTCTTTTACCTGGTGAAATAAAATCGTCAGGTACCAATAATTCGTAAAAATGATGACGCTTGTTTTCAATTTGACCATCCGCTATCAATGTCACTTCATTTTCCAATGACTTGAGCAATGCCCTTACATCGACACGACCATATCCCAATACCTTTCTAACTGAGTCTTCATTATCAAAAATATCCGTTGAGGAAGTTGGTATTGTGGCATGAGCCACCAACAAAGCTCTTATTAAATTGGCACTGGCTTCAGGATGCTCGGATAAGATTTTCCCGGCTAAATGCGTGATATGAGGCGCAGCAAAGCTAGTGCCGCATTTGACACCCAATAACCTGCCTTGAGCAAAGTCGAGATTAGTCGATAGTTCACCCAATCCATCATCGTTAATGTTATTGGCTCCGCCACGAGCATTCAAAGCCCAGTTCCCTCCGAAGGCCACCAATTCTGGTTTTATGGCACCACCAACTGTCGGTCCATGACGAGTAAAAGGAGATGGTTGTTCTGTTTTGGCTATGGGCAATTCGGCAGGATCACGGGTAAATCGCTGAGCATTCCGATTGGCTTCCCATCGCGCTAAACTACCGACTGTTAGTACATTAAGGGCTGTGGCCGGATCGATAATCGCCCATTCATCATTTAATAAATATTGGGGATAATCCTGTCGCCAAGCTAGCCCATCCAAGTGACTAGGCAGAACATTACCGGCTGAAACAATGAATAAAACGCCTAGTTCACGCGACAGTCTATCCAAGGTGTATGCCAATCCACGTACATGACCGCCTAAATAAGGTTTACGTCTGTCACCGAAGGAAAGATTGAAAACGCGACAATTGTATTCGCCGACAAAATAGCGAACGGCCGCGTCAATATGGTTCTCAATTAGCCCGTTATTTTCATTGTCCCTATCGAGAATACGGCCACTAAAAAGACGCAATTCTGGAATAAACGAACCGGCATCTATTGATTTTGCCAAGTCACCATACAGGGCAATACCAGCGACATGCGTGCCATGCCCACTCTCGTCTGCTTCGATATGACCGGGTAGGAAGCTTTGTGAATCGCCCACGGAACTACTCAGCAAAGGATGTCCAGATGCAAGCCCACTATCCAGAATCACAACACCGGGTGCATTAGGTAAGGGTGAAGGAGGGATTGGAAATTGTTGTATATCTAGACCAAGATGTTTTATATCTAAGCCAAAACGCGGTGGTAGATCAACAATGCGTATATCTCTGTGATGCAATAATTGCTGGGCTTGGGGACGATCACAACGGACGCGATAAATGGTCAATCCAGCTTGTTTAACGCTATCAGGAAACTCAATGCTATTTTCTTTAAGCCATGCTTCGAACTTACTACAAAGTAGTTGGCGCTCTCTGGCATTGTCCTCAATGGGCCACAGTTCAAGATCGAGATAGAATATATCCGTTTGAGGAAAGCCTTCCTGCTTTAATGACCAACCGGTTCTATCGTCCGGCGTCCATCCACTCATGCCTTGTAAGGCATAATAGACTTGCTTGTTGGTAACACTTTCCCCATGAGCTATTGACGCCAGTCTCGCTTCGAACGATTGCAACGCTGACTGGCTAACAAAAGCGACCACAACTTCGTCTGCCTCTTGACTGACGAATTCGATTTCACCAGATATTTTTCTTAAGTCGTCGGGATTGAAGCCTTTACTTACTTTGAAACGAAACAATCTGCGGTCATCAAAACCGCCAATATCCATATCCGTTTGTTGAACAGTTTCTTGCAGTCGCAAACCCAGGGCTTTAGCATGCGCTGCTGGGTCGGATGGTACTTTGGGTGGTGGAAATGTACTTGATCTCTTCTCGGTGATTGGTTCCTCACGTTGCAGTGGTAAATGTGGATAACTAGATGTCATGAAGATCTATTCCTGTTTAGAAACCCGATTCCTTCTTGCATCTTCCCGGCGAATAGCAGACTGAATGTGCCGTTCGGTCAAAAACTCTTTACCTGATAAAACCTTTTCTTTAATTGCCCGGCGCAAAACACGTTCAACATCGGCGTGAGACATTCCTTTGAATAAGCTAGAAATTTTGCTGTTGTCGATTTCGAATTCCCTACGCACACCTCTAAGCTTGATAGTAAGTAAGCGCTTCATCTGTTCTGAATTAGGCGCTTCAAACACTAACACTTCATCAAAACGTCGCCAAATCGCGGAATCCAAAATACCTTCATGATTAGTGGCTGCGATTAATAAACTCTTACCTTCATAAGCATCCAACATTTGCAAAAAAGCATTAACGACGCGTTTTAATTCACCATGCTCAGCACTGTCGGCACGGTCTTTTGCCAAGGCATCAAATTCGTCGAATAACACCACCATAGGGATGGCTGTTATAAAATCGAATACTTTACGCAGGTTTGCCGCCGTTTCGCCCAGATAGGAGGATACAACACTATCAATCCGGACAATTGCCAAAGGCAAGCCTAATTCGCCAGCAACAATTTCTGCCGATAGCGTTTTCCCGCATCCGGGTGGGCCGCAGAAAAGTAGTCTATCAGCAGGAAATAAGCCATGTGATTTAAGAATTTCTACACGATGGTGCTCTTCTAAGATTTCGTCCAGCAGAGAACGGTTTTCATCAGACAAAATTACATCATCAATTCTGCGTAAGGGCTCCTTTATCTGCAATAGAGCCAAACCGCGTTCTTTATCTTCAGGCAATTTTGAAAATACAAAACGCTTTGCTTGCTCAGAAGAGCTGCGTCGACCATAAAGAATTTTTTCCAAGTCATTGGCCAGAAGATGATGTTGCTTATCGCGCT
>CADEDO010000044.1 GCA_902826115.1 uncultured Nitrosomonas sp.
GCCGATAGTTCTCTCATCAAAAACGATTTCACCCCAGAACAATGCCGAGATTTCATAATTCGAAGAGAAATTTTATATGAATCAGAGACTGCTCCAGATAGCGAAATCAACAAGAAAGAAATTGAGTTCATAAATTTGTTTAAATCAAACAATCCTGCCATTGGATATAATCAATGGCCAAAATTTAAAATATAAATATACCCACAACATTCTAGGCAATTTTTATTCATAATTAATCACCTTAAAATCAATTAGCTTCTTAACCACCTCGCGTATTTGACAATCAATCTGACTTTCAGCATTTTTTGCACAAAACTCACTTTCACTCAATCAGTTAGCAAAAAAACCCTCAACGCAATTCACAAACCGCCCCAAAGGAATTAGGATGCGTATTTTCTTTTACTTCTGGATTTCACTGTTACTGATGACTGCACAAACAAGTATCGCTGCGGCGGATGCTGCGCCCATTCGCTTGCTGATTCATGGTGGCGCCGGCACCATCGATCGCAATAAACTGACAAAGGAACTCGAACAGGCTTACACGCAAGTGCTTGCACAGTCATTGACTGCAGGTCATGCCGTGTTAAAAGCAGGTGGAAGCAGCATGGATGCAGTCATTGCCGCCATTGTCGTGATGGAAGACTCACCGCTGTTCAATGCCGGCAAGGGTGCAGTGTTCACACATACGGGCCGCAACGAGCTAGATGCCTCGATCATGGAGGGATCTACACGCATGGCGGGGGCCGTTGCCGCGGTGACAACGATCCGTAATCCGATCCGCGCTGCCCACGCGGTGATGACGAAAAGCAATCATGTGTTGTTAATGGGCGAGGGGGCGGACACCTTTGCCGCTGAACAAGGATTGGAGATTGTTGATCCCACCTATTTTTATACCCAATCCCGCTGGGATCAACTACACAGAGCCATCACCAAAGAGCGCGTTGTGCGCGATCACGACGACGATCTGAATCCGCCACAACCTGATAAGGATGAAAAACGCGGAACGGTAGGTGCTGTAGCGCTGGATCGGCATGGAAATCTCGCCGCCGGCACATCCACCGGCGGGCTCACCAACAAGCGCTTCGGACGTGTCGGAGATTCACCGATCATCGGCGCCGGCACCTATGCGGACAATCGCTCAGTCGCGGTATCTGCAACCGGCACAGGGGAAATGTTCATTCGCACTTCAGCAGCGTTCAATACGGCAGCGCAAGTACGATTACTGCATACGCCGCTGGCTGAAGCCGCAGACAATGTCCTGGCAGAAATCAACGCCATCGGTGGAGATGGGGGCTTGATCGTACTCGATGCAAAAGGTCATTACGCCATGCGTTTCAATACCCGGGGCATGTACCGAGGCACCATCGGCAACAATGGCATTGCTCGAATCGGCATTTTCTCGGATGCCGAAACACCAGTTGCCGCGCCTTCTTCGCTTGAGCAATAATGAGCGCTTCCATCCGATGATATTGCAGTTCGTTGTAGCGATGTCTATTTCACTTAATCACTACGATTGATGCGAATGATTGTCCCCCTAGCGCTGATAGTTCTATAAGATATGCTCATTACATCATTGGCACCGCATAGGAAAGACAATATGAAAGATTATCGAGTGAAGCCCGGAAGCAAATTGACGCTATCGCATTTCGACACTGACGACACGGGCGATTACAAGAAAACCGATCAAGACAAAGCAAATGCGCAAGCGGTTACGCAGCAACTGATCGGCAAACTGGGCGAGCTTCAGGAACGCCTGTATGCCAATGGCAGCCGCGCGTTGTTGATTGTGTTGCAGGGCATGGATACCAGTGGCAAGGACGGAACCATCAAAAACGTGATGTCCGGTGTCAATCCGCAAGGATGCAAAGTGGTGACCTTCAAAACCCCATCAGCGGAAGAACTGGGGCATGATTTCCTCTGGCGCGTGCATCAAAAAGCGCCCGCCAAAGGCCAGATCGGTATTTTTAACCGCTCGCATTATGAGGATGTGCTGATCACCCGCGTGCATGGACTGATCTCAGACAAAGTCGTCAAGCAGCGCTTCAATCAGATTAAGGAATTCGAAGAATTACTGTCCGAAAGTGGAACGGTCATTCTGAAGTTCTTCCTGCATATTTCGAAGGATGAGCAGAAAGAGCGTCTGGAAGAGCGCATCAGCAATCCGGAAAAACGCTGGAAGTTCAATGACGGAGATCTCGAAGAACGGAAGCTGTGGAAAAACTATATGGAAGCGTTCGAAACCATGATGGCCGCCACCAGCACCGAGCAATCTCCCTGGTATATCGTGCCGGCCAATCGGAAGTGGTATCGCAACCTCGTCATCGCCGAACATGTCGTTGATGCGCTAGAAAATATGAAGCTAAAAACACCCCCCGCTCCCACAGGAATCAACTTTGATACATTGAAGATCGAGTAGATACACAGTGATGATTACCATGACACGCAATTACATTGCCCAGATAGAGGTTTTACATGGAAATTGAACTGAAACTGGCTTTGCATTCCCGTCATACCATGCGCATCCGGCGCCACCCCCTTTTGAATGCAATCAAGCCCGAACAACGCTCACTGCTCAGCATTTACTTCGACACTCCCAAACTTGACCTGATGCGACGCGGCATCGCACTACGCGTGCGCCGTGTAAACGATGATTGGATCCAGACATTGAAAGCGGAAGCACAGTCGGTTGGCGCGCTGTCCAGCCGTCCGGAATGGGAAATGGCAATCGCTGACGGCAATCACCCAGACTTCTCCGGGCTTCCGCAAACAGCATTAGATTTATTGACAGGCATCAAACTCAAACATATCGCCCCTGTGTTCACCACCGAGTTTGTTCGCACCACTTGGCAAATCCACAACCATACCGCTCACGCCGAAGTCGCGCTCGATATCGGCAAAATCAATGCAGGCAAAGATTCTCGGGATATATGCGAGGTGGAAATTGAACTCAAGTCCGGAGCTGCCGAGTTTTTGTTCGATGCGGCAACGCAATTGCTGACACAGGTACCGCTACATATCGAACCGCGCAGCAAAGCAGAGCGTGGCTATATCCTGAGTGGCGCCATTACTGCGACTCCGGTGAAATCAATATATCCGCCAATTCATCCAGATCAAACTGCCAGCGCAGCCTGGAATGCCATCATGCAAGCTGCATTGGTGCAACTGGTCTCCAATGTGCCCGGTTTTCTGGAAAGCCCGCACGACACGGAATACCTGCATCAACTTCGCATTGCACTGCGTCGCCTATGTACCGGCTTGCTACTGGCTGAATCATTGGATCAAACACCCCCTGCCTGGGAACAATCCTTGCGTGCGTTGATGCATACACTGAATCCGGCGCGCGACTGGGATGTGTTTCTGCTTGAGACTTTACCCAGGGTTCTAACGACACTACAACATGCATCGAAACCAACTGTTGAGGAAACGATACTGACCCTGCTGGGCGATAGCGCTGCACATTCCCGTCAACAGGCCCAGGCATTGTTGCTCAACTCCGTATTCACTCAACTGGTACTTGATATTGGACGCAGCCTGCTTGCGACAACTGACAATACGCAAAAAATGGATGCCAGATCATGGGCAAAAACGGTGCTTGAGAAACGCTGGCACACGCTGCGCAAGCACTGTCGAGGCTTTGCCAAACTGAATTCAACCGAACGCCACCAAGCGCGTATTGCTGCCAAGAAAATGCGTTATGCCGCAGATGCTTTTGCACCACTTTACGGTAAGCGCAGCAAGCATTTCATTACAGCTTTGGCATCATTACAAGAAGAATTGGGACGTGCCAACGACGGATATATCGGCACGCAATTACTACAAGCATTACCCAAGAAATCTGTTGCAATCAGCTTCGCTCTTGGCCGAATCCATGGCGCACTGGAATCCGAGGCTGTGCAGCATGCGACACTATCAAGTACGAGCTGGCGACAACTGTCGCGCGCAAAATTGTTCTGGCATTAAGCGCAATCTGAATCACCCATGCGAATGTACTAGCCATGCGATATAACCGATCAATACGAAGCATCCCGTAAGCGTCATGTGAGCCGATTGGCGGAATTTCCGGGTTAATAGGGCTTGTGAATAAACCGAGATGATAAAGGGGCGCCCTGAATTGTCGGGCTTTGCAATGATATGCTCATCTGGCTTTAGCACCAGTTGGTCGTGGATTTGTTGCGCTTGTGACTGGGCTAATTGGCGTGCGGATTCCCACTCTTGCTGATCTATATTGCCATCCTTATTACTATCAAAACGATTGCGTAACTGCTGTTGATCTTTCTTCCAATCATTAATCAGATCAATCATCACCTCTCGCACCGAATGTTGCGATGTAGCTGACCAGGTTCTAAATTGTCCCAAAACATACAGCGACTGGCCAGGCAATATCAACCATTCGCTATAGCGATAGCTGTTGGTCAGTTTATTTAAAACCGACTGACTTTCCAGTAGTTGAGTCCTGGTTGGCCATTCGGTATTGCCATACCACACCAACTTCTCGATGCCATTCACTTCTGCATCGCCCGGATCCACATAACAACTGTGCAGACCATCCGTAAGCTTGAACCGATGATTGCTGATATTGCTATAAACCACATTCCAGCGCGTTTGCACTCGACCATTTTGCGTGAAAGTTTCCTGCTGCTCAATCAGGCTGCGATACCAGAGACACAAATGATTCGATAGCGGAGCGTAAACAGGCTGCTCTTCAATCAGTTGCCCCTTCCCTTCCAGCTCAATATAGCCTTGATGCGCAGAACGTAACCGGGCGGTGGGAGTATCTTGGATAATGCGCAAGCGTTTCCAGTTGCGCACAAAATAATAAAAACAAAGCAGCGCGGCCAGCACCGACACACTTAGCACAAACTCATAGTTTTCTGCAGTAACTTCCAAACCAGGAATATTCATCTCGGAACTCTGTGCTAACCAAACAGCTTGCCAAGATTGACATCCTGTTTCTCAGCATCACTGAATTCGAGCAAATCACGTGCTTTGAATTTAAACCAATTAGCAATGATGACATCTGGAAATTGCTCAATGCGCACATTATTGATTTTGACCGCTTCATTGTAATACTCGCGTCGATCAGCAATACTGTTTTCCAACGCGGAAATACGCGCTTGCAAATGTTGAAATTTCTCACTGGCTTTCAGCTCCGGATAATCTTCCGCAACTGCAAATAAATTACCCAATCCGATACGCAGCATACTTTCCGCAGAACCTAACGCACCGACACTCCCGGACTCCAGTGCTGATGCCACCTGTGAGCGCGCTGCAATTACCTGCTTCAGTGTTTCCTGCTCAAAACCCATATATTGTTTGCAGGTTTCAACCAGTTTGGGGAGCTCATCGTGACGTTGTTTTAGCAAAATATCGATATTCGACCAGGCTTGCGACACCGTATGCTTCAGATCGACCAGTTGGTTGTAAAGCATAATGCCGTAGATTAGAACAATGGCAATCGGCGCCAGGAAAATAAAGATGATGATATCCAATGTCACACCTCCTTGAATTGATGTTCATTCAATATACCTTATAAATTATTCAGCAAATATTTCAAAAAGGAATGGGGACTGGCTTTATTTCATCTAATCCATGCATCAGAAAACTAAAGATGCTCAACGCCTATTGACGGATGGCACCATGCTTCTCTATGCTTTCACGCTCATGCAGTTTATGTGAATAAGTATTTTAAGAGACCGTGATGAGTATTCCAAAAGATTTACAATTTTTAATGGGTAAAATTGCATTGGTGTTGTTCGTATTGCATTGTGCTGAAATTTCAGCACAACCCGAAGTAAAATCTATCATGATACAAGTGGGTGAGGAAGGACCTTCTGGTTGTCAATTATTAGGCAAAGTGAAAGGTTCATCCAAAGATAGTCAGAAAAACGAAGATGACATGCCCTACATGGAGCGACTAATGACTGCCAGAAATCAATTAAGAAATGAGACTCTCAAGCTGGGCGGCAATACCGTTCATATTATTCGTTCCAACAATACGGGCACATTTGAAATTCCGGGTGTTGATAAGGAAATAATATATATCGGGAATGCCTATCTTTGCGAATAAGCTCTGATCAATCAGAAGGCATCACTGCATAATCTTTCGTAGATCTAAAAATTAGCAACTTAAATATCAGCCCTTCTTCGCAGCAAGGTAAAGCTTAGTAATCCCAGGCCGACCAACCACATGACATACGTTTCCGGTTCTGGCACTGAAGATAGCTGAATATTTCCGGAATAAGATCCGCTTTCACGCACATCTTTCAACTCGCCATTAACCTGGATTTGATAACTGTGCGTGACATCCAAAAGACCCACATAATTTAAACTCGATATATTGCCTGCCACTCCCGAAGCCAAGGTAGTTGAAGTCGTCGCATCAACTAATGCGAAGCTCGTTATATTTACATTGGAATCACTGACCACACTGGCGCCTAATCCACTGCCATTCATTGGCACAATCACATCAAAAATATCACTAAATGATCCAAGCACAACATTATTACCAAAAATCGCATCCCAATTTGCGCCATTATTCGTAAGAACTGGCTGTATCAAAGCTGCACTCGCACCACTCGCCCAAAATCCCCAACTCAACGCAATTGCAACAAACATCATCCGTAATTTTTTTCTCATAACAAAACCCAAGAACCATAATAATCAATTGAAATATGTGCAATATTGATTAATAAATATGCAATTACTCCCAATTATTATTTCAACAAAATATATATTCACTTATTTTACATATCGCGGGAAATTTACCCACAAAGACAGAAATATACGTGTAAAAATTTCACACGTCAATAGATTGCAGGCTACCAAACCATTCCGTCACGCTCATTACAAAGATAAAACAATTGACAACCCGATGATTTCCAAAATTACATCGACTCAACCACACAGAAAAAAACAGATGTTTCAGATAGTGATCAGTCCGATTGATCACGCAAAGAAAAAGGAACAGCATTTGAATCCAAAATTCCCGGCAATCTGCGCAGCAATCATTTTAAATATCCGCAGCATGCTCACTGCGCATTTGCGGTAAAATTGGAACTAGCAGCAACACTTCTTCTGTAACCTTGCGAGAGTTCAACGTGACTTCATCAAATTCTGATCATTCTAATGCAGCACAGCTATCCTATCGCGATGCCGGCGTGGATATTGATGCGGGAGATCGCTTGGTTGAAAATATCAAACCGTTCGCCAAGCGCACATTACGTCCCGAGGTACTCACCGGAATTGGTGGTTTTGGTGCGCTATTCGAAATCTCCAAGCAATATCAAAACCCTGTCCTGGTTTCCGGTACGGATGGTGTCGGAACCAAGCTCAAGCTGGCTTTTCAGCTTAAAAAGCATGACAGCATTGGCATTGATCTGGTTGCGATGAGCGTCAACGATATTCTGGTACAAGGCGCAGAGCCTCTATTTTTTCTGGATTACTTTGCTTGTGGCAAGCTGGATGTGCAAACGGCCACCGCTGTGATCAGTGGTATCGCAAAAGGGTGTGAGCTATCAGGTTGCGCATTGATTGGTGGAGAGACTGCGGAAATGCCAGGCATGTACCCTCATGATGAATACGATCTCGCGGGATTTGCTGTAGGTATTGTAGAGAAAAATCGGATTATTACGGGTGCTACGATACAGGAGGGCGACATTGTGCTGGGTCTCGCATCCAGTGGCGCGCATTCCAATGGCTACTCGCTGATTCGTAAGATCATAGAAAGAAACCAAATTGATTTATCGGTAGATTTTGATGGAAAATCACTGGGTGATGCCATCATGGCTCCGACAAGAATTTATGTAAAACCATTATTGGAGTTAATGAAACAATTACCAATCAAAGGGTTGGCGCACATCACGGGCGGTGGACTAGTCGAAAACATACCACGCATTCTACCTGATCAAGTTATGGCTGCTTTACAAAAAAATTCATGGGAAATGCCTCCGTTATTCCACTGGCTGCAACAACAAGGCAATGTGTCTGATCATGAGATGGCGCGCGTGTTTAATTGCGGAATTGGCATGGTAGTTGTAGTGGCTCCTGCTGATGCCGAGAGCGCCATGAATAAGCTGCGTGCCTCTGGTGAAAGTGTCTGGCAAATCGGCGAAATCAAGCCGCGCACCGCCAACCTGGCAGCCACTGTTTTTGTGTAAAAACACTCACTCCATCGCATCATGAAATCACTGGTTATTCTTATCTCCGGTCGCGGCAGTAATATGCAAGCGTTGTTAGAGGCTGGATTTCCAATTGAGCACATCACCGTAATCAGTAATAATCCCGGTGCGACGGGCTTAGAAATTGCCCAACAGTATGGCGCTAAAACCATTGTTCTCGATCATCGCCTATATCCTGATCGCCAGACATTTGATAAGGCATTGGCAGAAAGAATTGATACTTGCCAACCAAAACTAATTGCGCTGGCAGGTTTCATGCGTATACTCAGCGACAGCTTTGTGCAGCGTTATCAAGGCCGGTTAATGAATATTCACCCTTCGTTATTGCCCGCATTTCCTGGTCTAGGAACACATGCAAGAGTACTGCAAGAAGGTGTCAAGATTCATGGCTGTACCGCACATTTTGTCACTTCTCAACTGGATCATGGCCCTATCGTCATCCAGGCAGCCATTCCGGTATTACCCAATGACACTGAAAGCACACTGGCTGCACGAGTTTTGCAGCATGAGCATCGTATTTATCCTCAGGCTGTACAGTGGTTTATGGATGATCGGATTCGATTGAGTAACAATTATGTTGAGGTACTGGATGCCCGTGTTGATGAAATAGCTCTTTATTCACCAGGATTACCGGAATGAAATTACTTCCACTCATTTTACTACTATGGATATTCAATTTTTCAGTAATGGCTACTGAAATGCCGTCACGCATTGACATCAGCTACGCTGTCACAACCGATTTGGGTGAAGGAGAAATCAATGAAGTCATGGAAATCAAACATGGCAGTGATTCACATAGCTATAGCATCAACAGCGAAGCGCAAGCCACGGGAATTTATAAGCTCATAGAGCCTGGTAGTATCGTTCGACATAGTGAAGGGATCATCACAAAGCGAGGTTTACGTCCTTCCCGCGCCTTCGAGAAACGTGGCAAGAAGGAGCCCAGTGTCGCTGAGTTTGACTGGAAGAATCATGTGGTCAGACTCGAACATAAAGGACAACAGCATCAAGAGAAATTGCCGGAAGGTACTTTAGATCGCTTAAGTTTGTCTTATAACTTTATGTTTACCCCTCTTCCTAAACATCACGTCGATGTATATGTCACAGACGGCCATAGTCTAAAACTATCTCGCTATACAATTACCCGAGAAAAATTACACACTCCGATAGGAGAACTGGAGACCATTGCACTAACCAGACAAGACGGGAAAAATGCCAAAATTAAAAGAAAATTATGGCTGGCACCCAACAATCACATGCTACCTGTTCGCATTGTTTCTGTAGAAGAAGATGGTCGCCAACTCGAAAAAATAGTTACCGGAATCAACATCAGTTACAAAGCCGAACATTAATCCACTGCATCAATTGATACAGTACACTAGGAAATCAATGCAATTAACTCCCTTTCAACTAGAGACCACTGTCGTCGCAATTCGCACGGTGCTTCCTCTAGAATTTCCAGCCGATGCTATCTTGCGACGATTTTTCCGAGAAAACCCCATGCTCGGTGCACAGGATCGCGCATTCATCGCAGAAACAGTCTTTGGTATATTGCGTCATCGTTTTTTTCTTGAAAGCCTGGCAGAAATCACAACGCCCCGCGCACTGGTTCTGGCTTATCTGGTTAAGTTTCAAGGCATGAACATGCGTGAAATCACTTCATTCATTAGTGAAAGTGAAACTAAATGGCTAGCTGAAATTAAAGCCATTAAATTAGATACTCTGCCATTGAATATTCAAGCCGAATTTCCCGAATGGCTGATAGAAAAACTAAAGCACTTTATGTCTGATGCAGAGATTCTGAACTTAGGATTTTCCTTGCAAAAATCGGCACCACTGGATCTTCGAGTAAACACATTCCTCACTAAACGCAACCAAGTGCTTGAAATACTCAGCCAAGAAGGCATTGCAGCGCACGAAACACCCTATTCACCTTGCGGCATCCGTCTGGCAGGCAAGCCTGCTATCAATCGCCATCCGCTGTTTCTATCTGGAAAAATAGAAGTTCAGGATGAAGGCAGCCAATTGCTCGGATATTTATTGGCGCCCAAGCGTGGCGAGATGATCGTCGATTTCTGCGCTGGCGCAGGCGGCAAATCGCTACTTCTAGGCGCGTTGATGAATTCCCAAGGACGTCTTTATGCCTTTGATGTCTCTGAAAAACGCTTGAGCAATATGAAACCGCGCTTCAAGCGCTCAGGGTTGTCGAACTTACATGCACAGCGCATCACACACGAGAACGATATTAAAGTCAGACGATTGATCGGAAAAATTGATCGAGTTCTGGTAGATGCTCCCTGCAGTGGTCTCGGTACATTACGCCGCAACCCAGATTTAAAATGGCGCCAATCTCCTCAGAGCATTCAAGAATTAACAGCAAAACAAACGGCAATCCTCTCAGCAGCCGCCAGCTTGCTCAAACCAGGAGGACGCTTGGTCTATGCGACCTGCAGCTTCCTGCCCGAAGAAAATCAGGAAATTATTCATCATTTCCTGGCAACGCATCCTCAGTTTACCTTGTTAAACTGCACTGAATTGCTATCACAACAAAAAATAGCACTGAATACCGGTGAGTTTTTACAGTTGTCTCCACAACTACATCAAACTGATGGTTTTTTTGCTGCGGCCTTAACACGCATTGATGCGGCAGAATCGACATTGGCCATTGAATTATGACATCCATTTTGACTGATCATTACAGCAGGGAAAAACGCGAAGAACTTTGTCAGATGGCGATATCACGCACAATAAAACTTGAAAAGTATTTTAGTAGAGAAATCAGTCAGATGGGAGAATTTGCTAATTTATTAACAAATTTCTCCCATTCTAGGTAATGGAGCGTTCATCCGCTCATTAATTCTGCCGTGTAAGAGCAATCTTTTCTTTGAGCATTTCAATCAGCGCTTGGAAACCATCTCGTTGCATAATTGCACGATATTCTCCGCGCTTTATTGCAAGATCGCTCACGCCATCAAACAAGATATTAGTAATACGCCATTTTCCTTCCGTTTGGTGCAAAACATAGTCAAAATTGACAATACCGCCGTCAGATTTAATTAACTGGCTTCGCACCAAAATCTGCTCGTGCGGCAAAGCACGCTGTTCAATAATTTCAAATTGCTCGCCCTCATATTGATTAAATCTCCCCGCATAAGTAGCAACACTGAGTTGGCGAAATGTTTCAACAATCAGATTTTGCTGCTTCTTTTCCAACTGCGACCAGTAGGTGGCGCCCAATATAGTTTTAATAATCAGATCGATATCGTGAGACTGATCAATCACAGGCTCCAGGAATTTAAATCG
The DNA here is from genome assembly GCA_902826115.1 of uncultured Nitrosomonas sp. Taxonomy (GTDB): domain Bacteria; phylum Pseudomonadota; class Gammaproteobacteria; order Burkholderiales; family Nitrosomonadaceae; genus Nitrosomonas. Next base: position 11,481 of record CADEDO010000044.1, read on the forward strand.
TCCATCGTACCCCAGCTTCTCACCCTCGCGCATGACTTGAACTAAAGAAGTTTGCAACTTTTGAATCACTTGTTCTGGATTCTCCGTTTCCGCAGGAGCACTGAATGCCGCCATCATTGGCAGCAGCATGACCAATAATAAGCTCCAGCCAATCAATCTAATTGTTTGCATTACTTTCATATCGACGATCTTTCCAACAAGCACGTTCTCCACGCCAGTATCGTAGCGCTGATGTCCAAGTCATAGCCAGGTACAAAGTACCAATAATAGGCAATGTCAGCCCCCATAATGGAGAACGCTGATAATAAATTAAAGTAGGGATATAGGTTAAAAACATAGCCACCCACGCCAATACACTCAGTATATAAATCTCGTGAGCCGGCAGCAGCAAGAATGCAAGCGGAGCAACCCAAAACATCGATACCATGATCACTGTACAAATGATCAGTAACCAAAGTGAATATCTTAATTGAGTATAAGCTGTACGCGCCACCATTTCCCAAATCGGTTTTAGCGTTTGATAACCACGATGACTTCTTGCCGCACGACTAAGTCCAATCCAGGTTTGCAATCCTGCACGTTTGACATGTGCCGCTAAAGTACAGTCATCAATCAACGCATTATGAAGATTTGCAAATGCTCCTATGGAGCGTAGCGCTTGGGTCTCAACCAAAATACAACCACCTGCAGCGGCCGCCATGCGTGATGTCGGATTATTGGCCAAACCAAAAGGATATAATAATTTAAAGAAAAAGATAAATGCTGGCATCAGTAACCGCTCGACAGCATTCTTCATAGGCGGCTCAGCCATTAACGACACCAGCGTCAGATGTTCGTCGCGCGCTTTTCTGAACAACCGGGCAATGATCCCAGGTGTCAGCTCAATATCAGCATCCAGCAACAATGCATAGGGGGTTCTAACTTCTCGCAATCCCTGTTCAAGCGCCCACAGTTTTCCACTCCAACCTGTAGGAGGTGCAGTACCCGATATTACCTGTGCACCACATAGATTAGCTTGCTCCGCTGTATCATCCATAGATTGATCATCTATCACGATGATTTGCACTCCTATGCCCTGCGCATTCACTCCGTCCAGTGTATGTCGGATATAAGGCCCTTCATTACGCGCAGGAATTAATACGGTAATGTCATTAAGCATTTCGCCAGGAACTTTAGCGACTCCAGGTTCTATTTTCTCGCGAGTACTCCAAGGTCGCCATGGCAACAGCAATATTGACCACCAGCATAAAGCGCCAAAAACAGAAAGGTATAACACCAATTCCACCATCTTCTTTTAGCAGGTTGTAGAAACCAGTATTGTCACTCCAGTACTCTTTACTTATTAATGAGTGTCACCTGAATATCCGAAAGTTTTTTGGGCGTTTTATTTTCTCCAGTCACCCATTTCGGAGTCGGTTCAGCCACCATCTCACCAGTCGTTTTAGGTCCTCTCATGGAAGTAATCAGTGCTTTCCATGGATGTTGGAGTGTGTCTTCAACAGCTGTTGCTTCATATCCGCAATGAGCCATACATTGAGCGCATTTTGGATTATTAGCTGTTCCATATTTTTCCCATGGCGTGTCATCGAGAAGCTCTTTGAAAGTTTTTGCATAACCCTCGTCTGACAATAAATAGCAAGGTTTTTGCCACCCAAACACATTACGCGTCGGATTACCCCACGGTGTGCATTCATAATCCTGATTGCCTGCCAGGTAATCTAAATACAGCGCTGAATGATTTAACCGCCATTTGCGTTTAAGCTTTTTACCTAATTCAAAAATACCGCGAAATAATATCTTGGTATCTTGGCTTTTTATGAACACATCCTGCTGGGGTGCCTTCTCATAACTAAATCCTGGAGCAATCGTAGCTGCTTCGACACCCAACTCCATTGCGTAATCTAAAAATTCAGCAACATCTTCCGGCGTTTCACCTTGAAACAGCGTGCAGTTTACTGTCACCCTAAAACCTTTCTCCAGCGCCAGCTTAATAGCCTCAACCGCGCGATCAAAAACGCCATCCTGACAGACGGATGCATCATGGCGCTCTTTCATGCCATCCAAATGAATTGAGAATGTTAAATAAGGTGATGGCGTATAGTCATCGATCCTTTTCTTTAACAGCAAGGCATTTGTACACAGATACACATATTTTTTGCGTTTAATGATACCTGCAACAATCTGCGGCATTTCTTTATGCAGCAGTGGTTCACCACCTGGGATTGAAACCATCGGCGCACCGCATTCGTCAACGGCCTGCATGCATTCTTCATAAGAGAGGCGTTGATCAAGAACATCTTCCGGATGTGCAATCTTTCCGCATCCCGCACAAGCTAGATTACAGCGAAACAAAGGCTCCAACATCAATACCAAAGGATATTTCTTAACTCCTTTTAACTTCTGTTTGATTAGATAAGTGCCAACTGCAATCTGTTGACGTAAAGGAACTCCCATGAGCAAAACCTCCAAAAATACTTCAAAAGCAAGTAAATGACGAACACTACAAAATTAATAAAAAACTAACTAATACTAGCCAAAAGCTCAGATGGAATAAACAATGTCTGACCCAAGAAAAATCTGTTTACAGTTTTTTAAGGTGTTTCTTTTTTGTATTGAGGAATTTAAGTACTAAAAAATAGAGACCCACAATAAACAATAACAACCATTGTTTAGCTTCCACAGATCCTATAATTATCTGATAAAGCTTTGAAACCCGTTTTCTTTGAACGCTCAACTATAGAACATGACTCTGTCTATAGCAAATATTTTTAAACCCACAATGCCAATATGAGACACTAATGCCAATAAATTCTGCAAAACAAAAACGCCAAGAACTTTAATCTCTTGGCGTTTCAGAAAATGAATCAAAATTAATACGCGCCAACTTCCTAAAAATCGACACCCAGCGCACGTAATGTGTTCTTGGTTAATTTACCCGCGGGTAGATTATTTTGCTTCTGAAAACTTTCAATAGCATTCTGTGTTTTAGCACCACTCACTCCATCCACAGGACCAGGGTTAAATCCTGCATTCACAAGTGCTTGCTGCACTTTGCGCATAATGACAGGGGTTATTTTTACCACATCATTGCCATCATCAACGACTTGTGTCTGAGTGGAAGTCTCTTTGGCAGTCGGCTTCGTTCCCTGCGCAGAAGCATCATTAGCCATATTCGCTGAATCTAATTCTTCTATTGCTGACCCCAGACTTTCTATGCTTCCCACCTCATCAATTTTGGTAACTGGCTCAGCCACAGCAGCCGCACCTTTCGCAGGTTCAGTAACAATCTCTTTGCTTTTTTTCGCATCGGCCTTAGGATCAGCGGGTGGATTACACCCTAATAGCAATCCCGCTGCTAACACAAGCATCATGTAAGCTGTTAATGCACTGATTTTGCAAAATCTCATTGTTATCCCCCATAAATAAAGTAAATATAAAAGTCTTAAATGTTAAAAACACGAAACAATGATAAATCGAAATACATTTAATGTCTTATTCAATTATCCTTATAAGCCATGGCAAAATGATTCGATTGATTTATTAGTCATGAAACAATTAATCCAGCATATGCCTTATGAACTATCACATTTTTCTGACCATAACGCAATCTGAATCAGTTAATAATGAATCACATATTTCCTAAAAGAAATTTATGCTTAATTGGTGGTGGCCACAGTCATGTCAGGGTAATCAAACAGCTAGGCATGCATCCTATTGCTAGTGTCAAAATGACTTTAATCAGCAATGATAGGCTCACAGCTTATTCAGGAATGCTACCCGGATTAATTGCGGGTCATTATACGTTTAATGACTGTCACATCGACATAGGTAGACTTTGCCAATGGGCTGGTATTCAATTTATTCGCAGCGCAGTGCAACAGATTGATCCACTGACAAAGAAAATTTTTTGTCATGCTCACACTCCCCTCAGTTACGATCTGTTATCTCTAAATATTGGTTCCCAGCCAGCACTTAACGATATCAGTGGCGCTCTTGTGTATGGACATCCTGTCAAACCGATCAAGCAATTTCTACTGAATTGGCATAGATGGCTTGATTCCGTTCAATCTTCCAATCGCACACAGCACATTGTCATCATTGGGGGCGGAGCCGCCGGTATCGAAATATTGCTAGCCATGCAGTATAAATTTCGTAGCTTGGCGCCTACTCGCGCTATGTTTACTTTGGTGTGCGCTGATCAAACTATTCTCCATTCACACAACAACCGTGTTCAGGAATTTTTCAAACACCACCTGCAAATAAAAGGCATCACGACCATCTGCGGGAAACATGTAACTTCGATCGACGAGCACCAACTGATATTGAATGATCATACCCAGCTTAGTTATGATTTCTGCGCTTGGGCTATTCATGCCGGCGCGCAGCATTGGCCAGCGGATAGTGGCTTGCAGTGTGACAACCAGGGTTTTATTATGATTGACCAATATCTTCGCAGCATTTCACATCCAAGTATATTTGCTACGGGTGATTGTGCGGCTTTCACACCCACTCCACTACCGAAAGCCGGTGTCTATGCAGTGCGTCAAGGATCTGTGTTAGCAAACAATATTGTCGCCACACTTAAGAATCGCCCGCTTCTGGCTTTCAAGCCACAAAAACATTTCCTCAGTTTGCTCACTACCGGCCATCGTCAAGCTGTTGCTTCACGAGGTCCTCTATTTGCAAGTGGGAAATGGGTTTGGTTATGGAAAGACTATATAGATCGAGCATTTATCGAGCGCTTTAATCCCAAGCGACCAATCAATAAAAGCTGCTTGGATTAACACCACACTTTATATCATACAAACTTCACAGTAAAAATATTAACAGCAAACCAGATAACTGCATCTGACTAAAGCCAAGTCGTTATTCTATTAAATATTCGACAGTGGATGCTGGTGTCAATACCCTAGGTTTATCTTGTGCAACCTCGTTAAAAGATGGTATCAATGTTTCCAGAAATGGAATTGAGTTTATTGATCCGCTTCTTGTGTGAGTAAATCCTCTATTATGGATCAATTTTTTTAAGTTAAAGGCGAATGCCTGAGAATCAAACTCCAGTATCAGAGTATTTGTGATAGTCAGGATCTGACTAGTGCTAAATGATGAGAATGGATCTCTTCTGGCACTCAAATCAGTAAATAATGAGCTAATCACAATCACCAAATCCTTCCCATTGAAGTAGGCAGTTGCATCAATAGATTCTAATGGTTTTGGTAAACCATCCAGCGCCGGGATTCCTGAATATCCCAGAGCCGTGGCATTATCGATACACACATTTTGGCTATTATTGACAAAACGGGGAATTCCTCCCGTCAAACTTAAACGAAACATCCCGCCACCCAAATCCTCTATGACCTCTAATCTGCTCTGGATTGGTGTTTCTGTTGGCGTAAGATCGTTGGCATCTATCGGATTGAGACATTCAAATCCGGCATAGGTCAGAGACAATCCCCAAACATTACTTTGACCCAGCAAAGAAAATAATATTAATACCAATATCTGCATTATTTTCATGGGTGCGCCTCATGATAGACAACGAGATTAATTTAATATTCAATCCCAAAGAGATTATTTACATTCAATAGAACATCATGAATACATAAACAAAAATGGACGCTTAACTAAATTATCATTTAAGGTTTGTTTGAACATACCATGTCATGTAGTTTAGCAAACGTATCCCCAACATACGCAATTTGTTCTGGCGTATGAGCAGCATTTACACTACACCTTACTAGCGATTTACCCTCAGGCGCCGCTGGAGGCAGTATCAAATTCACATAAATATTATGCTCAAGCAAATTTTGCCAAAGCAAAAGTGCTTGTTGAGGCGTATCGAGAATAGCAGCAATCACTGGTCCAGGATCCGGCCCAAGAACATAACCAGCATCCTGCAATCGAGAATAAAGCTGCGTTGAGTTGCTCCACAATTGTTTGCGCAAATCACTTCCCTTACGCAACAACTCCAATGCCGCTCGGGTGGAAGCAATTGTGGCTGGAGAAGGCGATGCAGTAAAAATATAAGGGTGGCTCACATAGCGCAATTGCTCTAGCTGTGGATGATTACTCACACAAAAACCACCAATACTGCATAAGCTTTTACTAAATGTGCCTGTAATGAAGTCAACTTCCTCCAATAAACCGGTTTTTTCAACAAGTCCCTGACCAGTTTCTCCTAACACCCCAAGTGAATGAGCTTCATCAAGTAGCAAAATACAATTGTATGCCTTTTTAAGTCTAACGATCTCAGCTAGAGGCGCTTGATCTCCCAGCATACTGTATATACCTTCAGCAATAATCAGCGTTGTTTCAACACGCGCTCCCAGTCGACGCAGGCGCTTTTCCATATCGACCATATCATTATGTTTAAAGCGAATGATATCTGCGCCACTGAGAATACAGCCATCATAAATACTCGCATGAGAATCACCATCAATCAATACAGTGTCTCCGGGACCTACCAAACCAGAAATAGTCCCTAAGTTAGCTTGATAACCGGTTGTAAACACGATGCCAGAGCCACAACGATAAAAATCGGCAAATTCCCTTTCTAGAGCTCGGTGTCCAAAATAGCTGCCATTTGCCATCCGAGAACCGGTAGTACCCGTACCTTCCTTATCAATAGCTTCATGCGCCGCGCGGATGCACTCCGGCGCAAAGGTAAGTCCCAAGTAGTTGTTAGTTCCTAGCAGAAGGACACGACGGTCACCAATCCTAGCTTCCGTCGCTGAGTAAACTTCTTCTATTGGAATGCCAAAAGCACCAACGCCATTGGGTAAAAGTGCTTTTCTTGCCGCAGCCGATGCGTCTAATTTCTCAAGTAAATTCATTATGCTTCTGATTTGATTTTGTATACTAAGTCGGCTAATTCACCAACAGTCTGAATATCTGTTAATGCATTAATGGGAATTGAAATGTCAAAGGTATCTTCAATTTCCATAATCAGATTCAACAGCTTGATTGAATCAATGGACAATTGACTAATTAAATTAGTTTCAAGTGTAATCTGAGCATCGGTATTAGCTATACTATTTAAACGATCACAAAGAAGCTGTGTGATTTCTTGGTAACTACTTTCAGTCATAAGTTGATTCAGGATAGTTAAATTCGAGCTAGATTACTTTAGATAATACATCTTGTAAACGAATACTAGGTTTCCATGCTGGAAGCGCACGGATCAAAGCGGAATTATCACATACCCAGTTGCTATGTTGTAACTCATTCACTTTTCCAGGAGTCAACATGGGAGAGTAATGACAAAAGCGAGCAATCCATAGATTGAATAAAGCGATACCTCTGATCAAAACATTAGGTATCGCTATGCAACGAACCGGACGTTTCCATATTTGTTGCGCTAAAACGGATAAGCTTTGATAACTGTACCCATTCGGCACGCCATCATCTAGTTCAAAAATACCATTGATATCGGTATCAGAATCCAACCAGAGCTGAATGGCTGCGATTAAATCTTCTACATGGATTAAGCCGAACCGATTATGTATTTTCCCAATTACGGGAAGCAGTCCACGATGCATCGCCTGGAAAAGAGGTTTTAATTCTTTATCTCCCGGACCATAAACTGCAGTAGGTCGAAATATCGTCCATGACAGCTGATCTGAGTATTGAATAAGCTGTTGCTCAGACAAATATTTACTTTGAGCATACCAAGACAGCTCGGGTTGCCTTGCCGCTAAAGATGAAATAAGCAGAAAGCGGGGAGATTGTTTCTGTTCAGAGATAGCCCGCAGGAGATTCTTAGTACCTTGGACATTGATATGCGAAAATTCTTCAAAAGAATTTCCTCGGACTGTTGCAGCACAGTGAATGACAAACGCCACACCATTAACTAAATGATGTAGCGCAGTTAAATTATCCAAGTCACCGTGTATCCAATGGATCGAATCTCTACTATCAGATCGATATGTCCGTGTAAGCGCACGAACCTTCCATCCATCTTCAACCAATCTTTGAATCAGCACATTACCAATGAAACCAGTAGCACCTGTTACAGCTACCAATTTTGACATACTTTTTTTATCGATCGCCAGACTCTACGACAGATAATTGACCTGTAAGATTTGTTCTCTGAATATAGCCTTGTCGCGCAGCAAAGCGTGAAAGCTTTCCAGAAGAGGTCCGTGGCAAAGTATGCGGTGGAACTAACTCAACAACACAATTCACACCAAATGCCATATAAACTAGTTGCTGTAATCTCGTAGTCAATGACTGCCTTTCCGTCACAGATGTAAGTCTGCACTCAATAACCAAAACGATAGTTGTTGTCCCATCTTCATCATTCACGCCAAACGCTGACGCCTCACGAGATCTCACTTCTGGTTGCTGTTCTGCCAACTCTTCTATATCTTGCGCACGAATATTGCGGCCATTCACAATTATCACATCAGTACGGCGCCCAGTGATATATAGATCCCCTTCAAAAAGGAAACCGATATCTCCTGTATCTAACCAGTTCCCGGGTTTCAGTGCTTTGCTAGTTTCCTCTATATTATTATAGTAACCCATCATTACACTTTCACCTTGCACCAGAACACTTCCAACCATCATTTCAGATAATTGCTGACCATCTTCATCGATTATCTTAACAATATGACCTGGCAAGGGGCGCCCACAATTTACAAATTCATTTTGTTTACGCCCATCAGCCTGTAATCGCACAGCCATTCTTTTGTCAATAAGTGCTTTACTATCTATTTGGATACTCTTGCACCCTGTTCCAATTTTTGAGAATGTAACAGCAAGGGTTGACTCAGCAAGACCGTAACACGGCAGAAAAGCATTTTCATCAAATCCTGCTGATGAAAACTTTTCCGCGAAATTCCTCAGGGTTTCGGGCCTAATCATTTCGGCACCAATACCAGCTGCTCTCCAACAACTAAGATCTAATTCTTTCAAATCAGATTCGCGAACACGCAAACTGCAGAGCTTAAGACCGAAAGGTTGACTAAATGCAACAGTGCAACGATTGCGACTAATTAGACGCAACCATTGCAAGGGTCGTATTGCAAAGTCCCGTGTTGCAAGATAATCAACAGAAATTTGTGTAACCATTGGGGCAAGAACCAACCCCACTAGCCCCATGTCATGATAAAACGGCAACCATGATGCTGAACGATCATCAGGTTTTATTTCCAATCCATTACAAACGATACCTTGCAAATTACACATCAAGGCGCGCTCAGTTATAACCACACCTCTAGGAGTACGTGTGCTACCCGAAGTAAACTGCAAATAGGCAGTTTCATCAGGATGATTAGGTTTTAATTCAACATCTTTTTCAGGCAACTCACCCAGTTTCCCAGGTGTCCCAACCCATTTCAGACATGTTGCTTCTTGAGCAGCTTCTTCCAAGAAACCAATATAATCAACATTAGCAAGTGCAATACTCGCTTGACTGCTCTCAAGCATACCGCGCAATTGCTGAACATATATTGCATGACTGCCAAGATTCACAGGAACTGGCATTGCAAAAGGCACCAAACCAGCATAGCGGCAAGCAAAAAACAATTCGACAAACTCAGGGGAAGTATCAGCAATGATTGCTACCCGGCTACCGCGAGGCAAATCAAAACCAGATAAACGTTGAGCTAAATTACGAGCATTTTTCCTCAGCAAACTATAAGGCAAAACTGAACGTAAATTACCCTTCGCATCGTAAAAATTATATCCCGTTATTCCCTCGGCTGCATATTCTAAAGCGCTCGTTAGAGTATCAAAACCTGCTAACTGCTGAGTTAGTGTATTGAGTGTCGGTGTCGGTGTTATTTGCGACTCGCTTGAAGGTTGAAAATCAAACGCTTGCGTTAGCGGAGCGTTCAACTTTATTATTGTCGAACTCAAGATCTTCCCCTCGAAGTAATAGTACTTGTCATCTTGCTATCATAAGCAAGAAATTCTGGTTGAGCGCGCCAACGCCGATTACTAATCGTCAATAATGTTCTTTTTGTTGGCTGGAAAATTTTCATTCAAACGCTTACCGCTGACATTGCTTAATAAATATAAGTGTGTCATATTTGACCAAACCGCAGCTTATATAAGGTGCTTTTTCCTGTCAAGGCAATATTAAACCGGTGTTGCATCAAAACAACAAACACCCTTACTAATTTTTCTAGCCGTCTTAAAAAGACAAGGATTGTACCGGATAGCATTTTTTGATCGATAGCTTTCTTCTAACTTCACACATTTACAAAGGCTCGGCATAGCCCAGCAAGTCATTAAAAAACAAGACACTTCAGGTCTCAACTCTTGCTTTTGAAAGGTCGAGAGCATTTTTGTAATTTCCCAGATCTACTTTTGTCCAGAGTGTTCATTTTTTGTGCACATTTGCAGCAAATCTTGCTTTTCCCTTATCTGCCATCCTCCCATTTTAAGCAGATTCATGGCGCGCTACCCCTATGGATCTGTCGGAAAATTCAGAAACACTGCTAGAAACGAAGAATCCAATATAGTGAACTAAGAAAATCACAAAATGAGCAAAAGTTTTACCTAATTGAAGCCTTTTTACTCTCAACATGCCAAATTAGGCATATTGAGGGCGGATTTGTCCTAGGTATGGCACAACGTAATTCGATCAATCCCCAGCATCATAAGCCGCTTGAGATTGAACACCAGCGCACGAATACCCACCTTAAACTGTACTTTCACCAGCCCACGATAGCGAACTTCTTTATTACGATGCGCAAACACACGTTCATAGGGTTCACGAAAGACTAAAGAGAAATACGCCTCACTTTTTTTATGCTTTCCACAGGTCAGAAAGCTTGCGTTTTTTGATCTATTCTTAAATGGTAACTGCCCACATCGAATACGATGCTCAACAATCTTCCTTCTATATTTTAAGTGTCAGAATTATCTGAATATACACTGAAGTATTTTTTGCCATATATAGTTCTTTATCTGGTTAGCAGATTCATATAAAAATAATTTAAATTAATGACTTGAGGTATAGTATGGGAATTCTGTTGTGCAAATCACCCGGTTCATGGCAAAAATGATGGCGGATAATCCCGGCATTGATGGATTACCTGCAAAACTCTTCTTATTTTGGAGGCAAGAATAATGACAACATCTCATATTAATTTAGCTGATCTCGATGGTAGCAATGGTTTTCGCTTGGATGGCGTGACGGAATATGATTACTCGGGCTCGTCAGTTAGTGATATTGGGGATATCAATGGCGATGGATTTGATGACATAGTTGTTGGCGCTCCTGGCGCAGATCCGAACGGGGCTGATTCCGGTGCTGGCTATGTGGTATTTGGTAAGGCATCAGGGTTTGATGCGACGATGCGCTTATCCGATCTTGATGGCAGTAATGGTTTCAGACTGAATGGAGTAGCTGCATATGATAGATTAGGGAGAGTTTTCAGCAATGCTGGAGATGTGAATGGTGACGGTTTGGATGATTTGATTATTGGGGTATATACAGCTGATCCGAATGGCAGAAATTCTGGGGCCAGTTATGTGGTGTTTGGTAAATCTTCAGGTTTTAGTGCGACGCTGGAGCTATCTATCCTGGATGGAGAAAATGGTTTTCGCTTAGATGGTTTCTTTGAAAATAACAACTTGGGTCGCTCAGTCAGTGGCGCAGGAGATGTCAACGGAGACGGTCTTGATGATTTGATTATTGGCGCTTATGGTGCTAATCGGATTGATTCTGGCTCCAGCTATATAGTATTTGGTAAATCTTCAGGTTTTGATGCGACGATGGATTTATCTAGCCTAAACGGTAGTAATGGTTTCCGCCTGGATCGTGTAGCGAGAGGAGACGAAGTAGGCTATTCGGTCAGCAATGCTGGAGATGTGAATGGTGACGGATTGGCTGATCTGATTATAGGCGCTCCTAATGCAGATTCGAACAGTGACTCCTCTGGTTCCAGTTACGTGGTGTTTGGCAAAACATCGGACTTTGATGCGACGTTGTACTTATCTGGCCTGGATGGTAGTAATGGTTTTCGTCTGGATGGGGAAGCAGCAAATAACAAATCCGGTCTTTTAGTCAGCACTGCGGGAGACGTCAATGGTGACGGTTTTGATGATTTAATTATTGGTGCTTATAATATCGATCCGTACGGCAGTCATTATGGCTTCAGCTATGTAGTGTTTGGTAAGTCATCGGGTTTTGATGCGACGATGGACTTAAGTAACCTTAACGGCAACAACGGTTTCCGTCTGAACGGTGTGGATAACGGTGAGCCAGTAGGAGGTTTGCCAGTAGGAGGTTCTATAGTCAGCAGTGCTGGAGATGTGAACGGTGACGGATTTGATGATTTAATTTTTGGTGCTTATCAAGCTGATCCCAGCGGCCACTCCTCAGGTTCAAGTTATGTAATGTTCGGCAAAGCTTCGGGTTTTCGTGCCACGATGGATTTATCCAGCATCGACGGTAATAATGGTTTTCGCTTGGACGGTGTGTTTGAGTATGATCTATCAGGCGCTTCAGTCAGTGGTGCGGGAGATGTGAATGGTGATGGCTTTGATGATTTGATTATAGGCGCTTGGGGAGCTGATTCAAGTGGTTTATTCTCCGGTTCCAGTTATGTGATTTTTGGCAGCAGCCATTTTAAAGGTATCGTGACATATCCAGGAACGTCAGAGGATGACAATTTCATCGGTACGCCGGCTGGTGAGCGTTTTGAAGGCGAAGATGGCAACGATATCATGATCGGTGGTGGCGGGTCTGATGTATTCCATGGCGATGCGGGAGACGATATTCTCGGCGTATCAGATCTTGACTTCCAGTTTCTGGATGGCGGAGCCGGTACCGATACCTTGGCATTAATTGGAAGTGACATCAACCTGAATCTGGCTGACTTTCAGGGCAAGATCAGAAATATCGAAGCTATCGATTTGACAGGTAGCGGCAACAATACAGTCACATTAACTCTACAAGACTTGCGTAATCCATCAAACGCGCCGCAGACGCTTACAGTGAAGGGTAATGCGGGAGATCACCTAGCCGGGCTTAGCAACACTTGGGAGGATGGCGGTATCCAAGGTGACTTCCACAGGTTTGTGAACCGTAACATACAGTTGTTAGTAGATGTGGAAGTAAGCACGGAACCATTTACATCGGGTGTACGCAACATATCTAATCTTGATCTGAATGGTAAAAACGGATTTCATATCCTGGATGGAGAAACAACTAATGGGTTTAGTGCCGGAGATGTAAATGGGGATGGTTTTGATGATTTTATAATTTTGGGTTCCCATGTCGTATTTGGTAAAGCTTCGGGCTTTAGTGCTACGATGGAACTATCTAGCATCGATGGCAGCAATGGCTTCAATTTGAATACAGACAGAGCCTATTCTGATTCGGTCAGTACTGCGGGTGATGTCAACGGCGATGGTTTCGATGACTTAATTATTGGTTCTAGGGGAAGTTATTATTCTAATTTTCCCGGCACTAATTATGTAATATTTGGTAAAGCGTCAGGTTTTGATATGGATGCGAATATAACCAGTGTCGATGGTAAAAATGGCTTTCGTATAGATGTGAATGTTTTCAGCTGGGGAGGAAGCCCTGTTGATAACGCGGGGGATGTCAATGGCGATGGTCTTGACGACGTAATTGTACGCGGTGATCGTGGGTTCGATATCGTGTTTGGTAAGAGTTCGAGGGTTGATGCTGTGATGAATGTATCCAGCATCGATGGCAGTAATGGTTTTCACCTATTATCGGAAAATGGTTTGCACCTATTGGGAATAAATGATGTAACTAATGCAGGAGATGTCAATGGTGACGGTTTTGATGATTTGATTGCTAGTGGAACTGAGACATCAGATTCAATTTCAGATTTTAGTTACGTGGTGTTTGGTAAGGCGTCCGGTTTCAGTGCGACGATGGATTTGTCCAGTCTCGA
>CADEDO010000045.1 GCA_902826115.1 uncultured Nitrosomonas sp.
TAACATATTCTCATAAAATTATTTTCAACAACACTCTTCTCATCTAATTATCCTTGTAATGCAATATGTGATTTTCTTAGCAAATTAGTAATTTGCTGGAGTAAGCCATATTCTTATGGCAATTATTGTTTACGGATACTAATTCCTGTTCTTGATTTTTAGAAACAGAATTCAGTTAACTTATCCTACTATTATGTTTATTGTCGATCAGCATATGATCAAATGGCTGATTTCTCTCTCGATTTGGATCGATCTCCATAAAACTGATTCATATTAGAGATGGTATGATGTTTTTATGAATTGAGTAGGCGATTGTGTAGCAATGTCAACTGGAACAGATTTGTGGTAGTTGTGAGGAGAGATGAATGAAATTTACTTCGCTGACGCAGCGTTTCGCTGTTTGGTTTACTTTAGTTTCTCTGCTGCCCATACTGGTTATCGGTAATAGCCTGCTGCATACCTTTGAGAAAGAGATAAAAAAGACTGCTATTCGGAATGTTTCTGCCATTGCTGACAAGAAAGTTGAGCAAATAGACAGCTATTTACAGGAACGATTGCTGGATGCCAGTTTGTTACGAGATGCCAGTACAACTCATGAGGCGATTGTCGAATTTTCCAGGATCTTCGAACATAGTGGCGTAGATTCGGACGATTATCGTCAATTGGATGCGAGTTATCGTGAAAATTTCAAGCGTTTTGTCATAGATGCAAGTTACTACGATCTGTTTCTGATCGCTACTGACGGTACGATTATTTATTCCCAAGCTCATGAAGCGGATTTTGCAACCAATTTAATGACCGGTCCCTATCGTGACTCAGGGTTGGGCAAAGTGACTCGCTACGCTTTGGATAACGCCAAAAGCAGCATTTCCGATTTTGAGCGATATGCACCTTCAAAAAATGCAATTGCTGCATTTATTGCTACGCCAATCATCATCGATGAAGAAATCAAAGGCGTATTAGCTTTGCAGATCTATAGTGAACGTGTATTTGCAGTTATCGCGAATAATGTGGGGTTAACGGATAGCGGTGAAACAGTCGTGGCTCGTCTCGAGGATGAACAAAGTGCATTGGTTATGGCGCCCCTAAAGTTTGATCCTGAAGCAGCATTGCAACGCAAGATTCCACTCAATACGCCTCCTTCTTCCGAAGCTATGAGCAATGCCCTGAGTGGACAAACTGGCGGTGCGCTGACGATAGATTACCGTGGCAAGGAAGTGGTGGCTGCCTGGCGTTACTTGTCACGTATGAAATGGGGCATGGTGGTACACGTTGATGTGGATGAGGCATTTGCTTCTGTATACAAAGTACATTTCGTCGGTTTGGTGCTGCTGGTATTGACATTATTTACTGCTTTACTAGGTGCTGTGCTATTTCATCGGCGTGTTGTCAATCCCTTGAAGCAATTGAACCAGAGCGCTCTGGATATTTCTGCGGGCAATCTTGATCAACGCGTTGCACTGATTGGTTGGGATGAGATGAGGCAACTGGCACAGACTTTCAATGTCATGGTGGAACAGTTGAATGCTAGTGACCAGGAGCGCAACAAGGCAGAAAAGAATCTACTGCAACTCAATCAAGAACTGGAAAATAGAGTAGCGGCACGCACAGTCGATTTGCAATTGGCAAATATTTCCCTGGCTTTAAAAGAAGAAGAAATGCGTTCTGTTGTCGAGCATATGGTGGATTGCGTGGTTACCACGGATGAGAGAGGCACGATTTTGTCTGCCAATCCCGTGATGGAGAAACTATTTGGCTATAGTCATGATGAAATGATTGGCGAAAATATTGCGATCATTGTGCCAGAACCGGATCGTAGTAAGCATGTGGGGTATATGGAGAACTATTGCCGCACTGGGCACGGTCAGGAGTATGTCGGTCGACCTTATTTGTCTGGTTCGCATGGAATCGGTCTTGGCCGTGAAGTTGAAGGCGTTTGCAAAAGTGGTGAACAGATTGAATTATATCTGGCGGTCAGTGAGTATTTCGTGGGAGGCAAACGGCATTTTACTGGCGTGATGCGCGATATCCGTGAACATGTGCGCATGATGGAGGCCTTAAAACAGGCCAGGATAGAAGCCGAGCAAGCCAATAAGGCGAAATCTGCTTTTCTGGCTACGATGAGTCATGAAATTCGCACGCCAATGAATGGCGTGATCGGCATGATTGATGTGCTGCGGCAAACCAGTCTGAGTGGCTATCAAATGGAGATGGCTAATCTGATTCGAGATTCAGCTTATGCCTTACTCGCCATTATTGAGGATATTCTGGATTTTTCTAAGATTGAGGCAGGTAAGTTGGAAATCGAAAAAATTCCCATGCGCCTGGCCAGTGTGATCGAAAATGCCTGTGGCATGTTGGCCCATTTGGCCCTCAGTAAAGGAGTGGAGCTGACGCTGTTTATAGACCCTGCAATCCCTGAAAATGTCCTGGGAGATCCCTTACGTATTCGCCAGGTGCTGATCAATATCATTAACAACGCGATCAAATTCTCCAGCAAGCCGGAAAAATCTGGCAAGGTTTCCGTGCGGGCGCTATTGACCGAATCAAATCCTGATCAGGTCGTGATCACTTTTCAGGTGACTGATAATGGTATTGGCATGAATAAGGAGACACAGGAAAAGCTGTTCAAATCTTTTTCGCAAGGTGATCCTTCAACAACACGACGCTTTGGAGGTACCGGACTCGGGTTAGCCATTTCTCATCACCTGGCAGGTCTAATGGGAGCGGAAATTACCGTGCAAAGTGAGCCCCAATTGGGTTCTACCTTTATGATACAAATGCCATTCAAGCCTTTGCCCGCTGAAGCAGTCGCCACGAATCAGCTTGATGATCTGAGTGGTTTGACTTGCCTGATACTGGGTGATGAAGAGGGGTTAAGTAATGATTTGGCGATCTATTTGAGAAGCGCAGGTGCGATGGTTGAGCAGGCAGCGGATCTGAATACAGTGCGTGAACGGATTCAGAATCTCACTCCTGGCTTGTGGCTGGTTGTTATCGATGCTGGACCACAAGCGCCTTCCATCGAGGAATTGCGCGCTGTATTTAACGCTTACTCCAGTGCTATTAAAGATGATAAGAAAGCTGAAGTTGATAAGCTCAAATCCATTATTGAGCCGCGCTTCATCATCATCAAGCGTGGACGGCGTCGGCAAGCTCGCATTGAAGATATCGATATCGTGACTCTGGATGGGGATGTGATGTATCGCCAATCGCTACTTCGAGCCATGGCTATAGCTGCCGGTCGGGCAGGATCGGCTGAGGAAAGGGTGCCACCGAATGATATCCGCAAGTCTGCACCTGTACCGCCGTCGCGTGAAGAAGCGTTGCGGCAAGGCAGGCTCATATTGGTCGCCGAAGATAATGATATCAACCAGAAAGTGATCAGGCAGCAGCTCAATTTGCTCGGTTATGCGGCAGATATTGCCAGTGATGGATGCGAAGCTTTAAAACGCTTGCAGAATTGTAATTACGCTTTATTGCTGACCGACTTGCACATGCCTGAAATGGATGGTTTTGAATTGACACACAACATTCGTGTCAAAGAAACGGATCAAGCGCATCTTCCCATTGTCGCCTTGACTGCCAATGCACTGAAAGGGGAGCGTGAGCACTGCCTGAGTGCGGGTATGGATGATTATCTGAGTAAACCCGTGCAGCTTGAAGATCTGCGACTGACGCTAGAAAAATACTTGCCGAGGAATGCGCTGACTTCTATGGTTGAGGAGCAAGCAGTTGAGATTGTTCAATCTACTCAACCAACACTAACAACTGAAGCCGCAGCAGTGCCAATCAATGTGCATGTACTTGAGGAATTGGTCGGAAATGATCCGGAAACGATCCAAGAAATGTTGCAGGATTTCCGCGTCAGTGCAGAAAAAATAGCCACAGAGATTCAAGCTGCTTATCAAACAGAGCAATGGACCATAGTTGGTGCTACCGCGCATAAACTGAAATCGTCAGCCCGTTCTGTGGGTGCACTTGCACTGGGTGAGTTATGTGCGGACATTGAGCGGGCTGGTAAAGCAAGTGATGTAACGGCGCTCAAGGAATTATTGCCGCGTTTCAACACCGAGATGGCAATTGTTGCTGCTTATCTTGACAATTTGCGTAAAGAAGTCGATTGAGGCTCTGAAGCTTGTTTAGTCAAATTGCGTTGAATCTATAGCGAAAGCTAGGTAGAACCAGGAATTAATCCGTTATGGATTCTGTCTTGCCATGCTTGCATCCAATGAGAGAATTCCTTAGCCTGAAGGGGTTTTGAAACAAAATTGCCTTGTGCCAGATCGCAACCCGTTTGACGCAATAGCTCCCAATCGTTCTGATCTTCCACGCCCTCTGCAACAGTCATCATTCCCAGTTGTTTAGCCATGGATAAGCTGGCATCGTAGATTGCCCGCAGGGTGGTGTCTGTCCAGGCGCGATGCACAAAACCCTGATCAATCTTAAGTTCATCAAAAGGAATATCGCGCAATTGAGCCATGGATGAATGCCCGGTACCAAAGTCATCAATCGATAAATGAAATCTTTTAAGGCGTAATCGGGTCAGAATTTCAAGAGGTATGCGTGTATCGGCGCCCATTAACTGACTTTCGGTTACTTCCAGCACAATATTCTGGGGGGATAGACCCGCTTGTGTGACCAGATTGACTACAAGATCCTGAAAATCCAAGGATGCCAGATTATCCATGGAGACATTAATCGCTACGCGCAATGTCAATCCACTTTCATACCACATTTTAGCTTGTGCTAATGCATCGGTCAGAACATAAGTGGTTAACTCATTGATGAGGTTATTTTCTTCTGCAATGCTGATGAATCGGTCAGGAGAAATTAAGCCGTCAGTTGGATGATGCCAGCGTACCAATGTTTCTACACCTATCACTTCGCCGGTGGCTACTGATACTTTGGGTTGATAGTAATTGACTAACTCATGATGCGCTATTGCGGATTGCAATTCGTCTACCCGATAAATCTTTTTACTCGACTGCAGTTGATCTTCCTGAGAAGGAGATTTCCATTTCTTGATGAGCTCGGATAAATACTCGGGATTCACTGGCTTATGCAGATAACCCAGCATCTCAATCTTATGGGCATGAACCAGTTTCTCAGCGGTTTTCAACATGCGCTCGTCTTCACCGCTGACTAAGATCAAGTTGCCGTGAAATTGATGATCGACCAGGTATCGCACAAATTCGATCCCATCCATGTCCGGCATGTTGAGATCAAGCAGAATCAAATCCGGTCGAGTATCGGCATTGTCAATTTTTTTGAGTGCATCTGCACCATTGTCGCAAGCAATAACAGAAGTATGTCCCTGTTTGGCAAGCATCCGGGTCAAGAGCTTCAACATGAAGGTGTCGTCATCGAGAATCAGGATCTTAATTGGAGATGCACTGTGCATGACGTATTTGTTCTTTGAAAGATAGAGTGGGCTAAAAAGGTTTTCTTAACGGATTCTATCCGAATTTTGTTGTTGGTGGTCAAGATCGTCTGCTGTTAAGGATTGATTTACGCAGCTAATTTTGTTGATCGTTGATAGAAGTGGGTTTCTTATGAACTTTCGCTTGCTAATAAATTATCCGAAGGTCATTCAGGAAATATTGCCTAATAGTTTCCATTAGGCAGAAATAGTGGTTTCTCTGATATACATTGTCGTATTGATTAACCTAGGATGAATCTTCATTTATCTAATAGGGACCAAAAGAAGAAAATTAGAAGAATAAAAAGTTTCTTTCTGACCGACTATTCAATCTGTCAGTGATTTGATTAGTACTGTAGAAATCTATCGATAGTCATCAGTTTTACATTCATCTGTCGTCAGTCTTGTTAGGGGAAAAATAATTTTATGGTAAATCAAACAGAAAACGAATCATCAAACGAACTGAAATCGCATTCCGGATCAGCGGCATTCCAGTCGCAATATGTTTTACGTGACACTGCTGCGGGATTGATAACTGGCGCCATGGCAATTCCATTGTCGATTGGAATTGCCATTATGTCTGACTATCCCATCAAAGTTGGTCTGGCAACAGTCGCATTTGCTTGTCTGGTTGGCTGGATCAATGCCTGGTTCAAGCCGGGTAATTTTATCGGAGCGCCAGGAATTGCAGCAGGATTGGCGCCAGTGCTGGCTTTGGGAGTAGCCAGCTTTGGATGGGAAAATATGGCATTTTGTATTTTCCTGACGGCAGCAATGCAAGCAGTGATCTGGAAACTCAATTGGCAGCGATATCTTCTCATCGCTGTCCCTGTCTATCTGGTTGAAGGGCTATTGGCAGGTGTTGGATTGAAAATAATGTTGAAGTTTTCCGAATTTACTTACGAAATACCTGCGGAATCGATAACCGAAGAGTTCTGGAATAGCGTGCGCATCCAAATGGTTGGTATTTCCACTGCCGGTCTTGCGGTATTTTTGGTTTTGTTTTCTAAATTTAAGGATACTCAGCCAGCCGTACCCTATTTCGTTTTGATTCTTGGGGGCGCTCTGTTGGCACAATTTGTTTCTGTGCCGATGATATCGGTGGAAGATGTTGATCTTCATATTAAACTGCCATTACCACAAGAAAATGTACCTGTTTTGATGCTCTTTTATATGGTTCTTTATTGCGCCATGTTGGCAATTGTTGATGTTATCGAGCAGGTGATGAGTAATGCTGCCATTGAGAAAATTGATCCGCTGAAACGCAAAACCAACAGTAATAATAGCTTGCTGGCAATCTGGATTGCCAATATGGGTTCCAGCTTCTTTCATGGGATGACCAATCTGGATGGTTTGGCCAAAAGTACAACCAATAAATTGGCTGGTGCAATTACCAAATTTTCTGTTTTGGTTATCGGTTTTGTAGTTTGCTTTTTTACTTTTAATCCACAGTATTTGGATTACTTGCCAAAATTTTCACTGGCGGCGATCATGATGTTTACAGGGTATAAAATGATTGCCGGTTTGGCACATGTGACACATTATGGCCCTTATGCGTTGATGTTGGCACTTTTAACGGCAGGTTTGGTTTATAAAGTGGGTATCTTTGAGGGTTTATTAATTGCGATGGCGGTACATGGTATAGTGCATTTTCTGGTTTATACCAAACACGATAATATGCCGGGAAAAGCTGTGGTAAAACGGTACTTTGATAATTTAAAGAGAGATAGTGGTAATTTACAATAATTATGTCTGAATGTTTTTTATTAAGTTGTTGAGTATAAGAGTGGGTACTTCAGTAACTTGCCCTTTGGCAGCCTAAATTATCATCAAGGAGATTTCTATGTACAAGAAAATAATGGTTGCGGTGGACGGCAGTGAAGCTGCTAGTAAAGCATTATCGGAAGCTGAAAATATTGCCAAGACTTATGATGCGGCTTTATGTATTGTGCATTCCATCGGCGGCGATTCTGATGCTGAGAAAAAGGCAGGCACAGAGATACTGGAGCAAGCTAAATCTTCTGTGAGTGCACTGAGCGTTGAGACCCGTCTTTTAAATGCAGAAGTCGAATTTGGCTTGAACGGGGTGACCGAGGCAATTGCCGCGGCCGCGACAGATTGGGCAGCTGATTTGCTGGTAGTCGGAACAGCTAATCGTCGAGGTCTGGAGCGTTTCTTTGTAGGTTCTGTTGCAGAACAGCTGGTTGCAAAAGTGAGTTCATCAATACTATTGGTTCGTTTATAAGGAACAGCATTAATAATTTTATTAACGCAAAAACATTCCAAAAGTTATTCTGGGAAAATCAGTTTTGAAGCCATCTGATTATGTCAGATGGCTTCAAAATTATCCGTCATAAAGACAACTTATATTCCTTAGAATAATTCAAAATTTTTACGAAGTTTTTGTCGATTAGCTCAAGAATTGCAGACTGATTCCAGATTAATTGAGATGATGTTTATCCCATTGTGGAATGATCAATTTCTCAAATTCTTCGATGGGTACAGGAGAAGAATAAAAGTAGCCTTGTACGAAATCGCAACCTAATTCCATCAATAAATCCTGCTGTAACTGCGTTTCCACCCCTTCGGCAATCGTTTTGATATCCAGCTTGTGCGCCATCAAGATGATTGCCTCGATCAATGCATGATCCGTTTTGTTTTTATTCAGATTACTTGTGAAAGAACGATCAATTTTCAGATAATCAATATCAAACTCCTTTAGATAAGAGAGTGAAGAAAAGCCAGTACCAAAATCATCAATCGAGATCTCAATGCCTGCGGTGCGGAATTCCTTGAGTATGGCTCTGACATTGGGAGAATTCTTTAATAATAAGCCCTCGGTAATTTCCACGTTAATGCTATTTCCAGGTAGATTCAATCCGGCCAGTTTGTCAGGCCATGAGTATTTGTTGCGTTGATTGAACTGCATCGGAGATTTATTGACACTGATTTGTATGATATGACCAAATTGCTTGTGCCAGCGTTTAATTTGATTACTGCATTGATCGAAAACCCATTCCCCAACGGGCAGGATCAAACCACTTTCTTCTGCCAATGGAATAAAAGCTGCTGGATTAATCATGCCATGTTGCGGATGTTGCCAACGCAACAAGGCTTCTGCCTTGATGATGCTATGATCTGATAGGTTTACAATGGGTTGATAATAGATCTGAAGTTCGTTATTTCTCAACGCATTTCTCAGATCATTGGTCAACAGAATTCTTTCTTGTGCTGCCCGCTGCATGGATGGTGTAAATTGACTCACACGATTGCGTCCTTCGGATTTTGCTTTATACATGGCCATATCCGCATTTCTCATTAGGATCTCCATGTTCAGTCCATCTTCAGGATAAAAGGCAATGCCGATGCTGGCAGAAATATATTGGTTGATTCGATTCTTGTCGAGAATGAGTGGCTGACTCAGCTCTTGAATGATATGTTGAGAAATTTTTTCGGTGCGCGGCTTGTCGCCGATATCCGGTAGAATCACGGCAAATTCATCCCCACCCAGGCGTGCTACGGTATCTGTCTCCCGTACGCATGACATAATACGTTGTGCAACTATTTTGAGTAATTGATCGCCAGCCGCGTGACCGAGGCTGTCATTGATATCTTTAAAGTGATCCAGATCAATGAATATCAGTGATAATAATAAACCGCTGCGTTGTGATTTTTTGATCTCGTTACGCAATCTATCCTTAAATAAATTACGATTGGGTAAGCTGGTCAATGGGTCGTAATTAGCTTGAAACTGAATCAACTCATCCTTTTGTTTCTTTTCTGTGATATCAGAGAATTGCGCCACAAAGCAATAGATACTTTGATCTGGATTTCGGATAACGGTGATGTTGACCCATTTCGCATGAATTGTGCCATCCTTACGCCGGTCCCATACTTCTCCTTGCCAGTGATCATTATCCAAAAGCTTTTGCCACATTCTTTGGAAAAATGCTTTTTTATGTCGCCCAGATTGAAAAATCCGCGGATTCTTACCGAGGATTTCCGCTAATTCGTAACCAGTCAGGCGGGTGAAAGCCGCATTAGCTTCTATAATCAAGTTATCCTTGTCCGTTACTAAGATGGCTTCTCTGCTGGATTGGTAAATGGTTGTAGCCAATTTCATTGATTCGTTAGCACGCTTGCGCTCGGTGATATCTTGATAAATACCGAGCACGCCGATGATCTCACCGCTCATATTGCGTAACGGAACCTTGGAGGTTTGCAGAAAAATGGTTTTCCCATCTGGTTTATTCAGTGGTTCTTCGTAATCAAGCTTTGCGCAGCCTGATTCGATCACTTGTTGATCATCCCGGCGATAATGATCAGCCTGATCCTGAGTCCAGGCCAAATCGTAATCATTCAGGCCCACAATATGCTCAGGAGATGCGATGCCGGCATCTTTAGCAAAAGATGGATTGCAACCCAGATATTGCGATCGCGTGTCTTTCCAGAAAATGCGTACGGGTGCTGTATCAATGATTGCTTTGAGCAAATTACGTGATTCAGCCAGCGCATATTCTTCTTGCTTTAGTCTGGTGATATCGGTGGATATGCCACACATACCGATAATCTCACCATGATCATTCAGCACGGGTTGTTTAACTGTCCAGTAAATCCGAGTTTCACCGCTTGACTTGATGATATTGATTTCTTCTCGTTCGATCGTTTGTCCTTTTTCGATAACACAGCGATCATTAAATGTCAGTTCATTTGAAATTGCTAAATCAAAGAAATGGCTGTCATCATGACCGATAATGTTCTCAAGCGATGCGCCGAAGAGTTCCTGAACACTTTTATTGACATATATGTAACGACCTGAAAGGTCCTTCATGAAAATATAGGCGCCAATTTGATCAAGAATGGTTTGAAGTCCAAAAAACAGATCTTGTTGAAAATCCTTTGCTGTGATTGCTTCTGAGTGTTTGTGGTATTGGGAAGAGAAAATTGCCAATATTTCTAAAAGACTATTTCTTGTTTCTTTTTCTGATGACATAGTAAGCAATAGGAATCACACCTAATAAAAGAATATTATTTGCAGCAGCGGGAAGGCGGTCTTGATTTTAGGGAAGCGCTGATTAATTGACTGCACGAGCGAATTGCTTCGTTGCGCGGCACTCACTCCCTCGCCTATCAGATTGATATGTCTCGGTTGTTGCGTTCCGTGCGCCTCGCCCTTCATCACGTTCGTTGAATTAATCAGTGCTTCCTTAGTTCATATCTTACCCTCAGGTTTGTGACAAACTAAGCAAGACAGACCATTTTTCTTTGGTGCTTGAGTAGTTAGTGCACTTTCAACATAATCACCCTAAAGTTAACCATAATATAGCTTTTATCTTCTTGCATGTCATACAGATTATTGGATTCGTTGGCGCCGAAAGAACGATTAGGAACGATCGCTTGAACAACAATTTGATTGACTGTGTATGCAGAAAATATGGTATTAACCATTTCTGCATTCAATAGTAGTTTAAAAATACAACATGAAGAAATCTATGACATTTTTTGCAGAGACCATTACAACCTTTTATGACAAAGAACAGGACAGATTGAGTCTGGTTTTCACTGATAAAGATCAGCAAAAATTGCAAGGTTTGATGACACGACAATTTTTTAAAAATTTATTAGCGCATCTGCCTAATTGGCTCATGAAGAAACGTGCTGATGCCATGCCTCAAACAATCCAACAGCAGTGGGAGATCAATCAAATCTATCATCAGGTATCACAACAAAAGGTGACGGTTCTTTATGGGAAAATAGAATCCAATCAACATTTTGAGAATTTTCTGATTGCTACGATTAATTTCTCGAAAAGAGATTTAAAAGAAAGTGATCAGAAAATTAGACTTGAATTTCTGGATTCAAACAAAACGATAGTCATTATCTCGGTGTTTAATCTCGCACAGCTCCATAAATTGATCGGTGAGATTTTTAAACAAGTGCAAGTCTGGGATTTAGAAAATCCATGGGAAGAAAAAAATTTAATCGCAGTTTCATCAGATACTGGCGATAAAGTGATGCATTAGTTATTCCTCATAGGATTTCCCGACGTGACATACCATGCATAAATTATTATGTTTTCCTATAATCTGTGATATAAATAAACTATGTGCTGGTCAACGAGGAAGAGACATTGAGTGAAACGGTTTTTCTTTGAAGTGACGGTGTGATCAGTACGATTTGCCGTGGATGTTTACATTATCGATGTATTAGCAAAAAAGGAGTAATTATCATGAGAACTATATCAACAGCGATTGCAACCGGAACATTAGTATTATTCATGAGTGCTCAAGTTTGGGCATCAGATGCTGGACATACCTCGGAAGCAATGGAGCATGCCGGGAAAGCCCAAGCACATGGTGAAATGGGGCATGCAAAAGATGCCTTGCAACATGCAAAAGAAAGCTTAGGACATGCCAAGGCAGCTGGTAAAGAACATGCCGATGCGCACAAGCATATGGATGAAGCTATTAAACACTTAGAAGAATCTATTAAACATGCTGAAATGGATCATGCTGGTGAGGCTGCCAAGCATTCTGAAGAAGCTATGAAGCATATGCGTCAATCAGGTCATTAATTTTTGTACCATAATCAGTAAATACCCTCGGCTCTTTGCCGAGGGGGTGCAGAAAAACCTTCCATAGTGTTAATTCCCCCAGTCAAAACCCAGTAACAAACTTAGCTTAGCTGTAAGACACGAATTGGTGTATGGTTTCTTCCTTTCGTCACTTTCTATAATACAACGAGTCAAATTAATTTGAATTCCGCGAGCAGCGGTGTGTGATCAGACATCCGGCGCCATGGTTGACCTTGTAAATGACTGCAATCGACAACATTGAGACCTCGATAATAAATACGATCCATCGATAATACCGGGAGCCATGCAGGAAAGGTGCGTGCATAAGCTCCGCGCATATTTTTGAAGACTTCTTTGACACCCAAGTTCTGATGCAAGTGATGTTCTGCACGTCCCCGCCAGTCATTGAAATCACCTGCAATGATCAGCGGTTCATTGGATGGCACATGAGAATTGATACGCTGGGCTAAGGTAGAAAGCTGACGTTCCCTTTCCACTCCAAATAAACCGAGATGGACGCAAATAATATGGATTTTCTGATTGGTTCTAGGGAGTTGAATTGTTCCATGCAAAAGACTGCGACTGGCTGATCGCATCAGGGAGACATTAATATTCTCCCATTCGACAAACGGATACTTGCTCAAGATCGCGTTACCATGATGACCGGATTTATAGATGGCATTCTTGCCATACGCATGATGATGCCAGACCTGGTCGGCAAGAAATTCAAACTGCTGATTATTGGGCCAATCATCAAAGCGGTTTTTGGATATGTTACGTTCCCCATGAACTTCTTGCAGGAAAACCACATCCGCATCAATATGTCGCAACGAGCTTTTTATTTCATGCAGAATGAAACGCAGGTTACTGGCACTGAATCCCTTGTGGATATTGTAAGTCAGAACTTTGATTGAAGTGTTAGGCATGGCGTATCAGAATTTTTGCGTTTTTCGTGGGTCTCAAAAAATATCATCTTTATGGTCAATATTTTTGAATCGCATACTGACAATCAAAGTATTTTTCTTAATTAGTTAATTATAATTGTAAATAGTGCATTCGTATTGACACGAATGCTGTTAAACCGCTTAGTAAATGATCGGGAACGGCACAGATACTCTAAAACATGGCGACGTTATAAGGTTATTATGATGACTCATGCGAAAGATCAAATAGTTAATTTACCGAACTTAATCAGCCTAATTCGAATATTAATGGCTCCAGTATTGTTTTATTTTGCTTTGACGCAACAACCTTATTGGTATATGGGAGCATTACTGTTTGCGGTATTCACCGATGTGCTGGATGGTTTCCTTGCCAGAACATTGAATCAAATCACTGAAATGGGATCTCGTCTCGATAGTTGGGGTGATTTTATCATCTATTCCACCATGGCCATCTGTGCCTGGATATTATGGCCGGAGATCATTCAGCGAGAAAAATTCTACTTTATTCTCATCGTTCTCAGTTTTACACTGCCGGTACTGATTGGCTTCATAAAATTCCACACAGTGAGTAGTTATCATACTTGGAGTGTAAAACTCGCGGTCGCGATTACTGTTGCCAGCTATATTTTGCTGTTTACTGAACTGCTCGACTGGCCATTTAGAGTTGCCGCCATCTTCTGCTTGTATGCAGCAATGGAAGAAATTGCCATTACCTTGTTGATTCAGCATGAACTGGTGGATGTCAGGACGGTATGGCAAGCATTAAAGTATAAAAAGAACAACCAGTGAAATGGCACATCAAAGTTTAAACATTCAGAGAGCTTTATAATGAACGGGTTGAGTTTGCGAGTTAAGTAGCAGGGACAGTGGTAAATAATTCGTTTAACATCGGAGCACACGATAAAATACCGTCTAAGCCTAAGACTTCATCGAGATTAACCGGGACAATACCGACCATGACATACATACACGATCAAATTCTGCCAGAAGGAACTCACATCGGCGTCTACGAAATTAGAAGCGTCGCAAAAGTGGGGGCATTCGATATCATCTATCGCGCTTGGAATCATCACCTCAAGGAACGAGTAAAAATACAAGAGTATTTTCCCCATGATATTGCCATGCGTACCGGTAATGGCTTAGGTGTCGAACCTAAATCTGCAGATCAGAAAGCGGATTATGAGTATGGCTTGCAGGCTTTTTTGAATCAAGCTGAGATGTTGACGCAAATTGAGCACTCCAATATCGCAACTGCCGAAAATGTTTTACCTTTCAATGGCACAGCCTACCTGATCCTGCGAGCGCAGGAAGGTACGCCGCTGTCCAAATTGATACAGTCTCAAGCATCGTTTGCCGAGACAGAACTGAAATTTATTTTGACGGCAATGTTGAGCGCATTGGAAAAAATTCACGCACACAATATTGTTCATGGTGGAATCCAGCCGGCCACCATTCTGTTGCGCAAGGATGGCGAACCCGTTTTGACGGGTTTTTCCGCTGCACGCTTGGCGATGGCCGCACGCACTGCCCAACTTGCCAGTGAACTCGCCATCGGCTATGCGGCAGCGGAACAAGACGATTCAGCAAAAACGATTGGGCCCGCCACTGATTTTTATGCGTTGGGTGCAACCTTGTATGAATGCATGACGCACAAGCAACCGATTGCCGCACAAGACCGTTTGCAGGCGTTGCGTCAAGGCGAACCGGATCCAATGATACTGGCCTCGGAATCGTTGGATACCGCTTACAGCGCAGAATGGTTGCAAGCGATTAACTGGATGCTGCAGCCTGAATATCAGCAACGACCGCAAGCGGCCAATGCGATTCTGGGGCTATTAAAAACCGAACAGCCTAATGACCCTGCGCGCTCTTCGAGTACACAGCAAAACCCAGAGATGGACGGAAATTCGGGTTCCAGGAACTATCGAATGCTGGCTGTCATGACTGGGATTGTTGCGTTGGCGACAGCTGGGTTATGGTTTAATGAGAAACCAGCAGAAATATTGGATGAGAATCTCAGTACAGCGGTTAACGCACCATTATCCCAGCCTACGTCGAGTGAAGGAGCTGCTGCATCTGAAAGCAAAGAAACAGCACCCATCTCATTGGCTGCTATCCCATCGAATTCCGGTGCCGGTCTGGATAAAATTACCGAAATTGTTTCAGAAAAAATTGATCCTGCCGACAAGCAATCTGCTGAAAATGCGTTGCCGATAGCAAATGATGCGATTGCATCCGAGCTTAGCAACAAGGGAAGCACTCAGTCAGCATCCGACAGCAATCCACCGATGCCAGCGATCAATTCATCATCTGAATCCAAGCAACAGGTTGCGAGTAAACAACCCATTGATGCGGCATCCCTCAAAAAGCATCTGGCTGCAGCTGAAAAAGCCATGAAAGCAGGGCGCTTTACGACACCATTGAAGGATAACGCGCATAAACATTATCAGGCGGCTCTGGCCATTGATCCAAACAATGCACAAGCCAATGCGGGGTTGAAAAAAATAGTGGATCGGTATGTGCAATATATTGAAAAAGCTAAATCGACCGGTCAATCAAACAGAGTTGAACTCTATTTGCAAAGAGCCGAAGCAGTCTTGCCCGATGATCCTAAACTACAGAAAATTCGGGCGGCGCTAGCGGCTGCTCAATAAACTATTTCATCGATATGGCCGGATGGAATAGTCGAACTGCAACAACCTTGATTTTTGCGCCGTTTGAAACCTGACTAGGCATCAAATAAACGTCAGGCCAGTTTGCGTGAGTCCTGTTAAATTAATGTTTTCAGTATTGAAACTGGTGTCGGCGGCTAGTGTTGCCAAGGTACCGACCGACATCTCACCCGTATCGAGCAGTTTAATGTAGGGTGATTTTTCAGTATCTGAGGGTATGCTTCCGAACAGGTTGTACCACAGTAAAGTCACGACTTCATCGTGACTTTTGTCGCCGGTTATATAAATGGCGCGTTCTCCCAACAGCTCGTAGCCGACGCCGTTGTCCATTTCGTTGAGGCCAATACCGACATATTCCATGTTATTGACAGTATGTGGTCCGAAAACAACCCCGAGTAACTTGGCAACCTGGCCGGCATGGCCGTCCAGATCAAGCGCCAGTCCGATATCCCCAAATTCCAAGCGTTCAATACGCGCTAGCGTATCCAGGTTATCTGGATTGGCGTTGGCGGTCAGCGTGTAACCGCTGGAATTTTTGCTGAGTGTATTATGTTCGCGCAGCGATGTGACCAGAACCGTATCGATGCCTGAATCGCCATCCAGGAAATTGCGTCCATTGTTGCCGATCAGCACATCATCACCTTGACCGCCCAGGGCATTTTCGATGGTAACGCCATCTGCAATCCATACATTAGGAATAGGCAGTCCCAGATTATTGCCATTGGATTGAACGTATACGGATTGTCCAATAAACGATGCACTGGTCGGATTTAAATCAATGCGGGCGGGAATTGTGCCGGAATAATGCAACGTGTCGGAGCCGCCGGCATCCCACAGGGTTTCGTGATAGCGTGTTGAGTCGTCGTAGGTGTAGGTATCATCACTGTCATGATATTGACGGTTGGCACCATATAAAAATTGCACGGCGGCTATATCTAATATCATAGGGGTGGTCGGATGGAAAGAAAATTCGTTGCCTACTTCACCTCCAAGCGTCGAATAGGTGTAGCTCATGAGGGTATGCATGATGCTATCCTGATCAGCCGGTAGTGTAGCTGCTGAACCGTCGGAGTCATCAAAGGGGTGTTTGAGTCCCAGAGCATGGCCTATTTCATGCAACAGAGTTTCATAGGAGATGGTGCCTGGATCCCAGTCCTGAAAATTGAGCAGACCTAATGTGTTAGCCCAGATATCACCCGATCTGACAGTTTGGCCGGGTAGGTAAGACCAAGCCAAAGTCGCCTCATCGGGATCTTCGGTATAGGCGGCACGGATATCGCCGACTTCCTGGGGAGTTTCCGTCACTTTGACAAAGTTTAAGTTGGCAACATTTGCCCAGCGTTGTAAGGCCTGCTCAAAATTGATTTGATCTTTGCTGGTCAATGGTACTGCTGCCTGATTCCAGGGTTCACCATCACCCCATGGAACACCGTAGCCTGATGCGAAATCGGTAGACCAATAGGCAACGTCTTTACTGATCGGGAAGCTGTAGGTAATGGTCGAATTTGTCCAGCGCGAGCCGCCTAATAATGCATCAATCGTATTGATATGGGCGGAATCAATATAGGTTACGCTGCTTGAGACATAAGGTGTCGCCATCCATGAATTCCAATAATCAGTTATAAGAAACTTTCAGAAAAGTGTTATATAACAGATTTTATATGAACTGGGGGCTTGTAAAACAAGTAATTAATGCCACAATCTTTGTGTTAGCCGGAATGACTGTGGATCACTATCCGGAATAGATTGGCCATGAAAAACGTAATGATCATCTTGAATCTCTGATCAATATATTGTGATCGGAAGAAATGATCAGCTCAGTGGGATTGATTGTTCACTCCACACTTTCTTCATCGAATTCCACCGAAAATCGATAACCTGTTCCTCGCACGGTTTGGACCAAGTTTTCTTTATCCACCGCTTCAAGTATCTTGCGCAATCTGCGTATATGCACATCGACGGTCCGGTCTTCGATAAACACATGGTCACCCCATACCCGGTCCAGAAGTTGCGCGCGGGTATGAACGCGTTCCTTATAGGCCATCAGATAATGCAACAACCGGAACTCAGTCGGCCCCAATGTGATTTCTGTAGTCTTTGACGGATCATCAAGTGCGTAAACATGGACCCGGTGTGTCGTGGGATCCAGTTTCAATCCTCCCAGTTCAATTATTTCGTCCGACATTTCCGGCAAGCGTCGGCGTAGGACAGCTTTAATCCGGGCAATGAGCTCGCGGGGTGAGAAAGGTTTGGTAATGTAATCGTCTGCTCCGGCTTCCAGTCCGGAGATTTTGTCATTTTCCTGCACCCGCGCTGTCAGCATGATGATGGGAATCGATTTTGTGCGTGCCTCACGCCGCAATCGACGCGCAAGTTCAATGCCTGTCGTGTCCGGTAACATCCAATCCAATAATACAAGGTCAGGCAGGACATTATTGATGAGTTGCTTTGCCTGCTCCGCATTATCCGCGCATAACACCATATGTCCCGCTCGCTTCAAATTGAGTGAGATCAATTCCTGGATTGCAGGTTCATCTTCAACAACCAGTATTGTGACAGCCATCAACGACCTCGCTTGCATGTAATGTAATAAAAGATGCTGAGATCATATAAACAAAGCATTACATATTTATGACAGTCGCATGAATGTAGTGATTTTTTAACAAAAATGCAGTGCCGCGTTTCAGAAATGTGACAGATTCTCAGGAATCACAGATGCCTTTATCAATAACGATTGATCCTGCAGTGCGCTAACGATAGACTGTATGATCTTGTGTTTATTTTCTGAGGGTTAGGTTTCAATTGTTGAATGTGATTGCATCGTTGATCAGTGTGCGAGGAAAAATTATGCCATTAAGAATTCTCAAGCCCAGTCTGGAAAAATGTTGCGGATTATTATTAATGGCATTATCGGTTGCGGTTGCCGCTGAAGAATGGGTTTACACGGTGCGACCAGGAGACAACCTCTGGAATCTGACCGAGCGTCATCTTAAAAGCATGGAATATGTGCAGGAATTGCAGAAAATCAACAATATACGCAATCCCTATGTCATACCGCCTGGAACCCATCTGCGCATTCCCATTGCCTGGACAAAGATGCTGGATGAGGTGTCGGCGCAAGTGATTAGTGTGCATGGAACCGTCATGCTGCAACGTGAAGGCCAGCAATCCGTACCGATTAAAATGGGCATGCAGCTGTTGGCGGGAGACGAAATACGCACTGTAGACGATGCCTTCGTGACGATTGAGTTTGCAGATAAATCGCTATTGCGGGTGCAGGAAAATACACAATTGCGTCTGGAAAATATGCGCATATTGGGCGATCAGGGTCTGTTTGATACCCTGATCGATTTGCGTGAAGGGCGCACTGAAAGCTCGGTTCCCAGTAAATCGGAGAAAGGGATACGTTTCAGAATCAAAACACCGTCTGCGATCAGTTCGGTGCGTGGTACGGATTTCCGGGTGGGTGCGATGGAGGAAAAATCAGCTACCAGCAGCGAAGTATTGACCGGCATGGTGGAAGTCGAGGGTGGAAAAAAACAGGTGAAAGTGCCCGCTGGCTTTGGTGCCGTTACCGCTCAGGATAAACCGCCGATGTCTCCAGTCAAGCTTCTGCCTCCGCCTAATTTGACGGCAACTAACCATTATTATCAGAAACTGCCTTTGGTGATTCAATTTAACGCCTTGCCGGGCGCTCAGGCCTACCGCGCACAAATTGCGATCGATCGGGATTTTAGAAATTTATGGTCTGAATTTACGACGGCAAGCTCGCCTTTTCGTGATGGAGACATACCCGATGGTGATTATTGGCTGAGAGTTCGCGGTATTGATCGTTTGCAGATTGAAGGCATGGATGCGGCGATTCCTTTTTCGCTGAATGCACGTCCCGAAGCCCCCTTTATTATTGCGCCATTACCCAGTGGCATGACGGCTCCAGAAAAGCAGGAATTTAAATGGGCGATTCAATCGGAGGCATCACATTATGCTTTCATGATTAGTCGGAATGCCGATTTTACCGAATTGGTTTACTTTGATCCTGAAGTAAAAGACAACGGTGTGACATTAACGGAATCACTGGCTCCAGGTCATTATTTTTGGCGTATTTTTTCTGTCTCAGCCAGCGAGGGGGCCGGTCCATTCAGCGACACGATGCCGTTCAGAGTGCCTTATCCCAGCCCATCGCTTGAAGAACCCAAGCTGGATGAGAATGAAATGACGTTTGCATGGCGTGCTGCCGCGGAAGGACAGAGTTTTCACTTTCAGTTTGCCCGTGATAAGGAATTCGCCGACATTATTCATGATGAATCCACAGCGGCTTCCCAGATCGTGATACCGAAACCTGCCAGCGGTACTTATTACTTACGCATCAAAACCATTGAATCGGATGGTTTTCAGGGACCCTGGGGAGCGACGCAGATGATTGAAGTGCCGCGTGGAATATCGTATTGGCTCATGCTGCTGATGTTATTGCCATTGCTTGTGCTTCTATGATGTATGGGAGTGATTTAGGAAAGCAGCCGAATACATTGGTTTTACGCATCATCTTATTGCTGGTTGGGGTTTTATACATCGCTTATGCGGAAATACTCCAGCGTTTTGATTTCATCATCTATGACAAAATATCGACATTGCGGCAATATCCGCAGGACCCCGATATAGCAATCGTTGCCATTGATGAAGAAAGTCTAAAGGTTTTAGGCCGTTGGCCTTGGTCCAGGGCCGTGCATGCAGAAATCATCAATCGACTAAAAGCGATTGGCAATGAGACGGTGGCCTTGGATCTGCTCCTGACAGAAGCGCAGCAGAATGATCCCTACGCTGACCCATTACTGGCTTCGGCGATTGCCGAACACGGCAATGTCATTCTGCCGGTCGTTCCCGCATCCACAGCCGGCCCGGAATCCTTGTCGCTCATTCAACCGCTTGCACCTTTTGCCCGCCATGCGGTATTGGGACATGCGGATATCGAGTTGGACAGCGACGGTGTTGCACGGCGTGTTTTCCTGTATGCGGGCGTGGATGAACCCACATGGCCAGCATTGGGTTTGCTGCTGGCAGATTCTGCGATCGCAAAAAGCACCGTTCAGCCGCTGAAGATTGATCAAGCAGAATCAGGCCAACGGTCACACTGGATTCGTTCGCACGAGGCCTTGATACCGTATCTGAACCAGTCCAGCGGATTCCAGAAAATTTCCTATGCGCGAGTGCTATTCGATGATGAAGCGCTAGCCGGTTTGCGCAACAAAACCGTGATTATTGGCGCAACAGCAGCGGGAATGGGAACACGTTTCGCAACACCGTTATCAGCAGTCAGTCGTCAACCGATGCCGGGGGTTGAATGGCATGCGAATGTTTTCTCGATGTTAAAGAATGATCGCGCTATTCATTCGATTTCCCAGGTGGCGGCGACAGTTATTTCGGTTGCTTGGGTGGTCGGCATTGTGCTGGTGATGGGATTGTTAAAAAGACATTTCACGCTTATCCTATTGCTGTTTTTCCTGGTTTTGGGTTTGTGTCTTTCTGGCATGATCATGGCATTAGGCCATCTCTGGATTCCTCCCGCTGCGGCTTTATTGGGTACCTTGTCGCTTTATCCGTTATGGAACTGGCAGCGCATCAATCAATTCCTGCGCGTGTCGTGGATTACTAAGGTGCGTTCGAGCACTGCGCTGGAATCGATAAATGACGGCATTATCACGACGGATGCGACTGACCATGTCATTTATATCAATAAAGGCGCTGAAAAAATTCTGCGCCTGTCGCTCGATCAACTCAAAGGAAAGCCTTTGCGAGAAATTCTGCAACTTCGTTCTAAGCGCAGCCATGCATCGGCTGCTCAAGCAATCAAAGATATCCTGAATCCCGGCTTGGAGAAACCGGGTGTGATGGAATGCCTGCTAAAAGCAGGCTATGGCGGTGAGCGCACCGTGCGTATTACTCGCAATCCAATCTATGACGACCGGAAGTTATTGGTCGGATCGGTGATTGCCATGGCGGATATCACCGATACGGTTGAGCTGTCACAACAGGTTGCGCACCAGGAAAGTCATGATGCGCTGACAAAATTACCGAATCGCAGCAAACTGCAGACGCAATTTAATCGCATGATTCAAGCGCTGCAAAATACCGACAAGGTCATTACAGTTTTTTTTATCACGTTGGATAATTTCAAGAAAATCAATGATGCGATGGGGCATCATGCGGGCGATAAATTACTCCGCATGGTTTCCCAGCGGTTGTTTGAGGTCGCACACGCAGACGATGTGATTGCACGCTGGGGTGGGGATGAGTTTGTGCTGTTGTCTGATCAATTGCGCGAGGAGAGTGCTGTGATTGCAATGGCGCAGAACATTCTGGATGCCATCAGGCATCGATTTGAAATCGATGATCTGGGGGTATTTGTTTCTGTCAGCATTGGGATCAGTTTTTACCCGGAAAACGGATCAACCAGCGAAATCGCGTTGGAAAGGGCAGGTACGGCCATGTACCGTGTCAAACAGGATGGCGGCAATCAATTTGGCTTCTATTCTCCCGAATCCTCGGTGGTCTGGACGCGTGACCAGCTGGAACTGGAAACGGAGCTGCGTGCCGCCATCAAAAACAATGAACTGCAAGTATTATTCCAGCCGATAGTCAATGCGAAAACGCATCGCATTACGCGCATGGAAGCCCTGGTGCGCTGGCCGCACCCCAAACGGGGATATTTATCGCCCAGTGAATTCATTCCGCTGGCCGAAGAGACCGGGCAAATCGAGCAGTTGGGCGAAGTTGTGCTAAAAGCTTCGTGTTTGTCCGCCTATGCACTGTTGCAATTGGGATATCCCGTCAATATCTCTGTCAATGTCAATCCACGTCAGCTGTTGAACAAGAATTTTCAGCAAACGATTACCCAAACGTTGCATGACACAGGATTGCCTGCAAAATCTTTGATTCTGGAGATTACCGAAAGCGCAATTGTCAACGACATGGAGCGTGTCGGTAAGGTATTGGAAGCAATCAAGACGCTGGGGGTTTTAGTGGCTTTGGACGACTTTGGAACCGGCTATTCATCCCTGACTTTATTGCGCGAACTGCCCATCGATATCTTGAAAATCGACAAATCATTTGTACGCACGCTGGATCAAAACAAGAATGACCTGAAAATTGTGCAGGCCATTATTGGTCTGGGAAAGAATCTGGGGCTGACCATTATCGCGGAAGGTGTTGAAACCGAGCAACAATCCAGCTTGTTGCTGCAATATGAATGCGACTATCAGCAGGGTTATTATTTCAGCCGCCCGATTCCCTATGAGGCTTTGTGCGAATGGATCCAGGAGAAAAAATACGTGACCCACTGACAGTAAAACTGAGGTAGTCTTGAAACAGTCAATGAGTGATTGTTGTTTTTGTAATCAATGTGGTAGCTCAAACTTGGCGCACGATATTCACTCCGTGACAGCGCATCTCACCTGATCGCATCATTTTGGAGCCATGATGCCTAATATTGCCGGGCCGTGAGGGTGTACCGGAAGGAATCGGGATCCAGTTGATTCAACGCTTTCCCACCGGTTTCCCCGTTCGGATACATGAAGTAGGCAATCTTGGTCTGGGAATGGGGCAGGACAACGTCGTGGGCGGTGTTGTAGGCGAGCCAGTTCATTTCCCAGGCGCCGAACAGTTTTTTGCGCATCGCCACCACTTTCGGATCGTTGATCTGCAAGTTGCCGGGCGGCTCTTCCAACACCACTTTGCGCACATCGGCGGGATCAACCGGCACCCAGCCAATACCCTGAGCGAAGAATTCGGCGCGGCAGTGCTGTCCCTTGCTTGCGTTGGCACTGCCAAGTCCGAGGCTCTTGTAGCCAAGCTGCGAAGGTGCGACGCGCACCCCGTAAATATCGCGTGCCGCCACGCCGACCGACCTCGCCAGACCGACGAACAGGGCGTTGAGGTCGCCGCATTTGCCGCCGAAGTAGCGCGTTTCCAGCATTGTCTTGATGTCACCCCAGCCGCAGCCTATGACCTTGGGATCACGAAAAGTGTTGTCCACGACCCATTCGTAGATCGCATGCGCTTTTTCGATATCAGTTTTAGCATGCCGGATGATGTCTTGCGCGGTGTCGCGCACGATGCCATCAGTCGGAATGAGCTCCGTCGGCTCGGTGTAGAGTTTCATTTCGGCTTGCGACAGGCTGGGTGCATTCAGGTTCGATCCGGAGAAATCCACGGCGCGGTCGCGTGTCGCGAAACGGCTGATGACTTCGAGCACGGGAGCTTTCTCGTGCTCTTTCCATTCCACATAGAGCATTTCCATACCGTATTTCGGCTCGGTAATGACGTTCATCTGTCCGTTGCCGCTCCATGTATTGCTCAGCGGCGTATGCCAGTCGGTTTTGGTCGTGTATGGCAGCGGAACCCAAGCACGCGAGACACCGGAAGGATTGGCAATTTCCAGTTTGGTGGCCAATTCGAAAGTGCGCCAACCTTCACCTTGTGCAGAGG
Source organism: uncultured Nitrosomonas sp. (assembly GCA_902826115.1). Classification (GTDB taxonomy): domain Bacteria; phylum Pseudomonadota; class Gammaproteobacteria; order Burkholderiales; family Nitrosomonadaceae; genus Nitrosomonas. The sequence goes on from CADEDO010000045.1 coordinate 24,094, forward strand.
CAACCGCATCGCGCACGGCTGGCAATCCGGCCATGAATGGGGTCGCAAGGGCAGCTTGCAGAAAAGTGCGTCGTTTCATTTAATCTC
>CADEDO010000046.1:0-6439 GCA_902826115.1 uncultured Nitrosomonas sp.
TAATTTGTCAAACCACCGCACAATCCCACTCCAGCCAGTCTCCCGTTAACAGGCCGTTGAAAAACGTTTTCGAGGCAGCCGATACAAGGCAGAAACAGGCGAAAAAGCGCAGTTTATGTGTAATAAATGAGCATTTTGAGCCTGTTTTTAACACCGTAGCGGCAACGCAGATAGTTTTTCAACGGCCTGTTAAACTGAAATCACCGCCACCCTGTGTACACATCGCAATGAACGCCACAACACTGCTATCAATTCCAGCGTACAATCACGCATCCCCGTGCGTCGTTTGATATAACACCTATTGCATGCATTTCAAAACATCGTTCATTCATCTATTTTCAGGAATTTAAATGACCAAAGGCAAAAAATATGACTTCAGAATCAAGCAAATGGATGTTTGCTGGACGGTAGAAATTATCAGGAAAGCCACTTCCAAGAAAACCATCGTTTCCAAGCGCCAAAGTGGATTCACTTCTGAAGCTGAGGCTCAGGAATGGGGACAGAAGGAACTGAAGGCATTTCTGCAAAACCTCCATGAGCAGAATAAACGCCGCTCCCTTCAGAAAGAACAGAAATCTATTCAATAATAGACACAATCCGCCCAAAAACTTCACGGTATAATTCATTTTTTACAGCAAGAAAAGTAAATTCCATGCAAGAAAAATATCATCCCCAGGAAATCGAAAAAAACGCACAGCAATATTGGGAACAAACGGCTGCCTTCAAAGCGGTTGAAATTCCCAACAAGCCCAAATACTACTGCTTGTCGATGTTTCCCTATCCTTCAGGCAAGCTGCATATGGGACATGTGCGCAATTACACCATTGGTGATGTGCTGTCGCGTTATCGCCGCATGCAGGGTTACAACGTACTGCAACCGATGGGTTGGGATGCTTTTGGTCTGCCTGCTGAAAACGCCGCTATGCAAAACAATGTTTCTCCGGCCAAATGGACATACGACAACATTGCTTACATGCGCAAGCAATTGAAAAGCCTGGGATTGAGTATTGATTGGGAGCGCGAAATCGCCACTTGCGATCCAAGTTATTATCACTGGAATCAATGGCTGTTCTTGCGCATGCTGGAAAAGGGACTGGCTTATCAAACCACCGGCACAGTCAATTGGGATCCGATCGATCAGACCGTGCTGGCGAATGAGCAAGTCATCGACGGCTGTGGCTGGCGCACAGGCGCACCGGTGGAAAAACGTGAAATCCCGATGTACTACATGAAAATCACCCAATACGCGGATGAGTTGCTGGAAGCTTTGGATACGCTGACCGGCTGGCCTGAGCGGGTTAAAACCATGCAAGCCAATTGGATTGGCAAAAGCTATGGAGTCGATATCATCTTTCCTGCCGACAAGGATTCAGGCACGCCGCGCAATCTGAAAGTGTTCACCACCCGCGCAGATACGCTGATGGGTGCCACATATGTGGCTGTTGCCGCAGAACATCCGATCGCGCTCCACGCCGCCAAAAACAATCCGGCGTTGGAAGCATTCATTCAGGAATGCAAACTGGGTTCAGCTAAGGAAGCCGATCTGGCCACTCAGGAGAAAAAAGGCATGGATACCGGTTTGTTCGTCATCCACCCTCTGAATGGCAAGCAATTACCGGTGTGGGTGGCCAATTACGTATTGATGGGCTATGGCGAAGGCGCGGTCATGGCAGTGCCTGCGCATGATGAGCGTGATTTCGAGTTTGCCACGAAATATTCATTACCGATTAAAGCGGTGATCAAACCCACCGAAGGTGATCTGGACATTCCGCTCGCGCAAGCCTATGTCGAGCATGGAATCACCTTCGATTCTGAGGAATTTTCCGGCCTGGATTTCCAGGCTGCGGTGGACGCCATCGCCGCAGCGCTTGCGCAAAAAAACCTGGGCAGCAAACGCGTGCACTATCGTCTGCGCGATTGGGGCATTTCCCGTCAACGCTACTGGGGTTGCCCGATTCCGCTGATTCATTGCGAATACTGCGGCGTGGTGCCTGTGCCGGATGATCAATTGCCGGTGGTGTTGCCGCAAGATCTGGTGCCGGACGGTTCCGGCAATCCACTGGCCAAAACCCCGTCTTTTTACCAATGCACCTGTCCCAAATGCGGCAAAGTCGCACGCAGAGAAACCGATACCATGGACACTTTCGTTGATTCCTCCTGGTACTATGCGCGTTATGCCTGTGCGGATCAGGCCAAGGCCATGACCGATGAACGCGTCAATTACTGGCTGCCGGCAGATCAATATATCGGCGGTATTGAGCATGCCATTTTGCACTTGCTGTACTCGCGCTTCTGGAGCAAAGTCATGCGCGATCTTGGTTTGCTGGCTTTGGATGAACCATTCACCAATCTGCTGACGCAAGGCATGGTGCTGAACGAAATTTTTTACCGCAAAGCCGACAGCGGACGCATTACCTACTTCAACCCAACGGAAGTCAGCATCCAATATGATGAGCAAGGCAAACGTTGCGGCGCCATCTTGCAAACCGACCAGCAAGCGGTTGAATCCGGTGGCATCGGCACCATGTCCAAATCCAAGAATAACGGAGTTGATCCACAAAGACTGGTGGAAGAATATGGCGCAGACACCGCACGTTTATTTATGATGTTTGCCAGCCCGCCCACGCAAACCCTGGAATGGGCCGATGCCGGCGTAGATGGTGCTTATCGTTTTCTTAAACGCTTATGGAAACAGGTGTTTATCCACTTGCAGCAAGGTGCGGTCACGGTTGATCCAACATGGCATCAAACCCTGACGCCCGATCTCAAAGCTTTGCGCTTCCAATTACATCAAACCATTGCCAAGGTCAGCGATGATCTGGATCGACGCCACACATTCAATACCGCCATCGCTGCCGTGATGGAATTGATGAACAACCTGACCAAAAGTCAGGGCACAGACCCAGCCAGTCGTAATTTGATGCAGGAAGCGCTGGAAAATATCGTACTGCTGCTTTCTCCGATCGTTCCGCACATCTGTCATGAGTTGTGGCGCGAATTAAGACCTGGCACGGAATTGTTTGATCAGCCCTGGCCACAAGCCGACAGCTCCGCCATGGTGCAGGATCAAATCAAGCTGATTGTGCAAGTCAATGGCAAATTACGTGGACAAATCGATATCGCCAAAGACGCCGGAAAAGAGACTATTGAGAGCGCCGCACTGGCCAATGAGCATGTACAAAAATTTCTTGAGGGGCAAACCGTCAAGAAAATCATTATCGTCCCCGGCAGGCTGATTAATATTGTTATATAGTGACTGATCTATTCACCAACTTGCAATCGACGACGTGGTCCCTATGAAGCTGAATCAACAGAAAATTCTTGCCGCATTATTGATGCTGCTCCTGCTCACGGCCTGTGGCTTTCAGTTGCGCGGGCAGATTTCTGCGCTGCCATTCAAGTCTATGTATATTGATGCACCCGACGGACACACCATTGGCATGGATTTGGAACGCACGATAGGTTCCTCATCCACCACTAAGGTAGTCACTCAACGCGCAGAGGCTGAGGCCGTTTTACAGGTCATCAGTGCCGTTGGTGAAAGAAGAATTTTGTCTCTATCCGGAGGGGGACGGGTGCGGGAATTTATCTTGGTTTATCGTGTGGTATATCGCCTGCTTGATCAACAAGGTATAGAAATTGTAAAAAACACTGAAATTTCCCTGATGCGCAATTTACCTTTCCTGGATGCTCAGATATTGGCCAAAGAGGCAGAAGAACAGCTGCTGTATAAGGATATGCAATCCGATGCCATTCAACAGATCATCTGGCGACTGGCCGCCATCAAAATATAATTGACGACTCCTGCCCGTGACTCGGCCACGCTTTCAAGAGGTCATTTGTCAACATGCGGATAAAACTCGAACAACTTGCGCAACACCTGCAGAAACAATCCGCTCCGCTCTACACGCTGTTTGGCAATGAACCACTGCTAATCCTGGAAGCCGCCGATTTAATCCGTACCCATGCGCGCCAGCAAGGCTATACCGAGCGCGAACTATTCACCATTGATCATCACTTCGATTGGTCCGAGCTACTCAATGCAGGCAGCAATCTATCCTTGTTTAGCAATCGCAGGATCATGGATATTCGTCTTCCATCCGGCAAGCCAGGCAAAGAAGGCGGCAAAGCCATTGAAGCCTATTGCAATACACTCCCGCCGGACACTCTCACCCTCGTCACATTGCCACGCATAGACAAACAAGGCCAAGCCACCAAATGGTTCAAAGCGCTTGAAAATGCCAGTGTCCTGATTCCGGTCTATGCCATTGAACGGGCGCAATTGCCGGGCTGGATCGGTCAGCGCCTTGGTCAGCAACAACAAAAAGCGGATGCCAGCACATTGCAATTTCTGGCCGACAACGTGGAAGGCAATCTACTTGCCGCGCATCAGGAGATCCAAAAGCTGGGATTGCTGTACCCCAGTGGCAATTTGACCTTTGATCAAGTCAAAGATGTGGTTCTGAATGTTGCGCGCTATGATGTCTTTCAATTATCCGAAGCCATGATTTCAACCAATGCCGCTCGCTACACGAGAATTCTGGCGGGATTGCAGGGCGAAGGCACGGCCCCTCTGCTGATCCTGTCCACTTTGGCGGAACAAATCCGCCAGCTCATCTTGGTTCGCAAAGGACTCGAACAAGGCCAGCCCCCCGCGCAAGTAATGCAGGCCGCCAGAATCTGGGGAGATCGGCAAAAAACCGTCATGACGGCTGCCAAACACATCAGCTTTCAATCCCTGATGCAAGGACTGGTATGCGCCGCAAAAATAGATAGAATCATTAAAGGCGTTGCCCAGGGTGATGTGTGGGATGAATTATTGCAACTCGGCATCCGGCTAGCGGATACACGAATGCGCAACCATTAGCCGTCAGCAATCAGCCACAGCGGAATCCCTCACAGTAATTCAAGTGCTTCAGCAGATCACTCAATCGTCACGCTATCCTCGTTAGTCAAATTCTAGCCAATGCCCATCGTGGCAATTTTACCGCAGCACCTGTACCGCTACATTCACATCACAGGGAGATACACTATAGTCGTTCTAGGTTGCAGATAAAAAGTCATTGTCATCCTGACATCCCCCGCTCCCAATTATCCAATACCAATAGCCTGCTGATTTCTTTCCAAATATTAAGCCAATAGATTGCCGCCGTCACATCTATCCGCCAAGCACTGCCCACATTCTCCGCTAATGCAATGAAAACATACTTATTTCTGTGTGAAAACGCACTGAGTATTTTTTTACCGTGACCAATAATGCGCTCACTAACCATTTCATTCTCAACCCTTCAATCAGTGAGTCAAAACATCATGTTCAACTATCTCAAAACCACACAGATGAATCTGTCATGGCTATTGGTCATTTTTCTCGTCGTCGTTGGCATCACGGCATTTCCTCAACATGTGCTTGCAGATGAAGACGAGGACGATGAGGATCCTCCCAAAGACCTCGTTCTGAAAGGAGATGCCCGATGCACGGTATGCCATGATGAAAACAGCGACAAACCCATCCTTGCCATTGGCAAAACAAAACACGGAACCGTTGCCGATCATCGCACCCCCACTTGCACCAGTTGCCACGGTGACGGGGGCAGTCATGAGGAATCGCCAGACAAAGCGCTCATGCCGCAGCGCACATTCGGCAAGCATTCACTCAATCCGATCGAAGAAAGAAACGACGCTTGCTTGGCTTGCCACCAAGGCGGCAAGCGCATGCATTGGTCCGGCAGTCTGCACGCCAATCGCGATATTGCTTGCACTTCCTGCCACCAGATCCACACCGAACAGGACAAAGTGCGCAATCGAATCACACAGGCAGAAGTTTGTTTTAATTGCCACAAAGACATTCGCACATTGATTAACCGCCCTTCCCGCCACCCTATACGTGAAGGCAAAGTGATTTGCTCGGATTGCCACAATCCTCACGGCTCAGCCGGTCCCAGCAACATGCTGCGCGATAGCGTGAATGACACGTGCTATTCCTGTCATATGGAAAAACGCGGACCGTTTGTTTATAACCACCCTCCCGTGCAAGAAAATTGCGCCATTTGCCATAACCCTCATGGCACCACTGCGCCCAATTTGCTCAGATCACGCTCGCCATTCATCTGCCAGGAATGCCATGAACCCAATACGCATCAGGGAAGCTCCGGAACACTGACGGGTTCGTACGCCAGAAATACTCTGGCCAGAGGTTGCGTCAATTGCCATACGCAAGTGCATGGCAGTAACAACCATCTCAATGTTCGCAATGAAAGCATGTTTCAGCGCTAAGGCAAGGAGATCCCATGAATACCCATATGCTCAAAACATCGGCTGCTCAATTTGCACTGATTTCGACTACGCTCTTACTTGGCAGCACACTGGCCTGGTCATCTGAAACCACCAGTGATCCGTTGAAAGAACAATCCAAACCCAAAAGCACCATCAACTTTGGTGC
>CADEDO010000046.1:6539-23229 GCA_902826115.1 uncultured Nitrosomonas sp.
CGCTACGAACCATTTACCGTCAACACTGCGGTCACCGGCCTGGGCACCACGGAGCCTCACGTGCCGACAACCCCCACTACGGGCGATCCAGCTCAACTGAAGACCGAACGTCACTCGATTGGTTTTGGCATGAGCAAATTCCTGCCCGGTAATCTTGAGTTTCAGCTTCATTTTCGCAACGAAGAGAAGGATGGTGCGCGTATATTCGGGCGCGGCAACCGACTGGGAGCGCCAAGCCCGACGGCTGTGGGTGGTTTCGAATTCATCCCTGAGCCGATCAACTCGACAATCCGCCAGTTTGGCGCTTCTCTTGATTACACAGGCAAACAGTTGCAATTATCCGGCGGGTACTATGGCACCATGTACAGCAATAAAAACTCGATTCTGAATGTAACCGGAGGCAGCACGGTAGGGGATCAGTACGCCCCCAGCCAGTTTGCACCGATCACCCTGGCTCCGGACAATCAATCGCATCAGGCGTTCTTGTCCGGTGGCTATAGCTTTACCCCCACCACGCGCGGCACGTTTAAAACCGCTTACACGACAGCCACTCAAACGGACAATTTTTCTCCCACATTATTTTCTGCGCCTGGCATCGGCTCCCATCTGGGCGGGCGTATCGACACGGCCTTGGTTCAAGCCGGATTGACCGCCAGGCCCCTGTCCAAACTGTCGCTCAATACCAATTTTCGCTTTGAGGATCGGGATGACAAAACACCCGTATTATTCTATAACCCGGTTGCAACCCTGCTGGATCTGAATGGGAATACTTGGCGCGGACTGAATAATCCGCGTTCTTTCCAGACCATTACCAGCAAATTTGAAGCCAGTTACGCATTGCCTAAGGATTTCCGCTTGATTGGCAGCATTGACTACGATCATAGGGATCGCAGCGGCTTTGCGTCCAACACCAGTCATCGCAATCGCACGGATGAAATTTCTTACCGCACCGAATTGCGGCGCTCATTATCGGACACCCTCACCGGCACGATCTCCTATATTTATAGTGACCGTTTTGGTTCTGATTTCCTGACGAACACCAAAGGGAATGGCGATCCTTTCTTTAATCTGATTGCACCGTTCAATTTAGCCGATCGCACACGAAACAAAGTGCGCTTCATGGCCAATTGGGAACCGATTGATGCCTTATCGCTGCAAGTAGCCATTGATGAATCGTTCGACGATTACGGTCACCGGGCCGGCTCGGATCTGGGATTGCGCAAAGGCTCCGCGCGCAACTATTCATTGGATGCCACATACACCTTCTCAGAAGCCTGGCAGGCAACCGCCTGGTTTTCCAGGAATGAAACCCATATCGACCAAGTTTCCAGGAATCCGGAAACTCTGACCGGAATTCGCGAAGTCTGGGACGCCAGGCTGCAGGATTTTGGCACTTCCTTTGGGATTGATATCAATGGCAAATTAACGGACAAGCTGGAAACCGGCGCCAATTTCTTCTACTCCGATTTCAACAACAAATTCAAACAGCAGGTGACGCTTGAACCTCAGGTCAACATAGTGCCGAATATTTCGACGCAATACGGTAGTTTGCGGTTTTACGCCAAATATGACATCCGCAAGAATCTGGGCTTGCGTTTGGATTATATGTTGGATCACTTCAAAACCAATGAATGGACCTGGAATTGGAACAAATACACCGACGGAACCAGGCTCAGTCAGGACACTCACCAGATAGCCAGCTTTGTTTTCCTGTCGGCTTCCTACAGTTGGCAGTAACCATCTATTCCTGCACCATGAGGGTAGTTGACCACTTAATGATTACCCTCAGCCTCTCAGCACGACATGATCTCTGCTACTCCGCTGAGCCAAGGCCCCGGATAAAGTGTGCGCGGGGAAGATAACAACATGATGGATAAAATATTGCGATGCGAACCGGCGGCAATATCGAATTTGCCTGTATGGCTGGGAATCATCTGGTAGGTTGCATCGTATTGCTGGGCGATACTGCGCTTGGTTTTCTCGAGTGCAGGATGATCAAATTCCTCCGCCAGCAGATAAGCGATACCGACTTCAGCAATCACATCCACGCTGGCGCGCGCAACAATCGTATCAATGTGATCATCGAAATAATCAAAAATCCAGGCAAAATCCGAACGCTTGATCGTGCGCTGATAATACTCACTATTGGCCAGGATGATATGCGTCAATCCATACAGCTTATTTTGATACTGCTGCACACCGAGCAAATGGTCCTGACCATGCGGATAGACTTGTTGCATCGCATGGGTGAATTCATCACTGTAATCGTCGCCACCGAGCAACTTGACCCATACCGCCACATTAGCCAATTGAGCCGCCCATGCCTGTATCATCAATGGATTGCTGAAATAGTGCGTATAGTCATGGCTCAGGACATGCGTTTTCAACTGTTCAAACTGCGGCGCACAAACGCGATATTCCGCAGCTCGTCTCAATATTCCCAAGCTATTTAAGTAATAGGGAAAATCGGGAGCAATGGCCAGGGATTCGCGTCGTAACTTGGCTCTGGGGCTGGACGACCAGCGTTGCGCTGTTGCATGAGAATATTCAATGGCAGCATCTTCCTGGACAACCTGCAGCAGTTTCTCAACCCTTCCGGTCATAAGTTCCAGATCACGCAAATTGTAATTCAGATAGGCACTATCCCCGCTGATGCGATAAATTCTGGCTGCATAGTGACTGGCCTTATAACCTGTCAACCTATCCAATTGCTGATCATAGTTTGCCTTGATGGCCTGGGCGATGCCACGATAGGCCGCTGCGGTTTTTCCAATCGATGACAAAGGATCTTCGTCTCTGTTGATCACAAAAAAAATTGCAGTAAACCCCACCAGAATCAATCCAAGCAATGCTGTTTTCATCGGATAGAAATCAGCTGCGCATATCCGGCATTCCGTTCCAGGAAAGCAAACAATATTCGGTGAGCTGAGGTTAGCTGAATACCAGTCGCTCCAGCTTAGTCACTGCAGCACTCAACTCTGCCGAGCCATACAGATCCCATCTGACCTCTGCTTTGCCCTGATCATTGTTTTGCACGTTAATGAGCGCAAAATTATTGGTCTTGCAGGGCTCCATCAACAACTGGAACGACACATTGGATTCAGTATTTTCCGGGTCTCTTTGCAAAAAACCACGTTTTCTGACTGCCAGCGCCAGCAAAGAAGCCTGTGTCCAGGGCAAGTCGTAAGTGATGGCACTTGAGGTCAATTGATACACAGGGGTGTCCGGATATTCTTTATGGCTCAAGTGGAATGCTGCGCCGATATGCACATCACCACTCAGCAAAAACAACGGTTTTCCGTGCGCATGCGCTGCCTTGAAAGCCGCATCCAAAAGCTCATCACGCTCGACCCAATTGCTTTCATGTTCCCATTGATCGCGCAAATCATCCGCCAGCGCAAGGACGTCGAGATAATTCACGATAAAACTCTTCGCATGCACCACCGGCACTGGCGAAACCACAAAAACCGACTGGGCATGCTTAAAGGTGTCGGATTCCAACCAAGCTTTAAACCTTTCCATCTGTGCTTGACCTAAGATCCGGTCGTTGGTGGGACGGGTGTAATCGCGCTGCCCGCGCATGTCGAGCACATAGAAGGCCGCTTCCCCCCAGGTAAACGCATAATCAAATTGATTGGCAGGCGTAGTGGGATTGTGCACATGTTCGTATTCATGATAAGTCAGCTTTGCCGCCTCATACATCTGATAAAAAAGGGACAGCTTGTCTGCATCATCATCCCAATCCCACCACGAATCGAGCAGATTCTTTCTTTCCTTGGCATCATAAGAACCCCATCCGTCCAGAATTTCGTGATCATCCCACATCATGTAAGTGGGAAAACGCGACAACACCCGCCGCAGTTGACGATGCCCCCAATACCCCCGATAGATATCGCGATACCAGGAACGCATGACGGCTACGCGCTCGTCCTCCTTCACTTCCTTCACAAACTCCTTGCGGTTTTTTCTCAACCATTCCCAAATGCTGGTTTTGGAATTGCCATCGACATAAACCTGATCGCCAACACCCAGAATAAAGTCGCCGTTACGTTGATCCAATTCATCGCCGAAACGATCCCACATGTGAATATTGACCAGATCAAACGAATTTTTCTTGTACGGCATATGGCAACTGAAAAGCCCGAATGTCATGGATTTCTGCGCAACCTCCTGCGTTCTGAAGCGATTGAATTGATAATCGGGAGCAATCTCCCAGGACGTTTTCCTGATTGCCAGATTGAGCGCAAAGGCCGCGTAATAATAGCGCTGGCCCGGTTTCAGCCCGGCAACTTCCCAAACTTCGGTAATATCATGCGCATATTTCAAATCGGAAGCGTCAGTCAGCAGTGCATCCGGTATTTCACGAATCACGCCTTCGTTAGCAACACTCTTTAGGAAAAAAATTTCTTTACCTTCCACTCGCTTCGTTTCAGGACTCCAATCGGAAGCGGATTCATTGTCGCGCAATATCGGCTCAGAACTAATCACCATGCGGTAGGTATTTTCCTGATAAGCCCGCAACCACAACTTGGTGGTGGTAGTGGTCGTATGGCCTACGATCACGGCGCTAGTCAGCAGAGGATTAATCCAGGGGCGATCAGCTCCCCGATCATAGAAATCGAATGTTTTCATAATTGATTCCCCAGGAGTAATGAAATGAAAGGTTATTGTAACGCTATCATTCCATCCATTATGTATATTTGTTACCCGTGTCACCGGCTGCGCGTTGCAGCGCTGCAATATCGATTTTTTTCATGTTCAGCAGCGCATTCATAACCCGCTGGGCGGTTTCTTGGCCGCAGTGTGTGAGTAATGGCGGCAACATGGCCGGAACAATTTGCCACGACACTCCGTATTTGTCTTTCAACCAACCGCATTGCTGCGCCCTCTCATCGCCGCCCTCAGAAAGTTTTTGCCAATACTCATCCACTTCCTGCTGATTCTCACAGCTCACCTGAAAGGATACGGCCTCATTGAAAGTAAACACGGGGCCACCATTCAGTGCGGTAAACGTTTGCCCATTCAGTTCAAAAATTATGGTCATGATCGAATCAGCGCGTTTACCATGAAATTCATGCCCAGATTCAGTGTAGCGGGCTATCTCCAGAATTTTCGAGTGTTTAAAAATTGCAGTGTAAAACGCAACCGCTTCTTCTGCCTGATCATCGAACCATAAACAAGGGGTTATTTTTTGCATACTATTGATTCCATGAAGTTTAAACCTGATTCTATTCAATCGCACCCGGTTCCATTGCCATCAACTCCCAGATATGTCCATCCAGATCCTGATAGCCGTGCGCATACATAAAACCATGATCCTGCGGTTCATTATAGGTTGAACCACCCGCAGCCACTGCTTTGTGCACCATGGCGTCAACATCGGCACGGCTATCGCAAGACAAGCAAATCAGCACTTCCGTGCTTTTGGTGGCATCGCAAATCGCCTTGGGGGTAAACATCTTGAACTTGCCTTCGGTCAATAGCATGACGAAAATATCCTCGCTGACAATCATGCAGGTAGCGGTTTCATCGGTGAACTGAGGATTAAATGTGTAACCCAGTTGCGTAAAGAATTGGATCGATTGATTCAGGTTTTTCACCGGTAAATTGACAAATATTTTGGTAGGCATCCTATGCTCCTTAAATGACTGCATTGCAGCGTGTTGTTAGGGAAGCGCTGATTAATTCAACGAACGTGATGAAGGGCGAGGCGCACGGAACGCAACCACCGAGACATATCTATTAGATAGGCGAGGGAGTGAGTACCGCGCAACGAAGCAATTCGCTCGTGCAGTCAATTAATCAGCGCTTCCCTAGCTCTTTTTAATCATCGCCACGAGTTGACCGAGGGCAATTCCCCAGCCTTCTTGGAATCCCATTGCTTCATGTTTGACGCGATCTTGCTGATTCGAATGCATGACCAGCGCCGTGTACTGAGTGCCTTGCTCGTGCGGCTCAAGCATAATGACCGCTATCCATGAAAATTCAAACAGACAATCCAATTACTAATATACTTTCGTAAAACTGATTCGTGCACTTTACCATCAACCGCAAAGCTGAAGGAGTCGCCATGCCCAATCCATTGATTCAACCTTATTTATTTTTCGGCGGACGCTGCGAAGAAGCGCTGGAGTTCTACCGCGGCGCGTTGGGCGCACAGGTTGATTTAATCATGCGCTTTAAAGACAGCCCTGATCCTACGCCGCCCGGCATGCTCCCCGCTGGATTTGAGGACAAAATCATGCACGCCAGCTTTCGCATCGGAGAAAACAGTTTAATGGCCTCCGACGGTTGCGAAGAATGCCTGTCATTCAGCGGCTTCTCGCTTTCCATTGCCGTTGCAACCGAAGCGGAAGCGGATCACTTCTTCGCCGCATTGTCCGATGGCGGTCAAGTGCAAATGCCGCTGACCAAGACTTTTTGGTCGCCCCGCTTTGGCATGCTCACCGACCGTTTTGGCATCCATTGGATGATCAATGTGGTGGCTTAGCCATTCCATAGCTATCTTTTGGAGGAGGGTTACTATGTCGCATCGTTTATGGATGATCGGAATCCTATTGACTATAGCGGCAGTCAGTCTGCCAGGTTGCTCAACGGGACAACTCTATGCTACCGGACAATCCTGGCAGCGCAATCAATGCAACCAAATCATGGACCAACAAGAACGCAGTCGCTGTCTATCGAGCACTCACACTTCGTATGAAGCCTACCAACAGGAATCCAGCTCCAGAAACCAGCAGAAATGACAATTTCCATGAGTTTCGAGAGTCTGAGCGAACAACAGATCCTGGACATCGCCAACCCGATCATGGACAACTTGATGGATGCTTCCACTCAGATCGATCACGCCAGGCATGTTCAGGATTTTACTGACAGGATGAAAGCCATCGTCACGCCGGAATATTTTCAATGCATCTGCCAGCAATACCAAGCCGAAAAAGGATTCTTTTCCAACCGTGTCTCTGTCGCTGTGTTCAGGCGCCCGGATTCAGCTGCTATTGTGTGGAGACAATCTTTTACGAAAACACCGGGGGAATTCGTCGCAGAGATGGTGCTGGTCTATCAAAACGGCAGGTATTGGGTTGATCATGTGATGGTTTTTTGAATGCTCACTTTGCCCCATTTGATGACTCTGATGCAAAGCTTCTCAATTTTCACTACACCGATTCAATCCACTGATTATGATTCCAATACCGTGCTTGTCTAAAAACAAGCAAACCATTGCTTATCATCATCTAGCGGTGCCTGGGAAACCCAACACCACGACCTCCATGACCATGCCCCTTGCTGAGTAATATCGCAGCAGCGATGATTCCAACTGTGATCACGCCTGCCATGACTTTTTTCCAATCAATGACCGTTTCATACAGCTGAAAACCCTCTCTCCAGCGAATGCGCTGCCAAATTTCGTCGGTAGTCATTAAACGAGGATCGCCGATGGATTGATGCGTGATGATAATTTCTCGATCCGCCTTGACATCAATGGATTGCATTGGATTTTCCCGCAACACGACTTTTACCATACCACTGATGACCATGACTTCTGTTTCATATTGAGAAACTTGAATATGCAAAATAGCGCTTTTGGCTTCTATCAGTGCATGCGGTGTCTTGATACTTTGCTGGCAAGTTGCAGTATCCACATAAGCATTGCCAATGTTGAATTCATCCACGCGGATCAGGCAAGATGCTTCAGATGCCTTGAACTCGATGCGAGCACCGCTTTGAGGGCCGGTGCTGACAAACGAATTATTCTTGACCTGCGCAGATTGCTTTACTTGAGAAGCATTGATTAAAACGCTTTTTCCCGATGCGTTCATCCTTCCGATGACGACCTCATCAGCCATGGCATTGTGATGGAAACGAGCACCGGTATTTTCATCCTGTTCCCATAGGCCTCCTTTATCAGCAAAATTCCTATCCAGAACAGGAACTGTTTTACAACCAGAAAACAGCAATACAGTTATCAGTAGCAAAAACCATATTCCTTGCTTACCTGTCAACGGTGAAAAAGACCACGCTGACCATGGATAGCATCTCAAACTAAGATCCTTTAGCTGCCAAAACAATGACTTGCTGTTTGTAGCATCCATTTTCTGCTCCTTGCCGTCGTTCATTCCAGGAGGATTCCTGATGGGATCAATGTACGCAGGTTAATGTGAACAGGAACTGAATGACACAAAGAACAACCAAGATACTATTTTTCAATACGCTATATTAGTGAAGTGACGCCAGGGAATTAGACGGATTGGAAAATTGCCAGTACTCGTTCCAGCAATCTGCCAAGCTTGATGAATGCCATTTCTCAATGAGCAATCGCTCAGAAGTTCAGCATTGGAGGCTACTAACCGGAGAGCTACTAGCCGTTTTTTTATTCAGAATCAGTCAATCAAGTTGTCTTTATCCACACAAAGCAGCGGTTAACGATTTCACTTCTTCTTCTGAATCCTTCAGGATTGCTTTGATAGTCTCCTGATCAGCCAATGTCCCGATTTTTGCGATCACATCATCGCCCGTTTGATCGGATGGCAGGATAAAAGGAGATTTGACCGGCGCCAGTTGATCGGCAAACAGCAAAGTATCGCCCAGTGTAGTAGGAGGAGTGGACAAATAGCCTTCCCACATACAAATAATCGCCTCTATCACCGATTTAGGAACCGAAAGCGCATTGAGAATGGCGGTACCGATCTTGATCTCGCATTCAAGCTCGCTTTCGTCTTCCAAATCATCGTCATTTGTCCATGAGCTGGCCATGCTGGCGTCGATTAATCCGGGATAATACTTTTCCCGCGCCAGCAAATAAAACCAGCTGATTTCATGAATCATGCCGGCAAACATGGCCGTATCCGGGTCCTGGTGAGTGATTCGACGCGCGATGACCTGCGCCAGCGCAGCCACATGAGCAGAGTGTTGCCATAATTGCGCAACGAGTTCTTTGTTGAGTTGAGGTCCGGTGAATTGCTGCACCACCACCGCTGTCGCCAAATTGCGCACGGTGCGCATGCCTATCAGTGTAACGGCTGAACGCACATCGGTGACTCTTTTTCCCGATCGATTAAACACAAAAGAATTGGCTATGGCGACTACTTTGGCCGACAAAAGCGGCTCGGCTTGTATCAGTCGAATCACTGAATCGATGCTGCAATCAGGGTCTTCCAGTGTTCTTTTAAGATTCATCGCGGCATTGGCTGAGGTAGGAAAAACCAACTTTCCTTGCCCGACTTCAGCAGCCAATACACTTAACAGCGCACTTTTTTCCATAACCATCTCCTTTTACCTTGCTCGACCCAAGCCCGGCCCATCATTCATTTCGATTAGGTTACGCTAAGATCGTCAGGAGCCATTTGAGAATTAGAGACAGTTATTGAAGCTATTTCTTACTTTTGCATCCATCATTTTGTCAATGGTATCAGTGGGTAACGCCATTGATCCGGACTTGCTCATCGACTGCTCCAAAAAGACAAGATGACAACAATTCCGGCTATGTGGATTGATGTCGAGTAATGACATACGCAAGAATTCTTGAAAATCACCACACCGGCTGTTGCCTATCATAAAATCTTCATCTTCTTGTACTATAATTCCAATCTGCTTACCGATTTCTTATTGACACTAAATTCATGAATTCCACAGACATTAAAAGTTACATGCAATCCGTCGGTCGGGAGGCGCGCGCGGTGTCGCGTTTGGTCGCCAAAGCCGATACAGCGACCAAGAACCATGCATTGACGGCGATGGCGAATGCCATTCGACGCGACGAAGCACTATTATTGGCCGCCAATGCCAAGGATCTGGACAATGCACGCGCAAAAGGACTGGAAGCCGCCATGATCGACCGGCTGACATTGTCTGCCAAAGGGGTCGCTACGATGGCGGAAGGCCTGCTACAGATTGCCGCCTTGGCTGATCCGGTGGGTGAAATCAGTGGATTGAATTACCGTCCTTCCGGCATTCAGGTAGGCAAAATGCGCGTGCCTTTGGGCGTGATCGGCATCATCTATGAAGCACGTCCCAATGTGACGGCCGATGCCGCGGGGTTATGCCTGAAAGCAGGCAATGCCGCCATTCTGCGCGGTGGCTCGGAAGCCATTCATAGCAATCAGGCCATTGCCGCTTGCGTGCAAGAAGGACTGAAATTGGCCGGCTTGCCGGAAACAGCGGTGCAAGTGATTGAAACCATTGATCGCGCAGCCGTGGGTGAACTGATTACCATGAAGGATTTCGTCGATGTGATCGTGCCGCGCGGCGGCAAGGGATTGATCGAGCGCATTGCCAATGAAGCGCGCATTCCGGTGATCAAGCATCTGGACGGCGTCTGTCATGTGTACATTGACGACCAAGCCGATATTGATAAAGCCATCAAGATTGCCGACAATGCCAAAACCCAGCGTTACGGTACCTGCAACACGATGGAAACCTTACTGGTCCATGATGGCATTGCACGTGAGATACTTCCCGCACTGTGCCAGATTTATTTGGATAAAGGCGTTGAATTACGCGGGGATGCGATGGCCTGCAGCATCATTCCGCAAATGATTGCCGCCACCGAGCAGGATTGGTATGAAGAATATCTGGCGCCCATCTTAAGCATACGCATTGTCGATGGACTGGACCAGGCAATCGACCATATTACGCGCTATGGCTCGCAACATACGGATGCGATTGTCACCGAAAACTATACGCGCGCGCGTCGTTTCCTGCGCGAAGTCGACTCCAGTTCAGTCATGGTCAATACCACCACGCGTTTTGCAGATGGATTTGAGTACGGATTAGGAGCCGAGATCGGCATCTCGACTGACAAAATCCATGCACGCGGCCCGGTCGGCCTGGAAGGATTGACCAGTCAAAAATTTATTGTGCTGGGTGACGGTCAGTTGAGACCATAAATCACTTTAAAATACATTTTCTATCATCATACCACCGAGTGCCAGGCACTTCGGTTTGTCAAAAAAGGTTGTTATGACTCAAGTTGTTGAAATAAAAATTCCCGACATCGGCGATTTCAAGGATGTTCCTGTGATTGAACTATTCGTTGCGCCGGGTGATAAGATTGAAAAGGAAACTTCGCTGATCACGCTGGAAACTGACAAGGCCTCGATGGAAGTCCCATCCCCTGAAGCAGGTGTCATACAGGCAGTCAAAGTCAAAGTTGGCGATAAAGTATCCGAAGGTTCAGTCATTCTGACTTTGGCAGTAGCGGATCAGGTCACACCTTCGATCAGCACGGAAAACACGCCGGCAGCCAGTGATAAAACAGCGGTCACACCCGCTGCATCCCCAACACCTGCTGAAAGTGTAGAAACTGAAGTAGCAGCCATCCCTACAGGCGATATTCACGCTGAAGTAGTGGTGCTTGGCGCTGGACCCGGTGGCTACACTGCCGCTTTCCGTGCCGCTGATCTGGGCAAAAAGGTAGTGCTCATCGAGCGCTATGCCACGCTAGGCGGCGTGTGTCTGAACGTCGGCTGCATTCCTTCCAAGGCCCTGCTGCACGCGGCTAAGGTGATCACGGAAGCTGAAGATGTGGAATCGCACGGCATCGTGTTTGGCAAACCGCAGATCGATATCAATAAACTGCGCACCTGGAAAGAATCAGTAATCGGAAAACTGACCAAGGGTCTAAAAGCACTGGCCAAACAACGCAAGGTCGAAGTCGTGCACGGCACCGGAAAATTCGCCACCCCCCGCTTGATTCAGGTTGAAACCGCTGATGGCCGGAAAACGGTTTCTTTTGATCATTGCATTATTGCAACCGGCTCCAGCGTCGCACGCATTCCCGGTTTTCCTTATGATGATCCACGCCTAATTGATTCCACCGGAGCATTGCAACTGCAAGATGTGCCTGAACATCTGCTGATCATCGGCGGTGGCATTATCGGGTTGGAAATGGCCACGGTATATTCGGCGTTAGGCAGCAAAATCAGCGTGGTGGAATGGATGGACCAATTGATTCCGGGTGCTGATCCCGATCTGGTCAAACCATTGCACCGGCGCATCAAGAAACGCTATGAAGCCATTTATCTAAAAACCAAGGTTACCCGGATTGAAGCCAATGAATCCGGACTGACAGTAACCTTTGAAGGAGAGAATGCGCCGGAACCACAAACCTATGATCGTATTTTAATGGCGGTTGGGCGTCGTCCGAATGGACGCAATATCGGCGCTGAAAACATCGGCATTCACGTCGACGAACGCGGCTTCATTCCGGTGGATCAGCAATTGCGCACCAATTTACCGCATATTTTCGCGATCGGCGATATCGTGGGCGAACCCATGTTGGCGCATAAAGCCACCTATGAAGGTAAACTGGCAGCTGAGATTATTGCCGGGCACAAAGCCATCTTTGACGCACGCACCATTCCATCTGTAGCCTACACAGACCCTGAAATTGCCTGGATGGGTTTAACCGAAAAGGAAGCGATCAAGCAAGGCATCGATTATGAAAAAGCCAGCTTCCCTTGGGCAGCCAGTGGCCGAGCCATCTCCATGGCCCGCGAAGAAGGATTGACGCAATTATTGCTGGATAAACAGACGCGCCGCATACTGGGCGCTGGCATGGTGGGTATCAACGCGGGTGAATTGATTGCCGAGACGGTACTGGCCCTGGAAATGGGTGCGGACATGGAAGATATCAGTCTGACCATTCATCCTCACCCCACATTGTCGGAAACGGTATTATTTGCTGCCGAAATGGCGGAAGGAACTATTACTGATCTTTATATACCAAAGAAATAACTGATCAATTCGGGCGGGGCTGAATGTTGGTCCTGCCCCCAAAGACGTCCGGCTGATTCCAAGTGACTGCAAACAATACCATGACTATTCACTTTCTAAAGAATATATGATGGCTGTAAAAAAACCTTACCTGATTGGATTCGCATTAATCCTGATTTTATGTAGTGTCATGCAGAATGCATTAGCAACGCATATCTCAAAACCGATACTGATCGATCCCAAAACAGACTATGTCGCTGGGGACACCATCATGTTGCACGGCTGGGTCGAATATAACGAAAAGCCGGCTCCTGACGTTCTGCTCAATTTCAAACTAACCCGGCCCGATGGAACAGTAGCCGTTGACCGGTCCTATCCGAGCAATGAGAAAGGACAGTTTGAATTTCTGTTTGACACAAAAAATGAAGCGGTCGGTACCTATCAAATCACCATTACCTCTCATTGCCTGGAAATGCATCGATACGCTTGTACTTATCAAAATCAAACACTGCTGATCGAATTGCACAATCGATAAAACTTGTCATGTTTGACTGAACAACTGCAAGGACTCCGAGTGACATGGCGATGCTGCTCACTCATAAAAGAAGAAAAATAATAGACCGCATGAACATTGATTATCCACCCTCGATTAAAATGCGCCCTAACCTTCTGCTGGTTGGGCTGGCACTGCTCACGCTATCCGCGTGCAATCCCCGAGAAGACGAGTTAGCGGCACGCGAGGCATCCATCAGTGCCAGAGAATCAGAACTGGTGACGCTACTTGCTGAGATGGTTGAGCAGAAAAAATCACTGGACAAGCTGCAGGCTGATAAAACACTCAATTCAAAAGAAAATGAGCATTCCTATAACACACAGCCCAATCCATGCAATCCAAACAATGTGGATACCTCCAAGAATGCGCAATCCACTCTCGCCGGCACGCGCACAATATTGGGAGGAGTGGAAAATGTTTATCTTAATCCACCGGGTTTGGAATTCACCGCACGCATTGATACCGGCGCTCAGACATCCTCTCTGAATGCGCTTGATATTGTCGAATTTGAGCGCGACGGAAAGCCTTTTGTAAAATTCAAAATTATCCATCCCCAAACCGGTGAGAAAATAGAATTAACGCGACGTTTGCGCCGCCATGCACTCGTCAAGGAGCGCAACAATCGGGAATCGCAGCGACGGCCTGTGGTCAGGATGCGGGTGGAGCTTGCCAATATCAATGAGCATATCAATTTCACACTGGTTGATCGCGGCAGGCATAAACATCAGGTTCTGATCGGACGTAACTTATTAAGAGACCTGGCCATCGTCGATGTCAGTAAAAAATTCACCACGGTTAAAACCGATAATCCAGAAAACGGCACTACAAAATAATGTACGCAAAACTTAGATTATACATACTGGTTTTCCTAATCATGGGATTAGGAATAGGTCTGACGATGTATAAGCATTTTGCATTGGGCTTTCCTTTATCCCCTGATGACAAGAAATCAGTCTGGACTATTGAGGCCAGAATCGACTTCGTCGCGCGCGGAGATCCTGTCATTGTTTCCTTTGCTCTTCCTCCCAAAGCCGAACATATTGTTTTTATGGAAGAAGATTTCGCCTCACCCGATTATGGATTTAGCGAATTGACTCCACCGACTGGGCGTCGCGCACAATGGAGCAAAAGAACCGCATCTGGCCCTCAAACAACCTATTATCGTTTGAGTGTCTATGAAAAAGATAATATATCCCAATCGCTTGGCTCTGATCTTCCGGCAGAACCCGAGAAACCGGAATTTGATGAAGTCATCAAAACGGCCGCCACGACACTATTGGATCAGGTACGCAGCAGATCGGCCAATACCGAGACTTTCACGCGCGAATTGATCAATACATTAAATACCAACACGCCCAGTCAGAATCAGAGCTTGCTGCTGAACGAACAATCCAGCGAGGATTATAAAACCCACTTAATCGTTAATTTACTGGCATTGGAGAACATCAGTGCGCGTATTGTGCGTGGGTTGTATCTGAAAGACGGTCGACGCAGGCAATCGCTCGCTAATTTTGTTGAAGTTTATATTGGCGGTCAATGGCTCTTGTTCAACCAAAATACTGGCGAGCATGGCAAACCCAAGAATTTCCTGATTTGGCAACGCGGAGATCAATCTTTACTGGATGTGGTGGGTGGCAAGAACTCACAAATTTCCTTCTCGATCATCAAAAATATTCACCCGACCAGGAATCTGGTGGTACGAGACAGCATGAACAGACAAGCTGGCATTATGGATTTTTCAATCTACAGTCTACCGATCGAGCAACAAAATGCATTTAAAATGATTCTGCTATTACCGATCGGCGCATTGATTGTCGTCATCATGCGGCTGCTCATCGGCATACGCACTTCCGGCACATTTATGCCCATATTAATTGCACTCGCACTGATACAGACCACATTGGTGACCGGCATCATCATTTTTCTGACCGTCGTTGGCACGGGACTGCTGATTCGATCCTATTTATCACGCCTCAATCTACTGTTCGTAGCGCGTATCTCGGCAGTCATTATCGTCGTCATCGCGATCATGGCCAGTATCAGCATTATCAGTAACAAACTGGGACTCGATCAGGCCATGACGGTCACTTTCTTCCCCATGATCATTCTGGCTTGGACTATTGAACGCATGTCCGTGTTGTGGGAAGAAGATGGCCCGCGCGAAGTTTTTATCCAGGGCGGCGGTAGTTTATTGACGGCAGTGATCGCTTATTTGTTCATGACCAACCGCACCATTGAATACTTAACTTTCAATTTCCCCGAATTAATGCTGGTTAACTTGGCCTTTATCCTGATTCTCGGACAATATACGGGTTATCGGTTATCCGAGTTATATCGCTTTCATTCTCTGGAAAGACGCAATGTTTCTGGCCAGCGCTAAGAAACTCAGAAGTTTTGGCATCATTGGAATGAACCAAAGAAACTTTGGTTTAATTTCCCGTTATAACCCGCGCCATTTATACCCGCTCGTCGATAACAAACTAAAAACCAAACTGCTGGCGCAGCAAGCAGGCATTACCGTGCCTAAACTGCTCGGCACGATGGAATATCAACATGATGTTAAGTCGCTGAAAGAAATTCTCCGCCCACACGCACAGTTTGTTATAAAGCCGGTTAAAGGCAGTGGTGGCAAAGGTATTTTGGTGATTACCGAACATGACCACAACCGCTATGTCAAACCCAGTGGCGATGCGATTCAGTTGGCGGATATCGAGCGGCATGTGTCCAATATCCTGAGTGGCTTGCATAGTTTGGGTGGCAAGCCAGATATGGTAATGATTGAGTCGTTGATTCAGCTTGACCCCGTTTTTGCTGATTTTAGTTATGAAGGCATTCCTGATCTGCGCATCATCGTACTCAAAGGCTATCCCATCATGGCGATGCTGCGACTGACTACCCATGCGTCCGATGGCAAAGCAAATTTACATCAGGGGGCGGTTGGTGTCGGCATTGATATGGGAACCGGCAGAGCATTACACGCTGTTCAATATGGCGCACCTGTTTCATATCACCCGGACACTCGCAAGACTTTCTCAGATCTTGTCGTTCCCCATTGGGACAAACTGCTGCGATTGGCAGCTGCCTGCTACGAGATGACAGGCTTAGGGTATCTTGGCGTGGATATCGTATTAGACAGGGATCAAGGGCCGATGATCATCGAGCTCAATGCACGCCCGGGACTTTCCATTCAGGTCGCCAATTTTGCCGGTCTGGCTCCGCGTGTCGCAGCCATTGAGGCGCTCAAGAACATAGAACCCGATCCTCAATTGCGCGTTATTTTTAGCCAGCAACAATTTTCAGCAGAACCAGGCCGTTATCCGCCACGTCAGTTACGCACCAGAAGCACTGATTCGCCGAAAATCATTACCTAGCAGGCCAATGGAATGGACTCCTCCCACTCGACGGCATCGCAATGTGCCAAGC
>CADEDO010000047.1 GCA_902826115.1 uncultured Nitrosomonas sp.
CTTTTTTATTGTCTTGTCAGTGCAGGAATTGTATAGTCACGAGGCATTAAAACCCACATTTTTCCAGTTTGTTTCATTTTCCCCGCCTGATTACCGGCTTCATGACCAAACCCCCAGAAAAAGTCAGCGCGTATTCCTCCTTTTATTGCACTGCCGACATCTTGTGCCACCATTAAACGGTTGAGCGGCTTATTGGTGTTAGGCCAAGTGGTCGCGAGGAATACCGGCGCTCCTTGGGGTATTGAGAGTGGATCAATGGCAATGCTCCTGCCGGCAGTAAGAGGTACGCCAAGCGCACCGATAGGACCTGATAAATCAGCAGCTAATTCACGAAAAAATACATAACGCGCATTTTGCTGCAGCAATTCAGGTAGTTTTCTGGGGTTTTTCTGTCCCC
The DNA here is from genome assembly GCA_902826115.1 of uncultured Nitrosomonas sp. Classification (GTDB taxonomy): domain Bacteria; phylum Pseudomonadota; class Gammaproteobacteria; order Burkholderiales; family Nitrosomonadaceae; genus Nitrosomonas. The sequence goes on from CADEDO010000047.1 coordinate 398, forward strand.
ATTGCTTGATTCCCTGCATGGAAGCATTTTCCAGGGTGAGTTCGCCACGCTGTACCAATAGCTTGCCAATGGAATTGTAAGGATGACCGTTTTGATCGGCGAACCCAATTTTTACCATTTCACCATTATCAAATACGATTCGACCGGATCCTTGAATGTGTAGAAAGAACAATTCAACTTCATCTTCTACCCATAACAATTCTTTGTTATTCAGTAGCCTAGGATTGTTCATTATTTCAGCGCGACTGTAATAGGGAACCACTTTGCGTCCATCCAGTCGGCCTTTTAAGCGCAGATCCTTGAGCTCAGGGTATGAGGCTCCTAAATCAATCGTCAGGAGATCGTCAGGGGCAGCGTGAATCGGGTGACGATAACGTTTTGAAGGGATGCGGCTACCTTTGAGCAGAGGTTCATAATAGCCGGTAATGAGTCCTTCTTCACTGTTATCGGTGTTGATGATCTGATAGGGAGAGAAATAGGTTTCAAAAAAATGTCTCAATGCTTTGTTGTTCGGTTTGTGGAGTGCAGTCGCTGCCTTGCAAGATTCTTTCCAGAGCGATTGCTTACTTAATACTGTGCAGCTATTTAGAAAAGCCTGCCATGCAGGCAACAGATCATCGTTGCTCCAACCTGTTAATGCAGACCATTGAGCACGTTTATGTATAGATTTGGTTGATGGTTTTTCGGGAGGCGGTGGTGTAACCGATTCCGCCGGCTGACTGGGTGTTGGGGGAGGACTGATTGTTCCGGTGGAACAGGCATTCAGTAACAACGCGGTCAATAAAATAAAACTTAATTGGTTTTTCATTGGATATTGGTTAAAGTAATAGCTTATTTTTTAACTTTACAGCAACCTTAAATTATGTGGGTAGTCGCAATCGAAGCAGTTTTGGCGTTAGGTTTATTTCTTTTTCTGATATGGTGGACCATGTTTTCGGGTAAAAAGAAGAAGGATGATGAAAACAAAGACTGATCAATAACACAAATTGAGTTCATCATTATATATTTTGTGATGCAAACATAGTTAATAATTCCCATCACACTGGATTCTCAATATCAATAAACTGATGCTGAATATTGAACTGTTGCGCAATGTGATCACCCAGAGCTTGCACGCCATAGCGCTCGGTCGCATGGTGTCCTGCTGCAATGAATGCGACACCTGATTCGCGTGCTATGTGTACAGTCTGTTCTGATATTTCGCCGGTAATGAATGCATCGATGCCTTGCTGGATGGCTGCTTCAAAATAGCTTTGGGCGGCACCGGTGCACCACGCAATTTTTTGTATGGATTTATCAGGATCCCCGACCAGCATGGGCTTGCGCAACAGAGTGCGTGAAATTTTTTCACTGAGTGTACTTAATGTCACGGCTTGCGGCAGTTTTCCATGTGCAGCAATATCCTGATCACCAAAACGACCGATTTCTATGAATCCCAGTTTTTTTCCCAAGCAGGCATTGTTGCCAAATACGGGATGAATATCCAGCGGTAGATGATAGGCAAATAGATTGATGTCGTGTTTCATTAGTAAAGCAATGCGACGACTTTTTAGGCCGGTTATGCGCGTGTCCTCGCCACGCCAAAAGTAGCCGTGATGAACGAGAATGGCATCGGCTTTAGCCGCCTTCGCCGCTTCCAGAAGATTTAACGAAGCGGTTACGCCACTAATCACAGTGTGAATGTGATCACGCCCTTCCACTTGCAGCCCATTTGGGCAATAATCATGGAAACGGGATATGTCTAGTAATTGATTCAGATGGTTTTCAAGTTCATCTCGATGCATTGATTTTCCTTTTAGCTCATACTCGCGGCTAACTGCGATATTACCGCAGCTATTTTATTTTTGGAGTAACACATTTCCATGTACAGACTCTGGTTGATTTTTGCACAAACTGCAACAGTGTTGCTGGCTATTTTTTTTGTTGTTTCAACATTGAGGCCTGAATTGCTACCCTGGAAGCCCCGAGGAGAAATCGTAACGGTCAAGGAAGCTGCGCCCGCAATTGATACGGTAAGGCAAGACAGTTATGCCAGAGCGGCTGAGATAGCCATGCCGTCAGTGGTCAATATTTTTACCAGCAAGGAAGTCAATGAGCCGCATCATCCGTTCATGAATGATCCTCTCTTTGAGAGATTCTTCGGTGAACAATTTGAATCCAGACCTCGGCGCACATCAAGCCTGGGTTCGGGCGTGATTGTTAGCGCCAATGGTTATATCTTGACGAATCATCATGTCGTGGAGGCCGCCGATGAAGTCGAGGTGGCATTGGTCGATGGCAGAAAAACCAAGGCAAGTATCATCGGTTCAGATCCGGAAACTGATTTGGCCGTTCTGAAGGTGAAGCTCGAGGATTTGCCGGCCATTACCTTTGGTCAGTCACAGCAAGTCAAAGTGGGCGATGTCGTGCTGGCAGTCGGCAATCCTTTTGGTGTCGGACAAAGCGTCACTATGGGTATAGTCGGTGCCTTGAGTCGAAGTCAGGTCGGTATTAATACTTTTGAAGATTTTATTCAAACGGATGCAGCGATCAATCCAGGTAATTCCGGCGGTGCGTTGACCGACACGACCGGTAATTTGATCGGCATTAATACAGCCATTTATTCCCGCACCGGTGGTTCATTAGGCATCGGCTTTGCTATTCCCATTCATACTGCCAAGCAGATCATGGAGCAAATTATCCAGTCCGGTGGAGTTATCCGTGGCTGGTTAGGTGTCAGCATGCAGGATATGACAGAGGAACTGGCAGAATCATTTAATCTGGATCATGCCGTTGGCACTTTAATCGCCAGTGTCTTGAGAGAAGGTCCGGCGGATAAAGCGGGTATTAAGCCGGGGGATATTCTCATTGCAGTGAATGGTAAGTCGGTCAAGAATTCTGCGGAAATGCTCAACCTGGTTGCGGCTCTTCCTCCCGGTGAAACAGTGACTGTTACCGTGATACGTAATAAGCAGGAAAAATCTATTCCCGTGAAAGTAGGTGTACGTCCTCAGCAAAAATAGCCAGTCCGGGCGAAGATTAGCTATGTATTGATGTTTAGGGGCAGCGTGAAAGCTTTATTGGAAATATCATCTAATTGAATTTATGAAGAATCTACTACCATCTAACGGATTTGTATCGGTTATAGCGCATTGGTTTAGCGCTAATATTCTTGCGTTAGGGCGTGAGATGCGCTTGTCGTATCTGCCGCCTCTGATGGTTTACGTGGCAGCCGGTATCTCAGGTCTGACAGGCATTGTGGGAACTTTCTATGTGAAGGAGAAACTGGGGCTATCGGCCGAGTTTCTGGCCATGCTCGGGTTTTGGATGATGTTACCATGGGCGCTAAAAATGCCGCTGGGGCATTTGGTCGATCTGGTATGGCGCTGGAAGGGGCTGTTGGTTTATTTGGGAGCAAGTCTGATTATGGTGAGCTTGCTCATTATGATTGGATTATTGGGGCATACCGAAGCGATGGCCGCCGTGGCCTCAGTTGAGACCTGGTATGTGTTGTCTGCTTTACTGGCGCCGATTGGCTATGTGCTGCAGGATGTGGTGGCGGATGCCATGACCGTCGAAGCAGTGCCGCGCGTGGATGAGAATGGTGCAAAACTGGATCCCGAGAAGCGAAAGTTAATGCATGTGACCATGCAAACCTTGGGACGTGTGGCTATTATCGGTGGCGGAGTACTGGTATCGGTAGCCAATGTATTTTTGTTGCGTGATGCAGGAGTACTGCCGGAAGCTGAAAAAGAAGCGGTATATTTGCTGGTTTATGAATTGGCCTTAATCATTCCGGTAGTGTCCATTTTTGGCGTGGTATTTGCCTCCTGGCTTCGGCGGCGCGAAATGAAACATTTGCTGGCACAAGGCCACAGCCGGCAGGAGGCAGGCATGCTACTCGGCATTCATACAGAACCTCCTTCAATCAATTGGTGGATTCTGGGTGGTGGATTGATTTTTACCTTATTGTCATTAGGTGTCGGTTTGAGTCGTGTGCCAGGTGGAGAGGAAATCGTATTTGTAATTTCCATGGCGATTGTCGTATTTTTGATGTGGCGATTAACTGCGGAATTGGAGCCTGATGCGCGTAACACATTGGTGGGAACGGCCATCCTGATATTCGTGTTTCGTGCGATTCCCGGGCCAGGTGCGGGTTCTACCTGGTGGATGATAGATGAATTGGCATTTGATCAGCAATTTCTCGCTGTACTATCCATGATCGGTGCTATTCTAACGTTATTCGGCATGTTTATTTTTCGCCGTTTCATGGCAGAACGTTCGATCGCTTACATCATTGGCTTTCTGACCATCGTCGGCAGCTTCTTGTCGATGCCTATTATTGGCATGTATTTTGGCTTGCATGAATGGACGGCATCGCTAACCGGTGGTGTCGTCGATGCCCGCTTTATCGTATTGATTGATACGGCGCTGGAATCACCGCTGGGTCAAATTGCCATGATTCCGATGCTGGCCTGGATTGCAAATTCTGCACCTGAAAAGCTCAAAGCCACTTTTTTTGCGGTGATGGCATCGTTTACCAATCTGGCTTTGTCTGCGTCTCAACTGGGAACGAAATATCTCAATCAGATTTATGAAGTTAAGCGCGAAGTCAAAGATGTTGCTTCCGGTCAGGTGACTATTCCAGCCGATTACAGCGAGCTGGGGCAATTGCTGATTACCGTCACGATCATTGGTTTTGTGTTGCCATTGATTACCATTCTATTGGTCAAGTATTCACGTTTTCGGAATGCTTAACTACAAAATTATTATCCGATTTCCTGGTTGTTTGTTGTGTGATGGTTTGTAAGCAAATGAGTCAATTAAATTAACTTTTTCAGCATCCGATATGAGATTTAACTGTATCCCTGAGCTGCTCTCAGGATGCGGTTGTTGTTTTTAATATCGATGTTTGTCTTCTTTATAGGAGGTTATATGAAAAAAGTATTGTTAACTATGATTCTATTATTCGTGTTGACTAGCGCTGCATTTGCAGCAGTTAATATTAATACGGCTTCGCAAGCTGAACTTGAATCTCTCCAAGGTATCGGGCCTGCCAAAGCAAAAGCGATCATTGAATATCGTGAAACTGTTGGGTCCTTTTTGTCTGTTGAGGATTTGGGGAAAGTGAATGGTATTGGTTCTGCAACTATCGAACAACTTCGAGATGTGATTACTGTTGAAGCCGAAAAGAGTGTGGAAGCGCCCACCAAATCGAAGTAATGTACTATTAGAATAATTTTTTAAATAGAGTTCCTTTTGAGAGAATAATTCAAAGGGGCTCTATTTGAATGATTACAGGACTTCAATACGGATAGCATGTGTGATAATGTCAAATTGTTTGCTATGAAGCCCGTATTTATGTTTAAGACGATAGAAAATTTTGTAGGTAATACACCTCTCGTAAGACTCAAGCATCTTCCTGGAAAAACATCCAATGTGGTACTGGCTAAGCTTGAGGGAAACAATCCGGCCGGGTCAGTGAAAGATCGACCTGCATTATCCATGATTTCACATGCGCAACAGCGTGGGGAAATTAAGCCGGGTGATACGCTCATTGAAGCAACCAGTGGTAATACGGGTATTGCGTTGGCAATGGCCGCAGCCATAATGGGTTATCACATGATACTGATCATGCCGGAGAATCTCAGCATAGAACGACGCCAATCCATGACTGCATACGGTGCAAAAATTATTCTGACACCGAAAGCGGGGGGAATGGAGCAAGCACGAGATCTGGCGGAGAAGATGCATGAAGAAGGGCAGGGTTTCATCTTGAATCAGTTTGCCAATCCGGATAATCCTTTGGCCCATTATGAAAGTACAGCGCCAGAAATATGGCGTGATACCGATGGAAAAATTACCCATTTCATCAGTAGCATGGGAACCACTGGAACAATTATGGGGTGCTCAAGATTTTTTAAAGAACAACAGCCAACGATTAGAATCGTTGGCGTTCAACCCGAAGAGGGAGCGCAAATTCCCGGTATTCGCAAATGGTCTCCGGCGTATCTGCCTAAAATCTACGATACCAAGCGGGTGGATGAGTTGCTGTATGTTTCTCAGCACGAAGCTGAAGATCTGACACGGCGATTGGCAAAGGAGGAAGGTATTTTTGCCGGCATTTCGTCAGGTGGCGCTCTGGCGGCTGCGTTGAAAATATCCAGTCAAGTTGAAAATGCGGTGATTGTATTTATTGTGTGCGATCGGGGTGATCGTTATTTGTCTACCGGTGTTTTCCCGGCTTAAGGAGCCGGGACTGCCTGGTTCCTGGTTCTGGTGAGAAATGATTCAACAGCTTCAATTATCTGCGAATTAAAAGCAAAACAATCAATCACAATTCAGGTGTTCAATCCGCATGATTAGAAATTTTTATTCACTGCCAGTGCGTGTCTATTATCAGGATACAGACGCTGGCGGAGTGGTATATCATTCAACCTATCTTAATTTCATGGAACGAGCACGCTATGAATGGCTGCGGGAATTGGGATTCAATGCCAATGCATTGATTGAAATTCACCAAGTATTATTCATGGTACGCTCACTTGAGATTGAATATTTTAAACCAGCAGTACTGGATGATTTGTTGCAGGTGACGGTGGCGGTAACGGATATGGGCAGGAGTCGCATCACGTTATCGCAGGAAATTTTGCGCAATCAGATTAAATTAGTGAATGCCACAATCCATGTGGTGTGTGTCGGTACAGAAAGACTCAAGCCAGTCAGTATTCCTGTGCCATTACGTGAGAAAATTGGGAAGCCCGCATGAGTACTACAGTAACACAAGATATGTCATTTCTGCATTTGATCAGTAGCGCCAGTTTGTTGGTGCAACTGGTGATGTTGATTTTGGTCATGATTTCACTTTTATCCTGGTGGTTTATTTTTCGCAAATTATTTGTCATCCGTAATGAAATAAAGAAAACCGATGAATTTGAGGATGTTTTTTGGCGTGGCGTCGATTTGAATGCGCTATATCAGCGTACAACCAGTTCACGGTATGCGTCAGGCAGTCTAGAACGTATCTTCGCGGCCGGCTTTAGTGAATTCAATAAGCATCCATCAGGTACCGATCTCGATGCGGTGATGGAAAGTACGCGCAGAGCCATGCGGGCTACCTATCAGCGTGAAATGGATTATCTGGAATCTCATTTGTCATTTTTAGCTACGGTTGGATCGGTCAGTCCCTATGTCGGTTTATTGGGAACGGTATGGGGGATTATGAATTCTTTTCGCAGCTTATCCAGCATGACGCAAGCAACCATTGCGCACGTTGCGCCAGGAATTGCAGAAGCTTTGATTGCAACCGCAATGGGTTTGTTTGCGGCAATTCCCGCGGTAGTGGCCTATAACCGCTATGCCAGCGATACGGATCAATTAGCCACGCGCTTTGAAAGCTTCATGGAAGAATTATCTAATGTGCTGCAACGGCGTGCAGCTGAATAAACAGAATTGAGGGGATTTTATGGCTCGCCGTGCAAAGCGCAAACTAATGAATGAAATCAATGTGGTTCCCTATATTGATGTCATGTTGGTATTGCTGATCATTTTTATGATTACAGCGCCCATGATTAACCATGGGCAGATTGAGTTGCCGCAAATCGGCAAATCTTTGGCGACACCAACCGCGCCCTTGGAAGTGATTATCAAAGCGGATGGCGGTCTTACATTGCGTGATCGCGCTAAATCAAATACCGAACAAAAAGTGGATCGCAAGCAATTGATCGATGCCATTAAACAAAAGCAGGCACAAAATGCCGACCAGCCTGTTGTCATTGCCGCCGACAAAAATGTGCGTTATGAAGAGGTCATTAAAGTAATGGATATTCTGCAGCAGAACCAAGTGCAGAAAGTTGGCTTGTTGGCCCAACAAAAATGAACGATTTGTAATGAATGTGAGCGTATCGCGCAATTCTTCCCATTCTGAGCCCAGATCATTATTGGCAGGCGTGCTGGCAGTGCTGGTGCACCTTATTTTCGTTGCTATGTTGATTTTTGGTTTGAACTGGAAAGATCATCCTCCTGAAGGCATGGTGGTGGATATATGGACCGAGCTTCCTCAGCCAACGCGGGAGCCTGTAAAAACTGTACCCTCAAAACAAGAACCTAAGCCTGTGCAGGAGCCGGTTAAACCTAAAACGGAACCGCCCAAGCCAGAGCCACCCCAATCGGAATTACCGCCTGAGCCGGTCAAATCTGAGCCTCCCAAGCCTGCGGCGCCTCAAAAAGCGGTGACGACGCCCCCTGTCAAAAAACCGGATATTGCGCTGAAGCAGAAGCCTGAGCCAATTAAAGAAGAGAAGCCGGACCTGCAAGAACAAAAGAAAAAAGAACAAGAGAAGGTCAAGGAACAAGAAAAATTAAAGGAACTGGAAAAACAGAAAGAGTTGGAGAAAAAGAAGGAATTAGAAAAGCAAAAAGAGCTTGAAAAAAAGAAGGCGCTTGAGAAACAAAAGGAATTGGAGAAACAAAAGGAATTAGATAAGCAGAAGGAACTGGAAAAACAAAAAGAATTGCAAAAACAGAAGGAAAAAGAACAGGCCATTCAACGACAACGAGAACAAGAAGCCAAGGCTCAACGAGAAGCTGAAGCTCAGCGCGCTGCACAGCAGGCTGCGGCCAGGAATCTTGTGACCAATGAAGTGTCGAAATACAAAGCGTTGATTCTGGCTAAAATAAGAAGTCGTATCGTGATGCCGCCAGATTTGCCAGGTAATCCCGTTGCTGAGTTTAATGTAACGTTACTTCCAGGAGGCGATATTTTAGATGTCAGGTTGAGTAAGAGTAGTGGTCATGCAGCATTTGATAGTGCTGTCGAGCGTGCCATATTTTTATCCAAGCCGTTGCCGTTGCCGCCCGATCCTGCTTTGTTTGGCGAATTTCGTAACTTGAATATTAAAGTGCATTATCGTGAATGATTGCTATAATCAGCGTGAATTTTTTGGTTTCTAACATTTAAACTTATGTCAATTCATTGGTATCCCTATATTCGTAGTGCACTGATTGTTTTCTTGGGATTGATGAGCGTGTGTGCTCATGCCCAACTGAATATCGAAATTTTTGGCGGCGGAGCATCGCGTATTCCGATAGCGATTGTTCCATTTGCCGAAGAAAATAAGTTGCAGCAAAGCATTACCCCAGTCATTGGCGCTGATCTGCAGAGAACCGGTTTATTTAAATTGGTCGATCCTGCCGGGCTGTCGCCGCATGCGCCTGTGGAAGTGGTTTATTCTGACTGGATGAATCGCGGGGCTAATGCATTGGTAATTGGGCGTATCGTCAGTTTGCCGGGCAATCAAGTGGAAATTCAATTTCGCTTGATGGATGTGGCAAAAAAATCGCAACTAACAGGCTTAGCCATTACTGTGCCTGTTACTCAATTACGCGCTGCAGCACATCGAATCGCTGATGTTATCTATGAAGCATTGACGGGGGATGTCGGCGTATTCAGCACGCGCATTGCTTATGTGATCAAACGAGGAAATAAGTACGCATTGCAAGTTGCTGATGCCGACGGGTATAACGCGCAGTCGATTATTGAATATACCGAACCAATCATTTCTCCCGCTTGGTCACCGGATGGTAATCAATTGGCTTACGTTTCATTTGAAAATAAAAAACCGATTGTTTATGTACAGACATTATCCACGCGTGAACGCAGGGCGGTAGCCAGCTTCAAAGGCAGCAACAGTGCGCCGGCCTGGTCTCCTGATGGTAAAAAGCTGGCTGTTGTATTGACTGGACAAGGCGGTTCGCAAATATTCCTGATCAATGCGGATGGGAGTGGCTTGCAAAGGTTGAGTAAAAGTTCCGGCATTGATACCGAACCTAACTTTTCTCCCGATGGGCGATCCATTATATTTACTTCCGATCGTGGAGGCAGTCCTCAAATTTATCGTATGCCCATTACCAGTTCCGAAAGCAGTAATGCTGAGCGCCTGACTTTTGAAGGCAGTTACAACGTTAGCCCGGACTTTAGCCAAGATGGTAAAAGCTTTACTTTTATCCATCGCAATAATAGTCAGTTTAATGTGGCGGTACAGGAGATTGGTTCACGGCAGATGCAGATATTGACCAACTCAAAATTTGATGAATCCCCTAGCTTTGCACCTAACGGTAAGATGATCTTATACGCAACTGAGGTGAATGGGCATGGTATATTATCTGCTGTTTCCCGGGATGGACAAACCAGACAGCATCTTTCTGTGCAGACAGGCGATATCAGAGAGCCGGCGTGGGGTCCTTTGCCTAAATGGAAGTAATGCTTTAGATTTTTAAATAAGAGGAGTGAATAGATGAGAAAGTTACTAGGTGTTTCGTTGATCGTTCTGTTATCAGCTTGCGCCAGCCAAACCACGCAACCCGAAGTTGAAGATCTGGCGGGCGGTGCGGGCACAGGTAGTGGTTTAGGGGGAAGTGATTTGATGGGTTCCGGTTCTGGCAGGCCCGGCTATTTCAGTCAATTGCAGGATCCCAATAGTATTCTGTCTCAGCGTAGCGTTTTTTATGACTATGATAGTTATACTGTAACAAGCGAATACAGAGAGCTGGTGCTGTCTCATGCCAAATTCTTGCGTGACCATGCAGATGCCAGTGTAATTCTACAAGGAAATACCGATGATCGCGGTAGTCGTGAATACAATCTTGCTTTGGGTCAGCGTCGCGCAGATAGTGTAAGAAATATGATGACTTTGTCCGGTGCTAGGGATGGTCAAATTGAGTCTGTTAGCTTGGGTGAAGAAAAACCTCGTGCCTTGGGACAAGGTGAGTCAACATGGAGTCAGAATCGTCGCACAGATATTATTTATCGAGGTGAATAAATATGCTGCTACGCGCTTTCTGTCTAGTGTTGTTAATGAGCAGTAGTGTTAGCTATGCAGCATTGTTTGGCGATGAGGAAGCTCGCGAACAGATTAACGCATTACGTAAGCAAGTGAGTGAAATGGAAGCGCGTATTGCCAAGATGGAAGAGGCACTTAATAATCAGGCATTACTCGAACTGTATACCAAAGTTGAAACGCTTGGGCTTGATCTGGGAAAATTGAATGGGCAAATAGAAATGCTGGGTAACGAAAATACTTTGTTACAAAAGCGGCAAAAGGATTTCTATATTGACCTGGATAACAGGTTGCGCCTGCTTGAACAGCCTGATAAACAAGCGCCTTCTTCTTCAGTGGAACCGAAAAAATCTTCTAGCGGCTTGGCAACACCGCAATCCAAACAAACGATTATCGCTCCTTCGGCTGATACGGCTTCTGAGCCTGTATCAGCTGGGGAAACGGCGGCTTCAGTGCAATCTGATCCCGGGGCATCATCTGCTATTGAATTGACGCCAGCGGGTCCAGTAGAAAATAATGCTTACCAGGAAGCTTATGCTTTGTTCAAAAATGGTGATTATGCTAGTGCCATAGGGCAGTTTGAAAGTTTTCTAGAAAACTATCCGCAGTCTAACCTGGCGCCGGGTGCTGCTTATTGGATTGGAAATGCACGTTACGCACTGCGAGATTATCAGTTGGCAATCGATGCACAGAAAAGACTGATTAATAAATATCCGAATAGTCAGAAAGCACCAGATGCATTTCTGAATATCGCCAGCAGCCAGTATGAAATGGGTGATAGTAAGGCAAGCAAACAAACTTTAGAAAATCTGGTGGCAAAATATCCGCACAGTGAGGCTGCTAAAAAGGCCAAGCAACGTTTAGCCAATATCAAATAAATTCTGACTAAACAAATAGCAGCCAGTTATTTGTTGCATTAACCAAAAAGTAATGTGGTTAAATCTCTTTCCTCTAGGTGATCAAATATTGTGCAAGCGTTAGAAACGACAACCTTGCGTGTCAGTGAAATTTTCTTTTCTTTACAAGGTGAAACAAGTCGCGTTGGATTGCCAACCGTGTTTGTGCGTCTGACGGGTTGCCCACTACGTTGCGGTTACTGTGATACGGCTTATGCTTTTACCGGAGGAGAGTCTATATCCATAACCATGATTCTGGAGCAGGTGGCGCAACATCAAGCCAGTTATGTCACAGTGACAGGCGGTGAACCATTGGCACAGAAATCCTGTTTGGTTCTACTGAAAGCACTTTGTGATGCAGGTTACTCAGTATCGCTTGAAACCAGTGGCGCACTGGATCTATTCAAAGTGGATTCGCGTGTGTGTAAAGTCATGGATATCAAAACACCTGGTTCAGGTGAGGTGGATAAGAATCTCTGGTCTAACTTGAACTATCTGACACGACAAGATGAGATTAAGTTTGTGCTGACCGATGAGGCCGATTATCAGTGGGCGTGTGAAATCATGCAAGCCAAGCAATTAAACGCACTCTGTCCAATCTTATTTTCACCGGTGTATGCTAGCTTAGAACCTGCTACATTGGCTGCTTGGATATTGCGTGACAAGTTGCCGGTAAGAATGCAGATCCAAATGCATAAATTACTGTGGGGGGAGGGACCGGGGCGTTGAAGCATAGAAAATACCGAACCATGACTCGGTTAATGAGCAAATGAAGAAGGCGGTTGTATTGTTGTCTGGTGGCTTGGATTCCGCCACCGTATTAGCAATTGCGCGTGACAGGCAGTTTGAGTGTTATGCATTAAGCGTGGATTATGGGCAGCGGCATCTATCCGAATTGCAAGCTGCAAAGAATGTTGCGCGATCGCTGAATTCCCGGATCCATCACATTATCAGGCTAGATCTTACCGAATTTGGGGGGTCGGCACTAACCGATCGGTCAATTAATATTCCGGTTTCAGGAGAGAGTGTCGAGATTCCGGTGACTTATGTGCCCGCCAGAAATACCATCATGTTGTCATTGGCTCTGGCGTGGGCTGAAACACTGGATTGCCAGGATATTTTTATCGGTGTCAATGCGGTGGATTATTCCGGCTACCCGGATTGTCGTCCGGAATTTATTCAAGCATTCGAAAATATGGCAAACTTGGCAACCAAAGCGGCTATCAAAGGCAGAAAACTGTCCATTCATGCGCCGCTCATGAATCTATCCAAGCAAGAAATTATCCAGGAAGGACTTAAATTAGGTATTGATTACCGCCTCACTGTTTCCTGTTATCAAGCTAATGAGGCGGGACAGGCTTGTGGTATATGTGATTCTTGTCGTATCCGACGCGCTGGATTTGCTGCGGCTGGTGTAATCGATCCTACGCCTTATCTATCTCCCTTGCCTGGAGAGTATGATGAGAAATAACGATTAAACCTTTAACCAGTAAGCTGTTTAAAGAATTTTATTTCTTTTGAGTATTATTTTTACTGTTTTTCTCGCGCATTTTTTTATCCAGCTTATCCATTTGCTCAGGTGTTAGCACTGTTTGCAAGCTGGTGCGAGTTTGTTCCTGAATCAGTTGTAATTTTTTTCTTTCTTCATCAAATACAGCTTCCACTTTTTTTCTTTCAGTATTGAAAATGGCTTCAACTTTGGATTTTTGTGCGTCATTGAGCCCTAACTCTTTACTCATGCGATTGAGGACATCTTTATTGTCCGCAGGGGCGGCGTTTTGTTTTTGTGCCAGAACACTCAGGGGAAATAGAAGAAGAGCCAGAATCAATATTGCGCTAATGAATTGCTTTTGCATGAGAACCTCTGTCTTTAGTTTCTAAAATGTTGCGTTACCTAACAAAATTTCCATGTTTCTAATACAACCGGATAATTTCTTAAACAGCTCCGGTTTGATGGCATCTTAACCGAAGCTGTGTTGTGAAGCGCATCACATGTATTTGTTGCTGCTGAATTTCAGCTCCATTTACGCTTTTGTTTAGAACAAACCTGAAATAGAGCGTGCTAATCCATTGGTTAATTCAATGGCAGCTTCTTCATATTGCAAATTGACTTTGTTGGCGGTGCTAACAACACGAGTACGATATTTATTCATTTCACTGACTTTAGTGGAAGATTGTCTTCTTGCTCCCCCTACGCCTTGTTTGGCATCTTGCTGCCTGTCTTCACGAACAATTACGCCGTCTTCGGCCCGTTCTGCTATTTCAACATCGGTAATGGCCATAAATGTCACATCCTTGACAGCAGCACTGGCGATGGTATCAGCAATGCCGAAGGCTGCTGCGCCAGCCAATCCACCAATCCCTGCACCACTCCAGCCGTCTATTGCCGCACCAGTAGCTGTTCCGACGGCGGCACCGAGCGCAACGCCGCCGTAACCGGATCTCAGCGCTGCTTCTGCGGCAGTGGGGCTGGCTTTATCGACGCTTAGAATATTGACCTGCAGCCAATAATGTGCTTCCTTGGGATTGTTGGTAATACGGTAACCTCTTCCTTCGAGTGCTCTGGCCACGGTCCCCGTGATGTCAAAATTGGTTTTGTCAGAGGTATTGCGAATATTCAGATAAATAGTCTTTTGATTGGGCTCAACAGGATCCAGAAATATGGAATCACTCATTTTAGTCTGAACATCCAGATCTTTTTTAGCGATAGATGTATGAACCGCCGCACATCCGCTTAAAACCAAAGAAAATATCATCATTCCTGTAAGAATCCAGGTGTTCTTGTTAATGAGATACCCCATTTCATCTCCCTTTTAAATGTATTAGTGGGTAAGTAAAAAGTATTAAACAATCAAAATAACCGATTGAATTATTGAAAACTAATTATGTTTTGATAGATTCTTCAATCAAGTTTCTTTGAATAATTACCAGCCATAATAATAAGGATTATAGGCATTCACGCCATAAAATCCCCCATAATACGGACGTGAGTAGCCTCCAAAATAACTGCCATAACCAAAATTTTGCCCTACAACACACCCTAGGCCGATACATCCAGGCGTATAGCCTCGTGTTTTGGTTGGTGTTCCTCTTTGCGTAGCCTCTTTTAGCGCTGCTGTTAACGAAGCATCATCAGGAACGCTGAAAGGTTTGGTAACTGTTTCTGCATTGAATTGTCTCTGAATTTCACTGATGTCCTGTCCGGCCCACGCATTGTTATGTATGATATACAACAATAAAGCACTGATAAACATAGGATTGAGATGAATCTGACTCATTGAACACCTCCAGGTTTGTGATGAAGAATGTATTTATATTATATGGCTATTTCGATGAGCCTAGAATTTTTACGTGATCATTTTTTACTCGTAATGAGTAAATTTCTGTTCACCGAATAGCAATAAACTATCGTGCTGATTTTATCAGAACTGAGCGGTAGAATAAGTGTTGTTCAAATAAAAGTTGCTTTTAATTACAGTGTGCTAGTGATGTTTGGCTGATGGTGTTGCAGTTTTTGATGTGCGCTCAATACATACGCCCAATTTTTTTACTCCACGTATAATGCCAAGCTTTGCAACGCTAACCCTGATCCAAGGTGACTGGAATTCTTGGAGAATGGTTTGTGCAATATATTCAGCCAGTGCTTCCAATAACGAAAAGTGCTTGTCTGTCAGAATTTCATTGATTCTTCTGATAATCATAGAATAATCCAATGCATCTTCAATGCTATCTGATTGACATGCGCGGCTGGTGGGTAATGCGATTTCCAGGTCTAGCTGAATGGTCTGACGGACTTTGCGCTCCCATGGATAAATTCCAATTAAAGTTTTTGCTTTGAAATCGTGTATAAAAATAATATCCATGAGTGATTATAGCGATAAAATGAATCGGTTATTTTTGGGTTCGTCATTAAGTGGCTGGGAAATTGTGGATGTGAAGCTGGCGAGATTCTATTCTATTTTGTTAAGGTGGTGCTAACTCATGACAATAATGTTATTTGCTTTGTTAGCTTATTTGTTGGGCTCTGTTTCCTTTGCAGTGGTGGCGAGTTGGATTTTTAAATTGCCTGATCCGCGCACCTATGGTTCCAAGAACCCTGGAGCGACCAACGTTTTGCGAAGTGGAAAGAAAGTCGCGGCTATTCTGACTTTATTGGGTGATGCCGGCAAAGGCTGGCTTGCGGTGATTTTTGCGCAATACTATGCGCCGCTCTGGAATTTGGGTGATGAAGGGGTTGCAGTGGCTGCGTTGGCAGTATTTCTTGGGCATGTTTTTCCAATATTTTTGCGTTTCCAGGGAGGAAAGGGTGTTGCAACTGCTGTGGGTGTGTTGCTAGGCCTGAATCCATGGATTGGCCTGATGGCTTTAACCACTTGGTTGTTGGTGGCTATGATTTGGCGGATATCTTCTCTGTCAGCTTTGGTGGCGGCCATGCTTGCACCGATTTATGCAGTTATTATGCTTGGCTTCGAGGAGAAGACTTTGGCTGTTCTTTTGATGTCACTTGTGCTGGTGTGGCGCCATCAATCCAATATTGTTAACTTGCTGGAAGGTAAAGAAGGGCGTATTGGTGAGAAGAGTTCTACTAACTTGTGATGTGTTGATTATATGTCGATTGCTTCCAGCGTTTCTAAATTCCAGCGTGCTCTAACAGTGAAGCTGCTGGCAGGCTGTCGGGTTTGGGGGGGTGTGGTTTGCAATCGCATGGCGCCGGCAAACGCAATCATGGCTCCGTTGTCAGTGCAGAACTCGAGTTCTGGATAGAAAACGGTTGCCCCTCTTGTGTTGGCTGCGCTAGTAAGATTCTGACGCAATTGACTGTTGGCACCTACGCCACCTGCCACTACCAGTTGAGTTAAGTCGCTTTGCGATAAAGCTGCCAATGATTTCTCTGTTAATACTTCCACTACTGCTTCTTGAAATGCCAGAGCGATATCTGCCTGAGTTTGTGGCGTCATTTCGTGTTTATTAATTAAAGTGAGTACTGCAGTTTTTAGGCCGCTAAAACTAAAGTTAAGATCTCCGCTGTGCAGCATGGGGCGAGGAAGCTTAAAGCGTCCTGATCGACCTTGTAGGGCAAGCTTTGATAACGCAGATCCGCCTGGATATCCTAATCCTAGCAATTTTGCGGTTTTATCAAAAGCTTCGCCGGCAGCATCATCAACGGTTTCGCCTAGTAATTGATATTCGCCGACCGCGTTCACCCGCATTAGCTGCGTATGGCCTCCTGATACAAGGAGGGCGATGAATGGAAATTTAGGTGTCGGCGTAGATAGTAAAGGGGAAAGTAAGTGTCCTTCAAGGTGGTGAATGCCGAGAGCCGGTATTTTTAATGCGAAGCTCAGTGCAGTTCCAATACTGGCGCCAACCAATAGCGCACCCGCTAATCCCGGGCCTTGTGTATAAGCAATCGCATCAAGATCGTGTAATTGGCATCTTGCAGTATTTAAGGTTTCCTTAATCAGCGGTAGGACGCGCCGAATATGATCACGTGATGCGAGTTCTGGCACTACGCCACCATATTCGCTATGCATTTCGATTTGTGAATAGAGTGCATGACTCAACAGACCGTGCTCTGTGTCAAAGAGCGCGATTCCTGTTTCATCGCAAGAAGTTTCGATACCTAAAACAAGCATTAAAAGTAGTAAAAAGGATTGCTCTTTTATAACAGAATTCTTGGTGTTATAATTAAAGGCTTTTGTTGCGTATGATTGGGTAAGTTGGCGCTTAACGAAAATTCATTTCTTATTATATATTAACTAACCAAGGGTTTTGCACATTTATGACAACTATCAAAGTCAAGGAAAACGAGCCATTTGAAGTAGCTATGCGACGTTTTAAGCGTTCCATAGAAAAAACAGGAATACTGACAGAGTTGCGTGCGCGGGAATTTTATGAGAAACCAACTGCGGAACGTAAGCGCAAGCTGGCAGCGGCTGTGAAGCGCAATTACAAGCGGTTGCGTAGCCAATTACTCCCTCCCAAGCTTTATTAGGCTGTTAATATTAAATAAGACTCATGATTGATGATTGATCGTAGTCAAAATTTCAATCAACATTTCAATATTTTTCACGATGAGCCTGAAACAGAAAATTACTGAGGATATGAAGGCAGCCATGCGCTCGGGTGATACCAAGCAGCGGGATACCATTCGGCTGTTGCAGGCTGCTATCAAGCAACGTGAAGTGGATGAGCGCATTGAGCTGGATGATGCTGCGGTGATTGCGGTGATTGAGAAAATGCTCAAGCAGCGTAGAGATTCTATTGCTCAGTATGAAGCGGCGCAGCGGCAAGATTTGGCTAATGTTGAAAAAGATGAAATATCGGTGCTGAGTGCTTATATGCCGCAAGCGCTGAGTGAGTCGGAAATAGAGATTTTGATAGCTGAAGCGATATCAGAAGCGGAAGCAAAAGGCATGCAGGATATGGGTAAAGTAATGGCTTTATTAAAACCAAAGCTTACTGGGCGTGCTGATATGGCCAAGGTATCCTCGTTGATTAAAGGAAAAATATCAGTCTGAGATTGCATTTTTTTCTGAGATTGTTGTCATCTCAAGAAGACTTCTAGTTGCTGGAATTTCTTTATACTTGAATGCTAAGTATGATTGAAAGCTCTCGATAAATGATTCCTCAGTCTTTTATTCATGAATTGCTCAATCGTGTAGATATTGTTGATGCGATTGATCGATTTGTTCCTCTCAAAAAAGCAGGTGTTAATTTTGTCGCCTGTTGCCCATTCCATAGTGAGAAAACTCCATCGTTTACAGTTAGTCAGGCTAAGCAGTTTTATCACTGTTTTGGCTGTGGCGCACATGGCAATGCGATCAATTTTTTAATTGAATATAGTGGGCTGAGTTTTGTTGAAGCGGTAAACGACTTGGCGGCGTATGCGGGTGTACAGGTGCCAGTGCAACAAACTGATGCATTTTTTAAGCAAAATGATATCGGTGATGCATCGCAATATTCGACTGCAGGATATGACGAGAATGGTCTGGAGATATCGCCGCAAGATTTAATTGGTGCGATAGCAGTCGCTACGAGATTCTATCGAGAGCAGCTCAAGGTTTCTGAAAAGGCGATTGCATATCTCAAAGAACGTGGGTTATCAGGGAAAACAGCTGCTCGATTTGCAATTGGCTATGCACCGCCCGGCTGGCAAAATCTCGAATCGGTTTTTGCCAATTATAGATCTGCAGGAACCCGGAAACTGTTGGTTCAAGCAGGGCTAATAATTGTTACTGATGAGGCCAAACAATATGATCGGTTTAGAGATCGTATCATGTTTCCAATCCTCAATCAGAAAGGTCAGATTATTGGTTTCGGCGGCCGAGTATTGGAGCAGGAAGAGCCTAAGTATCTGAATTCTCCAGAAACCATATTATTTGAAAAAGGACGCGAGTTATACAATTTCTTTTCAGCGCGCCGGGCAATTCGAGAAGCAAATTATGTGGTTGTAGTAGAGGGTTATATGGATGTCATAGCGCTCGCGCAGCATGGGATTGATAACACAGTGGCTGCGCTCGGTACGGCGACTACCAGTATTCATATACAAAAGCTGTTGCGCCAAACGGATAATATTGTTTTTTGTTTTGACGGTGATAGAGCAGGCAGGAAAGCTGCGTGGCGTGCACTTGAAAACAGTTTGGCTTTGTTGTCTGACGGAAAACACCTGAGCTTCCTGTTTTTACCTGAGGGGGAAGATCCTGATAGTTATGTGAATCGATATGGAAAAGAATCTTTCGAAAAACAGCTTAAACAGGCAACGCCTTTGTCGGAATTCCTGTTTAAGGAGCTTTGTGCAGGTATAGAGCTGCAAACTAGCGAAGGCAGGGCCAAATTAGTCAATGAAGTAAAGCCGCTTCTGCAACAAGTAAAAGCACCGGCGTTATCATTAATGCTATTAAGGCGTTTGGTGGAACTGAGTGGAATTAGTCAAGCTGAGTTGGAAGAGTTGTTGCAAATAAAACGCTCATCAAGAATCCGCAGGATAGAAAATGTACCCAGGAAGCAACCAGCCACGCCTTATCGCTGGTTGATTCTGATGTTGCTGCATAGTCCGAGTCATGTCACTAAACTGAATAGAAATATGTTTGTCGAATCTACTGAGAACACTGAAGAAATAGTTGCATTAAAGACGCTGGTGGATTTTCTTGGAGAGAATTCTTATTTGACTGAGAGTAATTCAAGGCATTCAGTATTGACTTATTTGCAAGATAATCCACATAGAGCATTATTGGAAAGCATTGAAAGTGAAGCTCTGGAATGGGGAGATTCTGTTGATTTAGAAGCAGAATTTATGGGAGCGTTAGAATTGCTGCAGCAAATGCAACGTAAGAAGCGCATGACGGAATTGCAATGCAAATCCTTGGATAAGCTCACTGATGAGGAGAAAAGAGAGCTTCAACGATTGGCTATGTTATGAAATCAGTTACAGGGTGTCAGTAGTATCGAATTTTGATATAATCTGACGTTTTCAGCTTTTAATTTATCCATATTATTGGAATCCGATATGCCAAAAACAAAAGTGGTTAAGTCGAAAGATATTGAAGTCAGCACTAAAGTAACAACTAAAAAATTAAAAGATATCGATAAAGAAATGATGGAAAAACAAGAGTCTGATCAATTAATGGCTAAAACTGAAAAGAAAGTGAAAGTATCTTCTGATATTAATAATGGTGTAGAAGAATTAACTCAAGCAATGTTAAGCGCCAATGATGGCGAATCCAGCGATGGCAAGAAGGCTCGTGGTAGAACACCCAAGAAATCAAAAGCAGCAACAGATAAAGACCAGTTCGATGATTTAGAGCCTATTTCTATTGGTCAGGGCGGAAATTCATTGCCGCAGGATATTGAGGCGCGTCGGATGCGCTTAAAAATGCTCATTGGTTTGGGGAAAGAACGCGGCTATCTGACATATGCTGAGATCAATGATCATCTGCCAGATGATATGCTGGATGCTGAGCAGATTGAAGGCATCATTAGCATGATTAATGATATGGGCATATCGGTGCATGATGAAGCGCCGGATGCTGAGACATTACTCATGTCAGATGCAGCTACAACCGTAGCTGACGAAGATGTGGCAGAGGAAGCGGAGGCTGCACTTTCCACAGTAGATTCCGAGTTCGGACGTACAACAGACCCTGTGCGCATGTATATGCGTGAAATGGGATCGGTTGGTTTGTTGACGCGTGAAAGTGAAATTGAGATTGCAAAGCGCATCGAAGGTGGTTTACGTCATATGATTCAAGCGATTTCGGCCTGTCCACCGATTATCGCGGGAATCGTAGATTTGGCCACTGAAATTGAAACAGATAATCTTCGCATTGATGAAGTGGTGGATGGATTGTTGGATGCCAATGCGCAAGACATCATGAATGAAGAATTTTCTGAAGAGTCATTGGAACAAGAATTAGAGTCTGGTGATCTTGATGAGGAAGATGATGACGAAGATAGTGATAGTGCAGCGATTGCCAGTGCGAATTTATTGAAACTAAAGGAAGATGCACTGGAGCGTTTTGCGGTGATTCGCGGAATTTATAACGAAATGCAGGTGCTCCTCGAAAAGGAAGGGCCTTATCATTCAGGGTATGTTGAGTTACAGGACAAGATTTCGTCTGAATTGATGGCCATTCGCTTTTCAGCGAAAATGGTTGAGAAGCTTTGCGATACTCAACGTGAGCTAGTTACTGATGTTCGTAACTATGAACGTAAAATAATGGATTTATGTGTCTCCAAAGCAAAAATGCCGAGAAATCATTTCATCAAAACTTTCCCTGGAAATGAAACCAATCTTGATTGGGTGACGCAAGAAATCCAGTCTGGAAAGGCGTATAGTCAGGCACTAGAGCACCATAAGCCGGCAATTATGGAAGAACAGCAAAACCTGCTGACACTCAAAAATAAAATTGGTATTTCAATTAAGGATCTTAAGGAAATTAATCGTAAGATGTCGACGGGAGAAGCGAAAGCGCGTCGCGCGAAACGAGAAATGACCGAAGCGAACTTACGTTTGGTGATTTCCATCGCTAAGAAATACACTAATCGCGGACTGCAATTTCTAGATCTGATTCAAGAGGGAAATATTGGTTTAATGAAAGCCGTCGACAAATTTGAATATCGACGTGGCTACAAATTCTCTACTTATGCGACATGGTGGATAAGGCAAGCGATTACTCGATCAATCGCTGATCAGGCGCGCACCATCCGGATTCCAGTGCATATGATTGAAACGATTAATAAAATGAATCGTATTTCGCGTCAGATTTTGCAGGAAACTGGACAAGAGCCTGAACCAGCGGTTCTTGCTCAGAAAATGGAAATGCCAGAAGAGAAAATTCGTAAAATTCTTAAAATTTCCAAAGAGCCGATTTCTATGGAAACACCAATTGGTGATGATGAGGACTCTCATCTGGGAGATTTTATCGAGGATGCAGCAACCATGGCACCTGCTGATGCAGCAGTTTATGCTAGCTTACGTGGCGTCACAAAGGATATACTTGACTCATTGACGCCGCGTGAAGCGAAAGTGTTGCGTATGCGTTTTGGTATTGAAATGAATACTGATCATACTCTGGAAGAGGTCGGTAAACAATTCGATGTGACACGCGAACGTATTAGGCAAATCGAAGCAAAAGCTCTTCGAAAATTGCGTCACCCAGCTCGTTCAGAACGTTTACGTAGCTTTCTGGATACAGGTAATAGTTAGAAATAATAAAAAAATTAGGGTCTGTAGCTCAGTTGGTTAGAGCAGGGGACTCATAATCCCTTGGTCGC
>CADEDO010000048.1:0-17695 GCA_902826115.1 uncultured Nitrosomonas sp.
GAAATCTGCTATTGCAGCAATCAATCCCGCCTCATGCAAGGCTGTCAGTATCCTTAAGTGCAAAAGCTCACCAGCACCTTGGCGCTGCCGCGTATCAGCAATCGCTACCGCTTGTGTGTCCAGCGCCAGGGCTGTTTCAGAAGCCTGATTTTGCACAGAGATAGCAGGCATATCAGCAATGAGTGCTTGTAATGCAGTCACTAAAGCGCTCTTTATTTGCCCTTCCCGCCTTGATCGCCCGGCAGCTTGCGCCAACTTGCTCATCAGCAAATTCGGATCTTGCTTTTGTGTCAATGCCAGGCGTTTAACCAACTTGCTCAGAGACTGGGTCGGATGATCGCCTTCCTGATTTTCTTCCAGAAAAAACGCAAATAGCTGTTCCCACACTGAGTTGCTCAGTTCTGCATGCACACCGGGAATAAAGTCGGTGTCCAGGATTGCGGATTGATAAACGCACAAAAAATCCAGTATCCAATCCGCCTGGGTTGGGGCTATTCTGATTAATACATTTTCCAGATGGTGTTTTGGAAACTGACTCACCAGACGTTTAATGAATAGCGCTCTGTCGGCTACCGATAATCGCCTGACAAGGCTGACCAGGGATGTGCCCGCTTCTTGCAATACGTTTCGCAGTATTTTCTCATGAACCTGTGCATCCGTCGTATCCACATGCCAAGGCATATTGCCTGTCAGCAAAAAAACATGCAGCTTCTCCAAGTCTCGTTGGATGTGATTCAGTCGCCTTACTGGCAATGGCTCGATTGATTCAAAATCCGGCAACAGGCAATTTTGGCGCGCGATCCGCAGCTTCTCTCTCAACTTATCTTGCACACGCAGCACCAACTCAGCATAAAAATTGTCACCGGATACATCACCCACATCAATTTCCACACAATCCAGGCACCATAGCGCTCCCACTTCATCAAACTCATTGAGCACCCCATCGATAGCCGGTAATAGCCCGTCTGACACCCAGGCACTCAGTGCAGATTCATGATTACTCGCGATCACCGTAGAGTCCAATGAACAATCAAAGATCAGCTCATCGATCAGGTGCGCTGTCGGCATGCCATCAAATCCAATATTCGCGCTCAGCTTCCTGCTTATTCTTTAACAGAAAAGCAATCAATCTTTCAGAGGCCTGATTCAAGCGCTGACAACTGCTCTCATGCGGGTTCACATGACTCTGCTGCAAACAAGCAAGCCATGTCTTATAGCGTTGTTCAAAATCCTGCATATAGACGAAATCAAGCCAATAAAACTCGGGAAAAATATGCGCCGGAAGATTGTTCAGCACGGTTTCTTGCGCAAATTTCCTGAACGCTTGATCGGAAAATCTGGCTGTCCACGACGGAAAAATGACGCTGACACGGCAATTGAAAAACGCATCGCTATCCACAATGTTATCGAATGCTTCTCCATCTCTGGGCCGCAATAGCAAGTGTTCGATGATATGCAAATTCTCGCAGGCCATATTCAGCCGGTTCATCGCATGACAGAACTCATGCGCATAAGACTCGGCTTCATCGACACTGTTTTTACTGCCTAGTGGCCACAATCGCTCATTCTGACTGGATTTTAAGCATACGATGGTTTTCTGATCAGCAGCGATCAATCGGTAATTTTCTAATTCAATACCTTCTTTAAAAATGGAGTAGCTCAAGGGCGGAAGCTTGGCTGGAATTCTGGCCGTTCGATATTTGTTGGCATCAAACGCGATTGAAACTGCGTTGTTTTCCATGTCGGTCGACAAAAAATCAACCCCTGCTGCAACAACCCAGTCTGGTATCAACCGGCTGCTCCTGTCCAGCAACACACCGGTCATGGATTGAATACTGTTGGGATGATTGAGGCCAAGCAAAATGCTAATTCGCTTATGTGCGCCCGTGATATTCTCCGCCCTTCCTGCCTGGTAGGCATTCAGAATCGGCTTTAAATAATTGAACCCTTTGGCTCTATCCCGGGTAATCTCACGAATACATTTCAAATAATTAATTTTATGATGGATGATCCAGTGACCGGGATCGGTATGCAAATAGCAATCAAATTGCAGTAGTGATTGTTGTGGATATTGCTCTCCATACATCGCCAACAAGGTATCCAATACGCGATTTCTGCGCTCAATAAAGCGATCGCGATCTGCGGTCATGTCGGAAAGCAAGGTTTGGCTATGCTCCTGACTTTCCACATACAGCGATTCGATATCAGGAATATTTTGATCGCTCAAGCATTGTAAAAAATAGGATTGCTTCAGCTCTGCATCCAGAGAAAATAAACTGGCAATTTCTTTGAGGTTTTCTAGGTAGTTAGCCATCAATTGCTCAAATGGAAACAAATAGGCTTTTAATTGCTTGGCTTTTGCTTTGATGTCGGCAGGCTTGGAACGGGGAATACCATATTGGTTAATCCCATAGATAGCCGGAAATTGATTCTGAATTGAAGAATAATCAGCCAATGCGCGATACTGCCCCTTGGGTAATCGAATCAGTTGCTGAAATGACTGGGGATTGTTTCTGAATGCATGATATTCAAAGATTAATTTTCTGAGTTCCAGTCGGGTTTCTTCCAGTAACGCTTCGTCTTCTTTAGCATCGGAGGATTCAAACTGTTTTGTTTTCAATCCCTGCTGCTTGCGACTTGTATTTTGTGGCAGCACCAATCGCAGAATTTGCATTGGCTTGCCTGATTTAGGAAAACATAAATCAGGAAAAATATGTTTCGATGAATCGTAAGTAAGGCTCTTATATTTTTTGTTATCTTGATCGATCAAATAGAGATCATGAACCTGGATGACACCCTCTATTTGATTGATCAGCGTGATCAAGTCGACCACACTCAAAATATCCTGCGGTACCTCAAAGCATTGGTCATTGATATAGCCATGTTTTGTGAGCGGGCCGGAAAAAATCTGCTCGTAATCCCCCGATTGTTGAATAATCGATTCATAGCGCTCAACCTGAATGCCGGAAGCCACATAGTGGGCGCATTGAATAAAAATCTCCGCATAAATTTTCGCCGTACTATAGCCAGGTTTTATTTCCACTTCTCCCACCAGGAAATAAGGTATGGTCTTAATCACTTCGATACGATGCACATCCTCACAAAGATTACGATGTTTGGCAAAGATCGACAAAATTCTTTGCCGAATGGCTGTTTCACTCAAACTTGCTGAAGTCTGGCTGGAAACCTCAATCTGCGTGAACAATCCATTGCCTATTCCCTGCAATACCTGATCCAATTTAGATAAAGCATTTTCAAATCTGGACAAAGGAATGGTCAACTGCATCAATAAATCAGCATGGATAGAAAGCTGATCAGGGGCGGATTCGATGGCTGACAAATTATTATTCAGTGCATTGATTAGCTTTGTATACCCAAAAACAGCATCGAGTTTAGGAAAAACCTCATTGAATCTGGCGATTAAATCGTCATTCAGAGGTGAATCCACCATGACCGACCAAACATCATTCATCTGATTCCAGACACTATCCAAGTATGAAAGGCTGATATCCAATTGATGAAGCGTCTTGCTGACCTGATCTATCAAGGCATCCGGCGCTTGTGCGGACACATGGCGATTACTCACATCATCACGCCCCTTTCTGGCCTCTTCATGCCATCCATCCAGACGATCACCCAATTGATCCAGAAGCGTGCGTACTTTATCTACCGCAACCCCCATCTGCTTGAGCTTGCCGGATATTGGATTCAGATGATCACTTTGTTTAGGCAAATCGACATTACTCTGAGTCAATTCATCATCGATCTTCACAAAGATGGTATAAAGCCCCTCGATGCCTGAGCCACCCTCTACTCGGTAGGGTTCAAGCCAAATGTAGTCAGTCTCTGGAATGGCATCAAAAAGAATTTTTTGATAATCAATTTCTGTAACGGCCGTGCTGGGGAAGATTTCTTCCGGAGAAAATAAAGCTTGCCTTTCATAATCAATGACGTTCCTTTTATCCGTCAAATAATCCTGAACCTCAAAACCTGAACGGTAGGAAAGATCCGTCAAACCATAACAGAGTTGCTCCAGAATGGTTACGCCGGGATCATGCAGATTGTAATCAGTCCAGATTTCCCCGCATAAATCCTGAACGGTATGAATGGCTTCTTTTCTTAAGGTCTCAAAATCAAGTCCATCAGGATCAGTCCTGATTCGTTTGATATGCTCAGAGATCGGCATACTCTGTCGAAGCAATGCTTGAATACTGGCTGCTCAGTTGACTCTGAATTTGTTTGTTCAAAGCTGTCAGTAATTTATGCACACGGTGATAAGGCATTTTCTCCAACGCCGTCATGGAAAATGAAAGCTCGGACTCCGTCAAGGCAAATTTTTGCCGCTCATTCTGTGCTGTGCCTGGAATAAACAACTGATTGGCTTGTTGATTTAATTTTCCAATTAACTCGAAAACAGACTTGAATGAGCACTCGGCCAGCGCTTCCAGCAGCAAATTACCTTCTTCAAGATTTAAATGAATAGTTAAAATACGATCAGTCATCTTGTTTATTCTGTCTTTTTCTTAGAACTTTAGGAATTACGGTGCCAGGATCTCTCTCACTTTCATACATCGAAGGATCATGCCACAGCCTGGTTATATGATACTTGACCCATATTTGCTCACCATAGGAAGATTCAACGCGTAATTGCAGCGTGTATTCGAAGTTTTCGACATTCGCCGTTTTCTCCCAGCGCAGCTCCAGACGATTGCATTTGGCACCATAATGCGCTTGATGATAGGTAATATGGTTTTTAGAATTATAAGCATTCAGAGCAAAGGCATGCATCAACGCATATCTGCCATCGCCATCTTTACCACCAACACCAGCCACCACTTCGAATGCCTGACATCCCGTCAGCGTCTCGGTAATATCGTGCCAATTCCCATCGGCAGGCACTGCTAGTTCGCCTCGACGCCCCACTCTTCCATAGGAAGCGATGGTTCCGGCAACATCGAGTTCAAAGCGAGGATTTTCGGTATTAATACCCACCCCCATTCTAGGTATTGAAGTGGGTACAGTACTCGCAGCATCGATCTGCCCTAAGGTCAAAACATGCGGATTACTTTTATTGCCAAAACTCAAATGGGTGGTGGCTTTATCAATCCCGACAAACCACATTGAACTGAGTGTCGCCATATTCTGGTAGAAGCTCATCAATTTTCCATCACCCAACTGAAAAACTTTAAGTCCGTCTTCTACCGTTTTCTCAAATCCATCATCCACCAGATTCAAGGTTGAATCGATTAAATCGGCAAAGGCAACTTCCGATGGCATTCGGCCATTCTTGAATTTGGCTTCTAATGTTTTTCTATCTTTTCGCGCCATTTTTCGTCAGAAATAATAAAAGTGCTACCAATCTCAAGCTCACCGATTCCGGTTACGTCTGGTTCTATCGAATCATAACTATCATCAATTTCTATAAAATGTTGCTTGATAGGCGCAACAATACTCCAAGGATAGGTGGGACCGATGTCTCTAAACTCTGAATCAGCATTGTATTGTTTGTCCGCGCTGTCCAACAGATCAAAATGATCATCACTCACCGGCACAATGCGCAACATTGATAAATTCGTGACTCGATCAATGTAATCCAGATCCTGGATAAAGGACTCGATATCATGCTTACTCAGCATCCATCCAAAATGACTGGTGTAGCCGATCATTTCGTTCCAGGGCGAAAGAAAATCCGAGATCGCCTGATTCAGCCGACTCACATTCATCCCAGCGAATAATGCATTTTTTAACTTAACCGTGCATCTGATTTGTACAACTTCATAGATTGGATGAATGACATAAATGTTGACAAAGGGCGGCGCAAGCTGAGTAATGAACTCTTTTACTTCATTCACCAAATGCCCACTGAGCAGCGGCCTTTGCGTATTGACCCCATCACCCGTCAGATAGGGCAATGCCACTATCAGCAGATGACCGGGACAGAAACGTTGTTGTGTCACATAGTCAGGGGTCATATTGGGGAAACACTTTACTTTGTATATTTGCGGAAACTGCTCGAGTATCAACAGCTCATAATCGGCTGGCAACAGTGCTCGCTGCTTATGCTTCAACCTCTCGCTGACGCGGATTCTTAACTGATTGCGATCTTCCGTTAAGCGACCGCCAAATGACTGCTGAATTTGCTTGATACTGCCTATTCCTGGAATCGATTTGCGCGTACGGACGATGGTGCCTGCTGGCAATCTGTTCAAATGGCTTGGCACAGAATGCTGATCAAAGCGTCTGCTCGCGCGAATGGCCTGCGCATAGACAGTATAGAAACTACAAAACTTCTCAAGATCCCGCTCTGCAGAAACCCTTAACCAGAATAATCCGTTCGGGAGAATGGTATTTTCCTGAGTAATATCCGCCGGAATACTCAAAGTGACAATTCCTGATTTCATAAAACCCCGGGAAGAATCCGAAATAATATCCTTCTTATCGAGCGGGACCCACTGATTGTGGGAAAGATAGAACCATTGCAATGCATCCAATTCGATTTTTTCGATTGGCAAGGAGTCTTCGCGCAGATAAAAATACAGCGTAATGATTCCCCCGCTTATTCGCCCCTTTAATCCAATCAGTAAATTGCCAGAATATGCATATTGTGGCAATAAGAAATTAGGCTGATCGAATCCCAAAATAGAGTCTTCCCACCCCAGCGGGTGCAGATGAATCAACTTCTCCTGCATCGAGGCAATACAATCGACTTCTTTATTCCCCGGAATGATGTCTGAGAATGCTTGGTAGTTGACTGAGATTGAGGAAATCACAGGGGTATAGGGCTGATTCGGTGCTTTCTTGAGGAATCTTGTATGCTTTTGTTTAGCATTATAAGTCAATACTTCAGCCAGCACATTCGGATACGCCTGATGACCAAATGCCTGAGCAGGCCCTACCAGCGTAAACTTAAAAAAACCTTTATTGGTGGATGGCGTATAACTCAGTCCTGCCGCCAAGTTGCGATACTCCAAGGGATTCCAATAGGAAATGACTGCATCGCACGATAGGGTAATGTAATCACTCACCGCGCCGCCGGCATCGAGATCCGATTTTGTCTGAAAAAGTGAATTGACTATGGCTGCCTTCGGATTCTCCGGCATCCATTTGCCATCATTCAGAACCGTAGTACTGATCTGAAAATCGACATGCTCAAATCCCTCATAAGCTTGATAATGTGTTTTAAAACCGCCGATGCCTTTTGGCAAGCCACTCCACTGTATCGTCACATTAAAATCCGACAACTGTTTGCCAGCCGCTTCCGGACATCCGACTACCAGATAAGATCCTGTTTCCGGAATTGGGCCGAAGGGTGCAAAAGGTACCAGGGGGGAGAGTTGTCCGATATTATTTTGCAGCAACAGCCTTCTGCATCCTTCCACGGCCACCTCAATCCTGATCCGGGCCAATTCAAGCACGCTCAGGATCCCATAAGGATATAAATAACTTCTCGGATTGAGCACAAACTTGATCACCGGCAACTGTGTTGCATAGCCATCGCCATGAATTTCCGGCTGATAAGAAATGATAGGAGGAAAATTTTCTGGCAGCACGAAAGTAATGGTCAAACTGTTTCTTTTCTGTTGCCGGTCCATTTCTGCACAGGAAGGCAGGTATTCCGGTATTTCCAGCCAGCCTTCTTCAGTGGACAGACTGATGATAAACAGATCCCTGAAAACCTTGAAAAAGGCCTGTTGTTTCTGAATGCGTGTGATTGCCCCCACGCCATTCTCGGATGACTGCATGGCGGCGGCAATTTCCTGAACCCATTGTTCCAGAGTCGGTTTTTGTGCACCCAATGGCGGATTCACAAACTGCATTTTGATGCATACCGTACGCCGCCCTTCTTGTAGCAGCAGTGCTTTGCTCGCCAGTGCAAATCCAATACGCGCATGATGCTTTTCCAGAACAATCTCTTCGCCATTCTTAGGCGCTCCCATGAGCGGGTAAGCTTGGAGACACGCTGGCTCCAGCCCTGGGTTGTCTGTGAAAACAGGCACATCATTCAGCCAGCAACCGGTAGTCAATTGTCTCTTAGTCTCACCGGATGAATGCTTGAAAGTGACAGATTCCGATAAGCAGTTCTCAGGAAAATTCAAATCGTCACGCGAGAAAAATAACGTATGCACAGCACTCACTGTTGCATCAGTAATAGAAACATCCTCATTCGAGCAATAAACCATGTCCTGTTTATTCTCATCCTGCCCAGCCAGAAATTCTGTTCCTTTAGGGATGAATATCGCTTGATCTTTTTTATTGGGAACAATCACCAAATAAACGTTATCAGATACAAAACCACGCGCTTGTACCTTGAGTACCTGATCATAATAAAAATCGATATAGTTCAGCGTGAATCGATTCATCTTATTTTGCAGTTTCTGGAACAACTGCACAAAAGCAAGCAATAATCCGATCGCCGGATCATGATTTTTACTGACCAATGAGGTCGATAGCAACTTAGCTGCACTATCCTGCACCATTTCAATGGCTTTGATGAAAGCATACAGGCTTGATCGAATTGATGCCTTGTCGGGTACCTGCAGGGCAGATTTTTCCGGCTCGGAGGGAATGCTGCTTTCATCTGGAAATACCAGCATCATTAGATCATGCGAGAAAATTTTCTCTAACGAGTGGCATGCCAGCAGCTGGTCCAAGTATTGCCTGAATAGATCAATATCTTTTTGCAGCCCCATCAGCACGCTTTCTACCACTTTGCGAAGTTCTGCGCCTATTTGATTCCGTGTACGGCCCAGTAACTGAAACCAATGATCCAGCATGCTAACTGCTGTATACGCGGCAATCATCGGCTGACTGATCTCTTTGGCTGGCATTTTGCGTAGCACTTTGATCAGTTCGTTACTTGCTGGCATTGTGTTTGCGCTGTACTCAACCCCTGCCATCAACTTATCGAGATCAGTCGCCAGTATGGTCGCGATAATCACCGTTTCATCGACCAGAAAAAAGTGCTCCCAACTACCTTCTGCTTGATTATCCAGGTTATAGAATTTCATCACTCGCGCATAATCAGCCACCATCGCCAATAATGTGTGAAAGTGCATATCAGCCACATTGAAATAATCTTTTTCCAATGCCGGCAGCAATCTTTTTGACTGACTTCTGCCGTCACTGATATGCAGCTGATATTTTGCTGGCAGATTGGTTTGATATTTTATTGGCATACCAAGAGAACCTGATCACTTAACATTGGTGCCTTCGGTAAAATAAAACGGATAAACGATATTGTGGCGATTATTGGTTGCCCGCACGATATACGTAATATTGATTTTGATCACGCCATTCAGGATATCTTCATGATTATCCGAAACCACCTCGACATTTTCCACCACAACCCTTGGTTCAAAAAACAGAATGGCGCGTTTAACCAGATCAACCATGACCGTGACTGCAGTCTCACTCATTTCTTCAAAGACTTGCGATTTCAATCCACAACCATAGGTTGGCTGCATGATTCTTTCACCAGGGCTGGTGGATAAAAGAATAGCCAAGCTTTCACGAATATCCTCTTCATCTGAAACTTTCTTGACAGAACCATATGGATTAAATTCGGGCGGAAAGCTCCATCCCGTTCCGAGAAATGATTTATCACTATTCGCCATCTAAAGATCATCCATTCTAGCCACCGATCATGACCGTTGGACAGCCAGCAACGATGACCCCGCCATGGGCTGTCGTATCACCCATTCTGGCTGCGGGTTTGTTACCGATCATGACCGTTGCGGATCCTTTAACAATGCTATCCGGCGGTCCCACACAGACGCACATATCACCAATGACAGCGGCCGGCAATTTGCCAATCAGCACATTTGGCACACAAGGTCCGCTAACAGGCCCACCTACATGAGGAATAGGAGGCACGGCGGGAGTCTGCATCGGGCAGGTATGCATGTCTGTAATTCTCGCTGCAGGTGGCACAACATCACTCCTTCAAATTGATCGGGAAGCTTCCAGTATTGCGTATGCAGTTAGTTGATCATCACTATGGCACCTTTCACCGTGGTCTGGCCACTCGCAGACAACTCTGCCGTGGCATTGCCTTTCGCGCTAAAACCAATATTTGCTTGGTGATTGATATTGAGTCCCTGATTTTTGATATCCGCCTTGGCAGTCGATTCAATATTTCCAACCGCATCAATGGTCACTTTGCCTTTAGCACTGATCTTGATGTCTTTAGGACTATCTATCACGATACCGCTGGAACTGAGCTCAATTTTGTTGGAATTTTGATCTTGCAGCAGAATGGATTTCTGGTCGTCGCTGATGACGATTTTGTTATTGCCTGGTGTGGTCACGGTGATGACTTTCTTTTCATCATCAAATTCCAGTTTAAGTTTACTGCGAGTGACGACTGCTTTAATGAAGTTGTCTGCGGTGAATTCATAGGCAGGTTTTAATTTACTGCTATATAAACTGCCGAGAATCACCGGGTAAGACGGATCATTGTTGAAATACCCCAGCACCACTTCATCACCAATTTCCGGCACAAAAAAAGCGCCCACAGCACTAGAACCATAAAAACTGGCCAGCCGAGCCCAGACACCATCAGTTTCAGACTGCAAAATCGGAATGGATACTTGAATTTTGTATTGACCATCAGGATCTGCATCCAATTTCTTCACGACACCAATCTGTAAACCATTTACACCGGGCACCAAGCCTGATGCCAGCGGTGCTTGTGTTGCATATTGCTCGGTAAACCATTGCGGCGACAAACCAAATTCAATTTCTGTCACCCAATTCCCAGATTTGATTTGATGATTTACCGCTGTCACCAGAACATTACCATTGAAGCGATTACCGACACCTTTCAGCTCAACCAAATCACCGATTTTAACTTTGGCGCTTCCTTGAAATGCCGCATGGCCTCTTATTCGGGCTAGCCCCGATTTCACTTGCTGCCCCTTTACCCAATCGGTCAACGTGGAGTTATCCAGGGGAACGCTGGTTTGCAATCTAAAATAATTGGGCGCAATCACACCTGCCAATGTATCAGCAGCCAAATCGCCTTGCCCGGTCAGTTGATTCGGGCCCGCCTGCACTTCCTGAATGGCTTGGTCAGTTGGATTCCAGGCAAAACCTTTCACAACCGAAAATTGTGCAGTAGCATCCACATCTGCACCAAACGAAATCAGATCAATTCCATACGTCAATGTCAGCGCGGGCTCACTCTCTACCTGCGGAGCTTTGACACTCACCTTGCCAGCATCAGCCGTGACCAAGAATCCATTGGCTTCCGCTCGGGTGAGTATAAAATCCCAGTCGGTACAATAATATTGCACCAGCTCCTTATAACTGGTGTTAGTGGCCGTCACATCCGAAGACAAACCGCTATAGGCTCCAACCAGTTGGCTGATAATGTCACTGTCCTTCATGTCCACAAAATTGGCATTCTTGCGGCCAACGGTCATGGCAACAGCATTATCCTTGCATTGAACGATTAAACGCGAAAAATTGTCACCGTCTAATTTTATGCCATGCTTGATCACCACCCCTTTAAAAATAGAGGTTAAACTGCTGCCATAACCCGCACTGATATCAATCACTGCGCCAGGCTTAAAATCATCGGCATTACTTACCGGAAAATCGTTATTCGGCATGTCCCCATCTAAAATCGTTATTCTGGCGGCAGGAATTTTGTTAACACCGCAGATAACTTCAATCGCAACAATTTGGGTCGTATCGGCAATGTCTTTGCCATTGCTTGAAATCTTTATGGAGATAACACCGGTGCTGTTCAACAGGGGAGAATCTGCCATGACAAGCCTTAATTTAATGGAGGGAATTGCAGCTTAATCCCTGGTTTCAGATCACGAAAATTTGTCAGATTATTAATCCTGGCAACTTCAATGTAATAAGTGCAATCCTGATAAATCTGGTAACACAGCAAAGGCAGGGTATCTCCCGCTTTCACCTCGATCAGGTGCGTTAAATCGGGAGACTCCTGCGCAGCTTCTTTGGATATTTCCTCGCTGCTCTGATACTCGATCAATGTCAGCGTAACCTTGGCCCGCAACGGTAAACCGCTCGGCTTGAATAAGGTATAGTTAAAGGTCAGCGATTCCACCCGTCCATAAAATAAAAGACTGCCCCACTTTAACTGGACGATAGGCGCCTCATGTTTACTACCCACATAGGTATAAACAACATTTTTTAATAATTCAATTTGATCTTTGACGGATGCCGGTGTGCTATTAGTTGAATTCTGATTGGCTTTGACAACCCCCGTACCATCCAATACCAGTTCTTTCAGAACAATTTTTTCCGGATGACTGGCATCATATTTGGCTTCGGTTCCAGGCTGCCCAAGCACTCGATTCTTTGCATAACTCAGTTTAAACGTGTGTTCATATCCAGCGGGATTGATTAATGCCTCAAACTTCTTCTTCGAGCTATCGACACTGATTTTTCCATTGTTGACGGCACATGCAGAAATCGTTAGTAGAGCCTTCTGACCACTGCTATTGGGCATCTAGCGCTCCTCCTTGTCTCGCAAAATATCAACAATCAGCCGCTGACATTCGGCCAATACTTCTTCTTTTAATACACGGTATTCCTCGGAGGCATCAGAATCCTCTCGTCCTGTTCGCTGCACGATATTGGACTTGATTAGTAATTGCTTAATTTCTATCGCCATATCGAGTGGTTGAACAACCTAAACAATCCGCTTTGAGAATGTGTAACTGAAAACAATCTTTTCTATCGCCACTTCATTTTTAGTTGAAGAAAAGCTTTCGATTTCCCATTTCACCGGATAGGCCGAGTCAAATAACCATCCCCGAATCACTTTTTTATTTTCATCCATCAAAAAAACCCGGATCGCTTTGGATTCAATCGATTCGATGAGATCCTTCTCCATCACTGCTTTGCACCATTTCACCAGGGGCGAGGTCATAGGCGCAATACCACGCTTCATTTCCAGATTGGGATGTTTAAAGCCTTTAGGCAATTGATGGACAAATCTATTTTCACCACCTTCCGCAACCGACTCAACCTCAATCTCAGAAGAAATGCCCGACACTTCCTGAAAGGAAGTGTCGACAGTTTCTTGGGGACCTCCAAACATGACTTTGAAATAAAAGGCTGAAGGTGGATAAATGTCTGTTAATGGCGCGCTATCATTCATTTAAATGTCGTTCAACCTTGCGACCGAAACATGCTAATAAGCAATTAGCTAACCATTAACTTCCAAGGGCGATTGTCAGGCCCTCATGCACAATCTCTATGGTTTCAATAGCCACTTCATTGCCTTCAGATTTTAAATCAGTACCTGTAATCTTTGTTGGCCAAGCATTGGTCAGTGTCCATACCATCACTGCTTTACCGGCTTCATCCAACAAGCTGATGGTCACTGGCAACCGTTTGATGGTATTCATCTTGATCTGATTAAACCAATCCCAAAACTTATTATCGCCTTTAAAGATGCCTTTTTTCATAGTGACATTGCCAAACTTCTTCATGCCCGGCATTTTGATGACCGAAAACTGCGGACTGTCCCCATGGCGATATTTAATCTCTTCGGATTGGATGTCTAGTCCACTCACTTCCTGAAAAGACATCACTTGCGAATCCCACTTAACTTGAAAATAAAACTTGGGTACCGGCCAAACTGTCGTTGATTGACTTGATCCATCATCTGCCATAATTTACCTCTACTTTTATGATTAAGAAATAAACACTTATACGAACCACACGAGTCATACCATGTATCAAGTTAAGATTTCTGCATCTGTTGCTGGAATGTGATTTCGATAAATTCTGCCGGACGGCTCAATGCCACCAGCACCGTCACACGGAGCATGCCATCCAGAATATCCTGAGGAGTCATCGTTTCACCCAGGCCAACGAACACACCGAAAGCATCTTCTGGAGATGCACCGGCCAAACCACCACGTTTCCAGACACTGGTCAGGAAATTACTGATCATGCTTTTGATAGTTACCCAAGTCGTTGAGACATTGGGTTCAAAGACCGAAGCCTTAGCAGCCAGTTTGATGGATTCTTCCAGCATAATCATGGTTCTGCGCACATTGACATAGCGCCAATCCAGACTATTTCCATCCAGTGTCCGCGCTCCCCATACCAGCGTGCCTTCACCGATAAACGTGCGAATGGCATTAATCGACTTACCTGCGACTGTCACATTCAGATCTTCCTGTTGCTCATGTGTAATTTCGACTGCCGGGGAGACCACTGCATTCAAACTGACATTAGCGGGCGCTTTCCATACACCGCGTGAATTATCGACCATGGTGTAGACACCGGCCATCGCAGCACTGGGTGGTAACAAATTGAGTTTCAGTTTGATGTGATCCAGAATCGAGTTATAAACTGGACAAACCACACCCAGAATTTTGTGGAGATCTTCATCAGAAGACATTTTGTCTGTCTTGGGCGTTACACCGATTTCAGCAATCTTGTCAGCAATCTCTTTTTGCTTTTTAGCATCCAACTGACTACTGTCCAGCTCGGCTTTTAGTACCGCCTGCAACTTATCCAGATTGGAAATATTTTTAAAACTCAAGTCACTGGATTGCACGATGGAAGTATTCAACCAGGGATAATAAGCTGCCGCAAAGTCGAGACTGTTGACACCAAGATCATTTCTAAAATTTACAATGCAACCACTATCCTGCGCTTCTTTATAACCATCATAAATATCAAGGATAGCAAAGCGATTCTTCATCACTTGCCCACAGTGGCTCAAAGCAGCTTGCTGTAATGCGATACAATCGGCTTGCGCCAAGGACATGGCATCAGGTATGACCACCATGGTGGGTTCTTGCTCTTTCAATAAAGCATTAATCCCGTTGTCAACCAGTTTTGTTTTATCAATCGGCTGCTCATAGTTACCCACGGAAACAATATAACAAGCACCCCCGCCATTTTGAAAAAAAAGCATCATGCTGTGATACAAAAAATATCGGGAGCCTTGGAGCTTCAATGCATATTCCGCATCATTGCTGGAGAAATCCGCTTCATCCCCTGACGCAGCGTCAAAATCTTTAATCTCATACTGCGCTTTAGGTGGCCCGCCAAAAAAACTATTGAATTCAGACATGGATGAAATGCGCCATGCTTTATTCAATAAAGGTTTCCCTTTGTTGCTGGCCTTTTCTGTATACCCAACGAATGCCGGTACCGCAGTAGCCACTTCCACGACAGAATTTGGAAACGCACTCTTTTCAACAATGTAAACACCCGGTGTTTTGTACTGCCCCATAATCAGCTCCTTTTAATTGGAATCGTCGCGCTCTACAACACTTTTTTATCACCCAGCAAATAACAAATTGGCAAATTTTCTGTTTCCGCCTATCACCTTGTTTCAATTAGAGATACCGCAGCTTAACGGAAGAATCGCTATTTCTCAAGTTCCACATCAAGAATTATAAAAATAGAATGGGTGATTAATTGATTGAAATACAATTCTGCATTCTTTTGTTCAGCGCACGAATTATCATTTAGACAACGAGTTACGCCGCAACCATACTTCTAACTCTGCAGCCGGCGCAGGTTTGTAAAATAAATAGCCTTGATAGTAATCACAGCCATGCTGGCGTAAGTAGGTCAACTGCTGCTCAGTTTCCACGCCTTCTGCGAGCACCGCCAGCTTCAAACTCCGCGCCATGGCAATGATGGTAGCCGCGATTTCACGATCATTGGGATCATGCGGCAAACCGCGCACGAAGCTCTGATCAATTTTTAATTTGTCGATGGGAAAGCGCTTCAAATAGGTCAGCGAAGAATAACCTGTACCAAAATCATCAATCGCCAGGCGCACACCTAGAGCTTTCAGGGTCTTCAGGATATTGACGGATTGCTCGGCATGCTCCATGAACATACTTTCAGTCAATTCCAGTTCCAGGCAAGCCGCCGGCAACCCGCTTTCTGCCAATACATTTTTCACCAATTCGACCAAATTCTCTGACTGGAATTGTCGCACAGACAAATTGACTGCGATCACCAGGGGCGGAAAACCGGCATCTATCCAGGCACGACCCTGCGCGCAAGCTGTGCGCAACACCCACTCCCCCAGCGGCACGATAAGCCCGGTCTCTTCGGCAATAGGAATAAATTTTCCTGGTGGCACCATGGCTTTGCCCGGTGGCTGCCAGCGCACCAAGGCTTCGACTCCAACTGCCTTGCCGCTGCCAGCATGTATGAGCGGCTGGTAGTGGAGAATGAATTCCTCTGCAGCCAGTGCATGGCGCAAATGGTTTTCCATTACCAAGCGCTCGTTTGCCGCAATGCTTAACGCCTTGGTATGGTAACGATAAGTATTGCGCCCCTCCTGTTTCGCCAAATACATGGCCATATCCGCATGCTGAATCAGTTCGATGACACTACTGGCATCATCCGGAAATAGACTGATACCGATACTCGCATTGATAAAAATCTCATGCCCGCTCGGCAAAATAAACGGTGATGTGAGCAAATCGATCAGGTTTTGCGCCAAAGTGGCGGGTTCACTGGGATCTCTAATGTCCTCCAGGACTAACAGAAATTCATCGCCTCCCAGTCGCGCCAAGGTATCTTCTTCGCGCAACCGCTTCTTCAGGCGAGAAGCCATCATGATCAAGAGTTCATCGCCGACAGGATGACCCAGGCTATCGTTGATATTTTTAAAACGGTCCAGATCGAAATACAGTGTTGCCACTCGATGCTGGTGTCGCTGCGCCCGCTCAATGGCATGATGCAAGCGTGACTGCGCCAGCAAACGGTTGGGCAAACCAGTCAATGGATCATAGTGCGCAAGATGTGAAAGACGCGCTTCCGATTGCTTTATCTGAGTAATGTCGGTAAATACACCGACATAATTGCAAGGCTCCTGCCGATCGTTGAATACCGTGCTGATCGTCAGCCACTGCGGATAAATTTCGCCATTTTTGCGGCGATTCCAAATTTCTCCGTGCCAATAACCGGCAGTGAGCAGACTAGCCCACATCGCTTGATAAAATGCCTCATCGTGACGACCTGACTTGATGATTTTTGGATTCTTTCCCAGCACCTGCGCTTCACCGTAACCGGTAATTTCGGTATAAGCACGGTTAACTGCAAGGATACATGGGGTCAAATCGGTAATGACAACCCCTTCCCGAGTGGATTCAAACACTGCCGCCGCTTGCCTCAGGGCAGTGGCAGCATATACTTTTTGCACGGCCAACGCAGTAATGCTGGCAAATTCATTCACCAAGGCCAGATCAGCAGGCTCTGGTTCCCGAGGCATCTGATGATAGATGGCAAAAGTGCCTAGCACTGCACCGGCCTCATTCTTGAAAGGCACTGACCAGCATGTATGCAGATTGGCTTTGCGTGTTATTTCCAGAAACGGCTGCCAATAGGGATGATTATCAATATCCGAGACAATCACCGGCTCGCCGCGCCAAGCCGACGTACCGCAGGAGCCAATTCCATCTGCGATTTTCAGCTGATCGACGGCCGCATTGTAATCATCCGGCAAACTGGGTGCTACGCCATGCTTCAGGCGACCAGTGCGCACATCGAGCAGCAAAATGGACACCATCATACCGGGATTGATCATTTCCAAGCGTTGCGCAATATCATTCAGTATCGTCGAGAGCGGATGATTGGCCACAATCAGATCCAATGCCGACTGATGGGCTTGTCGTATCAGCTCGGCGCGCTTGTGTTCGCTGATATCCAACCAAGCGCCCACGATTTC
>CADEDO010000048.1:17795-22570 GCA_902826115.1 uncultured Nitrosomonas sp.
GTAGCAGTTATTTCGTAGAGATAGCCTTCGTGCTTGGATAAATAATCATCTATACCCAAATGCAATGCACGAGCCGCTACCATTTCGCTGCCCTGTCCGGTCACTAGCACAATTGGAATATTCAGCTTGCGATCATTGCGCAGCCATTTTATAAACTCGAAACCATCCATGCCTGGCAATCGATAATCAATCAGCAGCACATCAAAACATGCATCCTGCTCAACCGGATTCATCGGCAGAAATGGCACCGCATCTTCGGCGCTGGTCACTGCAGTCAACTGAATATGAGGAGCATGTAGAGCCAGATGACGGCGCATCAGATCAATATCAAACACATTGTGCTCAACATACAAAACACGCAACACCGGCTGATTTCGATCAATGCTACGACTTGAACGTTCCAATGCGGCGCGCAGCGTCCGTGGCAAACGCTCCAGATAATCGTCGCGCTTGATCAGATAATCATCAGCACTGGCTTTGAGCGCAGCCACTGCCGAATCTTGATCACCTGATCCGGTTAGAATCACCACGGCCATTGGCAATCGCTGCTCGCGCACCCGGGTTAATGCCTCCAAACCGGAGCCATCCGGCAAAGAAAGATCCGTCAGCAGCAAATCATACGCATTGCTTTTGTCGTCAAGCCGTTCCAATCCCTCGCGTAGCGTCGATGCCACTTCCAATTTGATCTCAGGTGCTGTGCGCGCCAGTGTAAGCCGGGCCAGATCAGCATCCATAGCGGAATCTTCAATATACAGAACACGCATGATATTTATTGAGGTTGTTCGTTGAGTACGCACCAGTAGAGTTCTATGTGCTGCGCTACTTCCATAAAGTTATCGAAGCCTACGGGCTTGACGATATATGAATTGACACCTAGATCGTAGGCGGTTTGGATGTCACGATCTTCATTAGAGGTCGTCAGAATGACGATTGGAATGCGACGCAGCACAGGGTGCGCCTTCAGAGTTCGCAGTACGGTCAAGCCATCAATACGCGGCATATTGAGGTCTAGTAAGATAACGACTGGCTGGATCTCGCCTGCCTCCCAACGCGGCACCCAAGCCAATGCTTCTTCGCCATCCCGTGCGACCAGTATAGGATTGACTAGTTTGCGGCGCTGAAAAGCCCGCAAAGTCAAATCGACGTCCAGCGGATTATCTTCGACCAAGAGAATCGGCGGATATGCACTCATCTTATTACTCCTTCGTTATGTCAGGTTTTCCTGCATGATAGGCAACTGTAAATAGAAGGTTGCACCTTCACCTGGTATGCTGTAAGCCCAAACTTGGCCTCCCATACGCTGCATGGCTTTCTTGACCAAAGCCAAGCCAATGCCTGTACCAGGGTAATCCTCCTGTCGGTGGAGACGCTCAAAAATCTCAAATATGCGATGATTATACTTCATGTCAAAACCAATACCATTGTCACGCATCCATAGAGTAACCTTATGATTGTTAGTCTCAATACCCAATTCAAT
This sequence comes from uncultured Nitrosomonas sp., assembly GCA_902826115.1. Classification (GTDB taxonomy): domain Bacteria; phylum Pseudomonadota; class Gammaproteobacteria; order Burkholderiales; family Nitrosomonadaceae; genus Nitrosomonas. Next base: position 19,273 of record CADEDO010000048.1, read on the forward strand.
ACGTGGATGAGGTGAATGCCTGCTAAACTTGATCGCGTTTTCCAAAAGATTCCGCAGCACCAATGCCAAGCCTTCACGATCCCCCTGGATCCGGATGGGCAACAGATTGATGATGACTTCGATGCGACGGGCAGTGATCTCTTCCTCGCGCTCGGCAATCACCTGGCGAATTAATGCAACCAGATCCAGTTCTTTGGATTCCAATTTGCACCGCTCCATGCGCGAGTAGGCCAGCAAATCGTTGATGAGCTCATTCATGCGCGTGACCCCGGCACGAATATTGCTGATAAACAGCCTACCCTCATCGTCCAGTCGTTCGGAATAATCTTCTTCCAAAAGACGGCTATATCCCTCAACACCTCGCAGAGGAGCTTTCAAGTCGTGGGAAACAGAATACACAAAGCTTTCCAAGGACTGGTTCAAGGTTTCCAACTCAGCAGTCCGTTCTGCAATCCGTTTCTCCAAATTGACATTGAGCTGTTGCAAGGTCTCTTCAACTGCTTTCTGCTGAGTGATATCCTCAGTAAACATGGCAATGCCGCCAATGGCACCCCCCACCTGAAACCAGGGGCGCACTTCCCAGCGCAACCACTGCACGCTCCCGTCTAAACGTTCGAAACGATCCTCGTCAGCACGAATGACTTCTCCAGCCAAGCATCTGCGATGAATGGCTTTCCATTCTTCAGGAATATCTGGAAAAACATCATAATGACATAATCCAAGTAAATCACGATCGCCAAGACCGTAATCACTCAACCAGCGCCGACTGAATGCAAGATAGCGCATCTCGCGATCAAACATGGCCAGTGAGGCGGGCGCGTATTCAATGAACAGCTTGAGTTGATCTTTGCTTTCTTGCAGAGCAACTTCAGCCAATTTGCGCTCAGTAATATCCTGCACAGTACCATGCAGTGCGATAATGCGATCATCCGCATCGCGGATCGCCTCGCCGCGAGCAATAATCCAGCGATGGCTGCCATCTGGGTGCACAACTTCTGCATCACATTGATAAGCTTGTCCCTCTTTCACACATCTTTCCACAGCGGTCGCCAAATTCGCCCAACTCTGTGGCGTAAAATACGCTGACACTTCCTGATAACTCGCTGGCGGCAAATTCACGTCACGGCTGTAGATACGGTAAATCTCCTCCGACCACATTTGCTTGTTGCTGCCGATATCCCATTTCCAATGGCCAAAATTGGCAATGCGCTTGGCTTCCAGCAGATTCGCCTCAATTTCTTTGCGATCCTGAATATCTTGAACGATGGTAATAAAATAATCCGGCGTATTATCGGGGTGACGCACCAGGGCAACCGTGAGCCCGATCCAAACCACACTGCTATCTTTACAGATATAGCGTTTCTCCATCGAATAGGTAGCGATTTCACCGGACAGCACACACCTGACATAGGCCAGATCTTCATCCAGATCATCTGGGTATGTAATATCCTGAAAGGTCATTGTCAGTAAATCCTCATGACTATAACCAATGATTTCACACAGCTTATGGTTCACACGCAACCAACGACCTTCAGGCGAAACGATTGCGATACCCACAGCAGCTTGTTCAAAAGTTGCTTGAAAGCGGGCTTCGCTTTCGCGCAATTGTTCACGAATACGTTGGCGTTCAGTGAGCAGTTTTTCGACTCGCGCCAGCAATCCATCCACGGTAAAGGGTTTATTCAGATAATGCTGTATACCCATCTTAAGCAGCTTGACACACAGATCATCATCCGTTTTCGAAGTGAGCATTACGATGGGCACATCTGCCAATTTCGGCCACTGCCGTAGCTCACTCACCATTTGATCACCATTCATCACTGGCATCATGACGTCAGAAATAATCAAATCGGGCGCTATCGCCAGCGCTTGCTCAAGTCCTTGCTGTCCATTGAAGGCACAAGCAACCCGATAATGTGCGCGCAGCGTATCCGCAATAAACCGGTTCATATCCACGTTATCCTCTACCACCAGCACCAATGGCTGAGAACCAGTCGTTGGAGGTGGAGGGACAAGTGTCGGAGCAATCATTGGATTCGGTTGCAGCTCCTCGACCACTTCGTGCAACAGAACCGTATCGAGCGCAGTCGGCGCATTGAGCCATGTTGAGTGAGCAGGCGCCTCGCGCGGCAAGGTGATTTCAAATAGCGCCCCCCCTTCCGGAGATTCAGCCAGTTTAACCTTGCCGCCTAACAAACCGACAAAATCCTTGACGATGACCAATCCTAAGCCAGTACCGCTATGATGCCGATTGGCATGACTGTCCACTTGCGCAAAGCGCTTGAACACATGCTCACGCATATCAGCAGGGATACCCGGCCCATTATCCTGCACTGCAAGGCATACTTGCTCTTCCGCTGCAGTCAAACGAACGGTGATCGCACCATGATCCTGAGTAAACTTGAAAGCATTGGAGAGCAAATTGAGCAACACGCGTTGCAATTTCTCGTTATCACCATCCATCATCAGTGTTTCCGGAGAAATCACGTGATAAGCGATATGCCGGTCCTGCGCTAATGTTTCAAAGTGGCTGGCAATAGTTCTTACCAGCTTGGCCAGATCAAGCCGCGTCCAATAGACCTTGACACAACCCGCTTCCAGCTTGGCCGCATCCAGCAAATCAGTGACATGGCGATAGAGCAAACGTGCATTGCGCAGCATCAATTCCGTCTCATGGCGTTCTTCGAGTGGCGCATGGTCGCTGATGAGCAAACGCAAACGGTTTTCCAGCGGCGACATAATGAGAGTTAGCGGCGTGCGCAATTCATGGCTGACATTTGCAAAAAATTCCGATTTCAGACGATCCAATTCCGTCAAACGCTGATTGAGGCGCGACAACTCCTCCATGGCGGCCTTCAATGCACGATTGGCTTCCTTGACTTCATTCGCGCGACGCATGATTTCTGCTTCCATGCGCTCAACGCGCATGTCCACTTTGCTCAATGCTGTTTTATCGGGATTGGTGCGCTCACGGCTGATAACGAATTCGGTGACATCTTCCACATGATGGATGATGTAAATAACTTGGCCTTCTGCATCGAACACGGGAGTATTGACCGGACTCCAGTACTTAAGCTCGAAATGCCCGCTGTCATCATGCAGCGGAATATCGTACTTCTGTACATTCATGATATCCGCGCGCTTTTCCTTCAGCACATGATTCAAAGAAGCACGCAAATCATTGACGCCGCTACTCGAATGATCGCCTGGATTATCAGGAAAGATCTTAAACAAGTCATGTCCCACGATAGCTTCTCGTTGCGTGCCAGTCACTTCCAGGTACTTATTATTCACTGCC